>CALXMH010000001.1 GCA_944389425.1 uncultured Clostridia bacterium
AAGATAAAGAAAAAAACTAGTCAAATTTGCTCAATTTTATTTGAGAATTTTTGACTAGTTTTATTATACAATTTACAATTTTATATAATATAAGTCTTCATCATCTTCTGCTCCACTTACACTGTAACTTGGACTACTTGTACTATCACTCCATTTTACTAAGTACCCTGTATCATCATATGAACATTCTACATATCTATCGTGTGTCGCTTTATATGATGCACACCATAACTCTAACGTCGGTCCTCCTATTGCGTATTCCGCATATTCTGGTTTTGCATACTTTGCACTCCATCTTGCCTCATCTAACATAAATGCTACTGACTGTATTCTATTACCTTTCGCCTCTGAGTTATCTTTTACGTAATTTATCCATTTCGTTATTCTTGGGTCGGTTATGTTTTCTGAACCTGTATAGTCATCTTTAACATCATCAAACGATAATTCGTATCCATTTCCATTATCATATAATGTGTTATTTGCTGATGTTGGCGCATAATCTAGGTGTATATAATCACTTGCTATTAAATATACATTCTCCTCATCTGCATAGAATATTCTCCATTTTACATTTGGGTCTCCACTTGGCGTTTTATAATTTGTTACTTCTCCTCCAAAATGTTCTTCTGGTTTGCTTGCTATTTCTTCTGAATTCATTCCTGATTTTTCTACCACTATTGTAATTGTTGCACTTGCTGAAAGTTCATTTGCCTTTGTTACTGTACAGGTTATTATATGTGTTCCTACACTTAATGTATTTGTATTACTTACTGTTGTACTTCCTTCTTTATATGTGGTACTTGTTATTGCTGCATTTCCATTTTTATTTGTGGTAAAGTATCCACTTATGCTATTGTTTGCTCCTTGTTCAATTGTTACGCTACTTTGTTTTGCTGTTACTGTTGGTTTATTTATATCTATATACAATCTTTGTGCTGTTGACCATGCTCCTTTATTTGTTGCATTATCTATTGCTCTATAATATACATAGTATCCTGCATAATTTGTATTAAATACTTTGCTCTTATCATTTGCTGTTGTTCCTACTTTTCCTGTCGCTGTAGTTGCGGTTGTTGGTGCTGTACTACTACTTGTTAGATAATATTCATAATATGCTATTCCACTTCCTATTTCTGTTGGAACTGTACTTACACTTATTGTTCTACTTGTTGCATAGCTTGTGCTTCCTCCTGTTATTACTGGGGCTGTTGGTGCTTGCTTATCTATTTTGCTTATTGTTACACTTGCTGATGTTCCTGTTTGGTTTGTACTATCTATTAATCTCGCTTTTACTGTACAATTACTGCTTATTGTTACTTCTCCTGTGTATGTTTTCCATGTTCCTCCATTATCTGTACTTATTTGTTTTGTTAGTCCTGATGTATCACTTGGCCATGTTACTGTTATTGTTATATCTTTGTTTGTCCATCCTGTTGTACTTGGCGTTATTGTTATACTTCCTTCTCCGGCTATACTTGTTGTTGCTTTTGTTATAGCTTCTGTTACTATCTCATTTCCAGCTTTATCTACTGCTTTCATTTTTAAAGTATAATTTGTTCCTTGGGTTAATCCTGTAAATGTATAACTTGTTCTTGTTTTATCTGTATTGCTTACCCATGTTACTCCATTATCTTTACTGAAATAGTATTCTGCTATTCCACTACTTGCACTTGTTTCTGTTGCTTCTTGGTCTTCTGTACTACCACTTATTGTTATACTATTACTTGTTGATGTTGCACTTGGGGTAAATTTATTTGGTGATAATGTGTCTATATTGCTTATTGTCAGGGTTGCTGCTTTTATTACTTCTGTTTCGTTTTTTAGTCTTGCTTGTACTGTTGTGTTTTGTGTTATTTCTATTTCTCCTGTATATTCATTCCAGCTTTTCCCATTATCTATGCTTATTTCTTTTGTTAAACTATCGCTTCCTTCTGGATATATTACTTCTATTGTTATTTTTTTACTTGGCTTATTCGTGCTTGGTACTATTGATATTATTCCTTCTACTATGTTGTTTATATTTATTTCTTTTTCTATCTCTGTTCCGTTATTTCCTATTAGTTTTATTGTATATGTCCCATTTGCTGTTATTTCATATTCTTCATTTATTTTCTTTGTTCCACTTTCATATGTTTTTACTTCTCCATTTGGTAATACTAATTCCTTTATTCCTTCTCCTAATATCTTTCCTTCTATTTTTACTGTTACTTTACTTGTTAATTGGCTTGGTATTACTTCACATGTTAGGCTTGTTTGTATTTCTCCTTTTTCTCCTATTACTACTTCCCAGCCTCCTTCTTCTTTCTCTATTATTCCTGCTATGTATCCTTCCTCGGTTATTACTGTTCCATTTTCTCTATCGCTTCCCTCTTCTGTTGTTATTCCTTTTTCTATTAATCCATCTATTATTTCATCTAATGTTACTTCTCTTCCTTTTTCTAGCTGGGTATCTAATATACTTACTTCTATATTTTCTTTTATTTGGCTTTTTCTATATTCTTCTGTGCTTATTCCTGCTATTCCAAATATATTCCCAGTCCTTATAAAATTCAATGTTACTCCTGCCAATATCAGTAGTACTATTATGGTTATTATTAATGCTATTAATGTTATTCCGTTTGTTCTTTTCACTATTTATTCCTCCCCTTAGTTTTTCTATATTATTTATCTATTTGGACGGCTAATTTAAAAAGCCAATCTACAAAATAGGCAAAACAAAAAGACATATAGACCTAGTACAAAACTAAGTCTTATATGTCTTTAAAATCTATATATTCATCTTCTTTATCTTCTCTAATAAATTACATGTGTGTGTGTGTGTGTACAGCTGCAAGGCTTTTAGCGTTTGTTCTCATATTACAAACTCCCCTCTTTTGTTCTATCTCATGCTTACATTATATACAAAAATATTTCCCTTGTCTACCCTTTTTTCAATTTTCCTATTGTTTCTTTATCCAATCCCGTAGTCTCCTCAATAAAATCTATATCTAGGCCTTTTTTAATCAAATTCTTAGCAATATCCATTGCTTTCTTTCTCTCTGCAAACTCTAATTCTGCTTGACTATCTCTTATGTATTTTTCTCTAAGCTCTGCTCTCCTTTTTAATTCTTCATCACCACTCATTTTATCCAATTCGTCATTTGCCTCTCTTATTTCTTTGTTCTCCTCCACGATATCAGACACCTCCTTCATATTTGGGTCGTCTAAAAACATTAACCATTGACTTATTTTATCTTGGTTGTTTTCTCTGTATATTCTCTTTGCTTTCGGTATCTCTAATATAACTAATTCCAACTGATTTGTCAATATTCTCTTTCCCGTTTTTTCGTCCCTTATTTGCCATTTTGTACCTAATTCTTCTATTCCCTCTAATTCTCTTATTTCATGGTCTAATATTATTATACTTATAGTTTTATGTAGCTCTGTATACTTTCCACCTCTTTTCATTTGTTCAGAATATGCGCTCGCCCAGTAATATAGAAATCTATTAATTTGTGCTGTTTTCTCTACTAACTGTATTTCTATATTACACTTAATTCCTCCTTCTAATTCTGTTCTTAAATCCATAATTCCTAGCTTTTGGTCTGGATCACTTATATCTATATGTCTATCTATATTTGTTCTTATTACCTTCACATTCTCTCCTAATATTTCTCTTACTAATGCTTCTGTTAAATGTTTATTTTCTTGTCTAAATAATGCATGAAATACCACATCTATTTTAGGTTTTAATAATTCTTTTTTCATTAACGTCCTCCTTTTTGTAAATAAACATTAGAATTATTAAAAATACTTAAAATCAGAATAGATATAGTCGTGAGATAATATATTTTTCTTCAAAAACAAATAAGCTTAAAACTCTTATATTTATTTACATTTAATTTTTAAAATTGATTTTTTGCCAGAATGAATATTCTACTGAAATTAAAAATTTTAGGTATCAAGAAAAACACCTGAATACTTATAAGCATATCATATATTGCCTAATCTTTCAATAAAAATCGTCCGTCAAATTAAGACAAAATTTGACATTATAAGATAATACCAAAAGATTAATATATGTTAATCTTTTGGTATGGATACTTTTTCGCCTTTACCCCCATTACAAAAACACTCAATTTAATCTTAGCTGTAAATTGACTTTATTGCTTTTATTTTAATTCCTTTCTCCATAAACATAATTTCATGCTCTGTTAAAACATTTTCCTCATTTTTATCATTATGCAAATCTGTTGTTTTATAAAAAATATTAAATCCACTTTCCTCAAAATAACGCAAAGTAGCCAAATACAAATCATCATCATCAGTTTTAAAAAATATTTCCCCATTTGGTTTTAAAAACTTTTTATATAATTCAAGCTGTTTTGTATGTGTTAATCTTCTTTTATTATGTTTAGCCTTAGGCCATGGATTGCAAAAATTTATGTATATCCTATCAATTTGGTCTTTATCTCCAAAAATATCTAAAATTTGTTCAATATTATAAGCAGTTAAAACAACGTTTTCCACTTTTTGTCCATTCTCTGTATATACTGCCTCAACATTTCTTCTAGCATATCCTAAAACATCACTTTTAATATCTATTGCAATATAATTTATATCTAAATGCTTAATAGCCAAATCAGCTAAAAATACACCTTTACCACATCCAAGTTCAACATGAATAGGATTATCATTATTAAAACACTTTCTCCAATTATTTTTCATTTCCTTTGGATTGTCTATAAAATACTTGCACTCCTCAAGTTCTGGTCTTGCCCATGGTTTTCTTCTTATTCTCATGAAAAACTCCTTAATTTAAATATAAACAGAGAGGCAACTTTGTCTCTCTGTTTATGTAGGTTTAAATTAATCAACAGCTTTAATTAATGCAAGTTCTGCT
This sequence comes from uncultured Clostridia bacterium, assembly GCA_944389425.1. Taxonomy (GTDB): domain Bacteria; phylum Bacillota; class Clostridia; order TANB77; family CAG-508; genus UMGS1864. The sequence continues at coordinate 4,883 of CALXMH010000001.1, forward strand.
TTACTTCTACCTTCCTTATTCTGGTAAGCATAATAATGGCATACTTCCCAATAGTCAGATGAATTAATTAAAATTGAATCCACTTTGCTCATATTGCCTTCATAGAATCTAGATTCTACAAAGTTTACTTCCTTTTGAGGATCTCTTAAAACATCAATAGACGCTTTTGAAAAATCGGTATCCATATTTGTATAAACAGTTACATTATCGAGAATACCATTCCTAATCGCATTAGATTTCCTTTTCATTAACTCAAGCTCAACTGCATGCCGATTACCTTCAAAAGTAAAGGTAACAACATCCGGATTAGCATCATCCACTAAAATGCTATAAAATACCGAGCACGCAGAAGCCACATTAAACTGCATAGCCGCCAAAAAAATTGCACCTACAACAAATTTTTTTGATTTGCTGCCAAAAAATCTCATAATGTCACTCCCTTTCAAAAAAATTCGAAAAACGAATATGTCGCTTATAAATATAATTATAGCATTTTTTTTAAAATTTTTCAAATTTTATGTTGCAGGAAATAGATACATGTCTTCCGTTATATTTGTTAGGTCTACTATGGAATCTGATAAACTTGTATAAGTTCTCCATCTTTCGATTATTTCTCCATTTATTTCTGGTGGAGTTACAGATTCTCCAAATTTTACTTTCTTTGTAATTATATTATTTTCATCTATATAAAATGTAACAGTAAGTTGTTCTTTATTGGTTTCTTCTTTCTCATTATATTTTAAATCCCATATTTTGATTTCTTCACTCCAATTATCTCCTTTAATTTTCTTTACATCTATACTTTCTTTTGAAATTTTTACGTCAGGAGATAATATAACTATTGTTCTTATACCTAGCGTTCCTCCATACATTCCATCTTGTATAAAACCATTATCAGGCATAAAGCTTACAATATTCTCTTCTTCTGATATTCCTATTTCTGTATGCTTAGGTAGCCAAAATTCATTATCACTATTTGTTAACGCTATATTATGTCCTACTTTATATTCTAAATCATACATTGTATCTTCAAAAATAACATCAAATCCTCCAAATCTCTTTGCGAACCAATCATACAATCGTTCCTTAGTTAATATCATTGTTCCTACTGCGCCTTGTGCTTCATTTAAATAAGCATTCCAACTTCTAGTAGTATAATTTTCTTTATAGTAATCTGGTTGTAAATTTAATGTCATTCCTTCTATTAAGCCTGTTCCTTCTAGATTTAATCTGTCTTCCCACTCATATAAAACATCTAATCCCAAATCCACTTTATTTGTTAATAAGTAATTAGATGTATATCCTCTTGCGAATTCATCTGGTATATTTCTAAAATTTTCAAAGGTTACTGATTCAGGATGATTATAATATTCTGTTACTCCTGCGGATATTAGTGTTATTGCTCTGGTATCTTCATTAACATCGAATAGTCTCCAGCCTTCTAATGGTTGTTTTTGACCATTTTCTGTTACTTCTTGTACATATCCATTTTGAACCACACTTTTATTTTTACTCATTCCCGCTGTAAAGCCACCAAATTGATAATTTTCTGTTGGTAAATCTGTACTGCCGTTTGCAGTTGTTTCACTTCCTTTTAAACCAACTTTTATATTGTTTATTTCATCCTGTGTCCATATTCCAGCATCATAGGCAATAAAATCTCCAATGTGTAATTTGTTTGGATCATATTCTTCATCCCATGGACTTGCATTCTGGAAAATTTCTCCAACACTTACCCATTGGTCATCTGTATTGTCTACTTCGTCATCTTCCTTAATATTTGAATTTTCTATGAAATATTTTTCTATTTCATTTAATAATTGTTGCTCATTTGCTACGCTATTATTGTATTTGCCCACTGCGTTTTCGGCATTTCCTATTATATTTCCTTGTCCTGTTAAAGTAGCTATTGCTACTCCTGCTAATATTAATAGCACTATTATTGTTATTACTAATGCTATTAATGTTATTCCGTTTCTGTTTCTTAATTTATTTTCTTTCATTTTCTTAATTCCTCATTTCTTTTGTTTTTATATTTTATATCTTACCATATTGTCTTCAAAAACTGCTAACCTTATACCGCTATTTTATTAAATTTAATAAATAATTTTATTAGGTAGAGTAGCCCAAGAAGTTAATATATATTATTTTGAAGTCCGAGGAAGTTGTACGTCGCAGACTCCCTCCCGCAAAGCCATGTGAGGCAAGAAATAATATATATTAACTTCTTGGGCGGCTAACTTAAAAAGCCAAACACAAAAATACAAAAAGACACATAAACCTAGCCACCAAGCTAAGTTCATATGCCTTAATAATCTATATATTTCTCCTATTTAATTTTTCTAATAAACTACCTGTGTGTGTGTGTGTGTACTCCTAAGCCACTTCCAGCCATTTTAATTCAACTCCTTCTTTCGTTATATCTAATGTAAACATTATATACAAAACCTTACAATTTGTCTACACTTTTTTTCAAAATATAGATCTGTCCACAATGAAACAAAAAAACATCTCAAACTTCAAATTTGAGATGTTTTTTATCTGTTACTCTTGCACTGGAACTGTTTCCTTATTTCCACTAGATTCTGTTTCCTCTGTATTAATATGCAAATTCTTATAAACTTGCATTCCTGTTCCTGCGGGAATTAATTTTCCTATAATTACGTTTTCTTTTAGTCCTAATAATGGATCTACTTTTCCTTTTATTGCTGCGTCTGTTAATACTCTTGTTGTCTCTTGGAATGAAGCTGCTGATAGGAAGCTTTCTGTTGCAAGAGATGCCTTTGTAATTCCAAGTAGAACACGTTTTCCTTTTGCTGGTCTCTTTCCTTCTTCTACTAGTTTTTTATTTTCGTCTTCAAATTCGTACATATCAACTAATGCTCCTGGGAACATTGATGAATCTCCACTGTCTTCTACTCTTACCTTTTTAAGCATTTGTCTACCAATAACTTCAATATGCTTATCGTTAATATCAACACCTTGGTTTCTATATACTTTTTGAACTTCTGAAATTAAGTATTCATAAACTCCTGCTGGTCCTTTTATTGCTAAAATATCATTTGGATTAATTGAACCTTCTGTAATTGGATCTCCGGCTTCAATATGGTCTCCTTCTTTAACTTTTAGTTTTGAACCAAAGCTTATTGTATACACTTTAGCGTCTCCTTCTCCTGTTACAGTTACTTCTTTTCTCTTCTTGTCGTCTGCAATAGATACTGTACCTGCAATTTCAGAAATTACTGCTAATCCCTTAGGTTTTCTAGCTTCGAATAACTCTTCAACTCTTGGAAGACCTTGTGTAATATCTCCACCAGCTACACCACCAGTATGGAATGTTCTCATTGTAAGCTGTGTACCAGGCTCGCCAATTGATTGAGCTGCTACTATACCTACTGCTTCTCCTATTTTAACTTCTTTTCTTGTTGCTAATCCCATACCATAGCATTTACAACATACACCATGTTTTGCTCTACAAGCTAAGCTTGAACGTACTTTTACTTTTGTTATTCCAGCTTCTATTATTTTGCTTGCCAAATCATCTGTTAATAATGTTTCTGTATCTGCTATAACTTCACCTGTTTCAGGGTGTTTTACAGGTTCTACTAAATATCTTCCTACTAGTCTTTCATGTAGTGGTTCTATTATTTGATTTCCATCTTTTATGTCTGTAATTTCAATTCCTTCTGTTGTTCCACAATCTTCTTCTCTTACTATTATGTCTTGGCTTACATCAACAAGTCTTCTTGTTAAGTATCCTGAATCGGCTGTTCTTAGGGCTGTATCTGCAAGACCTTTTCTAGCACCGTGTGAAGAAATGAAGTATTCTAGAACATCTAGACCTTCACGGAAACAAGATTTAATTGGAATTTCAACTGCTTTACCAGATGTATTAGCCATAAGACCACGCATACCTGCAATTTGTCTTAACTGGTTCATATTTCCGTCTTGCTCCTGATTGAGCCATCATGTATATTGGATTTAAGTCATCAAAGTTTGCTTTCATAGCTTCTGTAACTTGATCTGTTACATTTTCCCAAACTTTAATTACTTCATTATATCTTTCTTCTTCTGTTATTAAACCACGTCTGTATTGTTTTAAGATTTCGTCTTTCTTCTTTTCTGCTTCTTCTAATATTTGCTTTTTAGCTTCTGGAACTGCAACGTCGGCAACAGACACTGTTATAGCACCTTTTGTTGAGTATTTGTATCCTATTGATTTTATATAGTCTAAAACTTCTGCTGTTACAGATAATCCATTTGCATTTATACATTTTGCTATAATTGTTCCTAAATTTTTCTTTATAACTGGGAAATCTATTTCTAACTTAAATTCATTTTCTGGTTTTGTTCTATCTACAAATCCTAAGTTTTGTGGGATTCCTTCATTATAAATAACTCTACCAACTGTTGTTTCTATTTTTCCATGTTTTTCTGTTCCGTCTGGCATTTTTTTAGACATTCTTATAAATATTTTTGCATGTAATTCTAGGTCTCCATTTTGATACGCCATTAAAGCTTCATCTTTATCTTTAAAGTACATACCTTCGCCTTTTTCGCCATCAATTTGCATTGTTAAATAGTAACTTCCTAAAATCATATCTTGTGTTGGAACTGTTACTGGTTTACCATCTTGTGGTTTTAATAAGTTATTTACAGAAAGCATTAAATATCTTGCTTCTGCTTGTGCTTCTGGTGATAATGGTACGTGTATAGCCATTTGGTCACCGTCGAAGTCAGCATTAAATGCTGTACATACAAGTGGATGTAATTTTATTGCTCTTCCTTCTACAAGTATTGGTTGGAATGCTTGTATACCAAGTCTATGTAATGTTGGTGCACGGTTTAACATTACTGGATGGTCTTTTATAACTTCTTCTAATATATCCCATACTTCTGGTTTTAATTTTTCTACCATTCTTTTTGCATTTTTAATATTATGAGCAATTCCACGGCTTACTAATTCTTTCATAACAAATGGTTTGAATAGTTCTACTGCCATTTCTTTTGGAAGACCACATTGATATATTTTAAGTTCAGGTCCTACAACTATAACAGAACGTCCTGAATAGTCAACTCTCTTACCTAATAAGTTTTGACGGAATCTACCTTGTTTTCCTTTTAGCATATCAGATAATGATTTTAAAGGTCTATTTCCAGCTCCTGTAACTGGTCTTGCTCTTCTGCTATTATCTATTAGAGCATCAACTGATTCTTGTAGCATTCTTTTTTCGTTTCTTACAATTATTTCTGGTGCTCCTAATTCTAGTAATCTTTTTAGTCTGTTATTTCTGTTTATAACTCTTCTATATAAATCATTTAAGTCTGATGTAGCAAATCTTCCACCATCTAATTGTACCATTGGTCTTATTTCTGGTGGTATTACTGGTATAACTCCCATTATCATCCATTCTGGTCTATTTCCAGATAGTTTAAAAGATTCTACTGTATCTAGTCTTTTAATTATTTTTACTTTTTTCTGTTCACTAGCTTTTGCTAATTCTTTTTTTAGTTGTTCTGCTAATTTTTCTAAGTCTATTTCTGCTAAAAGTTTTCTTAAAGCTTCTGCTCCCATTTCGGCTTTGAAAGAACCTTTCCCGTATTTTTCTTCTGCTTCATGGTATTCTTTTTCATTTAGTATTTGGCATTTTGTAAGTCCAGATGTTCCTTTATCTGTTACAATGTATGCAGAAAAATAAATAACTTTTTCTAGACTTCTTGGTGATATATCTAGCATTAATGCTATTCTACTTGGTATTCCTTTGAAATACCATATATGTGCAACTGGTGCAGCAAGTTCTATATGTCCCATTCTTTCACGTCTAACTTTTGATTTTGTAACTTCAACTCCACATCTGTCGCAAACTATACCTTTATATCTAACTCTTTTATATTTGCCACAATGACATTCCCAGTCTTTTGTTGGTCCGAATATTTTTTCACAAAATAGACCATCTTTTTCTGGTTTTAATGTTCTGTAATTAATTGTTTCCGGTTTTTTAACTTCACCTTTTGACCATTCTCTTATTTTTTCATCTGATGCTAATCCTATTTTTATTTTATCGAATACTTCTAATTCGTCCACAGATAAGTGCCCCCCTTATTCTTATTTGGCATATTTCTATTTTTGTAAATATAGGTTTACACTGCTGTGCATATTATAAAGTTTACCTATATTTACTTTTAGAAATATAAAATATTCAGTTACATTTCGTCATCATCTAATATATCTTCATCATTTAATATATTATCTTCTGCTAAGTCATCATCGTCGTAGTATTCATCATCTTCAAGATTTTCTTCATGCATGTCATCTGCTTCTATAAATTCATCATCTAAAACTATGTCTTCTGCTGATGCTTTTCCATTATCTAATCCTATGTCTATTGCATCTTCTATATTTTCTTTTAGTTCTAGTTCTCTGTTGTCTTCTGAATATAAACGAACATCTAGTCCTAAGCTTTGTAGTTCTTTTATTAATACTTTAAAGCTTTCTGGTACTCCTGGTTCTGGTACATTTTCTCCTTTAACAATAGCTTCATAAGTTTTAACTCTTCCTACAACATCGTCTGATTTTACTGTTAAAATTTCTTGCAATGTATGTGCAGCTCCATATGCTTCTAATGCCCAAACTTCCATTTCTCCAAAACGTTGTCCACCAAATTGTGCTTTACCTCCAAGTGGTTGTTGAGTAACTAATGAGTATGGTCCAGTTGAACGAGCATGTATTTTATCATCAACTAAGTGGTGAAGTTTTAACATGTACATTACCCCAACTGTTATTGGTTTATCAAATGGTTCTCCTGTTCTTCCATCATATAGTATTGTTTTACCATCTTTGCTTAGTCCTGCTTTTTCTAGTAATTCTTCTATATCTTCTTCTGATGCGCCATCAAATACTGGTGTTGCAACTTTCATTCCTAGCATTCTAGCAGCTGCTCCTAAGTGTACTTCAAGTACCTGTCCTAAATTCATACGTGAAGGCACACCTAGTGGGTTTAGAACTATATCTACTGGTGTTCCATCTGGCATAAATGGCATATCTTCTTCTGGTAATATTCTTGAAATAACACCTTTGTTACCATGACGTCCAGCCATTTTATCTCCAACAGATATTTTTCTTTTTTGTGCTATGTATACTCTTATAACTTTATTTACACCTGGGCCTAATTCGTCTGAATTTTCTCTTGTAAATACTTTAACATCAACTATTGTTCCAGCTTCTCCATGTGGTACACGAAGTGAAGTATCTCTTACTTCTCTTGCTTTTTCTCCAAATATTGCTCTTAAAAGTCTTTCTTCTGCTGTAAGTTCTGTTTCACCTTTTGGTGTTACTTTACCTACTAAAATATCTCCTGGTCTAACTTCTGCACCTATTCTTATAATTCCTTCGCTATCTAAGTCTTTTAAGTTATCTTCACCAACATTTGGTATGTCTCTTGTTATTTCTTCTGGTCCAAGTTTTGTGTCTCTACATTCGCAATCATATTCTTCTATATGTATTGATGTATAAACATCTTCTTTAACTAGTCTTTCATTTAATAATATAGCATCCTCATAGTTGTATCCTTCCCATGTTGTAAATGCTATTAGAACATTTTTACCAAGTGCCATTTCTCCATTTTGTGTTGAAGGTCCATCTGCTATTACATCATTTGCTTTTACTTTTTCACCTTTTACAACAATTGGTCTTTGGTTTATACATGTTCCACCATTTGTTCTCTTGAATTTACGTAATTTATATGTTGTTTTTTCTCCTTTTTTATTTTTAACAACAATTTCATCACCTGTAACTCTTTCAACTGTACCATCTTCTTTTGCTAGTACTGTTATTCCAGAGTCTTTTGCTGCTCTATATTCAATACCTGTTCCAACAATTGGTGAATCTGGTATTAATAAAGGAACAGCTTGTCTTTGCATGTTTGCTCCCATTAATGCACGGTTTGCGTCATCATGCTCTAAGAAAGGTATCATTGCTGCTGCAACAGAAACTAATTGTTTTGGAGATATGTCTATATAATCTACTTTTTCTCTTTCAACTTCTGTTACTTCATCTAAATATCTAACTTTTATTCTTTTATTTATAAATCTTCCTTCTTCATCCATTGGCTCTGTTGCCTGCGCTATTATGTATCCATCTTCAACATCTGCTGTCATGTATTCTACTTGATCTGTTACTTTTCCAGTTTCTTTGTCTATTTTTCTATATGGTGTTTCTATAAATCCATATTCATTTATAATAGCAAATGAAGAAAGTGCTGATATAAGTCCTATGTTTGGGCCTTCTGGTGATTCAATTGGACATAATCTACCATAATGTGTATAGTGAACGTCACGAACTTCGAATCCTGCTCTTTCTCTTGATAATCCACCAGGTCCTAATGCTGAAATTCTTCTTTTATGTGTTAATTCTGAAAGTGGGTTTGTTTGGTCCATAAATTGTGACAATTGAGAACTTCCAAAGAATTCTCTAATTGATGATGTAATTGGTTTTGTGTTAATTAATGTTTGTGGTGTTACAACATCTAAGTCTTGTATTGTCATTCTTTCACGAACTACTCTTTCTAGTCTTGTAAGTCCTACTCTGAATTGATTTTGAAGAAGTTCTCCAACACATCTTATTCTTCTGTTTCCTAAGTGGTCTATATCATCAACTTTTCCAAGTCCATATTGTAGATTTAATAAATAGTTAACAGAAGCTAAAATATCCTCTGTTGTAAGGTGTTTTGGAACTAATTCTTCTAATCTTTCTTCTATTGCTTTTGCAAGTTTACTTTCTTCTGTATTATCTATAATATTTTTTAATACAGCAAAATTTACTTTTTCTTTAATTTTTAATTTAGATAAATCTACATTTGGTAAATATTTGTGAATATCTACTGTTCCATTTCCTATAATTCTAACTCTTTGGTCATGTACTTTTACATCTACACTGTTAATTCCAGAATTTTGAATTTCTTCTGCGATTTCTTTTGTAATTACAGTATCTTTTTCTACAATTAATTCACCAGTTTCTGTATTTACAATATCATCAAAAGCTACTTGATTTGTTATTCTTGTTGCTAAACATAATTTTTGGTTGAATTTAAATCTACCAACTTTTGCTAAATCATATCTTCTATTGTCGAAAAACATTCCGCTAAATAGATTTCTTGCTGCATCGACTGTTGGTAATTCTCCTGGTCTTAGTTTTTTGTAGATTTCAATTATAGCTTCATCTGCTGTTTTAATTGGGTCTTTGTTGATTGTAGCTATTAATTTTTTATCTTCACCAAAAAATTCCATAATTTGTGTATCTGTTTCTAATCCTATTGCTCTTAATAAACATGTAACAGGTAGTTTTCTTGTTCTATCTATTCTTACATAGAAAACATCGTTTGCATCTGTTTCATATTCTAACCATGCTCCTCTAATTGGCATAACAGTTGATGTATATAATTTAGCACCAGTTTTGTCATAATCAGAAGCATAATAGCATCCAGGTGAACGAACTAATTGGCTTACAACAACTCTTTCCGCACCATTTATTATAAATGTACCGCTATCTGTCATAATAGGGAAATCACCTAAATAAATTTCCTGTTCTTTTATTTCTCCTGTTTCTCTGTTAATCAATCTTACTTTTACATGTAATCTTGCTGAATATGTAGCATCTCTTTCTTTTGCTTCTTCAATTGAATATTTTGTTTTATCTTCCATGTAGTAATCGAAAAATTCAAGTACAAGATTTCCAGAATAGTCTTCAATTGGAGAAATATCTTTTAAAACTTCCCCTAATCCTTCTTTTAAAAACCATTCATAAGAATCTTTTTGAACTTTAATAAGATTTGGCATTTCTATATAGTCACCAATTCTCGCAAATGTTTTACGTACACATTTTTCGTGTTTAACATCTGTTAACAAAAAAATCACCCCTATTAATATAAATGCAAATGCATTTTTAATTTTTTTTGGCAGATTTATAATACTTCTAAAAATTCTAAAAGAAAAGTCCTTCTTAGATTAAGGATCACTTTACATAACACTTCAAATTTTACTGCTCCTCAATTTCAAGTCTCAAATAACGATTTCCCTAACTAATTCCTCAATTCTCCGAACCCTTATAAGTTGTTATTTTAGGCAACAAAAAGGCATGTTAGTATTTTTACAATTACCAACTTACCTTTTTATAAATATTTAATTTAAACCATAACTTTATACTTTTTTATCTTAACCACCCTAACATCATTATTTCCCTAGGAGATTAAAGTTTTTCCGTTCTTGTTTTTCTGCAAAACAATATATGCTTAAATAATATATCACACTTTGCTAGGACTTGTCAATGGGGTAAATGCGATTTTTGTAATATTATCCATAGATCTGTCCCCAGTGGGGTATTATACCCCATTTAGAAACGTCCCCACATAAAATTATTTTTTAATCATATAATTTATTATTAAATTTTAAGAGGTGTGTTATGGAAAATAAATTTAAATTTGCTCTTGTTGGAGCAAGTGGATTGGTTCGGAAGAACTGTTCTTGCAGTTTTGGAGGAAGAGAATTTGCCTATATCTGAATATGCTTTTTTTGCTTCTTCTAGGTCTGCTGGAAAGATTATTAGTTTTATGGGAAATGATTATACTATAAGAGAGCTAGATGAGCATTCGTTTGATGATGGCTTTGATTTTGCAATATTTTCAGCAGGTGCTGATGTGTCTAGAAAATATGCTCCTATTGCGGCATCATGCGGTTGTACTGTAATAGATAATAGTAGTGCTTTTAGAATGATAAATAATGTGCCTTTAATAGTTCCAGAAGTTAATATTAATAAAGCTTTTGAAAATCCTGGAATAATTGCGAATCCAAATTGTTCTACAATTCAGGCAGTGGTGGCCTTAAAGCCATTAGATATAAAGTATAAGTTAAGAAGAATTATTTTTTCTACTTATCAAGCAGTGTCTGGTGCTGGTCAAAATGGAATAGAAGATTTCAAAGCTACAATGCAAGGGAAACCTGCCAAAAAGTTTCCTTATCCTATTTTTAATAACTGCATTCCTCATATTGATAAATTTGAAGAAAGTGGTTATACAAAAGAGGAAATGAAAATGATTAATGAAACCAGAAAAATATTAGATAAGCCTTCATTACCCGTAACAGTTACAGCAGTAAGAGTCCCTGTTACTAATTGTCATTGTGAAAGTATTAATATTGAGTTTAAAAAAGATTTTGATTTAGAAGAATTAATTGGCATTCTAAAATCAGCTCCTGGTATAGTTGTTTTAGATAATCCAAATGAAAACATATATCCTCTTCCAACTCTTGTATCTGGGAAAAATGATGTTTATGTAGGAAGAATTCGTAGAGATTATAGTGTTAAATATGGAATTAACTTATGGATTGTAGCAGATAATATTAGAAAAGGCGCAGCAACAAATGCTGTTCAAATACTAAAAGCTTTAATCGAACACGAAAAATGTCAATTTTATTAATATTTTATTAAAATTAGTCACTAATTGTTTATTAATACTCATATATATGTTATAATAGAATTATATTAATTAATTTAAGGGGATAACAAATGAATAATGCAATTAGCGCTAATGAGTTTAAGTCTATAATAAAAGATTTAATTGAAAATAATACTGTACAAAAAATGAATGATTTTAGGCAACATTATGATACTTCTTGTTTTGATCATTGCTATAAAGTAGCTTTATATAACTATATTATTTGTAAAAAATTAAAGTTAGATTATGTTTCTGCTACACGTGCTGGAATGTTACATGATTTATTTTTATATGATTGGCGTATAAAACAGCCAGGTAGAAAAAAACTTCACGCATTTCATCATCCAAGAACCGCACTTGAAAATTCAATGAAATTGTTTAGTTTAAATCAAAAAGAAAAAGACATAATTTTAAAGCATATGTGGCCAGTTACAATTATTCCACCAAGGTACATAGAATCTTATATAACAACTTTTGTAGATAAATATTGTGCATTAGAAGAAAGTTTTGTGCATTATAAAAACAATAAAAAATTAAATACAGTATATAGATATGCATATGTTTTTTTAAGTTTATTAGTTATACGTATTATATAAAAAGCAGACCTATATTTTAAGGTCTGTTTTTGTTTTATTTATCTAATTTTTTTATTTCTTCAAATCTTTTAATTTTTTGTGTTGTTGTTTTTACCATTTCTTCATCTGTAACAATAATTTTCTTTATGTGTTTATAATTTGGAAGTCCTTTATTAATTTCTTTAATGTCTTTCCAAATTTTTGCTTCTATGTCTTCTTTGCTCATATTTTTAAAATTAGATTCTGCATATTCTTTTGAATATACAATTTTAGCAGATAATGTGTAGTCATCCCCCTTAGGTGTTCCATATACCATACTTTCAGACACATAAATTAAATTGTTTATTAGTATCTCTATTTCTTCTGGATAAATATTTTTACCATTTTTTAATACTATTACATTTTTCTTTCTGCCTGTAATATATACAAATCCATCTTTATCTATATAGCCCAAATCTCCTGTATAAAACCAACCATCTATTAAAACTTCTTTTGTTGCTTCTTCGTCTTCATAGTATCCAAGCATTACATTTGGACCTTTTGCAATTATTTCTCCTATTCCTTCTTCATTTGGATTATTTATTTTAATCTCAACATTTTCAATTGGTATTCCAACTGAACCAGGTCTTAAATGCTTAATATCTTCTGCAATTAATACCGGTGAAGTTTCTGTTAAACCATAGCCTTGTACTGCAAGAATTCCAAAATCGTTAAAATCTTTTGCTACTTGCTTATCTATTCCTGCGGCTCCACTTACTGCAAATCTTAAATTCCCACCTATTCCATTTATAATTTGTTTAAATACTTTTCTTCTTACATCTATTCCTATTTTTAATAATGCTCTGCTTATTTTTTGAGCAGTTTTAATTAATTTTGTTTTTCCTTGTTTTTCGATTTCTTGTAATACCTTTTTATGCATTGCTTCTAGTAATAGTGGAACGCCTACAAATATTGATACATTGTATTCTTTTAAATTTTTTTGAATATGTCTTAATCCATCGCAAAATGCATTTGCTGTTCCATTACTTAAAAAGAATAATAAACCTGTAAGTCCAAATGTATGATGAAATGGCAAAAAGGCAAGTGATACATCTGTTTCATATATTTTTTCTCTACAATTTAATGAATAAATATTTTCTGCAATATTTTTGTGTGAAAGCATAACTGCTTTGGCTTTTGATGTGGTTCCAGATGTAAATAATATTACACTCATTGTTTCATTAGATATTTCTGCATTTATGTATTCATTATTTCCTTCTGATATTAATTGTTTTCCTTCATTTATTAGTTTTTCAAATGATAAGAAATCATTATTTTCTGTTTTGCCTATACATATATATGTTTGTATATTTTTATTTTTTTCTTTTACTTTTAAAATTTCTTCTATATGTTTTGAATCAAATATTATGGCATCTGCTTTACTTCTTTCTAATGACAAAATAATTTCTTCTACTGGTAAGCCCTTGTCTAGTGGAATAATTATTCCTACTCCATTTATAACAGCTAAATAGCTAACTGCCCATTCGTAACAGTTATTTGCTATTATTGCAACTCTTTTACCTTTTAATCCTAAATTTATTAATTTTGTTCCTAATGAATCAATATCTTTTTTAAATTCTTTGTATGTTATTTTTTCTATTGTATCATTTTTTTGTTTATTTTTTACCATGAAAGCAACATTGTTTTCATACTTTTCTGCTGAATACTCAATCATTTCTTTTAGATTATTAAAATGCTTTGCATCATAATATTTTAATTTTTCATTTTTTACCATATTTACCTCTCCTTGATTAAAATTATATCATAGGAAAGTTAGTTTTACTTTATCGTGACCGTTCAGTCAAAAAAAGAGACTAAAATTTTAGTCTCTTTTTTTACATTATTATTTAATTTCACAAATATACTTGTGGCTTCTTGCCATCTCCCATGTTAAATTCTTATTTTTTATAACTTTGCTTCTAAATACAACCTGAAAATCACCTAATTTCAGTGTTGTTAATTTGTACAAGTTTTCTCCTTCTAACATGGCTTTTGTAATTTGAAGATGCATTCCCGCTTTAAGTAATATTTGAGGAGCTATAACGGATAAAGGAACATTTATTTTTTTCTCCACAGCTTTGTGTAGAGTTTTACTAGATCCTTGGCCAATTGATTTTATTTGTTCAATCTGCCATAAATTCCTTTTTTCCAATTCCTGTGCCTTTTTTTGTTTATACTCGATTATTGCTTCTTCGTCTTCACAGATGATAATTTCCTTAATACCGAGATTTTTTGCCCATTTGACATATTCTTCAAATTCCTCTTCTGTTTTTATATTAGCTTTTTTTAAATCAACAAGAAAAGAAATTTTTTCTTTTAGTTCATGTGGCATATTCTTATAATCTTGGTTTGTAATCGCCACTGTTTTTAAAAGTTCATCATTTTCCGAATCATCAACTGAAAATCTACGAATTATTATTGATTTAAATAATTTCCAGTTTTCATTCTTCCACCAATATTTAATTGGAGCAGAAGTAAACAAAGTATATTCCTTTTCAGAAATATGTTTTGTTATCAATTCTTCAATAAATTCAATTGAACTTAATGGCTCTTCTCCTTTAAATTCATAAGAATACATTTTAGAATCATATTCTTTCATTTTTTTAATCAGTGATTCTCTTGCACAGGATTCCTGCTCATTAATTGGATAGGTTATTTCTATCCGGCCGATTATTGAATATGTTCCAGACGAATTTTCATGCCTCCCTCCGTTTCTTAAAATTTGTTCTGCTGATGAATAATTCATTCTTACCATATTCTTCATCCTCCTAATAATGTATTGCCAAATATGACATAAATATATTTTACCACATTTACATAATTCTTGCAACTTTTCAAAATTTCCTATTTTTACTCAAAATTTGACACTTTTCGTAATTTGTATTAGTATTATAATATATAAATCATTTTATAAATATTAGGAGGTATTTATGTGTGGTATAGTTGGTTATATAGGAAATAAAAAAGCAAGCCCTATATTACTAAATGGATTATCTTATTTAGAATATCGAGGCTATGATTCTGCTGGTATTGCTGTTATTGAAGTCAATGATATTGTTGTAAAAAAAGATAAAGGTAGAGTAAAGAATTTAAGTTCATTAAATGGAATAAATGAACTTAAAAGTAGCATTGGAATTGCTCATACAAGATGGGCTACTCACGGAAAGCCTTCAATGGAAAATTCTCATCCTCATATGGATAACAGTTCTACATTTTGTGTTGTACATAATGGTATTATTGAAAATTACAATGAGCTTAAAGAATTTTTAATAAGTAAAGGTTATAATTTTATTTCTCAAACAGATACAGAAGTTATTCCAAACTTAATTCACTATCATTATTATAACAAATGTAAATCTAGCGAAAATAGATTTTTATGTGCTGTTAAATCTGCAATAAATGATTTAGTTGGAAGTTATGCATTAGAAATAATTTCTAATTTATATCCTGATAGAATTATTGTAGTTAGAAAAGATAGCCCACTTGTTATTGGTAAATCTGAAAACGAAAATTATATTTCTTCCGACATCCCTGCTATTTTATCTTATACTAAAAATTTCTATTTATTAGATGATAATGAATTTGCAGTAATTTATAATGATCATATTGATTTTTTTGATGAAAATTTATGTATGCATAATAAAGAAATTAAAAATATCGAATGGAGCGCATCTGCTGCTGATAAAAATGGTTTTGAAGATTATATGCTAAAAGAAATTTATGAGCAACCACAAGCCATTCGAGAAACTATTGGTACAAAATTGTCTAATGAAACTTCTTGCTTGTTTGATGATTTGAAAATTTCTGCGGATTATTTAAAAACAATTAATAAAATTTATATTGTAGCCTGTGGAACCGCTATGCACGCCGGATTAGTTGGAAAAACATTATTTGAAAAGCTTTGTAAAATCCAAACAGAAGTAGATATTGCATCTGAGTTTAGATATAGAAACCCAATTATTGATGATAAGACATTATGTATATATATAAGTCAATCTGGTGAAACAGCAGATACTATCGCTGCTTTAAAACTTGCAAAATTAAATGGAGCTAGAACTCTTGCTATTTCAAATGTTATCGGAAGTTCTATAACAAGAGAAGCAGATTATACTATATATACACATGCAGGCCCAGAAATTGCAGTTGCCTCTACAAAAGCTTACACTTCTCAGGTTGTATTAATTGCAATTTTAGCTATATTTTTTGCAGAGCTTTTAGGTTCTTGCGATAAAAATATTATTAGTGAACTTAAATCTGATATTATAGAGTTACCTATAAAAATAGAAGAACTTTTAAATAATGTAGATAAAATTAAAGAATTTGCCAAAACCGTATACACACAAAAAGATATGTTTTTCTTAGGTAGAGGAATTGACTATTGTACTGCTATGGAAGGTTCTTTAAAACTAAAAGAAATTTCCTATATACATTCAGAAGCATATGCTTCTGGCGAATTAAAACATGGACCAATTGCACTAATTGAAAACGGTATAATTGTAATTGGTATTATTACAGATTCTAATTTAGTAGAAAAATCTATAAGCAATCTGCAAGAAGTCATTACAAGAGGAGCAAAAACATTAATCATAACAAACCAAAATATTGGAAACTTAAACTTTGATAATGTTATAAATATTCCTTCTACAAATGCTTTAATTTCACCAATACTTGCAATTATACCTCTACAACTTCTTTCATATTATATTTCTAAAAATAAAGGATTAGATGTAGATAAACCAAGGAATCTTGCTAAATCTGTTACGGTAGAATAAACAAAAAAGGATGAAGCATATAATTACTTCATCCTTTTTTATTTGTTTTAGTCATCTATTTGAATGTATTTTTTCTCTGCTAATTTTGCTTGTTCTTCTTTCTTTGGGATTTCAATTTTTAATGTTCCATTTTTGAAAGATGCTTTAATGTCTTCACTTTTTACATCATTTCCTACATAGAAGCTTCTTGAGCATGAACCTACATATCTTTCTTTTCTTACAAATTTACCTTCTTCTTTTTCTTCTTTATTAGAATCAATTGAAGCATGTACTGTTAAATATCCATCTTCCACATCTATTTTAATGTTTTCTTTTTCATAGCCAGGTAAATCAATATCTATTAGGTATTTGTCCTTCTTTTCCTTAATGTCTGTTTTCATAATTTTGCTCTCACCTTCCATAAAAAATGGATCTCTAAACATCTCATCTAACAAATCAAAATCTCTTCTTCTTGGTATCATCATCATATAAATCTACTT
Source organism: uncultured Clostridia bacterium (assembly GCA_944389425.1). Taxonomy (GTDB): domain Bacteria; phylum Bacillota; class Clostridia; order TANB77; family CAG-508; genus UMGS1864. Next base: position 22,234 of record CALXMH010000001.1, read on the forward strand.
CCTTTCATTTTTATGTGTTGACACCTTTTGTGGTAAGCACATATTTAATTTTTAAAAGATATCTTTTACTTTTTACATTACTTATTATATCACCATTTTTAGCACTGTCAAGTGCAGAGTGCTAACTTTCACAAAACTTTCACATTACAGTCATATAAGTCCTTGGTTAGCTACATTAAAAAACAAAAATGGTTGACTTTCTTAAAAATTCTGTGTATAATAATTATAGGAAATGGAGAAACCACGAAAGTGGTTACCTGAATAAATAGATAAACCATTCACTCGGTCAAAAGCAGAATGGTTTATTTTTATTATTTATGTAGTAACCAACAAATGATGCCTAACAAAACAATGTTTATGATAGTTACTCCTACTACTCCGAAAAAAAGTAGTTTGATAATTGCTAATAATGCTGTTTCTACCATATAGCACCACCCCCATATATCAGTCTTACAACTAAAAGTCGTAGAGGCTTATGTAATTTACAAGATGTCAAAGGTGGCAACACACTCCGCTTATTCTCATTTCCTATGTTTATTAGTATAATATATCTAAATGTATTTTGTCAAGTAGTCAATAAGTAAAAACTTTCAAGAATATAGAAATTCTTGAAAGTTTTTACTTATAATATATTTTAAATTTCTATGCTGTTTTTAATTCTAAGCGTAATTTGTCTGCTATCATTGCAATAAATTCTGAGTTTGTTGGTTTTCCTTTTGTAGCAGATACTGTATAGCCAAATATGCTTTCTACTGCATCTGTTTGTCCTCTTCCCCATGCAACTTCTATTGCATGACGAATTGCACGCTCTACTCTTGATGGTGTTGTTCCATACTTTTCTGCTATTTCTGGATATAATTGTTTTGTTATTTGATTTATAACATCTATGTTATTTACTACCATCATTATAGCTTCTCTTAGATATTGGTAGCCTTTTATGTGTGCTGGCACGCCAACTTCATGTATTATATTAGTTACAAGTGCCTCTAAATGGCTTTCATTTTTCTTTGCTGTTGGTTCTATTTCTATGTATGATGGTTTAACCTCTCTTGCAATGAAACTGTTTCTTACTTGCGCATTTTGATATAATTTTAGTTCTCTTATTCTTTTAATTAATAACTCTATATCAAATGGTTTTACTACATAATATTGTGCTCCTAAGCTAATTGCTTTTTGTGTAATTTTATCTTGTCCTACTGCTGATAGCATAATACATAGTGGAGCCTTTTCCATTTTACTATTATTAATTTCTTCTAATACTCCTAATCCATCTAAATGTGGCATAATTACATCTAATAGTGCTATATCGGGATTTGTGTTCTTTATCATTTCAACTGCTTCTTTTCCGTCCCTAGCTACTCCTATTACTTCCATATCTTCTTGTTTAGATAAATACCCTGTTAAAGTATTTGTAAAGTCTAAATTGTCATCTGCTAATAAAACTGTTACTTTGTTTTTCAAAATGATTCCCCCTAATAAAATAAATTTGTAAAAATTTTACATTTTTATTATAATATTTTTTCGACAATAACGCAATAGTTTTTTGGAAAAATTTTCTATTTTTCTAATTTTTTCATGCATTTTTCTTTTCAATATACTTTCTCTCTAATGTTTCAGCCATTTCATACATTTCATCTTTTTTTGTTTTATTTTCTTCTACTTCTTTTTTTATTTTCTCTGTTACTTCTGCAATTAATTCAATTTTCTCTAAATATGTTACTTCAATTATATTACATAAATTTTTGTTTAGGTAATATTTTAGCTGTTTTATTTTGTTATAATCTGTTACAAATTTTATTTTATATCCAAGTTCTTTTTGAATAATATTAGTTTTATTAATTGCTTCTGTTGCAGCTTTTGTATATGCTCTTACTAGTCCTCCTGTACCAAGTAATATTCCACCAAAATATCTTGTTACAATTATTAATACATTTATTATTTGGTTTTCTTTTATTACATTTAAAATTGGCATTCCTGCTGTACTAGCCGGTTCTCCATCATCACTAGATTTGGTAATTACCATTTCGTTTTCTAAAACTGAATATGCATAGCAATTGTGTTTAGCATCTGAATATTTTTTCTTTACTTTCCTTATAATTTCTTCTGCTTCTAATTTTGTTTCAACATAATATACCTGCCCTATAAACTTAGATTTCTTTTCTACAATTTCTGCTATACTGTTTTTATTAATTGTTCTTAACTCATTCATTATTTTCTCCTAATTCATTCCTGCGGTATATCCTGTAGTATATGCTATTTGCAAGTTAAACCCTCCTGTATATCCATCTACATCTATAATTTCTCCTGCAAAATATAACCCTTTTATTATTTTAGATTCCATTGTTTTTGGATTTATTTCTTTTATATTTATTCCTCCTGCTGTTACTATTGCATATTCTATTTCTTTAAAATCTTTTATTGTTAATTTAAATTCTTTTAGCAAATTTACTAGTTTTTGTCTTTCTTCTTTTGTTATTTCATTTACTTTTTTATCTTCATCAATTTCAGATTTTTCTATTATTACTGGAATTAGTTTTTGTGGTAATAATTGATTTAAGCTATTTTTGAACTGTTTATTTTTAAACTCTTCAAAATCTCTTCTTATCCTTAAATCTAACTTTTCTTTATTTAGCGCAGGTTTAAAATCTATTAATAATTCTATTTCTTTATTTTTTAATAGTTCTTTTATATTTTTATATCTTAATAATATGGTTGATGCGCTTAATATAATTGGTCCTGAAACTCCAAAATGTGTAAATATCATTTCTCCAAAGTCTTCATATATTATTTTTTTATTATGCCTTATAGTAATTTTTACATTTCTTAAACTTAGTCCTTGTAATTTTTGACACATTTTTTCCTCATGTATTGTAAGTGGTACTAATGAAGGTCTAATTTCTGTTACTGTATGTCCTAATTTTTTTGCCATTTTATATCCATCTCCTGTGGAACCAGTTGCTGGATAACTTCTTCCTCCTGTTGCTAAAATTACTTTGTCGGCTTTAATCTTTTCCTTTGTATTTGTAATTACTCCTGTAACTTTATTTTCATTTACCAATATGTCTGTTATTTCTGTATTATATACAATTTTTACATTTAGTTTTTTTAGTATGTTTAACAATGCATTTAATACATCTATCGATTTGTCGCTTACTGGAAATACCCTGTTTCCTCTTTCTACTTTTGTTTTTACTCCTTCATTTTCTAGCATTTTTATTATATCTTGATTACTAAAATTTTGAAATGCACTATATAAAAATTTGCCATTGCCTGGTATATTTTTTATAAAATCTTCTATTTCTATACTACTTGTTATATTACATCTGCCTTTTCCTGTTATTAAAAGTTTTTTACCACATTTATCATTTTTTTCAAATATGGTTACTCTATTTCCTTCTTTTGCGGATTTTATTGCAGATAATATTCCAGCAGGTCCTCCTCCTATTACTATTACATTCATATATTTCCCCTTCTGAAACTTAAATAATATTTTGTATTGCTTTTAATACTCCTAATTTTCCATATTCATAGGTTAATCCTCCTTGAAGATATGCTATATATGGTTCTCTAATTGGTGCATCACAGCTTAGTTCTATTGATGAGCCAGCAGTAAAAGCTCCTGCTGCCATTACTACTTGATTTGTGTATCCTGGCATATCCCATGGTTCTGGTATTGCATTTGAGTCTACTGGTGACCCCATTTGAATTCCTTGGCAAAATTTTATAAGTTTTTCAGGATTACCAAATTTTATTGTTTGTACAATATCTACTCTTTTACTATTATATTTAGGTTTTACATCATATCCTAATTTTTCTAGCATTCTACTTGCAAATATAGCTGTTTTTACACTTGATGCCACAACACTTGGTGCCATAAATAATCCTTGCAGAAATGGTTTATTTAATCCTAAACTTGGTCCCACTTCTTTTCCTTGACCTGGAACAGTTAACCTTTCTGCTACTAATTCTACAAGTTCTTTTTTCCCTACAACATATGCTCCATTTGGAGCAAGTCCTCCTCCTAAATTTTTTATTAGAGATCCAACTACTATATCTGCCCCAACTTCTGCTGGTTCTATCTCTCCTACAAATTCGCAGTAGCAATTATCTATCATTACTATTACATCTTTTGATACCTGTTTTATTTTTTGTATAATATCACTTACTTGTTCTATACTTATACTATCCCTTGTTGAATAACCAGTTGACCTTTGTATTTCAATTAATTTTACATTTTTCTTTTTTAATCTATTTATTATTTTCTCTTCATCAAATTTATTGTCTATAAGGTCTATTTGTTCATAGTTTATTCCAAATGATTTAAGAGAGCTAGGATTATTTTCTATTCCTATTACTTTATCTAATGTATCATATGGTTTTCCATTTATACTAAGCATAGTATCTCCTGGACGCAAAAGTCCAAATAATGTTACTGTTAATGCATGTGTTCCAGAAATAAATTGAGATCTTACTAATGCATCTTCTGCACCTAAAACTTCTGCAAAAATTTTTTCTATTGTTTCTCTTCCAATATCTCCATAGCCATAACCTGTTGTTTGATTAAAATGTACTTCTGATACTTTATATTTTTGAAATGCCTTTAATACTTTTAAACTGTTTTTTTCGCATATCTTATTTACATTTTCTATTTCTTGTTTTATTTCATTTTGAACTTCAATTGCTAAGTTTTCTAAATATTCACTAATTCCATATTCCTTATACATTTTTAAACCTCTTATTTATTATATTACTTCATCTGTGAAGTACATTTCTCCACCATAGTTTATTTTGTAGTATTGTCCTATAAATTCTGGTTCTACATTTGAAGATATCTCATATTTTGGCTCTACTATTATTGTTCCATCTTCTCTTATAATTCCCCACTTATTTCCTTCTTTTATTCCTGCAAAACCATATTTGTTAAATTCTGTTACCATATCATATACTTGTTCTACAACTATATTTCCGTCTTTATCTTCAAATCCCCAAAGTCCATATTTAGATGTTGCAAATAATGTGTTATTTGGCAAAGCCTGCTTATTTGTTAGTATTTTCCCATCTAAGCTTATATATTTGGTTTCGGTATCTGATACTATTTTTATATAATCATTATAAGTATATAATTTTGCATTTTTCATTACAGCAATTTGCTCTATATTTGCTGAATAAATTTCTAATATACCACTTTCTGTATCACTTACTTGAATCATATTAGTACCTTTTATTGGTTGTACTAAATTATAATTTATTCCAAGTACAATATTTCCATAATGGTCTATTACTCCTATTTTATTTTCTTCGTTATATGCTGCAAAATATTCACCTATTAAGTATTCTATATATGTGTATTTATTTGTTGTTGTTTCTACTCCATTTTGATTAATTATTCCATATAAATTATTTTGACCTACTGTTATGAAGTAATTTTCATTTCCTGTTGCAATTACTTTCTTATATATGTTTTGTACTTCTTGTCCATTTCTATCGTAATTTATTACTTGATTTGCTTTTGTTCCAGCAATATATATTCCTATGTAAGATATTTCTTTAAATTCTATTGGTAATATTGTTTTGCCAGATAAATCTGTTACTCCATATAAGTCGTTTTGTTTTATTTTTATTAAATCTGTTGTTGTATCATATTCTAACTGATCATATACATTTTCTAAAACTACTTCTCCATTTTTTATTAGTCCTTTTTTACCTGCTTTTGTGGTAATTAAATATACATCTTCTCCTTCTATTTGGTTTAACCTTACTATTTCATCAAATTCATTATTTAAAACTTGTTTACCGTTTTTATCTAGATATCCAAATAAATATTTATCTCCTGTTTTTGTTCCAACAATATATCCCGCTTCTTTATAGTCTATTTGATTATAATATCCATCTCCTATTATGCTATCATATTTTTCTTCAACAAGTTTAGCTCCTTTTGAATTTATTACCCCTTGTTTTCCGTCTTTTTGTACTAATATTTCTCCTTCTTTATATGGAACACTTTCTATTTTTTCATATATTGCTTTTGTAATTACTTTACCTTCCATATTAATTAATCCATATAAATTTCCTTGTTTATATTTAAGTACAGATTTTTCATATGGTATATCTCCTATTGTTCCAGTTACTGGTATTCCTGTTACCTCTTCATAGTTTTGAAATAATGTCTCACCTTTTGAGTTTAGTACTAATATGGAATTATTTTTTGAGCATATAAATACATCCTTTGTTGGATTTGGTATTTGTATGTAATTATAATCTGGGCTAATAATAATTTCACCAGAAGTATTTATTACTCCTACTTTTCCATTTTTATATAATGTAAAATAATTTCTGTCTGTAATTTTTTCTAGGGTGTAATTTTTATTTATTTTTATAATTGCATTTGTAATTAATGCTATTATTCCTATTAATGCTATAACAATAATTAATATAAGTAGAATTTTTTTACTTTTCATAAATTTCTCCCTTGTTAATTAATTCCTTATAGTATTATATATTTTATCTTATTAGATGTCAATTTTTATATGATTATAAATTTTTTACATCCCAGTTTTAGGTAATTTTTTATTATTTAATATATTTTCAGTTATTTTACTATTATCGTCTGTTATTGTTGTTGTGTTTTGTGTTTTATTGTTTTCAGTTTCATTATTATTTGTGTTTGTTATAAAATTATTGTTCTCTGTGTTATTGACAACTTCATTATTATTTGTTTTATCTATATATGTATTATTTATTTCTGTATTATTTTCTACATTGTTATTAGTCTCTTGTTTATGATATTCATTTTCAGTTATGGTATTATTTTCTGTATTGTTTTCCACAATTTCCACTACTATGTTGTGCTTTTCCTCTTCATGTACTATTTTTTTGGAGTTATTCATAATCAATTTGCTTGTAGAGCCTTCTATTACTCTAATATCATGAAGTCCTTCTATAATTTCATATCCGTCTGGTGCTTTTGTTTCTTCTACATAATAATTGCCTGTTAATAAATTAGATATTATTATTTCTCCATTTGAATCTGTTTTAAGATTTTCAAATATCAATTTTTTATTACTATCATAAACATTAAATTTTACATTGCTAAGTCTTTCGTTTGTATGTGCATCTTTTTTTATTATTATAAGTTCTCCTCCAATGGGCTCATATTCTATTTCTTTTTCTCCTTGTCCTAATTCATTTCTTATTCCTGTAATTAAGTATGGTTGATATTCTCTATTTATTGGAACTCCTTTATAAATTGGATATGTTGTTACATCTCCTTGTACAGAAATTGAAATTGTATCTTTTTTATTTACTTTATCACTTGGTATTAGTATTTTAAAATTCTCTGTTTTATGGAAATTTGTTTTTTGAATATTATTTAAATCTGTTATTATTGTGCCAGTTGGAATATATCCTCTTAGTCCTACTGTATATCTTCCATCTAAATTATCATTATCTACGGTGAAAGTTCTTGCAATATATAATTTATTATTTAATTTTTCAAATTGCCATTCATTTGTTGGTATAATGTCTATTTTACTAGATGGTGGCATTATGCTTTCATCTTCCGATAATTCAATTAATGTTTTCATTGCTCTTAATATAACTTCTCCATCTGAATTTATTGCAGAATAGTCTTCTATATTTTTGTTATATAATATAATGTCTATTACTGCTTTTGTTGCCACAAATGCTTGGCTTGGAGTATCACATCCCATTTCTAAAAAATTTTTGTATGGATAGCTATTTACTATTACTCTCCACAATCTTAAATCTGTTATTTTGTCTGAAACTTCTATGTCATATTCTTTTACTGGTAGTTCTGCTACACCTGGCAAACTTTTGTCTAAGCAATATACAGGATATATTCCTCCATTTCCTTCATAATATGTACGCACAAATCTAAGTGGTGCATTATGTTCTTTTATGGTAGTTCCATAATCTGTTCCTTCTTTTATTGTTAATATTTGTTTTTCATTTGTTGCGCTACTTATATTTATTCCAGCAAAACTATTTGTTAGCATAATCATTGTTAATAATATAATTAATATTTTCTTTGTTTTCATTGTTACCTCCTATTTCTATTCCTTGAACGCATAATCTATATTCTGGTTCATTTGCTATACATGTTATTAATGTTATTCTATTTTCATTTGTATTTTTTAGTGGTTCCCAATTTGTATCTTTAATTACTTTTATTTTGTCTATTACATATGTTAGTGTTTTTCCATTATATGAATATAATATTTTATCTCCGGTTTCTAGTTTGTGTAAATCTTTAAAATAATTAACAGGATATCCTCTATTATGCGCAGCTAATCCTACATTACCTTTTATAAAATTGGTTTCTTCAAAATGACCTACATATTTATTCATTGTTTCTTCATCTGTTCCGTTTGCAATATTAGCTATTAGCCCAATTTCAGGGATTTCTATTTTCCAATTATTAAAAATAATTTCTTCTGCTACTTTTACTTGATTTTGCATGGTATATGCCTGTACAGGTACAATTCCTTTTATAGCCCCTACTACTAAAATAGTAATAATTAAACTAATAGTATTAATATTTCTAGTTGTATAACTAAAAAACACATCTACCTCCTTTATTTAATTTTTATTTTTTAATTTTTTGGGTATTTTAAAGATTAAAAAATTTTTAGATTTAATAAAATTGCAATTTTTAGATTAAATATGTGTTTATTGTACTACAATATTTTTAAAATGTAAAGAATTTTTCATCGCCCTAATTCTTCATTTTTCGACATTTATATTAATATATACATTATTTATATCACATTTTTTAAGTATGGACATATTATGTATTAAAGCCCAAAGGCTTAAATATAAAAGGAGTGATTTTAATGGAATTCGATAAGAAAATATGTCCTATTGTAAATGTAGATGGTGTAATAGCTAGCGGAAAACAATTTGATGTAGAAATAGTATTACCAGAAGATAATCGTCATGTAATATTTGGAGTTATTAAAGATTGTTATAAAGAACCTATCTGCAATGCAGTTGTTAAACTTATTGAAGTTGACAAAGAATGTGGCAAAGAAGAAAGAAAACCTGTATCTCATACTTTTACTGATGAACATGGTGAATTTGTATTTGGACCACTTTGTCCAAATAAATACTATGAGATTCTTGTATGGGTAAATCAAGTTAAACATGTTAAAGTATGTGCTAAATGTAAACATGAAGGGAAATGCTTAAAAGGCGTAAAAATGGATCAATGTGATTTTACTGTATGTAAGAAAGATGATGAAAAAGAAGATTGTATGCCTTGCAAAAAATGCTAAAGTTTCATCTTAAAGCATGTGAATAATTAAAAATAAACAACTAGAAGATTTGATATTATCTTGTTTTCTAGTTGTTTTTATATTTTACATCATTCCTAATTTTTTAGCAAATTGTTTACTTTTTTTCATCATTTTCTTTCTAGTTCCATTCATTGAGTCGGAATATGCCATAACTACACCTGCTGATATTAATGTTCCTACTATCATGCCTTTTACAAATTTCATATTATCTACCTCCAAATTTTTTATAGATAATGTTTTTCATTATCTTTCTATTCTTAGTTATTATGTGTTTTTTTAGATAATATATACTCTTTTATTAAGCAATAAATTTCATTTATAGATATTAGAAGTAAAAATATTCCAAAATATTTTTTTAAACTTGTGGCATTTAAACTAATAGCTATTTCAGATCCTATTATTGTGCCAATTACTCCGCTCAAAATTATGATTAAGCTAAGTTTTAAATTTATTAATTTTTGTTTTAAATTTATAATTATTGCAGAAATTGCTGTTGGTATGAAAAATACTAAGTTTGTGGCTTGTGCAATATGTTGTTCTATACCTAAGAAATTTGACAATACTAATATTAGTATTGTTCCTCCACCCATTCCGAGTCCACTTATACTTCCTGCTATTATACCTGTTAATATTTCTATCATATTTCTAACCTATTATCATTTTTATAGAAACATATATTAAAAATGCAGTAAATGAAAGTCTAAGTATACTGTCTGGAATTTTTTTTAAAAGTTTAGCACCAAGTATTCCTCCTATAATTCCACCTATTGCACACTTTATTCCGAACATTCCAATCTATATAATTATTGTTGTAATATGCTATACCACTTATTATTACAAATGGTAATATGCAAAAAATAGATGTTGCTCTTGAAATTTGTTGATTTTCTTTTAATAAATACACAAATGCTGGAACAAGAATAAGCCCTCCTCCTGTTGCAAACAATCCACTAATTAAACCTGCAAAGAAACCAATTATTATTTTTTTTAACATATGTCACCTGTCTTTGCAGTTATTTTTCCTATTTTTTCATGTTTTATTCTTGCTTAATTAATTTTTTTGCAAGTTCAGTAATTACAGAATCGCATTTTAAGTATTGAATTATTATTCTCCTTTTTAAGTCTTCATCTTTTACATTATCAACTATATCAAACATTTTTTGTAGTTCTTTTAAATATTTATTATCTTTTGTTTTCCATTCGTCATCATTATTATCTAAAATACTCATTTCGCCTCCTAAACCTACTCGGGATATCTTTTATAATATATTTTATTACTCCTAGCGTTATTTTTATGTCCTTATGTATTATTTTAATACATAAAATGATAAAATACAAGAAAATACGACAAATTATACTATCAGTATAATCTGTTTTCGTATAAGAAAGAAATATTTTACTAAAAAAGGGATGATTCATATGATTAGAATTAAATTATCAGATTTGCTAGGCAAGCATAAGATGAATCAAAAGACTTTATCAAAGCTTACTAATATAAGACCTGCAACTATTTCAAAAATGTATTATGAAGAAGTAAAGCGCATAGATATGAAACATATCGACAGTATTTGCAGAGCATTTGATTGTGAAATTTCGGACCTTTTTGAATATATACCTGATGATTCTGATAAAGAAAAGAAATAATAAAAAATAGAGTTTGGTAAGCTCTATTTTTTATTTTTCTGTATCTGCTTTTTTATAATAAATTGTTCCTAACATTTCATCTGGAAGATATTGTTGTTCTACAAAATGACCTGGGTAGTCGTGTGGATATTTGTATCCTACATGATAGCCTAATTCTTCCATTCCTTTTGCTGGTGCATTTCTAATATGCATTGGAATTTTTCCAGTATTTTTTGTTGATACATCCTCTAATGCATTATTTATTCCCATGTACGCACTATTAGATTTCGGAGAATTTGCTACATATACTGCCGCTTCTGCAAGTATTATTCTTCCCTCTGGCATTCCTATCATATGTACTGCTTGCATTGCAGATGTGGCTACTACTAATGCATTTGGATTTGCAAGTCCAACATCTTCTGCTGCACAAATTGTTATTCTTCTTGCTAAAAATTCTGGATCTTCTCCACCATATATTGCTCTTGCTAAATAAAATAATGTAGCATCTGGGTCGCTTCCTCTCATTGATTTTATAAATGCACTTATATTATCATAATGGCTATCACCTGATTTGTCGAATGCTATTTTCTTTTTAGAAAAGCAATCTGCTATTATTTCATCTGTTATTTTTATAGTTCCATCTGAATCCATTTGTGTTGTAAGTACTGCTACTTCTAATCCATTTAATGCAGTTCTTACATCTCCATTTGATATTTCAGCAATTTTATTAATTGTTTCATCTGAAATTTGTATATTGTAATCTCCTAATCCATCTTTATTTTTTATTGCATTTTTTACTATTTTTACAATATCTTCTTCTTTTAATGGTTCTAGTTTAAACACCATTGATCTTGAAATTAATGCTTTATTTACTTCAAAATATGGATTTTCTGTTGTTGCTCCTATTAATATAACTGTTCCATCTTCTACATATGGCAAAAGAGCATCTTGTTGCAGTTTGTTGAATCTATGTATTTCATCTATAAAAATTATGCATCTTCCTGTTGGATTTAAAAAAACATTTTTTGCTTCTTCTATTATTCTTTTTATGTCGGCAACTCCAGAGCTTACTGCATTTATTGGGCAAAATTTATATTTTGTAGTATTACTTATAACTCTTGCAAGTGAAGTTTTCCCACATCCTGTTGGTCCCCATAATATTATACTAGATAATCTGTCTGCTTTTATTGTTCTATATAATATTTTATCTTTTCCTAAGATATGTTCTTGTCCAACAAATTCTTCAAGAGTTTTTGGTCTTACTCTGTGTGCTAATGGTTTACTTGTATCCATAACTTTTCTTCCTTACATTCCTAATATTTTTAATGCTTTTTTTATAATATCTTCAACTGATAAATCTTGCAAACTTAATAGCGATAAAGCTTTTTCAATTTCTCTTTTATTATATCCTAATACTTGAAGTGCAGAAATTGCTTCTTCTACTTTACTATTATTTTCAATTACAGATTTAATTTCTGGCTCTGTATCTTTTGTTATTGCTTGTTCTGTTTTTAATTTGTCTTTTAATTCCAATATAATTCTTTGTGCAGATTTTGCTCCTATTCCTGGAATTTTAGTTAATGCTTTTACATCATCTGAAATAACAGCAAGTGCAAAGCTTGATGGTTTTATTTCAGATAGCATTGCAATTGCAGACTTTGCTCCTATTCCACTTACAGAAAGCAATAGTTCAAACATTTTAAGTTCCTCTTGTGTATTAAATCCGTACAAGCTAATATTATCTTCTCTTACATAATAATATGTATGAACTTTTACAATTTCTCCTGTTTCTCCAATCTGGCTTATGCCTGATGCAGACATAAATATTTTGTATCCTATTCCATTTACATCTATTACAACATATGTATTTGATTTAATCTCCAATTTTCCTTTTATATATGCTATCATTTTTTACCCCTTTACTCTTCCTTTTAGTGAAAATGTTATTAAATAGAATATTCCAGATATTATAACAATTGCAGGTCCTGCTCCAATATTTGCATAATATGACAATAAAAGTCCTGTTATGCCTGATATTAATGATATAATAACTGCAATTCCATGATATGACCTAATATTTGTGGCAATATTTCTACTAGCTGCTGCCGGAAGAATTAATAATGAATTTATAAGTAAAATTCCAATCCATCTAATAGATAACATTACCATTATTGATATCATTATAACAAATATATTATCTATTAATACTACATTTATTCCTTTACTTTTTGCTAGACTCTCATTAATACTTACAGTATGTAATTTATTATATAAAACAAGCCACAAAATTATAATAATAACAAATGCTATTGCCAAATATACTATTTCTTGTGTTGTAATACCAAGAACATCTCCAACTAAATATGATGAATATTTACTAAATCCTCCTTGGCTTGACAATATTGCTAGTCCGCATTGCAATTGCTATAGAAGAAAATACACTTATAATTGTATCTGCACCATATGTAGTTTTATGTTTTACAAAATTTAGTATAATAGAAAATATAATTGCAAATATTATCATAGAAATATTTGTATTGGTTATTCCAAACATCATTCCTATTGCAATTCCAGTTAATGCAGAATGTCCTAGTGCATCAGAAAAAAATGCCATTTTATTATTTACAACAGTAGTTCCGCAATATTGCAAAAATTGGGCATAGCAAAATTACTGCAATAATAGCATTTTTCATAAAGTCATATTCTATAAACTCAAATGGCAATAGGCTTTCCATTATTTCATATATAACTTCCATGTTTTCCCCTTCTTAAATTATTATGCTTTAGCTAAAAGATTTCTTTTAATTCTTTGCTTTTAAAAACCTCTTCTGGTGTTCCTTCTTTTATAATTGTTTTATTTAGTAAAATAACTTTATCTGCAAATTTTTTCACCATATCTAAATCATGAGATACTAGTATTATTGCCATATCATGTTTAGTTTTTAATTCATTAATTATATTAAAAAATAATTTTATTCCATTTCTGTCAATTCCAGATATAGGTTCATCTAAAATTAATAAATTTGGATTAGACAAAGTAGCAACAGCAAGAAGAACTCTTTGTAGTTCTCCTCCTGATAAGTCTCCTATACTTTTATCTATTAATCCATCTGCCTCAAACATTTTTAAATGTTCTTGTATTTGGCTATATATTTTTTTATCTTTTTTTATCCAAATAGGTTTATTAGAAATTATTGCTGCAATAAAATCATATACTGTTGTTGGCATATGTCTTTCAATATTCATACTTTGTGGAACATAACCTATTTTTAATTTTTCATATTTTTCTTGTTTTTTGTTATATACTTCTATTTTTCCTGTATGCTTTACTTCTCCTAGTAAAGCTTTTAGCAAAGTACTTTTACCTGCACCATTTTTTCCTATTATTACTGTTAATTCGCCACAATGAATATGTATATTTATATTATTTATAATTTCATCTTTTCCTATTTTTACAGAAATGTTTTCTGCTTTAATACAATGTAAACCACATTTTCCAGTTTCTTTCATAATTACTCCAAGCAATCCTTTAATATATTATAATTATTTGTCATAGAATTTATAAATGCATCTTTATTTAATTCGCCAGATAAATTTGCATCTAATTCATAAATTTGCACGCCAGTTTCATTTGCTATAATTTCTGCTGTTTTTCTATCATCATTTTTTTCTATAAAAATAGCTTTTATATTTTTTTCTTTCACTTCATCTATTACTTTACTTAAATTTTCACTAGATAATGCACTTTGCTCATGATCTGTATAAACTTCTATAAAATCAAGCCCAACATCATTTAATAAATATGCTAATGATTCATTACAAGATACAACTGTTGTTCCCTCTTTGGCTATGTACGAGTTTTGCTTCAACAAGTGAAGTTTTTGCATATAATTTTCTGCATTTGCAGTGTATTTTTCGGTGTTTTCTGGGTTTTCTGCACATAAACTATTTAAAATAGCTTCCACTTGTTCTATATAATTATCTACATCATTCCAAACATGTCCATTTAATCCTTCTGAGTCTTTGATTAAATCTAACTGAACTGTTGATGTATCTATAATTTCTAGATTAGGATATTCTTCTTCTATTTTATCTGTAAACATTTCTATTCCTAATCCATTCATTATAAACAAATCTGCTTTTGATAAAGTTTTTAAATCAGATGTTTGTAATGTATAATTGTGCAAACATCCTACATTATTATTTGTCATATTACTTACAGAAACATTTTCAATTCCATCTGTAATATTCAAAGTCATAATATATAATGGATAAAATGATGTTACTATTTCAAACTTATCTTCTTCATTTATTTGATTTTTATTTGTGTATGCTACTGCTAATATTATTAGAATAATTAATATTATTACAAATACGCATAAATATATTTTTTTCATATAATTCACCAATAATATGTTATCACTTTTTTGAATTTATAGCAAGCTTTTTATTTTTTCAATTTGTTTTATTGTCTCGCTGTATCCAGATTTATAACAATAATCTAACTTATCTGTATCTAAAAGTCCGTGTTCCATCAGATGGAATTGTTAAAATAAAATCACAAATAGCTAGTTGTTCATCGCAAAGCTTATTTCCCATTATATCAATTGTTTTCATAGTTATGTCCATGACATTACTATTCTTATCTACTGGATCACTTTCGAATCTAATTGCAATAACCTTATCTGCTCCATTATCCTTTAAAATTTTTACAGGTGTATTATCGAGCACTCCTCCGTCTACAAATAAATGATTTTTGTATTTGCAGGGTTTAAACACAACAGGGAAAGCAGAACTTGCGTGAATTGCTTTTCCTATTTTTATATCTTGTATATACTCACTTTTTTTAATAGAGCTAAATATAAACTCCTTAGAGCTAGAAATATCAACAGATGGAACTAAAATTGGCATTTTAATTTCACCCATTGTATTAATTCCCATTTTACTAGCTAAGTTATTAAAAGCCTCTTCTAATTTAGTTCCATCTTTTATTCCATTAATATTAATTTTTTTATTAACAATAAAATTAGTAGCTCCTGAAATTATAGGCATCCCACTAATTTCACAAATATCTTTTGCATATCTCTTAAATAATATGTAAATATAATATGGAGAATATCCAAGAGCATACAAAGTAGCAATGATACTTCCAGAACTAGTACCACTGATAATATCTATATTAATACCATTTTCCTCAAAAGCTTTCAAAGCCCCCGCATGTGCAATTCCTCTAATACCTCCACCAGACAAAGCAATTCCCAATTTCATAATATAACATAACTCCTTTATTATATATTATTCACTTATAATAAAATGTTAAACATGAAAAATTGAAAATACCACTAATTTATAATCATTATAATGTACCATTATAGAAATACTGTAATAATATATTAATTTCATAGAGTAGCCGAGAGAGTTCGTTAATTAAAATTTATGTAGCGACGAATGTAGCCGGAACGGTCGTACAAACTCTTATAAAAATCCAATGAGGGCGCGTTCTTTCGAGAGGCTCATTGGATTTTCTATTAGAGTTTGTATGGCCGTGTAGGCGTGCCGAGGAGCGTAATAAATTTTAATTAACGAACTCTCTCGGCGGCTACTTTTATATTCTATTCTATATCATACTTAGGCTTTGCACTATATGTAGTATGCAAATATTTATGTGCCACTTCACTTCCTGGCTTTTGTAAAAATTCTGAGTAAAGCATTTTCATTGTTGGGCTCTCGTGAGATTTTCTTATTGTACTTTTTTCATCTATTGAATATAAGCTTTCTGCTCTTAATTTTCTTACATCTACACTTGCTAATATTTTTGAATTTTTAATTGGTTGACCCCCACCCATTACGCATCCTCCTGGACATGCCATAATTTCTACAAAATGATATGGAGATTTTCCCTCTCTTATTTGTTCCATTATTTTTCTAGCATTAGCAAGCCCACTTGCAACTGCTATTTTAATTTCTTTACCAGCTATATTTAGCGTTGCTTCTTTTATTTGTTTTTCTCCTCTTACTTCTTTATATTCAATATTTTCAATACTTCTGTTTTCCAATGTATCTACTGCTGTTCTAATTGCTGCTTCCATTACTCCTCCTGTTGTTCCAAATATAGCTCCTGCTCCTGTTGCTTCTCCCATTGGATCATCGAAATTGCTATCTTCTAATTTATTAAAATCAATATTTGCTTGTTTTATCATTCTTGCAAGTTCTCTTGTTGTAAGTACATAGTCTACATCTCTTATACCATCCACTTCCATTTCTGGTCTTGTGCACTCATATTTTTTTGCAATACATGGCATAACAGAAACTGTACAAATTTTTTCTTTATCTATTCCATATTTTTCTGCAAAATATGATTTAATTATAGCCCCAAACATTTGATGTGGTGATTTACATGTTGATAAATGTTCTAATAAATCTCCATAATTTTTTTCTGCAAAACGTACCCAGCCAGGGCTACAAGATGTAATCATTGGCAATGTTCCACCATTTTGTAATCTTTCTACAAATTCATTTGCTTCTTCCATAATGGTAAGATCTGCACCTGTGTTTGTGTCAAAAACTTTGTCAAACCCTATTCTTTTTAAAGCTGTTACCATTTTGCCTTTTACATTTGTACCGATTGGCATTTCAAATTCTTCACCTAATGCTACTCTAACTGCTGGTGCTGTTTGTACAATTACATATGTGTCTGGGTCTTTTATTTTTGCCCAAACATCGTTTATAGATTCTTTTTCATGAAGTGCTCCTGTTGGGCAACTTTCAATACATTGTCCACAAAATGTGCAGTCTACATCATTTAAGCTGTGGTCATATGTTGTTGAAATACAAGATTCAAATCCTCTGTTTATACAATCTATTGCTCCAATTTCTTGTACTTTTTTACAGGTTGATACACATCTTCTACATAATATACATTTGTTAAAATCCCTTACAATTGCGGGTGATTTATCATCTACTTTGTGTTTTGTTACTTCTCCTGGAAACTCTATATTAGTTATGTTAAATTTCCTTGCAAGCAATTGTAATTCACAATTTCCTGAACGTGTACATGTTAAGCAATCCTTTGCATGGTTTGATATTATTAAATCTAATATTACATGTCTTGCTTCTAATACATCTGGTGTATGTGTATGTACTATCATCCCTTCTTCTGCTTTTTGAATACATGATGTTGCAAATCCTTTTCTGCCTTCTATTTCTACTATACACATTCTACAATCTCCAACTTCGTTTATGTCTTTTAAAAAGCATAGTGTTGGAATATCTATTCCAAGCTCTCTTGCAGCTTGTAAAATTGTTGTACCTTTTTTTACTTTTGTTTCTATTCCATCAATAGTTAATGTAACCATTTCTTCATTCATAATTTCTTTTTCCTTTCCAATAAATTTTATCTAATTGCATGGAATGGGCAAACATTTATACATGTTCCACATTTTATACACTTGTCTTGATTAATAACTCTCTTTTCCCTTGCTTCTCCTTCTATTGCTCCTACTGGGCAATTTTTTTGACATATTCCACAGGCTTTACACTCATCTGGATTTATTTGTATTTTTGACAATGCTTTACATTCATTTGTTTTACATTCTTTTAATACAGCATGGTCTCTAAACTCGTTTCTAAAATATTTTAATGTACTAAGTATTGGATTTGGTGCACTTTGTCCTAAACCACATATACTTGCTTTCTTTACATTTATTGCCAGCTTTTCTAATTTGTATATATCATATTCTTCTGCCTCGCCAGAGCATAATTTTTCTAATATTTCTAGCATTCTTTTTGTTCCAATTCTACAAGGAGTGCATTTACCACAGCTTTCTTTAACAGTAAATTCTAAATAAAATTTTGCAAGCGAAACCATGCATTTAGTATCATCCATTACAATTAATCCACCTGATCCCATCATAGAACCAATGCTTGTTAATGATTCATAATCTATAGGTGTATCTAAATGTTCTGCTGGAATACATCCACCAGATGGTCCACCTGTTTGGGCGGCTTTAAATTCTCTACCCTTTGGAATTCCTCCCCCTATGTCATATACAATTTCTCTTAATGTTGTTCCCATTGGTACTTCAACAAGTCCTACATTGTTTACATTTCCACCAAGTGCAAATACTTTTGTACCTTTTGAATTTTCTGTTCCTATGCTAGCAAACCAGTCTGCACCATTTAAAATAATTTTAGTAATATTTGCAAGTGTTTCTACATTATTTATTACTGTTGGTTTTCCAAATAATCCATGGCTTGCAGGATATGGTGGTTTTACTCTTGGTTGTCCTCTTTTCCCTTCTATTGATTCTAAAAGAGCTGTTTCTTCTCCACATACAAATGCTCCTGCTCCTAGTCTTATATCTATATCAAATTTAAATCCTGTTCCTAAAATGTTATCTCCAAGTAATCCATATTCTCTTGCTTGTTGTATTGCTACTTTTAATCTTTGTACAGCAATTGGATATTCTGCTCTTACATAGATATACCCTTGGTTTGCTCCTATTGAAAAACCTGCTATTGCCATTGCTTCTAGCACACAATGGGGGTCTCCTTCTAGTATGCTTCTATCCATAAAAGCACCTGGGTCTCCTTCATCTGCATTACATACAACATATTTTTGTTCATTTTGCTCTGCTTTTGCAAAGCTCCACTTTTTACCTGTTGGAAATCCTGCTCCTCCACGTCCTCTTAATCCTGATTTTGAAATAATATCTATTACTTCATCTGGGGTTAAATTTGTCAATACTTTTTCTAATGCCTTATATCCATCAAAGGCTATGTATTCATCTATATTTTCTGGATCTATTATCCCACAATTTTTAAGTGCAATTCTTTTTTGTTTTTTATAAAAGTTTAGTTCATCTAACTTATTTACAAGTTTTCCATCTATATCTTTGCAAAGTAATCTTTCTACTTTTTTACCTTCACAAATATGTGTATTTATAATTTCTTCACAGTCTTCTGGTTTTACATGTGCATAAAAAGTTTCTTCTGGTCTTATTATTACAATTGGTCCTTTTGCACAAAGTCCAAAACAACCTGTTTGTATTACTCTTACATTATCTATATTTTTTTCTTTTAATATTCTTCTAAATTCCTCTATAATTTTGGGAGATTTTGAAGAAGTACATCCTGTTCCTCTACATACTAATATATGTTTTTCTCTTGTATCTAATTTTGTATTTACTCTAAGATCTAGTTCTTTTCTTTTTTCTTGCCTTATTTGTTCTATTTCTTCTATTGTTTTCATGGATTACCTCCTTTTTTATTCTTTCATGTATTTGTCTATTACTTCATCTAATTGTTTTACTGTTGCATTTCCATATACTTCGTCGTTTACCATAAATACTGGTGCCAATCCGCATGCACCAACACATCTTACTTCATCTATTGAAAATTTTCCATCTTGTGTTACTTGACCTGGCTCAATATTTAATCTTTCTTTTGCTCTATCTAATAATTTTTGTGAACCTTTTACAAAGCATGCAGTTCCTAGACAAATTGCTATATTGTATTTCCCTTTTGGAGCAAGTGTAAATCTTGAATAAAAAGTTATTACACCATATATCTCTGCCATTGGCATTTTAAGTTCTTTTGATATAACAATTTGTGCTTGTTTTGGAATATAACCATATTTTTCTTGTACATCATTTAATATTCCAATTAATTGGCTTTTATCTTTTGCATATTTTTTAATTATTTCTTTTGTTTCTTTTTCTACTTTTTCATAAATACAATTTTCTTCCATAATTTTCTCTCCTATATTAATTTATATTAATTGTATCATTATTTATAAATAAATAAAATGATTTTTTAAAATTTTTACTAAAAATAGAGACTACTTTTTTAGTAGTCTCTAAATATCATATTATTTTTTGTCTATTACCTTTTTCTTTATTACAAATACTCCTGCTCCAATTATTACTAATGCAGCTGCTGTTATTACAAAATAATGTGCTCTGTTTTCTCCTGTTGGTGGTGTAATTATAACTGTTTCTGTATAATCAGAGTCGGCTTCTGTTGGTGCCTCTGTTGGGTCTTGGTTACCTGGAAGGTCTGCTCTTCTACCAACTAAGTTTGTATATTGTAAAATTTCTGCTATATTATCATATGATAAGTCTTCACTTTCATCATCTGTTGATATAGTTTTAGATAATTGAAGTTCTATTGTTCTACTTTCTCCTGGTGCTAATTGAATACTTGATAATGATTCATTTATTAATATTTGATGTATATCTTTTTCTGCAAGTTTTACATCTTTATCTAAGTATCCTTGGTTTTCCATTTGTTCAATACTTCCAAGTCTTGTTTGGTCCATTGATTCCCATCCTCTTCCTTGGTTGTCGTCTGCTCTATATACTATACTATTATCTACATAATCTGCCACAATATCTACTGATGTTGTTACAAGTCTGTCACTACCAGATGTTCTACCTGTATAATATGTAGTACCAACTGAGCTTGTAGTTGAACCTGTATAATCAATTTGGCTATTATTTTTTACTGTAATTCTATATTTTATTTGTACATTAGCACCTTGCATTACTTCTTCATCCATGTATATATGTATTCTACCTTGGAATCTATCATTATTTTTTATCCAGTTTACATTTTTTCTAATACCAGCTTCTGTATCTACTAATGTAGTTCCATCTGCTAGTGTTATTTTAATTCCTACAATCTCTTTATCTAAGTCTATACTTGCTGTTGGTCTTTCTTCAATTCCAAAATCTATGTCCCTTATATTGTATGAATTAATAGCTTCTGTTCCTTCTGCTGTTGTTGTATTATATTCTACTTCTACTCTCATTTTAGCAGAATCTGCATACATAAATGTGTTTTGCATTAATGTTTCTAGTAATGCTGGATTGTAATTGTCTGTATTTTGTTCATGTGATGCTAATACTTGTGCAATATCGTTTTTCATTACTTTTGAGTAATTAATTACTTGTAATCTTCTTGCCTCATTATCCTTAGCATCAGATAAAGCTGTATTATTTAAATCTGCTGATGATAAATCATACCATTCTGAATTTATGTTATTACCTTGCCAGTATGCTGTTGATTTATAATCATGTCCATTATATGATGTATCATTTTTTGATGTTAATACTGTTTTTACAGTATCACCATATGTAAATCTTATAATGTAATCACCTGGTATATATCCACTAAATCTATATTGTCCTCTTTCTATATCTGTTGTACCTGCTTGAACTGTACCTACTTTTGAGTCAAAGATGTTACCATCTATATTTACATATTTATAACCATTTTCACCAGTATACATCTCTTGCCAAATGTACTCATATTGTTTTCCATCCTCTGCTGTGATTATTTCTATTAATTGTACTAATACACCATTTATTTTCTTTTCACTTTCTTGTCTTAAACCATCACCTACTATTTGTCCAGTTGTAAGTGTATTTGTTCTTTCATCTTCCCAAACTAAACCATTTATTGTTCTTAAAACACCTTCATATAATTTAATATTAATTGTTGGTGCAATATCTGAGTCGTCTTCTAATGTTCTGCTATCTTCTGGGTTTAAGTTTCCTGGTGCAGAGTCTCTATCTATCATACCTACTGTTTTTGTTTTTGTTATTGCATTTTGTTCAAATGTTGAATAACTTGTAATTTCAACTTGATTGCTCTTTTCTCCTAATTTAACAGCTCTTGTTGAATCTTTGTCTACTTCAAATGTAATGTATAGATAAATGTCTTGTCCTGTTTGAAGTATTTGATTTTCAATACCGGTTATATATGTTTGGCTATAATTATCATTAAATTTTGCTGGTGTAGATACTCTAAGTGAGCCTTGCACTCCTGATGATGTTTCAAAGTATGGTGCTCTTGCAACAACTTTATCTTTTTCTATTGTTCCATCATCATTTCTTATGTCTAACCTTAAATCTTCACTAATTAGTTTGTATGTTGAATCAAAGTAATCTGTTAATTGATTTATTGTTCCACTGTATATTTCTGATTGGTTTCTTATTTTAATTTTATATGTAACAAATACTTTTAATTCTTCATCTTCTTCTTTAAGGCCTCTAAGTTCTGAACCATTTACAGTATTTAATGTATTATTTTTATAATCATCAATTCTGTAATTATAATCTGATTGATATACTTCTCTATTATATTTTACATCACTGTAAGATAATACTTTTTTAAGTCCTATATCAAATGCATCTTGATTTCTTGCATTATATTTGTAGTCTATTTGTTTATTATTAATTGTAACTGTTGATGTATATACGTCTTTTGTTAATGCGAAATCAACTTCTGGTCTTTTTTGAAGTCCTAAGTTTACATATGCCATATATGTGTAGTTTTCATAGTATTTTTGACCATTTATTGTTTTATAAGAATCCGCATTATTAACATAGTTATCAAATGGGAATCCTACTGAAAGTGTTGTTGATGTTATTGTTTCTAATTGGAAATCTTTTTTAACTTTTCCATCTGCATATGTTGTTACAATTTTAGAAACTCCATCTGCTGTTTCATATTCTAATGGTTCTGTATTTGTTATTGTTCCGCTAGAATTTTTAGCACCTTCTGCTGTTATTTCATAGAATTTGTCGTTGAAGTTTTGTCTATCTTCTGGTGCTTCATCTGCTTTTGAATCTAGTTTGTATTTTTCGTCATTTGGATTATCTTTATAATCCTCTGCACTACCACTCGCAAATGATTTTGTTGTTTTATATGTTAATCCATCATATACAAATCCTACATCATATGTTCCTACTGGAATTTCGTTAAATACATATGCACCATTGCTATCTGTGTATGTAGATTGAATTACATTAGTTGTTCCATGTTCATATAGTTTTACCTCTACATTTTCCATTCCTTTTTCTTGTTCACCGCTGTTGGCTGTTCCTATTTGACCATCGAAATTGCTTTCTTTTCCTGTTTTTGTGTCTTCCCATACTATTCCGGCAATTGTAAATGTTAAATCTGTATCTGGATAATCTGGATAGTCTGGGTAATCTGGCCAGTATGGCCAATCTGGCCAATATGGAGGTATGAATAATCTGAATGAGTTTGAACCTGGTACTGTATCTGTATGTGTTATAATTTCTACTTGTGGCTCATAGTCAATTGTAGTTTCTTGCGCATTAACTCTTATTAGACGTGGAACCAATCTATATTGATATATTCTAATTACTCTTCCATTTGGGAGTCTTTGTTGACTTATCACTTGTGAACGATATATCCATGTGTCTGCCTTATATGTAGTTCCTGTACATACTTTTGCTTTTGATGTTATATGTGTTTCTTTATACTCATATCCTATTTTAGATATTTTTGTTGTTCCTTCTGGTAATTTATCTACATATAATTTTATATAGAATTGTTCATTACTTTTTGGGAATTTAGATTGATAGTCTTTATCTACTTCATCTATAACCCTATCCCCTTTAAACATTATTTCAAATGCATCTGCTGGTATTTCTTCGTTATTTTGATTATATACTTTTATGTTTGACAATCCCCCAAAATCTACAAATTCTCTACCTGCAATTTTAGAGTATCCTCTTACATATTCAACTGTATATGGTCCGAAGTATTTGTTCTCTATCTTCTATATTTGTTGAAACTGTTTTATTTATTATAGTATCTTTTACAGCTTTTCCAGCATTTAATCTTTTAAATTCTTCTATATCTTGTCTATATTTTTGGTAAGCTTTTGCTTCTTCTAGTAAGCCTCCATCGCTTTTTCCATAAGCACTAGAAACTCCTCCATTTTCTGTGTTTTTATAATAATCTTCGTTCCATATTGCTACTTGAAGATTATTTTCAAGCATTCCCACGGCATTATCTTTTGGATCATTAACTCTTGAATATAGATATGCAATAGCTGCTGATTCATATGTTTCGCCTAAATTTTCTTCTCTTTTTACTCTATATACTACATCGTCTGTAACTAGACCTTGGCTAGGTTGAGTTGCTACTGCTTTCACTATTCCACTCTTTGGTACATATCCTGTTCCTACAACTATTCCTTCTGCCGGAATATTTGATAAGTCAACTATCTGTCCTGCCACTCTTGCAAGGTTCTTACCTGCAACTTCCGGAATATTGTGGTTCATTCTATTTATACAGAAATTACTACTTCCAGATGCTAAATCTCCCTTTGTTATTATATCTTTTATATTCGAATGTTCTACTCTAATAATTTCTATATCAGAATCTTCTGAGTGTGTTCTTTCTAGTTCTTCTACATTAGTATTTGTAGATTCTTCTGCTTGTACTATTTCATCATCTGCAAAAACAGTTGTTATTCCAAATATTAAAAATAGTATGGATATTATTGAAATTATTATTATGCTCTTCTTATTTTTCATCTTCAACTTTCACCTCCCCTAGTTATAATATCTTGATGTTTTTCTTCTTATAAAGTATACTCCTGTTACAAATATTACAAGTGCAACTAGTATTGTACAAATATAAGTTACTTCTTCACCAGTTTTTACTGTTATAAATACGTTTGCTGTTCCCATATCATCTTCACCTTCTGCTTGGTTTGCTGGTGTTGAATCTATGTCTGCAATTCCTAGTTCATTATATGTTTCGTAAATTTCTGCTCTGTTGTTTGTTAATCCAACATTATTTTCTGTCATTGTTTTTGTTAGTCTTAATGTTATGTTTTTGCTTTCTCCTGGATTAATTACTGTATTTGCAAGTTCATTATTATATAAGTTTCCATCATTTCCTGCATACCATGTTGGGTTTAAATCTGAATTGAATTTCATATCTTTTGGCATGTAGTCTACAATGTTTCTTGCATACATTGGCATATTACCTTCATTTGTAACAACCATTACATATTCTACTATTACAACAGAACCTGCCATTCTTTTTGCTGATATTTCTACTTTTGCAAGTGTTGTATCTGTATAGGTATATGTTCTTACACCATCATTGCTTTGTACTGTAATTATACTTACATACTTATCTAATTTTAAGTCTGCTTGTTTATTTGTTACTAAACCTATATCTATATTAGATATACTTTTATCTTCTATTACAATTGTGTTTGTTACTGCTGCTGTTTTTTCTTCCCCATTATCCATTATTTTTGTCAAAATAACATCTGAGTTTATATTAGTATCTACACCTGATTTTGCATATTCTGTTAAGCCATATACATTACTATCGTGGTAGAATACTACTATATATTCTCCTTGAACTAGATTATCAAATTCATATGTACCATTTTCTAATGTTGTTGTCTCTTTTGCTTTTCCTGTTGTTCTATCTACTATAATATCTCCTGTTTTTGCATTTAATAATATTACTCTAATTCCAGAGAATAATCTTTCGTTTGTTTCCCTTGCGCCATTTGAGTTTTCATCCAACCATGCTGTACCTTTTATTTTATATGTTTTAATTTCTGGTATAACTGGTTCATCTGGATTATCTGGCTCATCTGGGTCTTCTGGGGTATTATCTCCTGGGTCATTTGGTTCTGGTGATTGTTCTACTGTTTTTACTATTGTATTTGATTTTATTTCGCCTATTAAATCACCTGTTAATGTAAATACATTTTCTACTGTAACTTCATCTTGTGTATTTGGTAAGTCTACTGCATTTACAGTTACATTTAGTGTTAGTGTTTCGCCTGGTTCTAATGTTGTTTCTAATAATATGTTATTACTTCCGGCTGACATATTCGTTCTTTCTTCATCATTTATTCCATAATTTATATTTGTTGGAATAAAGTATTCACTAATTTGGCTTGATATCTTCATTTTTTCTGTTGATATTTGTCCATCGTTTTTAACTGTTAGTGTAAATGTAACTTCTTCTCTTTCAGAAACATATTCTCCATTTGCAGAATCTGTTTGTTCTATTAAAAGTTTTGGTTTGGCAACTAAGTTTTTAACTTCTGTTGTTGTATGTTTACTTACATCTTGTGCATATACAACAGAAGATGTGGTAATTATTTTACTGTATTCATCTTGTCCTAAACTTGCTACTGTTACTTCTACTTTTACGTCTTTCATTTCTCCTGCTTCAAGTTCTGGTATTGTTATAGTTGCAAGTCTTGTAGATTCATTGTATGTTCCTTCTTCTGCAACTTTATAAATTTCCTCTTCTTCGCTATATTCTTCTGAATATATTTTAGAGAAGTTTACTCCATCTGGTAATATTTTTTCTAATACTACATTTTCTAATTTTTTATCTGTATTATTTTTTATAGATATTGTATATGTTAATGTCTCATTTTCTTTTAATGCAATACTTTCAGCCATGCTTGATTTTTCTTCTGTAAGTAGTATTACTTTTTCTACCTTATTTGGTTTTCCTTCTACTGTTTTTAGTTCTAAGTCTGTTGCTGTTATTTTAAGTGTTGTAGTAGCATATATATCTGGAACAGATGTTACTTCTGTTTCTGTATATGTTCCATCTGGATTTTGTACTAATATAAAATATCTTCCAGATTCTTCATCATAGAAGAATCCTTCTTCATTTGCATAGTAATCTCCTATTGATGGTAATTCATTAAATTTTACTAAAAGTTCTTTTGTTACAGTTTCTCCTGGTGGTACTGTTCCTATATCAAATTCTGTATAGTTTTTACCTGTTTCTTCATCTACTGCTGTTTCTATTTCCATGAATACATTTTCTTGTGGTCCCATAGAACCTGGTTCTACATATTCACCATATACTGAATAATCTGGTAATAAGTATTTTACTTTTAAGTTTTCAATATCTGTATTACCTGCATTTTTTATAGAGAATGTATATTTTACTATTTGTCCTTCTCTTATTATTCCGTCTTCACCTACTGAAACTGTTTGGTTTATTTCCATTACTGGTCCTGTTCCTGTTGTTAAACCTACAACATCTGCTACTGATGTTTCTTCTTGGGTGCCAAATTCAGATGTTTTTTCATATGTTGCTCCAAAGCTTCCATATAAGAAATTGTTTAAATCTATCATTTCTGGAACTTTGAAATTGTATGACATGTTTATTATTTCGCCTTGTTTAAATTCATAATTTTCAAATACTACTAAATAAGATTTTACTTTGCTAAAATCTGATGGATTTTCTACCCATCCATTATTTGCATCTGCTAAATCATCTGTTGCTTCTCCATTTTCTGAATAGTATATTTTTGCATTTTGCATTAAGTTTTCATCTAAGCTTATTCCTTGAATCATATTTGTATTTACTGTTGTTTTTAAATCTTCATCTGTGCCTATTTTTTTGTTTCCTTCAAATGGAATTCTTCCTAATACTTTAAGTGAATTACAAATATCACCTGTATTATTTATTAACATTAAATCCATTTTAGCATCTATTGCTTCTGAATCCATTTTAATTTTATCTACAACTGTACCTTGATTTACAGAAATTATACTTTTCCCTGTTTCATCATATTCAGAAATTTTATTTACTGCAAGCATTCCTGCTGGTGAAACAAAGCTTACTTTTGCTTCATTTACTCCCATATCAGTTGCTTCATCTATATTGCTATAAGATATAGCATTACTGTTTAGATAATATAATTTTATTACATTTTCAGATGCTGGTGTTAATAGTTTTGTTTTTATGTCTGTTCCTAATATAATATTTGTTCCATTTGTTACAGTACCTGTACTAAATTGTGATTGAACTCCATCTAATGTTATATATAAAACTACTTTTTCATTTTCTATTTGTTTTGTTATTTCTTTAATATTTAATCCTTCTGCATATAATATATTGTAATTTTTAACTGTAACATCTTCTATATATTCTGGGAATTCTATTTTGAATGTTCCGCCAATATATAAATCAGAAGATTCTTTTTCATTATTTAATTCTATTTTTATTTCTACGTCTTCATTATTTACTATTGTTGATAATGAAGATGTACTTAAAGAAATATTTGATGAAGTCATGGTTTCTGTAAGTGGTATAGATATTTCTTTATTTTCAATTGTTAAATAACTATTATTTTCATTTATATCAACTTTCATTTGTGTAGTTATTGTTTTAAAACTCATTATTTTGTCTTTGCTAGATGCAAGCTCTGGTGCTATTGCTCTTGTATTTATAATACATAGCTCACCTTCGCTAATTGGTTTTGTTGTTACAAAAGATAATTTTGCATATCTAGAAGCATATTCTACTATATAGTCTCCATTTTCGTCTGCTTGCATAGAAGTATTTATAAGTGTTACAGTATTTCCATTTTCATCTAATACCTTTATTTCTCCGTCTTGTCCTAATATTTTTTCAAAATTTTCTTTGCTTATTTTGCTAGATTTATAATAAATGTTTCCACCTAGTAAATATTTATTTCCATTTTCATCTGTAAAATATGTATCTACATCATCTAATTTAATTTCTGAAATTATATCTTTGTAAGAAACTTCAACTAGTGATTTTGTTTCTATTGTTGTTTCATATTGTTTGTTTTCTATTATAGAATTTGCATACATTTTACCTTTGTTAATTTCTTGCATATTTGTATTTAATCCAAGTGAAATTATACTTCCTTTTAATGAGCTTAAATCAAACTCAGATGTAATTTCATTTTTAACATTTCCTATACTGTTTCCACTATATATTGATATTTCAGAAACCATTTTTGTTGCTATTTTAATAATTTCTTCTGTCATATCTTTTTTATTATATATAAATGTTAATAATACTTGGTCTTGTCCTTTTCCAGCCCATACATTTCCATCTTGATCTTTATTTTCAATTTTTATTTTTACTATTCCGTTTTCTAAATCTTTTATAACATTTTCTTCTGGAAGAATTGCTGTACCTTCTTCTTTTCCGTTTGTTGCCATTGTACTTTTTGCAAGTACTATAACTTGTTCTGGTTTAGCACCTGCTAAGCTAGGCACTAAAACTTCTATATTATTTTCTTTTATTGGTAATTTGTTTTCTGTTTCTTTTAACCCTGAATTTGCTAAAATTTGTACAAGTACTTTTTCTTCTCCGTTTTGTACAAAACTTGTATATTTTGCAAGTTCCATATTTACTTCATTTTCAAATGTACCTGTCCAAGAAATATTTATTGTAATTTCTTTTTCTAGTTCTAGTTCATTTCCTTCTTCATCTACATAAATTGCTTTTAAAACAACTTTACTATCTTTGCTTACATCTTCTAATTTCATAGTATCTAAAATCTTTGTTCCAATTGTGAATCCAAGTTCTACATTTTCTCCTGCATTAATTTGTCTTAAAACAATTTCATTTTCAGATGCTGATTGAACCTTTCCAAGTGTATCTACAATATTGTTTATATCATAATTTGCATTTTGTAATTCTATTTTTGCTTCTTTTAAGTATCCTGCATCTACACTTAAATTTGCTTTCATACTTGTGTTTTCTGAATTTACATCACAAACTAGATAATGTGTATTTCCATTATCTGATTCAAAATAAGTATCAAATTTAACATTTTTGTTTATTGTTGCTTCTGTTTGGTTATCTAATAGTGCATCTGCTGCATATGTTACTAAATTTTCTCCTACTATTAGAAAATTTGTCATTGTAAGGCTTATTACTAGCATTACAATTATGAACTTATTTAGCAGTGATATTTTTTTTGTTTTTTCCTGCATTTTTTGTTCCTCCCAATAAAAGAATTCTGGCATTCTAACCTATTATATATTATACATTCTTATGTCAACTTTTTCAATGGTTTTTCCAAAAAATATGTTATTTCATGGAATTTTAAGTCATATATATGCGTATTTTCTATAAAATACACATATATATGACTTTCTAGGGACTTTTTTGTCCCCAGAAGCCACTTTTTTTCTTTTGCTTTTTATTTAAAATCTTTTGTCCTTTAATACTTTTTTCTTAATTAGTATTATTCCCCCTCCTAGTACTGCAAGTATTGTTAATGGTAATACTATAAATAATGCTCTATTTGCACCAGTTGGTGGTGTTATAATAACTCTTTCTATGTAGTCTGTATCATACTCATATGGATCTTCATCTGGTTGTTGATTTCCTGGGATTGCATCCATATCTCTTCTACCTACTGTATTAGAATATTGTAGAATTTCTGCTAAGTTGCCATAGTTTAATGTATCATCTTCATCTTCTGGTGATAATGTTTTAGATAGGACTAAGTCCACGCTTGCGCTTTCTCCTGGTTTTAATTCTACATCTTCTAATGCTTTTGTTACAATTACTTGTGTAATTGGTTCTTCTACTGTTTGTGCTGATTTAGTTTTAACAATATTCAAATCTTCGTTTAAGTAGGCAATTCCATTTTCTCTATTTTTCATATTTTGAATTACATTATAATTGCTTAAATGGTTTCCAACTGTATTTTCTTCTTCATCTTCTTGATTAGAATTATTTCCACCAATGCTTCCTATATCTTCTAGTCTTCCTGTTTGTACATAAACTTGATATTGTGCTTCAAATTCTCTTAGGTGTTCTGCAACATAATCTTCTCCATATCTTTCCATCATTGTTTCTATAAATGTTCCATAATCCATTTTTTCTATTTCAACCTGTGCCCCTTCTGATGTTGTCGTAAATTCTCTCATTGTTTCTATTAAACTCCATTCTGGGCTATCTACTTTTCTAAATGTTAAGCTGTTATCCACATAGTCTATAATCTTATCCACAGTTGTTGTTACAATTCTGTCTGATGATGAAACTTGTCCTGTGTAGTATGCATATCCTAAGTTTCCATTTTGTCCTGTGTAATCTATTTCGCTGTTGTTTGTTACTGTTATTTTAAATGTTATTTGAATTGTAGCACCTTGCATTACTTCTTCGTCCATGTATATGTGTATTCTACCTTGTCTGTATTCATAACGAAGTGTATCTCTTTTGTATTCATGTCCTTCTACTTTGTCTTTTTTATTGCTTATCCAGTTTACATTTTGTGTCATACCAGCTGCTGTATTTACAATTACATTTCCACTTGCTAGTGTTATTTTTATATCTGTAATTTCTTTTGAAAGCTCTATTTTTGTTTCTGGTCTTTTTTCTAGTCCAAAGTCCATATTCTTTATTTTGTAGTTTTGAGTTTGAAGTCCATTTGCTTCTGTTTTGTTGTATTCTACATTCATATTAATTTTTGCTGTATCTGCAAACATCCATGTGTTGTCTCTTGCTTCTTGGTGTAATTGTCTTTCATAATAGAATTTGTCATCTCTATCATCAAATGATGCTAATATTTCTGCTTTGTCGTTTTGAAGTGTTGATGCATAATCTATTACTACATTTCTTCTTGTTGTATCATCTTTTGCATCTGAATATAGTTTATCTTCTTTATCAAATCCACTTAGGTCATACCATTTTGCATATAGATTATTTCCTTTTAGGTATGCAGTAGATTTATAATCATGTCCGTTAAATGAAGCTTCGTTTAGTCCTTCTCCTTCTGAGTTTTCACTTCCAGCTGCTAAGTATGTTCTGTAAGTATCTCCATATATAAATCTTACTATAAAGTTACCTGCAATAAAGTCATGGAATTTGTATTCTCCTTTTTGTACTGCTCCTAGGTTAGTATCTGAAATTACACTTCCTGTACTAATTGTTTGTCCACGTTCTGTGTTTGCAGGGCTTCCAGAACTTCCTATGTGTCTATAATTATCTTCTCCTGTGTACATTTCTTTCCATACATATTCGTATTCTGCACCAGTTTCTGGGTCTGTAATTACTTCTACTAATTGTACTCTTACACCATTTATTAATTCTTCCCCTTCTTCTCTTACACCATTTCCTACTACCTGTCCTGTTGATAATGTAACATCTCTGTTATCATCCCAAACATATCCATTTATGTTTCTTAGGTCTGTGCTATATAGCATAAAGTCAATTATTGGTGCTGCATCTGTATCGTCTTCATATGTATTTGTTTCTCCTACACTTATACTATCTGGTGCTGAATCTTTATCTATTAGTCCTATTGAGTGATCTTTTGATGTTGCACCAATTTCTAGTGATGTGTAGCTTGAAATTTCTACTATATTTTCTTTTTTACCAAGTGAAATAGCTCTGTTTTCATCTTTCGCGACTTCAAATGTTATAAATACATAAATTTCATCTTGTGCATTCATAATTACATCTTCTAGTCCGATTTGGTCTGTTTGTACAGTGTTCATGGCTTTTAATCCATTTACCATTCCTGTTTCTTCCCAAATAAGTTTATACTCTGTTGCACTATTATCAGATTGAACTATAAAGTAAGATTGTTTTGCTACAAGTT
The DNA here is from genome assembly GCA_944389425.1 of uncultured Clostridia bacterium. Classification (GTDB taxonomy): domain Bacteria; phylum Bacillota; class Clostridia; order TANB77; family CAG-508; genus UMGS1864. The sequence goes on from CALXMH010000001.1 coordinate 55,372, forward strand.
TGTTTTCTACAATTCCTTCTGCATTTTGTATTTCTTGATATGTATCTTCTGTTACTAAATTATAACTTGGGTCGAAATAGTCTGTTAATTCGTTTATTGTTGCACTTTGTAGCAATGATTGGTTTTTAAGTGTTATTTTATATGTTACAAATGCTCTTTGTTCTAGTCCACCTTTTGAGTATTCTATTTCTTTTAGTTCTTTAATCTTTTCTATTTCTGATGATTTATCATTTCCATTTCTGTCTAATCTATTTAAAGAGTTTGACTGATAATCTTCTAATCTTAATTGATAATCTGCATTATATAATTCTCTTGTGTAATTTATTCCTTTGTATGCATCTGTATTTTTAAGTTTAGCATCAAATATAGATAAGCTTCCTCTTTGGTTATAAATGTAATCTTCTTGTTTTTCATTAACTGTTGTTGTTACATTATATACGTCTTGTGTTAATGCTAAATCTAGTTTTGTTCTTTCAACTAGTCCTAGGTTCACATGGTACATATATTCTCCTGTTTTAATGTATTCATTAGATATTACATCTTGTTGTCCATATGCACTTGTTAAACTTTCTGTTGTTTCATTATCTAATGTTACAGATGTATCTATTGGGTATGTTATTCCAAGTGTTTGAGAACTTGCTACCATTGCGTATTGTGGAAGTACATGTCCTGCATTATCTAGTGTAATTAAACTAGATGTACCATCTTTTTGTTCATATTCTAAGTTTACAACATTTCCATTTACAGTAAGTGGTTGTCCGTCTTTTGTATATGCTGTATCTCCATTTATTGTATGGAATTTATCATTAAATGCTATTCTATCACTTTCCACTTCTGCCGCCTTTGAGTTATTATCAAATACCTCTTGGTCTGGTGTTTGTTTATATGTTGCAATTGATTCTCTTGTTTCACCATTAGATAGGCTTGTTGTAGGCATATATTTATGTCCATCATACACGAATTCTACATAGTATTTTGCAGATTCTACTTCTTCAAAGTGGTAGTACCCTCCATCATCTGTATATGTTATTGCTTCTACCCATTTGTTGTTTTGTCTCATTCTACCTATTTGTCCATTGTCTACTCTTCTTAAACGTACTTCTACCCCTTCAATACCTGTCTCTATATCTCCATTTGTATTTGCTGTTCTTACACCATCATAATCGTTTTGAAGTCCACTATGTCCATCTTTCCATACTACACCTGCAATTGTCATTGTTAGGTCTATTTCGTCATCTCCCATGTAATATAAGTCTGATGGTCTTTCTACTTTTGTTATATTAAAATCTGAGTTGTATTCTGCATATGCTGTTCTATCGTATAGTGAGGCATTGGCTTCTAATATGTCTATAAATGTTTGAGCTTTTTCGCTCTCTCCTTTTAGATTATTTCTTGCAAGTTCTGTGTTTATTATATCTAATGTATTTTCAACATCTTGTGATTTAACTAAACTTGCTGTTAAATTTGTAATATCTGTTTCTGTTAAATCTTTTACAAGTGTTTGGAATTTAGTTAGTATTTGTACTTCTATATTGCTAGATTCAGAATATGCTCTTTCTATTGCATCTATTAAGTCTTTTCCATTATCTAGTTCTTTTGCGGCAACACTTGTTGCTTTAAATATTTTTATTTGTTCTTCTTGAATATATCTATATTTTTCTGCTGGTGTTAATAAACTATCTGAGTTAATTGTAGATACTGCTTGGTTTATTTGCATTGTACTTTCAAATGTTCTGTACTCATTTTGTAATTCTTCATCCCCTGAATAATCTACAATTGTTTTTATTAGTTCAGACATTGTAACTTGTCTTTCGTACATTTTATATGCTTTTTGTATTATTTGTGATATTGCATTACCTAAATCTCCTGTGTTGTTTAATGTGCTTACAATTGCTTTTACAGTATTCATAACTAGTCCTCGTTTATCTTCATCTAGCCAAGAATAATTTGTTTGCAAATAAGTACCCATTTTTTCATTTGTTAATTCTCCTTCTCCCATTTGAGAAAGAAGTGCAAATACTGGTATTTTGTATTCGCAATTATTTATTGTTTGATTTATACTGTCCATTACTTTTGAGTAGTCTACATTATTGTATATTATTGTTGTTTCATTTAATAGATTTAGTAGTTCTACTCCTAAATTATCATTTGTATTTTTGTATATTTCTATTGCTGTTTCTATCACTGTTGCAAGCTCTCTTACTTTTTCGTTTTCAGAAACTAGTTTAGAAAGTCTTGTAACTTTTTGAAAATCTCCATTACTTGTTCCGAAAATGTTTCCTAATATAGATAGTGATTTTGTTGCATCATTTTCTGCTATTGCTTTTAATATTGAGTTTACAGCAGAAATATATTTTGTATCTCCATCTGCACTTGTGTATATGTTTGATATTTTATTTAAGCTTTCATCAAATGTTGAGCCTGATGAATTATAGTCAGATTTGTTACTTTCTGTGTTTTCTACTAATTTACTTAGTGAATTATATAATGAGCTATTTATTTCACTACCATAAATTACTCCATCTTCTTCTACTTCTGATGAAACAATTGAACCTGATGTTACATAATCAGCTGTTTCATATGCAGGTGTTTTTGGATCTTTTTTAGAAAGTTTTATTTCATAAGTATGACTTACATATTGTTTTGATGTAAATAGAACTGAAAATCCCATGTTACTTGTAATACGTGTCATATTTATTCTTTTAGTATTCCAGATATATTTGGGAGGATGATGTGGTCCCATTGGTACTACTGTTGGTGGTAAATTAATATTTACCATTTGAGTAGTTTGCATATTAAGTTTTTGTCCCCTTAATACTGTTACCATTTCTTTAAATTTCATTTCTATTTTTGATATGCTTGTTACTTCTGAATTCATATCTTGCATTATCATAATATAAAATTCTTCATTTGGATATGGTAATTGATAATCATCTAAATATCTTTCAGAAGAAAAATCAAATTCTGAGTTTTCTTCAAATAATATCATCCATGAACCATCTGATAGTTTTTGTTCTTCACCATTTGCATCTCTATAATAAACTTCCATATCTTCCATAAATCCGAAATGCACTTTTTCTCTATGTGGTTGCTGTATTGTACTTTTTATATAATCTACTTTAAATGGTCCTACAACAAATGCTCCTATATCTTCCATATATCTAGATGTTGCATCTTCTGTTTCATCACTTATTCCATTATAATATCCTAGTCTTGCTGTACATTCTGCTCTAAATAGTCTATATTTTTGTGCTTCTGTCCATAATTCTTTTGATAAAAGTGATGGGCTAAATGGATTCCCATTTCCAACCTCTAAGGCTAATGTAGATAGTGAAAATGCTCTTTGTACATATGAGTCTCCACCTTGATTATTAACCATTTCATTAACAATGTATTCTGTGTCTGCATAACGTGGATCAGATACTGACCACACTGCAGAACCACTTGGCCACCATCTTGGTTCTGTATATGATGTTGTTTCAAGCGCTATAATTCCTGGCCTATTCATAAGTGGAGTGGATGGTATTGGTTTTGGGGTTGGTCCCTCTATTATTAACCTATAATAATTGCATATTGTTTGTGTATCTCCTAATGGATTAAATTGTAAACTATGGTATCCCATTCCTGCTTCTGCTTGTCCAAAAGCTCCTACATCTCCTATCGAAACAGATGCTAATGCTCCTGCAATTGCAGTAGCATTGGCGGATGCAGAACTTGTTGTTGGTATCAAAACTCCTCCTTTAATTATAAAATTATAAGTTCTTCCAACATATCTTTCAAAAGTATGATATCCTGAGGTAACTCCTCCATATCCTTCTATAAATATATTTAATATTTCATTAATTTCCTCATTACTACTTAACCAATTTAATAAGACTTGTGCTCCAAATGATTCCCATGTAATATCAAAATCTGTTAAATTAAATTCTCCATTCCCACCAAAAAATGAATTCATAATTAATGTGCTTACATTTGTAGATATATTTTCATATAGCCAATCTCCAACTTGGTAAGTTATTGCATCAATAACTGATTGTCCTATTTTTCCAAGATTTTCTGTTATTTCATATATTTTATCTTGAAGTTCTACATAATATTGCATTGCAAAACTTGCAGCTATTTCTCCTGTTATATTTGATACATGTTGTGCAAATTCTTTTCCAAAATTACTAAATTTTTCATCAGCTGCTTGTAAAAAATTATCTGTTAAATCTTTTGCAGTTGTTTCAATATCTTGCTCTATTAATGCTTTTGCTTCTTCATAAGTTTGTTTCAGTTCTTCTTCTATTCGCTGTAATTCATCTGGACTCACATTTGTAACTTTTCCATTAATAATAGATTCTATTGTACCCCAAGTTGTATTAAAACTTCCAAGTATTTCTTCCAGCATATAATCAATTATTATTTGTTCAATATTTAAACTCAAATCTGCTCCAAAATATCCTTTAAGTTCATTAATTGCCATATCTACAAATTCATTCGATACATCTGTTATATATGAATTTATTTGGTCAAATGCATCATTTAATAATTCATTTTCCCATCCATATGCTTCTGTTAACACTTTGTCTGCAACATCTTTTATTCCTATATCCGCTTCTAGCATAATAGCTTCTGCGGCTTTACTTTCCCATCCTACAATACTAGTAGAATATTTAGGTAACATCTTCCTCATTACACTATCTAATGTTGTTCTTGTTTCTGAAACATAAGCTGTCATTTCTTCTTTTAAGTTCTCTGTTGATGTATATAATATTGTAGCTACTCCATTTGTAATTTCACTTTCATTTCCATCTATGTATTCTACTACTTTATCTGTAATTACTTCTACATATGCATCATAATAATTATTAATCCAAGCATCTACTTTTTTGTTTCCATATTCACTTACACTGTCACTATATCTATAATATATATCATACAAATTATCTTCACTAATTTGTTGATTTGTTGATTGTGCCCAAGCTGATTTTATTTCGTTTAATATAGCATTTTGGTTGTTGTAAACTTCTGAACTAATATCTATATATGCATTTTGGCCAATACCTATTAATTGAGTCTTTATTTCTTCTTTTATCTTTGCTTCCAATGTGGCATGAGCATTATCTACAAAATCATTATCTGTTGTTGTATCTATTATATTAGAAGTTCCATCGTCTTCATCTTCTCCCCCCATTATTGTAGCTGCCATTATTGGAGTAGATAGTATAAATATTAGTATTGCTGATATTACTGCTATGCCCCATTTCTTTTTTATCATTTGTACACCTCCTTGCTTTTTAATATATTAGTTTTTTTAATTAAACAAATTCCTAGTACTAATGCTACCAATATCATTATTATTGCTAATATGTATATAGCTTGTGCTCCTGTTTTTACTGTTACTATTGTATCTGCTGAGTCTCTATCGTCTTCTCCTTGTGCATTATTTGCAGCTACTGAGTCTATATCTTCTAATCCTTGTTCATTATATGTTTCTTGTAATTCTGCAACATTATTTATTATTGGTGAATTATTATTTGTCATTTGTTTTGTTAACAATAGTTTTACTTCTTTTGTTTCTCCTGGGTTTATAACTGTATTTTCTAATTCTTTTGTATATACATTTCCATCTGTTCCTTCATACCAATTTGGATTTAATGAAGAATTAAATGTTAAGTCATTTGTTTTATAATCTATAATTTCTTTTGCATACCCTGGAACGTTTCCTTCATTTGTAATTTGTATAGTATATTCTATAATTACTAATGATTTTGCAAATTGTTTTGCAGAAATTTCTACTTTTGCTAGGTCTGTATATTCAAAATCGTATGTATTTGTTCCTTCATTATTTTGAACTGTTATTTTTGTAACAGATTTGTTTAATTTTAAATCAAATTTTTGTTTATTTATGAGTCCTATATTTATATTTGTTATGCTTGAATTTAAATCTATTACATCTGTTACGCCTGCAACTGTTTTTTCTTCTCCTATTTGTATTTCTTTTTCTATTGCACTAGATGTATATATTCCAGTTGCTCCTGCATTTTGATAACTTGTTGCTCCATATATTTTTGTATCATATCTAAATATTATTAAATATTTTCCTGCGCCTAAATTTGTAATTAGGTAATTTCCATCTTCATTTGTTGTAGTTTCTGCTGCTATTACTCCTGTTACTGAATTTATTGCAAGTACACTTATATTTGCTAAATTTTCTTCATCTGTATCTTTTTGACCATTTTCGTTTTTATCTAGAAATGCCATTCCAGAAATTTTATATTTCTTTTCATATGAAATGTCTCCTCCTGGTGAATCGCCTTCGTTGTTTCCGGTATTTCCAGAATTTCCATTATCTTGATCTTTATATTCATCTGCTTGTTCCACCTTTTGAATTATTGAATTTGTGTATTGGCTTTCCAGTCCATCTCCATGAATGTATGCATTCGTTATTATTGAAGTATCTTCTTTTGCTTTACCAACTTTTGCTTTTATTGTAAACATTACAGTTTCATTTTGTTCTAATGCTAATATTTCTACAAATTTATCAAATGTGTTTCTTTCTATTTTTACATCACCTGATTGAGTAGTATAAACAGCTGATAATATTTTTAATGGCTCTGGCATGCTTATTTCTATATACATTCCATATATTGCAATTGGTCCCACATTTGTAATTCGTAATCTATATTCTATTTCATCACCTTCGCTTAATGTTGCACTTGTATTTGTGCTTTCTTGCACTATTTCGTAATGTGGTTTTACTATTACAAACTTAACACTGTCTGTTTTTGCTATTACATTTGAATTTAAAATTACATCTGTTGAACTTTCTATTTCTTTTTCGTATATTCCATTTTCTAAATTATTAGTTTTTGCTTTTATTGTTATACTTACATTTTCTTGGTTAAGATTTGGAATTTCTATGCTTACTTCTCTTGTTTGGTCATTATATTGTGCATTTAAACTATTCTCTATCACATTTCCTTCTTCATCATTAACTTGTATAGTAGAACTTACATATGTTAATTCTTGTGGCAGTGTTTTCTTTACTACAAGATTATTTATTGTGTTTTCTCCACCATTTACTAATCCTACTGTAAAATTAATTTCTTTATTTTCTTTTACTCTATTATCTGTTTCTAAATCAATAACTTCTCTTACTAATACACTACTTTCTCTTACATTTACTGTATCTGATGAAGCTTTTAATACTGCGTTAATATTTGAAGCTGAAACTAAAACTACATTTTGTATATCCATTTCTGGTACAGATGTTATTTCATTTTTCTCTTCATATGAAGAATCTGTTTCCGCATTATATTTCTCTGTTGAAATATAATATTTACCATTTTCATCTATTGTAAATCCAGGATAGTCTTTATAATATGTATATATGTCTGGCTTATATTGTGGTATAATATAAACTTCTTTTGTAATCGTTTCTCCCGGGGCTATATTCTCTATTTCCCATCCAACTGTTGGTGAACTTCCAGATTCTGTTCCTGCATTTTTTACAACATTCCATTCTTGCATTGTGTTTGTATCCGCATTGTCTGGATATATTTCATATTCATTGCTTGTCTCTGATAATACTCTTACCAAACTTGTCCATTTTGGTATTTCGTTTTCTATTTTTACATTCTTAGCCGCTTCTGTTCCAGTGTTACTTACACTAATTACAAATTTTAGTACATTATTTACATCTATTATTCCATTTTCATCTGCCCCTTCAATGCTTTGTGTTATATTTATTTCTGGCCCTCTTCCTGTTGTTATTCCTACTTTGTCTGATTTCGCAAATGAGCTTACAGATGCAACTTGTGTATTGTTTATGTAGTATATTCCATAGTTACTGCATATTGTGTGATTGTAACCTATGTTTTGTGGTATTTCAAAATCATATGTAAAGCTTATAGATTCTCCTTGTTTAAATTCATATCCTTCTATTACTATCATATATGATTTTACTTTGCTTAAATCTGTTGGTGTTTGTGTCCAACCATTGTTTGTATCTGCTATTGCTGATGTTGCTTCACCATTTTCTGAGTAATATATTTTTAATCCATCACCTTGCAAGCTTTCAGATACTATATATCCTCTTAAATATGTATCTATTGTTGTTCCTAAGTCTTCTCCTGTTTCTGCGTCTTTGTTACCTGCAAATGGTATTCTTCCTAGTACTACCAAGTCTGTGCAAGTATTTCCTGTATTGTTTATTGCAAGTAAGTGCATTTTTGCTATTCTTGCTGGTTTATATGTTTCAACTTGCTGAATTAAATCTCCTTGGTTTACAGACATTAACATGTTTTCGTTTCCATCATAATTTGATATTCCATTTATTGTTATCATTCCTGTTGGTGCTACAAATTCTATGTTTGTTGTTGCTAAGCCCCCTAAGCCTTTGTCTGTTACTACACCATTGTCATAATTTACTGTGTTTGAGTTATAGTAATACATTTTTATTTCTTCTGTTTTGCTAGGTGTTAAATTATTTACTGTTATATTTGTATTTATTATAATATTTGTTCCATTTGTTACTATTCCATTACTAAATTTTGTTTGAACACCATTTAGCATTATTCTTAATACCGGAATTCCATCTTTTTTAATAAATTCTATTTTATCTATTATTAGTTCTTCATCAAATAGTATTTTAGACTCTAAGATTTCCACATTCTCTACACATGTTGGTAATTCTATTTCAAATATTGGGTCTACATATAAATCTGATGTTTCATTATCATTTCCTAGTTCTATTGTAAATTCTACATTTTCATTTTTTACAAGTGTAGATAGTTTGTCTTTGTTTATGCTTATTTGAGATTTTGTAACTGTTGCTTCTAATGGAACTATTATTTCTTTTTGTTCTACTGTTATTTTTTCATTTGTTTTTTCATCTATTTGCATTATTTCAGATACTATGTTTAATGTTTCAAAACTATCTATTTGTGATTTTGTAAATCCTAAATCACTTTTTATTTCTTTTTTAGCTGTTATTACTAAGTTTCCATTTTTTTGAGGTTTACTTGTTTCTATTCTTATTTGTGATACTTCTTCTAAAAGTTCTACTAAGTAATTTCCATTTTCATCTGTTTGTGTATCTTTTGCAACTAGTGCTAATAATTTTTCTTCATTATTATATATAAATAATTTTCCTTCTTCTCCAAATAGTTCATCAAATGATTTTGCATTTACTGTTATTTGTTTGTATATTGTTTTTTGTGTTATATCTGCTTTTAAGTTTTTAGAATTCATTGTTTCTTGTTTATCTTGCAATACTATTCCAGATAGTCCTTCATTAAATCCTACATTTATATTCCATTTAAATTCATATTCTGTACCTTCTCCACTTTGTGGATTATTTATGTTTGCATATAGTTTTCCTTTTGCTAATTTTTCTGTTATATTTTCTCCTGTTAATGATATTAGTTTCCCTATTGTTTCTGTTATTGCAAATTCTTCTTTTGCTTCTGCTTTGCATTCTTCTGTATTATTATTTGAATATGTTTTTATTGTTACTTCTGATCTTTGCTCTATTTTACTGTTTCCTTGTGATAATACTTCATATGCTTTTTGTGGATATATGTAATTTACTATATATATGTCTTTATCTTTTCCAATTTCTTTTTTATCGTTTTTTACATTTATTTTTAGCTTTCCTTCTGAATCTACATATTCATAATTTTCTTCTGTAAATTCTAGGTTTTCAGATGTTTGTCCATTTGTTGCTTGTGTAGATATTGCGTTTACTGTAACAGATTCTGGTCTTACACCATTTATAATTGGTACATTTATTTCAATACTTGTTTTGCTAATTGGTAGCATGAACTTTTTCTCTTGTAAACCTGTTTCTATTTGCATAGATATTAATGCTTTGTTTTCACCATCTTGGTTTAGTGGAATATATTTAATTAAATTTTGATTTATTTGTGCTTCGTATTTTCCACTCCAACCTAAATTTATTTCTATTTCTTTTTCGATTGGGGTTTCTTCACCTTTACCATCTACATAAAGGCCTTTTAATATTAATTTATTATTACTATTTAGTTTTTCTACATTTGCTATGCTATTTACACCTGCTGCTAAGCTTGCTTTTACTTGTACTACATCTCCTGCATTTATTTGTCTTAGCACTAATTGATTTTCAGATGCGCTTTGAACTATGGCATTTGGGTCTGCTATATTTGTTACTGTGTAGTTTATATTGTTTTCTCCATTTTCATCTTTTAGGTCTATTGTTGCATTTTTTAAATAGCCTTCTTTTTGCACATGTGTAGATATTACAAGTTCAACTGTTTCATCGTTTAAATCTGCTGTTTTGTAATGCGTTTTTTGTCCATTTACTTCGAAATAGGTGTCGAATTTTACGTTTTTGCTTAATGTGGCATCTGTTTGTTTATCTAGTTCGTTATTGTCTGCTGCTAGCGATACTAGATAATTGCCACAAAACAAGAAATTGGTACAGCTTAGTGTAACAATTAATGAACTTGCCATGAATTTTGTAATTATTTGCTTAGTTTTTCTTCTGAATTCTGTTTTCACTTTTTACCCCTTTCGCATTTCGCTTTTTGTATATAAATATAATATATATATATTTTGCATTTTTATAGAGTAATAGTCAATATAAGTATTTTCCAGTATATACAATAAATTACTATATTAAATTACGGACTTTCCTAAGGGACGCTTTTTATTACATTTTCATTACATTTTAGTGTTTTTTTATTTACATATTTGTTTAATTTTTGTAATTATTGTCGAAATATGCATGTAAGTATGTTTTGCTAAGTTGTAACACTTTTTCCACAGTATTAATATATTATTATAGTACTTAACTTGTGGATAACTAACTTTAATGTAATAGGTTTTTAGTTATTGCATACATTTTATTTAAGAGGTGATTTTTTTAATGAATAATTCAGATATGGAGAAAATTATGGCAATGCTTTCTAAAATGGATAAAAAAGATTTAGAAGCTGGAATTGCCAAAGCAAATGCTATTTTGAATTCAAAAGATAAAAATGCTATTGTAAATGAGATTAAGAAAAAGTTCTAGGAGGTAGTTTATATGAATGAGGATATGTCTGAAATTTTAAATAAATTTAGTTCTATTATAAATTCTTCTAAAAGCGGAGAAGCAAATAGCTCTACAAGTTCAGACAATTCTGCAAATTCAGACAATCCCTCTATTTCTCCTGAGACTATCTCTAATATGATAAAAATGCTTGGATTAAACAATTCTAATAATACTGAAAATACAGATAATTCTGAAAATAATTCTATGCCAAATATAGATATTGAAACAATTTTGAAATTTAAGACAATATTTGATAAAATGAGCTCAAAAGATGATCCAAGAGCTAGATTACTAAGAGCATTAAAGCCATATTTAAAAGAAAGTAGAAAAGAAAAAGTTGAACAATATATTCAATTTTTTAATATAAGTAAAGTTATAGATTTATTTGGTAATGCGTCTGGTGGTGATATACATAAATGATGTTTCCTATGCCTTTTTATAGAATGCCATATTATAGGCGTTATCCTCCATATTACGTAAAAGCTTCTTTGCCTGCAACTCCTACGGAAAAAGAATCTTCGCCCAAAAGAGAGTCTAAAAATAGTACTTCTTTAAAAGAAGCTAAAATTGAAACAGAAAAAAGAAATAATTCAGATGATAATTCACAGTTTTTAAACATTTTGGGCATTAAGCTTTATTTTGATGATATATTAATAATTTGTCTATTATTTTTCTTGTATCAAGAAGGTGTAAAAGATGAAATGTTATTTATTGCATTAATATTACTCCTTTTATCTTAATAAAAGCTAGAAATTCTAAATATATAATTTAAAAATTCTAGCTTTTTTATCTATTTTATTATTCCTAATATTATATTTTGTTTTTTTACTTTTTTATTTGTTATTTTAAATGCATTTTTTAAGTTTTCTACTGCACCTTTTGCTTTTGTTTCGTCATTTGTATGCACATATGCAAGTGGTTCTCCAACCTTTACAGTGTCTCCGCTTTTTTTATTTAGTACAATTCCAGCTAAGCTATCTATTTTGTCTTCTTTTTTAACTCTACCTGCTCCTACATATACAGAAATACTTCCACACATTTCTGCATCTATATGTTCTATAATTCCATCTTCTGATGCTAAAACTGGTATAACATATTTTGCTTTTCCTAATTTTTGTGTATCTCCTAAATATGAAATATCTCCACCTTGATTTGTAACTAATTCTAGAAATTTTTGATATGCTTTTCCACTTTGAAGGGTTTCTTCTATCATTAATATGTTTTGATTTATGTCATCTCCTCTTCCTGCAAGTTTTATCATTTGTGCACCTAAATTGTACACAATTTCTCTTACATCATCTGGCATATTATTTTTTAAACATTCTACTGCTTCTATTATTTCTAATGTATTTCCTATATTATATCCTACTGGTTCATTCATATTTGTAAGCACACATACTGTTTCAATTTCTGCAAGTTCGCCAAGTTTTTTCATGCATTTTGCAAGGTTTGTAGCTTCTTGTTTTGTTTTCATAAATGCACCTGAGCCAACTGTTATATCTAGTACTAATTTATTTGCCCCAAGTGCTATTTTTTTGCTCATAATACTAGATGCAATAAGTGGAATACTTTTTGTACAATTTATTGCATCTCTTAATGCATATATTTTTTTATCTGCTGGTGCTATGTTTGCTGTTTGCCCAATTAGACTTATTCCTACATTATTTACATTTTCTATAAATTCTTCAACTGGTATATTTGTTTTATATCCTGGTATTGATTCTAATTTATCCACAGTTCCACCAGTAAAGCCTAATCCTCTGCCAGACATTTTTGCAACTGGTATTCCAAGTGCAGCAATTATTGGCATTAGAACTATTGTTATTTTGTCTCCAACTCCACCTGTACTGTGTTTATCCACAACCTTATTTCCTATTGCACTTAAATTTAGTTTTTCCCCAGATTCTGCCATGGCTAGTGTTAAATTTTTTATTTCTTCTGCTGTCATACCTCTTATGCATATTGCCATAATTAAGGCAGCTGCTTGATAATCTGGTATGTTGCCATTTGTATATTCTCTTACAAAATAGTCTATTTCGTTTTTTGTAAGTTCTTTATCTTCTCTTTTTTTAGATATAACTTCTCTTATATCCATTTTTTCACACCTTTCTTCTTTTGCTATTTTTCATTTATAAAGTTTTTTACAAAACTATGTCTATGTAAATTACAAATTCCAAATTGTTTTATTGCCGCTATATGTTTTGCTGTTCCATATCCTTTATTATTTGCAAAATCATATAGTGGATAAACTTCATCCCATTCTTGCATTAGTCTATCTCTTGTTACTTTTGCAATAATTGAAGCTGCTGCTATACTATATACTTTGGCATCTCCTTTTATTATTGATTCATATGGTATTCCGAAGTGTATTTATATGGTTTAGAGCATCTGCTAATATTAAATCTGGTTTTTGTTTTAATTCTTGTACACAAATTGTAAGGCCTTTTTTTGTTGCATTTAAAATATTTAATTCATCTATTTCTTTTGGACTAATTACTGCTACCGACCAAGCAATTGCCTCTTTTGTTATTTGGTCATATAGCTTTTCTCTTTTTTTTTCACTTACTTTTTTAGAGTCATTTACTCCTTCTATAAATGAATTTTTTGGCATAATTACGGCACCAACAACAACAGGACCAGCTAGTGGTCCTCTTCCTGCTTCATCTATTCCACAGATATATTCTATGCCTTTATTATGTAAGTCTTCCTCATACTGTTTTAGTAGTTTTAATCTTTCTTCTTCTTTTTCTTTCATTATATTTTCATCCCATTCTGTATTATGTTTTATTTATTAGTAATTTCGCTTAATTTATAATATGTGTTTCCATCTGAATGTTCATACCCTTTTGGATAAATAACTTCTTCTGTTTCGTAATTTACAATAAAGAAGTCTGTATCTTCTAAATCTTCAAGAGATAATTCAAGTTCTTCTAGTGTTTGTTTATCCCATAAGTAATATTTATCATAATGCTCTTCTGATGGATTTAATACTCCTTTTGAAATAAGTTCATCCACAGCTGAATTACCAGTAATTTCGTTTAGTTTTTGTCCGTTTTAGCAAACTTTCATCATTATTAAAAGTAGCTTTTTCGTTTAATACCTTAGCTTTTGCCTGAATTAGTAGTAAATCTGTACTTATTGTTTCTTTACTAACTTGGTTCATTAAATCTCCAACTTCTCCAATAGCTATAGTAGCTAAAATACCAAGGACAACTACAATAATTACAAGTATTAATAGTGTAATCCCTTTTTCATTTTTTATTCTCATATTTAAAATAAACCTCCAATTTTAATGCTCATTTTGCTATGTATATTATAATATATATTTTAGTTTTTTGTAAATATAAAAATGTCAAAAAATTTTTATATTACTTTCACAAATAATTCACAAATAGGGTGTATTATATACTTGTTTTTAGGATAATATAATAAAAATATAAATAGACAAAAGTCAAGTTAGGAGGATTTATGGACGATTTTGAAAAATCTTATAAGAAAGCGAATGTTTTTTACGAGGAAAAACCAAAATCTTCTTTTGGTAAAAGCGTAGTTTTTCCATTCGTTTCTGGAATATTAGGAGCCACTCTTGTTGTTGGAACATGTTTTGGGGTTCCTCAAATTAAAGAAAAACTAATTGGTCAAGATACTTTGGCATCTACAACAATAAATAATGAAAATTCAGCATCAAGTTCTGCTACACAAAATACCACTACAATTGACCCAACTACAATTATGTCTTTATCTAATTACTCAGATGCAACTGCTGCAATAGCTGCAAAAGTACAACCTTCTGTTGTTGGTATTAAAGTTGAATATTCAGTTAATTCATTCTTTAACCAAAAAGGTTCTGCAACAGCAAGTGGTTCTGGAATTATTATAACAGAAGATGGATATATTTTAACTAATAACCATATTGTAGACACATCTTCAAGTTCTTCTTTCTATACTGTATCTGAGGCAACATCTGTTAAGGTATACTTGTATGGTGATTCTACTGCATATGATGCAAAAATAATTGGTACAGATAGTCTTACAGATTTAGCTGTAATTAAAATTGATAAAACTGGACTTCCAGCTGCTGAGCTTGGCGATTCAGACACTGTAAAGGTTGGTTCATTTGCAATGGCAATTGGTAACCCACTTGGACTTGATAATAGTGTTACACTTGGTACTGTAAGTGCTGTAAATAGAGAAGTAACAGATACAGATGGCAAAAAATTTGTACTTATTCAAACAGATGCTGCTATAAACTCTGGTAATAGTGGTGGAGCACTTGTAAATTCATATGGTCAAGTAATAGGAATTAATACATTAAAACTATCTGGTGATGGTGTAGAAGGAATTGGATTTGCTATTCCTATAAATAGCACTAAGGATATTTATACACAATTAATTAATGATGGTAAAGTAAAACGTCCTTATCTTGGAATTGGTTGTATAGATATTGATGAGCAAAAATCTGAGTATTATAATTTACCAATAGGAATTTATATAAGCGAAGTAGAAGACTTCTCTGCTGCACAAAAGGCCGGATTAAAACCTGGTGATGTTATAATTGCAGTAGATGGAACTACTGTTACCACAAGAGATGAATTAGATGAAATTAAATATTCTCACTCTATTGGTGATAAAATTACACTAAAAATAAATAGAGAAGGAAAAGAAATGGATATTGAATTAACACTCGCTGAACAACCATAATTTTTTTCGATATTATCACACTGAGTTCACAAATAAGACATAATTAAATTGTATTATATATACATCAGCAGAAAAGCTGTTGATATAAAAAATAAAAACATCCCCTTTTTATTTTAAAAAGAGCAACCTATTACAGTTGCTCTTTTTTATGTGTGTTATGCGACTTTTAAGCCTGTGTTTATTATTTCTTCTACAAATGGGTTTCCTTCTTCAAAGTCTTTTTCTTTTAATGGATGTGGTTCTATTCGTAAGTCTATATTCTTAGTTAGCATCATTAAATCTACCATTAAATCTATTTTATTCATATCACTATTTAATACAATTGCTATGTCTATATCACTATCTTCGTTGTTCGTTCCTTTCACAAATGAACCAAAAATGTACACAGCTTTTATTTCATAATATTTTGAAATTTCTTTTATATATCTATTTACAATATTCATAATATTTACATCAACTGTTCTTTTAGCCATCCTCTTACCTCCTTAATATTATTTATTTGCTCTGTAACATATTCTTCTGTGCATCTTTCATAGAACTCATTTTTATAGTCTTCATATCGTGCACTTATATTAAAAGAATTGCATGTAAATAATATTTTTTCTTGCTTTGCATTTAACTTCAGTCCACATTTTTCTGCTAATATATTTAAATTATGTATTTTGGGTGGATATGGTTTCTCTTTATTTACTTTGGCATATATTCCTTTTAACAATTTTTCAAGTACTAAATGTCCTATAAATAATGCCCATGTATATTGCTTAGTTTCATAATTTTTCATCATGGACTCATAATCTCTATCTGAACTCTGTATCCAATATTTAATCAAATCTTCTGATTTCACTTTATTCCTCCCATATAAAACTTATTCTTTCTTTTGTAAATAGTATATCATAATTATGAAAATTTTATTATCCATTCTCAACATTTTTAAAACACAATTACATCTGTTTCGCTTGTGTAGTTGTTGTTGCCATAGGCAAATATTATGTAGATGTAGTCATCTGGGCCGTAGAAGTAATTTGTTATGTTTTCTAGTTTGTACATGTCGCTGTTTGGGTCTCGTGTGTATACTGAAAATCCTACATCGTTTAGGTCTTGTGTTTGCTCGCTTATTTCTTGTATTTCTCTGTTAATTCTATTTTGAAGTGTTGTGTTTGTTATATTCTTATATGCTATATAATCATTTAGGCTTATTTTTGTTCCGGTTTGTAAGTTATAGTTATATCCTAAATACATTATTCTTTGTGGATTACTTCCTTCTTTTAGTGTCGCTTTTATTACAAGTGATAATATATTTCCATTAATGTACCCGGCATAATCTATATTGTATATTACATATTCTGTGCTTGTTTCTGCATTTACGAGTATGCTTGTTGCTTTTGTTACAAATATGTTTTCTATTTCTTCATTTATTTCGTTTGCAACTGGACTATTTATGTTAAATGTTGGGACATTTAAATTCATGCTATATTTACCTTGCACTGTTTTTGATATTTGATTACTTGTATATATTAAATCTTTTGTACTGTCTTTTCTTACTGCTGAATTATTAAAATTTTCAGAAGTGTATGTTAATGCATTTATAAATAATGAGTCAAATTTGTTTTTAGCTTCTTCTTGTTCTTGCTTTATTTGTTCATTGTCTGTATTGTTATTTCCACCTATCATAAATTTATCTGTGTCTCCATCTTCATAAAAAAATGTTGCATAAATTCCAATTCCTATTGATATTATACATATTATTATAATTACAGCATATAATATTAATCTTTTTTCCACGTTCTACACCTCTTAAATAATTATTAATTAAATTATAACATAGATTTCGCAAAAAGGACACATAATTATTGTATATTTAAATAAAATATGATATGATAGTGTTGTAATTTTATTTTAATTTAGGAGGATTTTTATGTTAATAGCATTAATTATTATTGTAATACTAGTTGTAGTAGTTATTGCACTATACAATAGTTTAGTAGTCGCAAGACAAAAAGTAAGAAATGCATGGAGTCAAATTGATGTTCAATTACAAAGAAGATTTGATTTAATCCCAAATCTAGTAGAAACTGTAAAAGGATATATGACACATGAGAAAGGTGTTTTAACAGAAGTTACAAACCTTAGAAGTTCTTGGTCAAATGCTAATTCTGTTGGAGAAAAAGCAAAATTAGATAATCAATTATCTGATACATTAAAAACAATTATGGCTTTATCTGAAAATTATCCAGATTTAAAGGCTAGCCAAAATTTCTCTGAGTTACAAGAAGAATTAAGAGCAACTGAAAATAAGATTTCATTCTCTCGTCAATTCTATAATGATACTGTAACAATGTATAATACAAAATTAGAAGTGGTTCCAACTAATATTTTTGCTTCTATATTCCACTTTAAACCAGAAGAATTATTTACAACTGAAAGTGATGAAGCTAGACAAAATATAAAGGTAGATTTTAATAAATAAGCAGAGGTATAATTTATGATACAAGATATAAAAAGAAATAAACTAAAAACTGGTTTTATAGTTTCTGTATTCATTGTTGTAATTACTCTTATACTTTATTTTATAGGTGTATATTTTGATTTTGGACCTTTTGCAATAGTTTTTGCATTAGGGTTTTCAATAATTTCTGCTTGGGCATCTTATTATAATTCAGACAAAATTGTACTATCTTTAAATAAAGCAAGACCTGCAACACATGAAGAAGATCAAAAAATTGTAAATATTCTAGATTCTCTTATGGCATCATCTGGACTTACAACAAAACCTAGATTATATGTTGTTGAATCTGACCAGCCAAACGCATTTGCAACTGGTAGGGATCCAGAACATGCCGTAATTTGCGTAACTACTGCTTTACTTAATACTTTAAATTATTATGAATTAGAAGGAGTTATTGCTCACGAATTAGCTCATATTAAAAATTATGATATTCGTCTTTCAGCAGTAGTAACTGTAATGGTAGGTTTAGTAGTTATGCTAGCAGATTTGTGTACACATGCAATGATTTGGGGTGGAGGTAGCAGAGATAATGAAAAAGGTAGCGGTAATGCAATTGTGTTTCTAATAGGTGTTGTTTTACTAATTATTTCTCCTATTTTCTCTAAGCTTATGCAACTTGCTGTATCTAGAAGAAGAGAGTTTTTAGCAGATGCAACTGCTGTTGAATTCACAAGAAATCCAGATGGTTTAATTTCTGCTCTTCAAAAATTGGATGCAGATACTCATAAATTAGAAACTGCTAATTCTTCAACAGCACATATGTATATTTCTAACCCATTTAAAAAGAATGCAGATGGAAGTAAAAGTAAAACAGATTGGTTTTCAACACATCCACCAATTGAAGCAAGAATAGAAGCTTTAAGAAATATAAAATAACCCAAACAACTTGGGTTATTTTTTTATTTTATTTCAAATATGGTTTTTGCATTGTTATATGTTATTTGAGCAATTTCCTCTTCTCTAAGATTTTTTATTTCTGCTATTTTTTTTGCTACATATTGCACATATGCCGGATTGTTTCTTTGTCCTCTGAATGGTTCTGGGGTCATGTAAGGGCTATCTGTTTCTATTAAAATTTTTTCTAATGGAACATATGAAACACAGCTATATGCATTTTTTGAGTTTTTAAATGTTATATTACCTGAAAAAGATATATAATATCCTAATTTTAGTGCTTCTTTTATAAGTTCAATATTTAATGGGCAACAATGAAATATTCCTTTTTTATTTACTTTATTGGTTTTTAGTATTTCTATTGTATCCATTACAGCTTCTCTTGTATGAATTACTATTGGTAAATCTAAATTATTTGCTATTTGTATTTGGTTTAAAAATACTTGTTTTTGAAGTTCTTTGTTTTCTTTATTCCAGTAGTAATCAAGTCCAATTTCTCCTATTGCTACAACTTTTTTATTTTTAGCTAATTTTTCAATTTCTTTATAATTTATTTCATCTAAATCATTTGGAGATATCCCTACAATTGCATATAAATTATTTGTATATTTTTCTGCAATTTCTATTGCCTGTTTAGATGATTTTACACTATACCCTGCAACTATTGCTTTTGTAATTCCTTTTTTTATGTTATCTTTTATTATATTATCTCTATCTATATTAAATTTTTCGTCATTATAATGACAGTGTGAGTCGAATAATTCCATTTATCTTCCTCTCTTCTATTAATATGGTTCATATAGTAAAGAAACATTTGCTATTGCATATTCTTTTATATGAGAAATGCTTATGTCTATGCTTTTTATTTGATTAAATTCTACATTTATAAATTCTATATGTGGTTTTCCTTTTTCATCATTTAATATTTGTACATTTTGCCAAGAAATTTCGTATTTGTCTTTTAAAAAAGTGCTTATTGCTTTGAATATTGCTTCTTTTGCAGCAAATCTTGCTGCATAGTGTTCGTATTTGGGTTTTCCTTTGCTTTCACAATATTCAATTTCTTTTTCTGTATATATTTCTTTTATAAATCTTCCATTTGTATTTATAATAGATTTTTCTATTCTATTTACTTCTATAATATCTATTCCACAAGCTATTTTTAGCATATTTTTCCCCTTTATTTTGGTAAATTTGTTAGTACTATAATATTTATAATGTTTATAATCATACAAATTATTATTATTCCCCATATTATTTTAGTATTTCTTTTTCGCTTTTCTAATCTTTGGTTTTTATATCCTTTTTCGTATTGCTCTAATGTTTTTAAATATTTATTGTCAATGTCAAATTCTTTTTTCCATTCTTTATATAATTTGCTACCTGTTTCTTCTTTTGTAATTTCTTTTATGTATTGATTGTTTATAAATTCCATTAATTCTTTTTCTGTTTTTTTATTATATTGTTTATCAAATTTATTTAAACTGGTTTCTAAGTAATATGTGTATATTAATGTATATAAATATTGGGTTTCAAATTCATATGGCAATTTTGTGTAATTATATGAATCTAAACTATTTGTTATAAGAGTAGTACTATGTTTTGTTATTGCAAATTTTATATATTCTGAAATATCTATAAGATTTATTTGTTTTTTTATGTCTCTATTTTCTAAAAAATCATTTACTAATTTTGTAAAGTCTGGTGTTGTTTTTAAGTTCCATTCTTCTCCATCTAAGCAAATATACGAAAATGTATAAAATTCTTCGTTATTTAATTTATTGGCTGTTATGTTTTGTAGTATTTTATTTAATTCATTTTTGTCTTTATATTCATCTGATTGTAAGCTTATTTTTTCACTTTGTTCTAAATTATTTATTTTTTTAAATTTTTCATTAAAATTCAATATGTCTGTTATAGTAAGTTTGTCGTCTAAATATGTTTTTATTGTTAAAAAGCAGATGCCTGACTTAAAACATATTATTTCTATTTTTTCTATTCTAAAAAATACTCCGATTTTCTTCTCCCATTTTTGCTTGTGTAGATTGGTCTATAATATATTCAAAACATATGCAAGGCATATTTAATACCTTGCTATATGTTTTTTCATTTATATTTTTTAATTCTTTAATTTGCTCTTTATTATATAGTAATGATTTAAACATTATATCTTTTATGTTTTTTTCAAAATATGAATCTATTTGTATATCTTTTTCTTTTTGAAATATTTTTAATTTAATTTTTTTACTTTTTAAAAGGTTCAATATATATTTATTATATAACTTTCTTTCTATTTTAAACGGTTTTATAAAATATGAATATTGGTATTTTATATTAGTACTCATTTAACTCATTCCTTTTATTTATTCTACATCTGTATAATAATTTGCATTAGCATCTTCTGCAAAATGCCATTTCCCAATAAAGTCTATTATGGTATTACTTTGAAGAGTATATGTTGGTTCTAGTACTACTTTTCCTTCTTTATCTAAGCATCCCCATTTTCCACCTTTATTTACACTTACATAACCATATTCATTTTGCTCTGTTGCATCATCATATATGTAGTCTACTACTACTTCTCCTTTATTGTTGATATATCCGTATTTTCCATCTTTCTTGCTTAAAAATAGTGTATTATTTGGGAAAATTTCTGTATTTTGTTTTTCTTCAAATTTAAAGTTATAGTATTTGTATTCTCCTTCTGTTCTAATTTTAATGTATCCTACTTTGCTATCTACTTTTGATATTATTCCTGTTAGCTTTTCATTAAATTCCCTATCTATTATTTGTGGGGCTTCTTCTCCTATTGTTGCTACAAATAAATCTGAGTCTGTTCTATATATTAGTTCATCATATGTAAACTCTATCTTGGTTTCATTTTGTAGATTTATTACTCCATATTTTTCGTCCTTTTGTGCTACAAAGTTATCTCCATATGCATATTTTAGTTTATCATATTCTGCTGGAATTAGTTCTTCTCCTTTTTGATTTATAACTCCATATTTATTGTCTTTTAATATTACAAAATTTTCTCCTGCAATTTCTATTACATCATTAAATCCTTCTGTTATATTTACTGTTTTGTCTGAATCTATTATTTGCCAATTTCCATTTTCTTTTACAACATATATATTATTTACACTTATAGGTTTTATTTCTTCATACAAGCATTCTATTTCAATTGTGTTGTTTGATAAGGCTACACCTTGTTTATTCTCTTCATTTATTATTATAAATTCCTTTCTATTATCTTCTCCTAATGGTTTTATTTCTTTATATTTTATATCTACTATTATGTTTCCAAAACTATCGCTTAATCCTACTTTTCCGTCTTGGCTTACTATAAATGTGTTTTTTACTCCATTTAGTGCTACTATGCTATCATATTCACATTTTAAAAGTTCTCTTCCCTCAAAATTTATCATTCCAAATTTTCCGTCTTTTTGTACTTTAATTACATTGTTTTCATACCATAATACATTTGATTCATCATAATTTACTATAAATTCTGCTATATCATAGTTTGTAAATAATGTTTCTCCTTTTTCATTGATTATTTTTGTTTTATATGTTTCATCTTGATAATTAACATCATATGTACATGCAAATAATGCTGAATTTTCATCTGGTACTATTATCATTTCATCATATGTTGGCTCTATTACATAATCACCTTTTTGGTTTATTACTCCCCATTTATAATCTGTATATACTGAAAAGTATTTGTTTGCTTCTTCTGTTTTTTTGTTTGCTAAGTTTGTTCCATCTTGTAGTAATTTTGAAAGTGTTAGTCCAAACATTATTATTACTAATATTCCTAGAATAACACTAAATACTTTCTTTTTGTTAAGTTTTGGTTCTTCATCAAATCTTTTTCCGCCCATATGATTTCCTCCAAGTACATAAAATTTCACATATACACTATATCATTTATTTTGCATAATTACAATATTAATGGTATAATATTTATTATTTTTAAAATAATTTTTGTTGTAGGAGGAAATTTATTATGGGATATCATTTTGAAACAGATTTTATAATTGATTATGATTATGTTGATAAAAAAAATAAACTTACATACAAAGGATTTTTAAAATATTTAAGAGAAGCTCGGTAGTTTGCATTCTGATGAATCTGGATATGGTTTAAAAAGTTTTGAAAAAACTCATCTTGTTTGGCTTGTTTTAAATTGGAAATTGCAAATTTATAGAAGACCTGAAAGTAATGAAAAAATTCATGTTGTAACATGGTCTGCTGGTGCAGAAAAGGTATGTTCTTACCGTGATTATAAATTATATGATTCAAATAATAATTTGATAGCCATTGCAACATCTAAGTGGGTTTTATTTAATTTAAAAGATGCTACTCTTTCAAAAATCACACCTGAAATTATGGAAGCATATAAAACTACTGATGAGCACGTATTTAATGAAAAAATCCCAAAGCTTCGTGAACCTGATTTGCCTTGTCTTGGAACTTATGATTATTCTATTATGAGAAGAGATATAGATACAAATAATCATGTTCATAATTCTAATTATTTGGAAATTGCACTTGAACTTCTTCCAGAGGATGTGTATGAAAATACTGAATTTGAAAATGTAGAGATTATGTACAAGCACCAAGCATTATATGGTGATAAAACTAAATCTTTTTACTATGTTCAAGATAATGCTCATTATATTGTTATTAAAAGTGAAGATTTGTCTAAAATTCATTGTATAATAAAATTTAGCTAGGGTAATTATTTCCTTACCCTAGCTACTATTATTGTCATATCATCTTTGGCTATTCCAAATCCATTGTCTATGGCTTCTCCTATAATTATGTCTGCTATTTTTTGAACATTATCTGTTTGTATTCTTTCTAATATGTTTTTTACCCAGTTTTCTTCTCCTGAATCTTGTATTCCATCTGTACACAATACAATTATATTTCCATCTTTTAAGTCTTTATCATATTTAACAGATTTTACATTATTACTCATTCCAACTGGCATAGATGAATCTTTAACTATTTGTACATCATTTTTTGTTTTTATGTATGTGCTGCATGCACCATTTTTTATAAATTCTATATTTCCACTATATAAATCTAATATTGCAGCATCTATTGTTGCATACATGTCGTCTTCTACTGATGCTGTCATGGCAGTATTTATTAGTTCTATTGATGTGTCTTTTTCAAAACCAGATGTTAATAAATTTTCTAACATATTTATTACTTTTTTGCTACTATTTCGTGCTGCTTGCCCTGATCCCATTCCATCACTAATTGCTAATAAATATTTTCCGTCTTTTAATTTTGTTTGTATACTACTATCCCCAGATATTTCACTATTTGTTTTTGTTGTGCTAGATATTCCAATTTCTAATTTAAATTTATCTTCTGATTCATATCTATCAAAATCATCTTCTTTTCCGCTATATTTTATTTTGTCATTTAAGGCTCTGGATAATATGTTTTCCATTGTATTTATTGTATTTCTAGTTTTATTTTCTATTTCTAATTTTATAATATTCTTTCCACTTTTTTGTTTGTCTAATAATATTTCTTTTACATTTATTCCTTTTTGTTTTGTTAATATTTTTATTTCTTCTATTCCTGTTTGTTTTACTTTTTCTTCACTGCTTATTTCTTCTGCTAAATTAGAAATTACTTTTGATACAACATTTAATTTATCAGACATATTTTTCTTGTCTTGTATAGCTTTTTGTTTCCATACAAAATTAATTTTGCTTATTTTATATGTATAATTTATATTTTTTATCACTTGGAATATGCTGTTTTCCATTACTTTTGAGCTTCCATCTTCTTCTGCTCCTACTATGTAGCTATTATGGTTTTCAAATATTTTTATTAAGTCTTCTCTGTCTATTTCCTCTTTTTCTATTAAAACATCAAATATTTCGTCTAATATTCCATTTTCTTCATCTACTAAGTCTTCATATAAGATATTATCACTTATTGTTTCTAAATTAGATAACATTTCATCTATAAATATTTTTCTGTTTTTCTTTATATTATCTGCTTCTTCATCTACTATTGTTGCTGCCGCTTCTTGATAGCTTTTTGCCATTTCTGAAATTGCATCTGATACACTATTTAGTTTATATATTGTTTGTTTTCCAGCTGACAATATGTTTCCCATTGTTACTGGTAATAGTTTTGTTCCTTGTACCATGTCTTTAATATTTATTTCAATACTTTTTGGCATTAATAAAAGCCCAATTGCTGCTATTAAAACTTCTTTTAAATATATTCCAGTATCTATATTGGCATTTGTTATATATATTAATATTCCGCTTCCTATTACAAATCCTACTATTACTCCAATTTTTCCAAATCTATTTAATATACCTGCAATCATTCCAGATAGTGCATATGTTGCAATTAGGCTATTATCTCCAACTCCTATTATAGCAAGTACTACCCCTATTGTAAGACCAGTTGTTGCTCCTACTAGTACTCCATTTTTCCAGCCTAAAACTAAAACTAGTAAAATGCTAAGCACTTCTGATATTCCTATTCCGTAAATTGTTACCTCATGTAAAGATGAGATAGCTATTGAAACAAGCAAGCTTGCCCCTATTACTTCTTCTATTGTAAATGCTTTTTTTGCTCTTATATCTTGAAGTACAGGAATTGAATTTACAAATATTTTGTAGAATATAAATGCAAGTATTGCTTCCATTATGGTTCCTAGTAAGTCTGCTACAAGGTATCTTCCACTAAATAATGACATGGCTTGTACACATATTATAGAAAATATTAAATGTTTTCCAAGTAGCATTTTTTCATTTTTAGTTTCTTCTTCAAATCTTGGTTTTACAATTAGCATTAATGCCATAAAAAATAATGATGTTAATAAATAGCTTAGAAATGCGTCTTTCCCTAAGCCCACAAATGTTCCCGTAAGTGTTGCTAAATATACAATTGCTGCAACCACGCCATTACTACATGCTGCCGCAAACATTGCCATTCCAAAAATTGTTATTCCATCTAGAATAGACACTGTGGAAATCATAAATGAAACAATGTATACTATAATATTTGGTATTGTAAACATATTTTTTAAAATTGCTTTAATATTTGTTTTCTTATTATTTTTTTGTTTACTTTCTATTTTCTCTTCTTCATCTACTTCTTGCTGAGAAATATTTTGAAACATACTTTTCACCTCTGCTTTATTGCCTATATTTTAACTTGTATCTTTTAAAATATTTGTCGTTTTAAGTATATTAAATATAAAAAGTTTTTTACTTCTTTTGATATATTTTTATCTTTTTGTAAAAAAGTAACTAAATTATGTCTATTATTTTATTATAATTTGTGGAAAATTACAATATTTTTTGGTAAAAAGATTGATTTATAAATATTTAAACATTTTTCGAAAATGATTCATTAAAATTAGTAGAGTAGCCGAGTGAATAGGCGGTAAAAACTAAAAGCTAGTTTTTGCAAACTAGCTTTCCTCTTCTTTGGTATTTTCTTCTATATTTTGATTCTTACATGCTTTTACCCAAAGTATTCTTTTATCTTCTGATTTTTCTATTTTAAAAGTAATTTCTTTTGTTTCGATAATTGGAGTTTCTTCATCTTTTGGAATTCTTCCTAGTTCTTCTTGTAAATATCCAGATAATGTATCATAATCTCCTTCTGGTATTTTTGAATCTAGCAATTTATTTACATCATATATTGGCATATTTCCTTCTAGAATATATGTGTTATCATCTATTTTTTTGTACTCTTCTTCTATTTGATCATACTCATCATATATATTTCCTACTAATTCCTCTAAAATGTCTTCCATTGTTATTATTCCAGCAGTTCCACCATATTCATCTACAACAATTGCCATATGGTTTTTATTTTTTTGTAATTCTCTAAATAGTTCGTTAATTGGTTTTGTTTGTGATACAAAATATGCTTGTTTTACCATATTTTTAATTGAGGCATCTGGTTTGTTCATATTTTTTAATATATCTTTTACATATATTATTCCTGCAATTTCATCTATATTTTCTTCATAAACTGGTATTCTACTATATCTATATTCTTGTTCCTCTAATTCTTTTAACAGTTCATCCATTTCCATATCTATATTTACTGCAAATATTTCTGTTCTGTGTGTCATTATTTCTGAAACAACAATGTCGTCTAATTCAAATACGTTATTTATTAATTCTTTTTCGTCTTCATCTATTGTTCCACTTTCTTCACCTTGGTCTAACATCATTCTTATTTCTTCTTCTGTAACTGTTTCTTCTTCATTTTCTGTTACACCAAACAATTTTGATATAAAATTAGTTGTTGCACTTAAAAATTTAACAAATGGTGCAGTTATAATTGACAATGTTCTTATTGGTCCAATTGTAGCAAAAGAAAGTTTTTCATGATACTTCATTGCTAATCTTTTTGGTACTAATTCTCCAAAAATAAGTGTAAAGAATGAAAGTATTAATGTTATTATTACAATAGATACACCTTTCCAAATATCTTCACTTATTACTGGAATTAAATTATATAATATTGGTGCTAATTTACTAGCAAATGCGTCTGATGCAAACGCACTTGATAAAAATCCAGCAAGCGTAATTCCTACTTGAATTGTTGCTAAAAATCTACTTGGAGTTTTTAGCATTTTTTCTATTTGCTTTGCTTTTTTATTTCCCTCTTTTGCCATTTTTTCTATTTTTGCATCATTTAATGATATATATGCTATCTCACTTGCTGCAAAAAAAGCATTTATCAAAATGAGTATAACTAATATTAATAATTGTGAAACCATATATTCCTTTCCCTTCTTATCTATTTATATTTCTTTTTATTTATTTTTTTAATTACAAGTTTTTTTCTATTTATATAACATATTCCTCCTAATATTGCAACTAGCATTGCTAATATAATTGTTATATTATATGCTATTTTTCCACCTAAACTAACTGAAATTAATGCTGTTGTTTGTGAATAATCATCTTCTGTATCTGATTTATTATTTTCTTTTGAGTCTACATCTTCTAACCCATATTCATTGTATGTTTCGTATATTTCTACTGTATTTAAATTAATTCCTGTATTATTTTCTGTCATTTGTTTTATTAATATTAGTTTTATTTCTTTTGTTTCTCCTGGTTTAATTTCTTGGCTTGCAAGTTCGTTTGAATATAAGTTTCCATCTTGTCCTATATACCAATTTGGATTTAATTCTGAACTAAATTCCATATTTGGTGGTTTTATATCTATTATATTATTTACAAATCCAGATATATTTCCTTCGTTTATTATTTTTATTTTATATTCTACATATACAATTGAAGAATCTATTAAGTCTGGGTCTATATCTATTTTTGCTAAATTTGTATTTTCATAATTATATTCTTTTATTTCTTTTGGGTTTTGTGTGGTTATTTTACTTATTTCACTTTCTAGTTTCAAGTCAAATATTAATTTATCTGTAAGTCCCATATCAATATTTGTAATATCTTCATTGTCTATTCTTATAGTATCTGATATTGCTCCTTTGTATAGTACTTGATTTTCTTGTATATCTGCCTCTATTACATCTGAATTCATATCTTCTGCTGTGTTTGATTTTTTGTATTCTGTAATTTCGTATTTTTCGCTGTCATATTTTAATATTACTAAATAATTTCCTTTTGGCAAATCATTTATAAAGTAATTGCCATCCTGATTGCTTGTTATCTTTTGAATTATTATTCCAGTATCTGCATTTACTACCATAAGTTCCATTTGTGGTAAATTATTTTCCCCTGCATCTTTTGCTCCATTCCTATTTTGATCATACCAAACTTCACCTGATATTGTATATTTTCTTTCTTCTTTTATACTTGATATATGTCCTTTTTGCTTGTCAGTTGTTTCTATTATATGTTTTACAGGTTCTGTTTCTTTACTTCCTAGTTCTTGTGAATTTATTGTTGCTGTATTTTCTATGCTAATATTTTGGGATTTTGAAACAGCTTTTGCTTTTATATTTAATACCATTGTTTCATTTGGTAATAAATTTCCTGTTGCTTTTATTTCTCTGTTTTTATTTATAGATGTTGTTACATTAAATTCCCCTATACTATAATCTGCTTTTATTAGGTCTAACTCTTCTGGTAATACATCTTTTATTTCTACATTATTTGCAGATATAGTAGATACATTTGTAACTTTTATACTATATTCAACTATTTCACCATCACTAATATATTTATTGTTATTTGTGCAAATATATTCTGTTTCAAGTTTTGGTTTTGCAATAGTATTTTTCATTATATTTCCTGTATAATTTCCTATATTATCTCCTGTTATTTTAGTTATAGTTTGAACATCTTTTGTATACTCTTCTTCACCTAATTTCGATGTTTTAGCAATTATTTTAATTTGTATATCGCTATTTTTACTTATTTTTTCTATATTCAAAGAAGCTTCCCTTGTTTGATTATTATATGTTCCTATTATTTCTTTTTCCCATTCCTCATAATCTGGATTATATTTTATTGTATAAATTTCCTTAAAATCCAATCCTTCTGGAATTACTTTGCTAATGTTTATATTACTTATATCTTCTTGTTTATTATTTTTTATTCTAATGCTATATGTTAATTCTTCATTTTCTCTTATTAGAACCTCTTCTGCATTTGATGATACTTCCTGCACAAGTATTTCTGGTGATTTAACTACATTTCTATATTCTTCTGCATAAATTTCCTTACTTAAATCTTTTGCATTAACAGAAGCTTTGTTTATCATGTATATAGTTGGTATTTCTGTTATTTCTGTTAGTGTATCATTTTCTTTAAGATAATATTTTCCATTGTCTTCTATTAAATTATTATATTGTGAATAGTATTCTTCTATGCTTGGTAATTTATTTACTTCTACATCAAATTGTACCTGTACACTTTCACCTATTCCTAACTCTGCAAATTGCCATAATAGTGTTTCTGCATTAGGATTTTTCTCATCATATCCAACTGATAAGCCATTTCTTGTGTATACTGTGTATATTGCATTATCTGGCAATAAATCTTTTATTTCTAAATTATATATTGGATCTATTCCTGTGTTTTTTACTGTAATTGTGTATCTTATTTTTTGTCCTTCGCTTACTTCTTCTCCATTAGGTATTGAAGCTGTTTGAATAATCTCCATTTGTGGTCCTCTGCCTGTTGTTAAACACATTAAATCAGCTTGTGATACCTCGTCTACTTTTGCTATATCTTTGTGGTTTTTATAAAATACAGCTACATCTTGATATAAATATGTGTTATGCTCCAAATTTGCTGGTATTTCAAAATTATATTTTACATTTATAATATCTGATTGTGAAACTGTTTCATTAATTTTTATCATATATGATTTTACATTTCTAAAGTCTGTTATTTCTTTTGTCCAATTATTTTTATAATCTGTTAAATCTGTGTTTGCCTCTGCATTATCTGAATAGTATATTTCTATATTTGTAAATTTACTTTCTAATGTTACTGGACTAGTTAGACAAGTATCTATTGTTGTTCCTAATTCTTCACCTGTTATTATATTTTTATTGCCTTTGAAAGGTAGTCTTCCAAGTATTTTTATTTCTTCACAGTTATTTCCTGTATTATTAACAACTAATATATTTGTTTGTGCATTTTTAGCCTTTGTATATATCTCAAGTTTTCCTGTCTTTTCTCCTTGTTTTACAGACATTATACTTTCATTATTAGCATTGTAGTTTAATATCTCCTGTCCTACAATCATTCCTTTTGGTGATATGAATTGTATAGTATTTATACATTTTCCGTTGTTTTCTTCATTATATGTTATAGCATTTTCGTTATAGTACTTCATTACAACATCTTCTGTTTTTGTGCTTGTGCGTACATCAACTGTTATATCTGTATTTAAAATTATTGTAGTACCATTTATATATTCTTCTAACAAAAATTTTGATTGTGTACCTTGTAGTTTTACTGTAATTACAATTTGCCCATCTCTTTTTGTTTGTTCTATATTTTCTATTTTTAATTCTTCATCAAATAATATATTTGCATCTTTTATATCTATTTGTGAAATTTCTTGTGGAAATTGTATTTCAAATTGTGGATTTTTATATAAATCACTTGTGTATACATTATTTTTTAATTCTATTTTTATTTCCACATTTTCATTTTTACTTATAGATGAAAATTTATTTGTACTAAAATTAATAGTTGCCTCTGTTTTACTTTCTTGTAATTCATTTTTAATAAAAAAGTTTCCAAAAGAAGTAGTTTTGTTATTTTCTAGTATTAATTCTACATTATATTCATCTTCTAATTCTTTAAAGTTTTGTATTTCTTGTTTTTCAAAAGGAATATTTGATTTTATATTTTTAGTGTTACTAATTCTAATACTTCCTTCTTGCATAATTTTACTTGTAAATATAGATATATTGCTTTGTTTATTTTCAAATGTTATATTATAATATCCATTTTCATCTATATTTGAATTTTTATTGATTTCTCCAATTTCATTACTTTCTATATCTAAAAATTTTATATACCCTTCTTCTCCTAATATGTTTTCAAAATCATATTTATTTACTTTTATTTCTGAATAATATGTGTATGCAGTTGTTTCATTTTGCATATTATATTTATTTCCACTTATATCTTTAAAATATGTTCCTATATCATTTATTTTAATCTGATTTATTTCTTGTTTGTATGTAACATTTAATTTGAAATTATTTTCATACTCTGTTTCATATATAGGTTCTTTGCTATTATAATTTGCATACATTTTTCCTTTTGAAATGTTTCCTATTTCTTCATTCGTAATTTCTATGATATTTCCTATTTTTTCTGTAATGTTTTTGTTAAAATCTATTTGTGCATTTTTTGCTTGTGCTGATGAATATATTTCCGCTATGGCTTCTATTTTTGTTTTTATTTTTATATTCTTTATAAAATCTATATTTTTAAAAACATATGTAACACTATATGTTTTATTTGTTTCTATATCAGAAATAATTCCATTTTCTTCTTTGTTTTCATCTTTAATTCTTATTTTTCCATTTTCCAATATTTCAAATGGTATGTTTTGATTATTGTTTTTTACTATAATCTTGTCTGCTAAGATGTCTTCTATTTTTATTTGTTCTAAATCAATTGTAATATTCTTATATGGCATTGTTTCTGATTTATTTTGATTTATATTTATTGTTTGTGTAATTATGACTCCTTTTTCCTGTGTTAATTCATAATTGGTATATTTTGAAATTTCTGAATTTATTGTTATTTCATTTTCACAATTCCATTCTACATTTAGTATTATACTTTTTTCTACTTTTATTTCTTTTCCTTTACTATCTACATATGTACTTGTTAATTTTATAATATTATTTTGATTTAATTTATTAATATTTTCTTTTATTTCTGAATTCCATTTAGCATTAAATTCTAGTTTTATAGTTTGATCTTCTGATATTTGGTTTAATTGAATTTCATTTGCAGAAGAAGATTTTACAATATTGTTTTCTTGTTTTATTTCTATAACCTCAAAATTTTTAGTTGTATTGTTTTCTCCTGAAAAAGTTATATAAGTATCTTTTAAGTAACCTTCGTTTTGAACAGAAATAGTTGCTTTTAAGGTAATAACATCATTTATATCTGCTTTTTTAGTATGAATTATATTGTTTTCTTCTTCAAATCCTATATTAAATTTAACATTTTTTTGGTTTGTTTCATCTGTTTGAATTTCTAATTTGTTTGAAATTGCATTACTTATAAGCAATTGTCCTAAAATAGACCAATTACTTAATGTTAAAGCAAATATTAAAATAATAATTATAAGTTTATTTAATTTTTCTTTTTTATTCGTAGTAATCATAAGTTTCTCCCTAAAAACATACTTATATATATTATATTTTACTATTATCATTATATAAGTCAATATGCCTAAATTTTCGTTTTAAAAAAGCTAGCTCAAATAACTTACGGAACTATGAAAATGTGAATTTTTATTTCAGCAATATTAAATTTTTGTTACAAGGCAAAAATGCACTTTAAACAAATTAATTTTCCTATTATGACCAATATTTTCAATTGACAAATTCACTTTTTCATAATAAAATATAGGTTGAATTATTATAATGTATTAAAGGAGATTTTTTAAATGTCAAATGTTCTACATGTACGGTTTAGACGTTGGTTCTACTACCGTAAAAATAGTAATAATGAACGAAAAGTTCGATATAATATACTCTACATATACAAGACATTTTTCTGATACAAAGAAGACTGTATGTGAAGTTTTAGAAAAATTAGCTAATGATTACCCAAATAATGAATTTACAATTAATTTAACAGGTTCTGGTGCTATGTCTGCTGCTACATTTTTGGACTTGCCTTTTATTCAAGAAGTTATTTCTTGTAAAAGAGCTGTTGAATATTATATTCCACAAACAGATGTAGTTATAGAACTTGGTGGAGAAGATGCCAAAATAATTTATTTTGATAAATTTATGGAACAAAGAATGAATGGTACTTGTGCAGGTGGAACTGGTGCATTTTTAGACCAAATGGCTTCACTTTTAGCAACAGATACAGCAGGACTTAATGAACTTGCCAAAGGATATGAAACAATTTATCCTATTGCTTCTCGTTGTGGTGTTTTTGCCAAAACTGATGTGCAACCATTATTAAACGAAGGTGCCCGTAAAGAGGACATTGCCGCATCTATCTTTCAAGCTGTTGTTAACCAAACAATTAGTGGTTTAGCATGTGGTAGACCAATTAGAGGAAAAGTTGCATTTTTGGGAGGTCCA
The DNA here is from genome assembly GCA_944389425.1 of uncultured Clostridia bacterium. Lineage (GTDB taxonomy): Bacteria > Bacillota > Clostridia > TANB77 > CAG-508 > UMGS1864. Next base: position 89,338 of record CALXMH010000001.1, read on the forward strand.
CTAAATTATTTATCTGAATTACGCCAAAGATTTATTGAAACATTACATTTAAAAGATGATGAAATAATTATTCCAGAAGAAGCACATTTATTTGTAGCAAAAGGTGCTGCTATAAATTCTGTTAGTCATCATTCAATAACTGCAACCAAACTTTTAGGAAAAATAGAAATGTTTAAAAATTCGAAAGATTCTACTTCTAAGCCTCTTCAACCTCTATTTTTTGCTAATGCAGATTATGAAGCATTTAAGGCAAGACATGACAGAGCTAAAGTAAAAAAAGGCAGTTTAGAAGGATTTTCAGGAGATTGTTTTATTGGTATAGATGCAGGTTCTACAACAACAAAACTTGCTATTATAGATTCAGATAGTACACTTTTATATTCATTATATCAAAGTAATGAAGGAAATCCTTTAAAAAGTGTAATGACTATGTTAAAACAAGTATATTCTGTTTTACCAGAAGGAGCAATTATTAGGCATTGCGGTGTTACAGGTTATGGTGAAAAATTAATTCAAGCTGCACTTAATGTTGATATTGGCGAAATAGAAACAATTGCACATTATACAGCTGCTAAGGAATTTATGCCAAATGTAACTAGTATAGTTGATATTGGTGGACAAGATATGAAATACATAAAAATTAAAAATGGCGCAATTGATAATATAATGTTAAATGAGGCTTGTTCATCTGGTTGCGGTTCTTTTATCGAAACATTTGCCAAAAGCTTAAATATGTCTATTGAAGAATTTGTAAATGCTGCACTTGGAGCACAAAATCCGGTTGATTTAGGTTCAAGATGTACTGTGTTTATGAATTCAAAAATTAAGCAAGCTCAAAAAGAAGGATATACTACTGCCGATATTTCTGCTGGTCTTTCTTACTCTGTTGTTAAAAACGCTATACAAAAGGTTATGAAAGTAAGAGATACTAAGACACTAGGAGACCATATAGTAGTTCAAGGTGGTACTTTCTATAATGATGCTGTTTTAAGAAGTTTTGAACTTATTGTTGGAAAAGAAGTTGTTCGTCCAGACATTGCAGGTCTTATGGGGGCATATGGTGTTGCCCTACTTGCACAAGATGCTTACTTAGAAAAAGGTGATAAATCTTATACTTCTACAATTTTAAAAACAGAAGAAATAGATAGTTTGAAAGTAGACATACTTCATGCAAGATGCGGAAAATGTGAAAATAATTGTTTACTTACAATAAATAAATTTGGTAATGGCAAAACATTTATATCTGGAAACAGATGTGAACGTGGTTCTGGAGAAATGACTGCAAAATCTAATCTTCCAAATTTATATAAATACAAATTTGAAAGAATATTTGACTATACTCCACTTAGCGAAGAAGAAGCTACTCGTGGAACAATAGGAATACCAAGAGTTTTAAATATGTATGAGGATTATCCTTTCTGGTTTACTTTTTTCACAAACTTAGGATTTAGAGTAATAGTATCTGAAAAGAGTACTAGAAAAACATATGAAAAAGGTATAGAATCTATGCCTTCTGAATCTGTATGTTATCCAGCAAAACTTGCTCATGGTCATGTTGTAAGTTTAATTGAGCAAGGAATAAAAACTATATTTTATCCTTGTATACCATATTCTAGAAAAGAATATAAAGATGCGGATAATAATTACAATTGTCCAATTGTAATTTCTTATTCAGAAGTTATAAAAAATAATGTTGAACAAATAAAAGATGTTGAATTTATAAATCCATTCTTACCACTTGACCCTAAGAGATTAGTTAAACGTATTATGGAACTAGATGAATTTAAAAGATTTAACTTTACTAAAAAAGAATTATTAGATGCTGCAACAAAAGCAGAAGCAGAGCATTTACATTTTAGAGATGACATTCACAAAAAAGGTGAAGAAACACTTAAATACATGGAAGAAAACAATTTAAAAGGAATTGTATTATCTGGTAGACCATATCACGTTGATCCAGAAATAAACCATGGTATAGATACATTAATAACAAGTCTTGGTTTGTGTGTACTTTCAGAAGATAGCATAGCACACTTATGTGAAACTCAGCGTCCATTAAGAGTTGTAGACCAATGGATGTTCCACTCTCGTTTATATGCAGCAGCAGATTTTGTTGGTCATCATCAAAATTTAGAGCTTGTACAACTTAACTCATTTGGTTGTGGTGTTGATGCAGTAACAACTGACCAAGTAGAAGAAATTCTTTCAAGCTTCGGAAAAATGTATACATTAATTAAAATCGATGAGATTAATAACTTAGGTGCTGTAAGAATTCGTTTACGTTCACTTTTAGCAAGTATGCATAAACGTGAAAAAGTTGCAAATCCTTGCAATACAGCTTCTTGCAATTATGAACAATTAAAAGTACCTTTTACAAAAGATATGCGTAAAGATTACACAATATTAGTACCACAAATGGCACCAATACATTTTGAGCTTTTAGAAGCAGCAGTAAAATCAGAGGGATATAATGTGGAACTTTTAAGGGAGTGTACACCACATACAGTTGAAACTGGATTAAAATATGTAAATAATGATGCATGTTACCCATCTATTTTAACAACAGGTCAAATGATTGAAGCATTAGAATCTGGTAAATATGATGTTAATAAAACAGCACTTATAATGTCTCAAACAGGTGGTGGATGTAGAGCAACAAATTATATTGGATTTATTCGTAAAGCATTAAAAGATGCAGGATATCCAAATGTTCCAGTAATTTCATTTAATGTTGTTGGAATGGAAAAAATGCCTGGATTTAAAATAACACCATCTTTAATGGAAAAACTATTAAAATGTGTAGTTTATGGTGATTTATTACAAAAAATGCTATATAAAAACAGAGCATATGAAATAAACAAAGGCGAAAGCCAAGCTACATTTGATAAATGGATGGAAAAAGCAAAAAAACTTGTACAAAACTCAAATAATAAAGAATTTAAGAAGAGCATTTATGATATAGTAGAAGATTTCGAAAAAATAAAATTAGATGAAACAATTAAAAAACCAAGAGTTGGTATTGTTGGAGAAGTATTAATTAAATATCATCCATATGGTAATAATTTTGTTGCAGACAAATTAGAAGAAGAAGGAGCAGAAGTTATACTTCCAGACTTTATGGGATTTGTTAAATTTATTGCAACACATAAGATTACATTTAATGAGCTTTTAAAAACAAATGCAACAAAAGCTAAGATATTTGAAATAGCTATAAGCTTAATAGATATATTTGAAAAAGATGTAAAAATTGCTTTAAATAAATCTAAAAAAGATTACTTAATGCCATGTGACATATGGCACTTAGAAGAAAAAGTACAAGATGTATTATCAATAGGAAATCAAACAGGTGAAGGTTGGTTCTTAACAGCTGAAATGATTGAATACATAGAAAATGGTATACCAAATATTATCTGCGTACAACCATTTGCTTGTCTACCAAACCATGTAGTTGGTAAAGGTGTTATTAAAACAATAAGATCAATGTTCCCACAAGCAAATATCACACCAGTAGATTATGACCCAGGTGCAAGTGAGGCTAACCAAACAAACAGAATTAAGCTTTTAATGACAGTTGCAAAAGACAACATGAAATTAGCAGAGCAACAAAAAAGCGCGCTTAGAAACGAAAATGAAGCGTCTAGTGATAATAAAGAAACTGCAAATGTATAAACTTTAGCCACCAAAAGATTTAAATCTTTTGGTGGTTTTGTCTATTAGATTAATTATAATATTTATATTGACTATTTGACTAATATCATATATAATCTTCCTTAGAAATAAGGAAGCAGAATGTGGTTGCCACCAACTTTACATAGAAAGGCGGTGGTTTTATGATAGATTTACTATTCTACATAATTTACCTTTTATTTTTTTCATTAATAATTCTTTCTATCATTTCATTTGCCTTGATTATTTATATAATTAAGTCTAAATAAAAAATACTACATATCTGCCTGCTGTTTAGATATGTAGTATTAATTCATCTAACGGTAACCACATTTTGTGGTCCTTATTTCTTTTATTATATCATCTTTTTTGTATTTGTCAATAATTCTTGTCTTGTAGTACATAATATAATTTTCTGTCTAATTTTGGCTTGTCTCGTCGTCTTCGAAGGCTCCAAATAGTTCGTCGAATTTTTCTTCTAGTTCTTTTTGTATATCTATTGTTATATTGTTCATATCTTCTGCTGTTTCTGCATTATCATCTGGTAATGTTGGTGCTTCTAGTAAATCTTCAAATTGGTCATCTAGGCTTAATTCTTCTACTTTTGGTTTTTCCTGTGGTATTTGTTTTTTAGCTTGCAATGGAGCTGCCATAGCAGGTTCTGTTTTTTTATTTTGTTGTTTTTGTTCTTCTTGTTTTGGCTGTTTTACTTCTAATTCTTCTAGTTCTTCTAATGGCTCTTCAAATAAATCATCTAGTGATTCTATTTTTGTGTTTTCCTTTATTTCTCCATCGTTTTCTTCTGAATATGGATTATAAGGGTTATATGTTCTCCATTTTCCTCTATCTATTGGGTCTATACTATTATGATTTGCTGGATATCTTTGAGCATATTTTGCTGTTGGATATTCAAAATAATAATATTTTTGTGCTTTAATTGGTTTTATTCCTTTTTCAAATATTATACACAAATCATTATCTAATCTTCTAAGTTCATCTGGTGTTAACAAAGCTCTTCCCATTATTTGGTCTGATACACTATGGCCTTGTTTAACATTTGCTCTATCTTTATTTATAGAAATACTATCTCTTGAAATAGTTTTTTCTCCCAATGCTTTTGAAAAATATTCAACTGTTTTTTGTGAGTTACTTCCTAGGAATAAATGTGTATCACAGTTACCCATTATAGTTTCATGTGCTTCTTTGTATACGGCCTCTAATTGGTCTAAGTTCTGTAAAATTACACTAAATGAAATCTTTCTACTTCTACTTGTTGAAATCTTTTTATCGAAATCTGGTATTCTACCAATGTTTGCAAACTCGTCTAGTATAAAATATGTTGGAACTGTAAGTGCTCCACCATTTGCATCTGCTGTATCGTATAATTCTTGAATCATCTGTGCAAAGAATATTGTAAGTAAGAAATCATATGCAGCATGTGTATCTGATGAAATTACATAAACTGCTGTTTTTCTTCTACCTATTTCTGCAAAATCTATTGTATTTGTTGAAGTTAATTCTGCAATATCTTTTGAGTCGAATTTACCAAGTTTAGATTGAAGTGAACTTAGTATTGAACTATATGTTTTTTCTGGCGCTATTTCTATATTTTTATAATTTCTTCTTGCTGGATGATCATATGGTAGTGCACTCATTAAATTTGTAAGTAGGTTATCCCCACCATTATTATTTGCTGCTCTTACAAGTTCTGCACAACTTGCTAGGTTTTGTTCTTCCTCTGGCCTTGTTGCTTTTAAATAATATATTAATGCTTTAAGTAATGCCTCTGCCATGTCGTCCCAATATGGGTCACTCTTGTCTCCTGCACTTGATTGTCCTTTTACTATTGTATTTGCAATAACGTCTACATCTATTTCACTTTTTATATTAAATAATGGATTATATCCATCACTATTTTTTGGATTTATTAAATTAAATATTTTAATATCATATCCATTTGCTCTCAGATATCCTGCTGTTTTATCGTATAATTCCCCTTTTGGGTCTGTAAATACATATGAACCTAATTTTTGATATGCATTTGGTATAACAAATGATGCAGATTTACCAGCACCAGAACCACCTATTACTAATATGTTTGTATTTCCTCTTTTATTTACTGGCAAGTAATTTTTTTCAGCAAGCAATATTCCTTTTTTAGGGTCTAAAACTTTATATTGCTCACCATTTTCACACCAATCACTTGAACCATGTTCAATTGTATCATATTCAGATTTAGGCCACATTTTAGCAATTCCTATTGACATTGCTATAATATATATTACAGTAAATTTAAGCAAAACTCCAAAAAAATTGCCTACATACTCTGCTGAAAATGCAGTTCCTATTGCTGAAAATATATTTCCCATTTCAGCATATAGCTCTTCTAAAAATGTTCCAAAATGGAACACACCATCTACTGATGCATCTTTTATTGCAACAGACATAGGCGCAACAAATACTATGGATAAAATAATCCATAGTATTCCAACAACTGCTAATTTAGTTTTACTCTTTTTTATGGCTCTTTTTAATTTATCAAACATACTTTTCACCATCTCATTCGTTTATATACACTATCTTTCTTCTCCTAGTGTTCTTTCTTTTCCTTCTAATTTTATGCTCATTTCTCCATTTTCAGATAGGTATTTTTCAAAATTTCCAAAATCTAAGCTTTTAGCTTCATCAACATGAAAATACATTTTTTCATCTTTTCCTTTAACTTTATGTCCAAACATACCGCATATTTTCATTTAAAAAGTTCCCCCTTTAATCATTTTTGCTATCTCGGACTTCAAATGCGAAATAGCTTTTATATGGTTTAAGTTTGCATTTTCCTTTAACTTCATCGCTTTCTTCATCATAATATAGAGTTGGTTTTATTTCCTCTGCTGTTTCTGGATCTATTATAGAAATAGGTCTTTTTAAATTTGGTGTATACTCAAAATCTCTATATTCCATTTCTTCTTCACTATAAAGTGTTTTAAATTTCATAGGCATAGGTTTTTTGGAAATTCTAACTCTGTCTTCCTCTAAAATTCCCATATTAACTACTACCTTTTCTTTCCCAAAAGATAATATAACAAGTTGATTATTTGATGGTGACAAATCGTCTACATAAAATGTTTTCTTTTTATTATTACCAACATACTCCTCTGTATATTTAAGTCTTTCTACTGTGTACTTTGGAGAATCTTTTAAAAACTCTTTTTCTGTTTTATTTACTTGATATATTACTGTGTTTACATCTTTTTGGTCTGTAATACTGAAATGTCTTCCTTCGATATTTTCCTTCATCTTATTAAAACACCTCTTTCATTTTATCTTTTGTAACAAATCACAATATTAATTATACACTATTTTTTAATTATTGTCAACTTGTTACAATTTTATGTAAATCTCTTTTTACATCTTTCTTGGATTAAATGTAGAAATTTCTGCCATTTTTTCAAATAACTCTTTTTCATTATCTTTTAGTTCTGTTGGAACCATAATTTTTACTTCTGCTACTAAATCTCCTCTTGTACCTTTACCATCTTTGTAACCTTTTTGTGCAATTTTTACTTGTTCTCCGCTTTGTATTCCTGGTGGTATATATAATGCAACAGATTCATCTATTGAATCTATTTGAGTTTTTGTACCTAATGCAGCTTCCCAAGGTGTTAAATATAAATTGGTATATAAGTCACAGCCTTTTAATTTAAATTTATTATTATCCTCTATGTTTATCTTTATAAATAAATCTCCATTCTTGCCGCCATTTTGTCCTTCTTTACCTTGACCTATAAGTCTTATCTTTTCGCTGTCTCTAATACCGGCTGGCACTTTAACTGAAAATGTTTTCATATTTCCATTTACAGTTCTTAAAGAAATTTTTTTACTAAGTCCATAATAAGCATCCTCTATACTAACATTTATCTCTGTTTCAATATTGTCTCCTTTAATAGGTGGCTTTTTATTCTTAGTCTTTTTTTCTTCCCCTTCATCTTTTACATTTCCGAAAAACATATTGAAAAAATCACTAAATACAGAATCCGAACTTCTTCTGCTTTCTTCAAATTCCTTACGCTTTTTATTTCCAATATAGTTGTTCCACATTCTATCATATTTTCTTTTAGCAGAACTGTCTGATAAAACTCTATATGCCTCATTTATGTCTTTAAATCTATCTTCTGCCATTTTATTTTCAATATTTACATCTGGGTGATATTTCTTAGCAAGTTCCCTGTATGAATTCTTAATCTCATCCATGGTTACTCGATTTGTCTGTAGTTCCAGTATACGATAATAATCCTTAAAAATCATCATAATCCTCCCACCGAGATTGTTGTTTGTAATTATATCACTTTTTTTAGCATTTGTGAATATGTAACATAATAATTTTAATTATTATTATTTCTCTGCTAAAAGTTCATTTCTTGCATATATACTATCTGGATGGATTTGTTTTTGTTTTTCAACATTTTCTTTTATATTTATATCTATTATATAAAGTACTACTGCATCTAAATCTGTTTCCGAAAGCTTTCTTGCGTATTCTAAATCTTCCCAATTTCTATCTAGCCCGTGTCGCATCTGCTACAAATAAAATTTTAGATAATAAATCCATGTTTGGCTTTCCGGTAGTGTGGTTTTCCACAGCTTCTACCATATCCTGTGTAAATCCAAATTCATTTTTGCAAATAACTGCACCAATTTTTGCATGCATCAAACCAGGGTTTTGAATTTCTATATCATCTAATTTTACATTATTTTCATTTACAATTTTCATAATCTCATCAATTTTAAATTCCTTTGCCACATCATGAGCAAGCCCAACAAGCTCTGCTTTTTTAATATCCACGCCATAAATCTCAGCAAGCTCTCTACATCTTTTCATAACCTCAACACAATGGTTATATCTTTTATCTGATAAACTTTCTCTTACTCTTCTTTCAATTAAACTAAAATCCATATTTTAAGCCTTCTTTCATTTTTTCTGTATATTATCACATAAAAAAGCAAAATTCAATGGTGCTAAGTTATTTCTCCCATTGAATTTTGCCTTCATTAGCCAATTTATTTTTATAGCAATATCCTTTTATTATTTTATATATTCTTAAATACATTTCCCAAGCTATCATTTATTACTAAATTTGCTCTTGAATCATATGGAGTTTTATCTCTATTTATTAATACAAGTTTATTGCCTTTATAATAATTAACTAGTCCACTTGCTGGATATACTGTTAAAGATGTTCCAGCTATTATCATTACATCTGCATTTTGTATTGCTAATATGGATTTTTCTATTGTTTCATCATCTAAGCACTCTTCATATAGTACAACATCTGGTTTTATAATTCCTCCACATGAACACTTTGGAATTTCATTACTTTCAAATACAAATTCTGCATCATAAAACTTATGGCATTTCATACAATAATTTCTAAGTACACTTCCATGCAATTCAAAAACATTTTTAGAACCTGCTTTTTGATGCAGTCCGTCTATATTTTGAGTTATTACTGCTTTTAGTTTGCCTTTTTTCTCTAAATCTGCCAGTTTTTTATGTGTAATATTAGGTTCATATTTAAGACAATTCATCTTATCTTTATAAAATTTATAAAATTCTGCTGTATTATTCATAAAAAAAGTATGACTTAGTATTTCTTCTGGTGGATATTTATATTTTTGATTATAAAGCCCATCTTTACTTCTAAAATCCGGTATCCCACTCTCAGTAGATACCCCTGCTCCTCCAAAAAATACAATGTTATTACTTTTATCTATTAGCTCTACAAATTGTGTTATCTTTTCTTCCATATTATTCACTTCCTATTTTTTATATAATATCAAAGAAATTAAAATTTGTAAATTTTATTTATCTTACCAGTTCTTCTGATTTTAATAGTTTTCTCAATTCTTTTTGACTAATATCTGTATACTTTTCAATAATTTCAATATTAACTTTATCTTTCAGCATTGCTTTTGCTGTCTCTATTTTTGCTATTTTTTTGCCTTCTTTCCTTCCAACTATTTTTCCTTCTTCTTTTCCTTTTGTTTTTCCATTTATATATGCTGCTCTTTCATCTAATATCGCTTTTTCTCTTAAAAATTGCCACCTCTTTGTTGCTTCATCTCCTGTTAAGTATTCGTACTCTTTTTGTGCTTTTTCTACTAATTTGTTTTGTGCTATTGCCATGTTTACCATCTCCATATTCTCATAATCTATGAATGTTAACCATTCTTCTAACTTTGTTTTTGGTACTTTTACTTGCTCTCTAAACTTTGGTAACTCTATAAAATAGAATTTTATTCCGTCTATTACTATATATTTTCTATATTTACTATCTACTATTACTGTATCTGTATTATATTCTTCTGTTTCTAACATGTTATAGTTTAGTATACTTATTACATACATATCTTTTATTTGATTATATGTTTGTCCTACTTCTAAACTGTTTCCCATTATTTTGCCTGCATAATACATTGCTCTTTTATTCATTTTACATTTGTCTTCTAATTGCATTTCTATTATTACTATTATGTTTTCATTTATTTTTACTCTTAAATCTAATCTTCCTACTTTCTCTTTGGTATGGCTTTTGTTTAATTCTACTTCTTTTTGTATCTCTATTTTCTTTATTTTTATCCCTACTATCTCTTCTAAAAATTCTTTTAGTAAATCTTCATTTCCAACTTTTGAAAATAAATTCTTAAATATTACATCATTCTTTGGTTTATTACTTTTTTCTTCTTGTCCCAATTGTTTTTCCACCTCCTATTTTACATTAAAATTGCTTTCATATCAATACTTTTACAAATACTCGTCTCTCAGTATAAAAATCACCTCCTGCTATTAATTTTTATAATCTAGTTGATTAAATCGGCTGATACGCCAATGAATAATTTTGTATTTCCCTAATGTTGCTTTTAGAAATTAATATAGTTTTATTTTACTATACAATTCTTTAAAAGTAAATACTTTAAGCTTCACTTTTCATCGCAAATTTTGACATTTTTTTACATGTTTTTTAATAAAAATACAACTGAAAAAAGTAATATTTTCAGTTGTATTTTTATAACTTATATATCTATTCTTGGACTTTAACCTGTGTAAATGTATTCCAGTCTATACCTATTTGTTCTTTTAAAATTTCTTTTTCTTGATTAGTTTGGCCTAGCATGTATATTGTGGTGTTGTTTATGTTAGAATTATTTAGTTCACTATTTATTGTCATTTTTAAAAGTGTAAAAATTATTTCTGTTGGTAATACTGCCAAATTATTTATTGAAACTTCTTTTAATTTTTCATATTCTTTTGAAATTAATGTATCTAATTCTACAATTTCGTTTAAGCTTGGTGGCAATATAAGTTTTACTTTACCGTTCTTTACTATTCCATTTTGTATTTGTAAGTCAAAAGTTGCATTCATCTGTGTATAAACTCCATTAGAAGAAATTTTTTCAATTTCATCTGTTTTTCCTAGCTGATTTTCTGATACACTTAGAATTGTTACTGCATTTAAAGCTGATGGTACATTTGTTGATATGCCACAAGAATTATCCTTCCAATCATACTCTAAGTTCTTTTTTTCTATCAACCCATTGCGTTCATTATCAAAAATATAATATTCTATACTATTCAAATTAACATATGTATTTATATTAGCTACTTGTCTTATAAAGTGCTTGCTCACTTTTGTTACTGGCTTATTATCAATATAACTTGGTATTATTATTATATCTTGTAAATTATCAAAAAAATTATTCCATTCATTTAAATCTTCTTTATCTGTTACTATCTCACTAAATGGCACTAATTCTGTTATTGTTATTCCTTCTCCATTGTCCTCATATTTAAAATATTGTACTTGATCTGATTCTACAAGTACATCTGTTGCTACTTGTATGCTATTTACTTCTTCTATTTCTCCTGTTTTTTTGTTTTTTGCTTTTGCTTTTATAGTATGCATTGTCCCTTCTTCTACTAACGTATCCATTCCAGTTACTGTTGTCACTTCTAAGTTATTAAATGTATATTCTGGCAAATCTGATGATACATACTCTCCATTATCTATACTAAACTCAAATTCCTCGTAATTTTCTCCATCTATTTTTACTTTTATAAAATCTTCTCCCTTATCTACTAATTGTAGTATGGCTGTTTGAGTAACTCCATCATTTTTTAAATATTCTTCTATTTGCTCTAATGCTAGCCTTTCTTCCTCTACTTTCTTATTATATTCATCTACTGCATTTTGTGCATTTCCTATTAAACTCCCCTGTCCAAATATACTATTTAATGCAACTCCTGCTAATATCAGAAGCACTATAATAGTAATTACAAGCGCTATTAATGTAATCCCGTTTTTGACATTTTACTTTCATTATCATACCTCATTTCTTCTGTTTTTTATATCTTATCATATTATCTTCAAAAACTACTAACCCTATACCGATATTTTGCAATTTAATGAATAATGAATAATTTAATTTTATAGAGTAGCCCGAGGAGTTCATATATATTATTTTGAAGTCCGAGGAAGTTATACGTCGTACGCTCCCACTCGCAGAGCCATGTGAGGCGAAAAATAATATATATGAACTCCTCGGGCGGCTACAACTAAAACCATCCACTCATTCACACGCAAAACAAAAAGACACATAAACCTAGCTATCACAATAACTAAGTCCATATGCCTCATATATCTATATATTTCTCCTATTTAATTTCTCTAATAAGCTACCTGTGTGTGTGTGTGTGTACAACTATGCGACTTTCAGCCATTTTATGCAACTCCTTCTTTCGTTATATCTAATGTAAACATTATATATGAATAACATCGCTTTGTCTACACTTTTCCATAACAATTATTATTTTAAAGCACTGCTTATTAATCTATCTAGCAACTCTGTATATGGAATTCCTGATGCTTTCCATAATTTAGGATACATGCTAATACTAGTAAATCCCGGCATTGTGTTTATTTCATTTAAATATATTTCGTTTTCATCAGTTACAAAAAAGTCAACTCTTGCTAATCCTTTTCCATCAATGGCACGAAACGCTTTGATTGCTAATTCTTGAACATCTTTTTCACACTCTATACCAGACGGAATAATTAATTTAGATTCTGCATTTTTATATTTTGCTTCATATGTGTAAAAATCCTCAGCAGGTAAAATTTGTCCTGTACATGATGCAAAAATCTCATCATTTCCAAGTACTGCACACTCAATTTCTTTTCCACAAATATTTTCTTCAACTACAATTTTATCATCTAATTTTGCAGCTTCCTCTATTCCTTTTTTAAGCTCTTCTATTGTTTTAGCCCTAGTAATACCAATAGAAGAACCATAATTTGCTGGCTTTATAAATACTGGAAGTTTAAGATTATCTTCTACTTTTTTGCAAATTTCATCCATACTAAGTTTGCTCTCTTCAAAATCTTTTTCCACAATTTTATATTCTTTTCCACAGCTTCTAATATACATATACTTTGCCTGTTTAATTCCTGCTCTAGCCAGTATGATTTTTGTATATACCTTATCCATTGCCAATTTTGAAGCAAGAACATGGCACCCAACATATGGAATTTTTAATAGTTCTAGCATACCTTGAATTGTACCATCTTCTCCATATAATCCGTGCAATACTGGAAAAACCACATCTAACTCTTGTAGATATTTAATAATATTGTTTATTTCTTTTCTGTTATATACTTTAATACTTATATTAAATTCATCAGATATATCTTTTATTGTTTTATATTCATACCATTTACCATTTTTATCTATGTATATTGGAAAAATATTGTATTTGCTTTCATCTAAATGTTCAACAACAGATTGGCCAGAATTTACAGAAACCTCATGTTCTGTACTCATTCCACCAAAAATAACACCTAAATTAATTTTGTGCATATATAAACACTCCTTTTAGGTTATATATATGCACAAGATTTAATTTATATGATAGCCTCAAAAATTTCCCCAAATTTCATTGAATTTGATGCTTTTAGTAATATAGCATCATTTTGTCTTAATATAGATTTTAAATAATTTGAGGCATCTTTATTATTTTCAAAACTTGTAACATCTTTTATTCCAAGTTCTTTTGCTTTTGAAGCAATATATTTAGCGTAATTTCCAACTGTAATTAAAATATCAATATTATTTTTAGCGACTTCCTCTCCTACTTGTTCATGAAGCTCTTTTGAGAATTCCCCTAATTCTAGCATATCTCCCAATACTGCTATTTTTCTTTCTCCACTTACATTTTTTAAATACTCTAAACCTGCTTTCATAGAATCATAACTTGCATTGTACGAATCATTTATTATAGTAATTCCATCTTTTTTTACTATTTCCATTCTTTTTTGAGTTAATTTAAAACTAGCAATTCCTTTTATGCTATCTTTTACATCTATATTGCAAGTACATCCAACTGCAATAGCACATAAACTATTATATACAAAAACCTCTCCACTAACAGGCACTTTTACTTCATATACCTTATTTTTAAAATTCAAATCATACTCTACTTCTTCATCTTTTTCTTTAATATTAAAAGCCATGTAATCACTTTCATTGTGAATTCCATATGTTATAATATTATAATTTTGTTTATTTTCCTCTGCCCATTTATGTAATAAATCATTATCATTATTTACAATTACTGTTCCATTTGGTTTCATACCCTCTAAAATTTCTAGCTTTGCTTTTAAAATATTCTCTCTTGACCCTAAATTACCAATATGTGAAGTTCCAATATTTGTAATAACACAAATAGTAGGCTTTCCTATATTAGTTAAAGTTCTTATTTCCCCAAAATGATTCATTCCCATTTCTACAACCATAGCATTTTGATTTTTAAGTTCCAAAATAGTTAGAGGTAACCCTATATGGTTATTTTTATTTCCCTGTGTTTTTAAAACATCAAACTTTTGTGCCAAAACATTTGCAATAATATCTTTTGTACTAGTTTTACCAACACTACCAGTCACAGCAACAGTTGGAATATTAAATTGATTTCTTCTATAAGTAGCAATATCTTGAATAGCCTTAATTGAATCTTTTACTAATATAATACATTTATTCCCTACTTTTTCCAAATCAATTTTACTTTCAAAACTTTCCTCTAAAATGCAACCAATTGCACCATTATTTAAAGCATCCAAATAATAAGCATTTCCATCAAAATTGTCACCTCTAATGCCTACATAAATATCTCCATCTTTTATATCTCTGCTATCTTGCGAAAATCTCTCTACCTGTCTATATTTATCTCCACACAATAATTTACCTTTGCATGAATTTACAATTTCCTCTATACTTAAATTATTCATATATCCTCCATATTAACAGTATATTTATATTCTAAGATTATATCCATAAATAATTTAAAAGTCAATTTTTACGCATAATAAAAGAGCATATCTAAAACATTAGAAATGCTCTTTTATTTCTACATTGTTAAAGTACCATTTGGTGTATCTATTATTACTAAAATATTTTCTTCTCTTCCATTTTCTGCATTAATATAAACTAAAAATTCTGTATCATCTACTTTTCCTTTAAATTCCCAACACAATACTTCTGTATTCCATTCTGTTGGAATCATTGCTAAACCTTCACTTTCGATTTGTAAATCCTTATTTAATGTTTGTTTAGCATCTTCTTTTGCAATTTTAGGCTCTGGAATTTGTCTTTCTGTGTGTGAATTTAAATATCCAGAAGTTTCTAATCCTAATATTTCTCCATTATCCAATGCAATTTTAAGTTTTACTAAATCTGGGTATAACACAACATCATTTTGAGTTGCCGCATAATTAATTGTTATAATTCCATCTTGTTTTAAGAAATATGTTTCTTTCATATTCTCAAAGCCATGTGATGATAAATATTCTATACCAATTTTATTTGCATCCTCGTCTGACAAAACTTCTGCTGAAATATCTCTATTATAGTTCATTAATAAAGGATATCCATTTTGCTTTGTTATTGATATATATGCATAATTATCTTTTTCACCTTTTATTTTTACATTAAAATCATATGCTGGTATTTGCCCATTTTCAATTAACCCATTTGATGTTATTTCTTCTATTTTATCTTCTCCTAAATATTGCTTAACCTTCTCTTTTGCCTCATCTTCGCTAATTTCTTCACCTGTTAATGCTTTCTTAGCTCCTTGATTAATATGTTCTGAATATGCCCCATCATAAATTAATCCTGCATAATCTTCAAAACTTTTTGTAATATTTCCAAAACTATCTTGTGATAAATTGCTTACTTGCTGAGCAAAGGCAACTGTACCCTTTTTAGTTAATTCTCCCCATGAAATTCTACCCTCTGTCATATCTAATGACAATTGATTTAAAGTATTTTCAAGCTCTACACTATAATTGTGTAATTCTTTTAAATTATTTAAATCTTCATCTGATAGTGGCTCATTATATATATTTTTTCTAGATAAAGAATAGCTATATTCACTAACCTGATTTAAAAATTTAGCTGTATTTTCTAACTCATTTGTAGCTATTGGAAGTTGTGCTAAATAACTACTTGCTAGGTTAGCTTCTCTCCACACATTTGTTAAAGTTTCAGCCCCATGTTCTGGTGATGTAGATATTAATGACTTTGCCAAATAGTTTTCCACATTTTGTATATAATCAACAAGTTCAAAAAATGCTAAATTGTATCCATTTTCAGTAGCTTGTCTATACTCTGTTTGTTTTTTGTATAAACCTATTCCAAGTGCTACACATGCAATTAGTAAAACAACTATTATTGTATACATGTGTCTATCTTTAAGTCTATTTTTAAAATCGTATAATTTTTCTCTTACATTCATTTTTATCCTCCTATAATTTATTTACAAAAATTATGCTTTCCTATTTTTTTAACAATTTCTCTTGACCAAATCCAATCACTAGTTGCTGTATCTGGGTTAAAATAGTATAAGCATCCATTAGTTGGGTCCCAGCCATTTAGTGCATCTTGTGCGGCTTTATATACAGTTGAATTTTCTGCAATTGGGACATTAATTTGTCCATCACTTACTGCTGTAAAGGCTCCGCTTTGATATATTACACCTGCAATTGTATTTGGAAAATTTGGAGACTTTACCCTGTTTAAAATAACTGCACCAACTGCAACTTGTCCCTCATAAGGCTCACCTCTTGCTTCTCCATTAATAGCTCTTGCCATAAGTTGGAGATCTGATGCTTGTCTACCACTACTTGCAGCATAAACTTTGCTTGTTTGATTATTTATATTTATTATACTTATATATGTTAGTATTGCTACAATTACTGTAATACCTATTAATACGGCTTTTTTCATTTTAATCTTTCCCTTCTAATTTTAAAATTCTTGTTTTTACCTAAGTATTAATAGTTTGTATATTTTTAGTAAAAATATACTTTTTTTATATAAATTATGATATAATTTTAAAAAATTTATATGGAGGTTTTCTGTATGAAAAAAATCCTTATTTTTTATGGTTCATATGGAGCTGGACACTTATCTGCTGCACGTTCTATAAAAGAATATATAGACAATAATTATAAAAATACTAAAACAGAAATTGTTGATTGTATTGAATATATAAATAAATTACTAAATAAAGTTACAACAAAAACTTATGATGAATTATCTAAAAAAGCTCCTTGGGCTTGGGAAAAGGTTTATACAAAATCTCAATCTGGACCACTTAGTAAAATAAGCAATGCTTCAAATAAAATAATGTCAATAAAATTAAACAAATTAATACATGAATTTAATCCCGATTTAATAATTTCCACACATCCATTTTCAACACAAATGTGTGGAATATTAAAACAAAAAGGTAAAATAAACTGTAAAATAGCAACAGTATTAACAGATTATGCACCACATAATCAATGGCTTGTACATTCTGATTATATTGATTATTTCTTTGTTGCACATTATGGAATGAAAAAAAGTTTAGAAGGAACAGGAATCCCAGCATCAAAAGTATTTGCAACAGGAATTCCTTTATCTAACAGATTTTTAGCACATTATAACAAAAAAGAAATATTAAAATCGGTAGGTCTAGAACCTGGCAAAAAAACAGTATTATTCTTTGCAGGTGGAAGTTCTCATTATGCAAGTGGAAATATATATGAAATATTCGAATCCTTCATAGAAAGCTTTCCAAACATGCAGCTATTAACAATAACAGGCAGAAGTCCAAAATTAAAAAAACACTTTGACGAATTAGTAGAAGTAACAGACACTGGAAAAAATGTAAAAGTACTAAGCTTTACAGACAAAGTACCAGAACTGATGAGCGTATCTGATTTAGTAATAACAAAACCTGGCGGACTAACCACAACAGAAAGCTTAGCATCTGGACTTCCTATAATTGTAATAAACCCAATTCCAGGTCAAGAAGAAGAAAACGCCAAATTCTTAGAAGACCAAAAAGTAGCAATTTGGCTAAAAAAAGATGATGACATAAAGCAAAAACTAACAGATCTATTTAACTCCCCATATGCATTAAAAGACATGAAAATAAGAGCCAGACTATTAGCCAAAAAGAACTCCACACGAGACATATGCCAAGTATTATTGGGAGAAGAAAGTAGTAAATAAAGCAATAAGCCACTCATATTGTGTTATATGAATGGCTTATTTAATTAGCAATTCTCATCACACTTTTTTAATCTGTGATAGCTAGAATTACTCTCATTGCCCCACCACCAGCGTTGGTGCATTGCGAAGTAAAAATTCCAAAGGCTCCCATTTCTTGTTGAAGTCCACCACCTCCTCTTGCCAGAAATGGATATTCATTAGTGCAAATTCGAATATTATCATCAAACCAACCATATGCACGGTCAATCCATACTTCTTTTAATGCTTCTCCAACTTTACTTATTGTTTTTATTTTGTCTTCTCCATATATATCCGTTTCATTTCTATATGCAGTTGCATATTTTGTGCTTGTTCCTCCTACACTAGCAAAAGGTTTTCCATATATTGCTATATATGCTGATGTGCTCAATGTATTCCATGCAGCAACCTGTTCATTTACTCCTCCACTCATATCATAAACACCATAGATATTTCCTGTCGTACTTATTAATTCTCTTATATTTTCTAATTCGATTGTTTGATCTCCATCTGTACCATTTCCACTTATTTCATATGATACCTCATTTCCATTTCTTCCATATTGACTATGTGCCAAAAATGCTACTGCTCCCCATTCACTCATTTTTATTAAATGGCTTTCATTTTTTCTGTCGTAATTATAGCAATTACTATAAGCATTTCCAGAACTTATCATAAACCAGCTAAATTCTTCTATATTATTTGTATCTATTCGTTTACTTACCATTTTTACAGTATCACTTATCAATACATCTCCTGGATATATTGTTGTTCCTTCTTCGTTTTCTCCACTCATCTCATATTTAGATATCCAAAATCCCGGAAGCTCATTGTCCCATTCTCCATTATTAAATTCTATGTAGTCATTTTTGTTTTTTGCCTTTGCACCATTATTGCTTCCATTTTCAAATGCTGGATGTATTATATAGCCTTCTTCATCTTGAGTTATAAACTCTCCATCTGAATTTTTTGTTGTTACATATGTAGAGCCATTTAAAGTTACTCCACTTGTTTCTTCTAAACTTATAAATTTAACATCTACTGTTCCTGCTGAGTATGTATTGTAATTATATGGTTTATTTACTATCTTATATTTAAATCTAGGAATCCACACCCAATAACTTCCATCATCTGTTACCGCATTTGCCCATCTACTATTTTTTGCATCTACCAAATTATATCCTGCTACATAATCATACCAGTTCTCTTCTTTAAAATTTGGATTCATATTTCCTTTTGAGCTTGGATTTCCTTCGGCATCTATTTTAGAATAAATAGGAATTGCATTTTTTTCATTTATACTTGCTGTTTGTCCATTATCTTTGCTCCAATATACTGCTACCATATTATTTCCTAGCACTGGCGCACATGGTTCTTGATTTTTATTACCTATTTGCTTTTTTATTTCTTCTTTTAATTTAAATGTTAAATCTTCTGCTATTCCATAAAACATATATGTTTTATCTGTACTAAATGTATATATTTTTCCTTCCTCTGCTACATAAACTTCTTCTCCACTTCCAACCTTTTTGAATTGTTCTGGTGTATATACTGGTACGATGTCTCCTCCTTCATATTGTTTATACAAATCCTCTTCTTGCAGTTCATTTGTTTGAAAACTCTCTTCTATTTGTTTTAATTGTGCAATTTGTGCTGCTTGCTTATTAGAGCCTCCTATATATGCTGTTATTCCTACTATTAATAAAAATAAACATACAATTGTAACATATAATAAAATTGCTCCTTTTTCTCTCTTCATTTTTTGCTCCTTTCTAAAATAAAAAACACAATAACAACAACCCTAAATTATATTTAGAATTGTTGTTATTGTGTTTTTATCAATTTTATATTTTTTACTAATAAACTACCTGTGTGTGTGTGTGTGTACAAACACAAGGCTTTTAGCGCTTATTCTCATGTTCATTTCTACCTCTCTCTTTCGTTCTTCTGCCATTATTATAGTATAACCACACAGTATTTGCAATACTTTTTTCTGCAAAATAAAACTAAGTTTTATCCATTATTACATTTGTTCTGCAAATAATTTATTCAATTCTTCTTTTTTCAATCCGGTATATCTTTCTATTATTTCAAATTTAACATTATCTTTCATCATCTCTCTTGCAGTTTCTAATTTACCATACTTTACTCCATTTTTCATTCCGTAACTTTCTTCCTTTTCTTATTCCGAATCCTCTCTCCATCACTTTTTCCTGTGTCATATGCAGATATTTCATCTCTTTCTGCTTTCTCTCTTAACTCCTGCCATCTTCTTGTTGCCTCATCTCCTGTTAAGTATTCATACTCTTTCTCGGCTTTTGCTACTAATTTATTTTGTGCTATTGCCATATCTATCATCTCCTCTTTTTCATAATCTATAAATATATATTTTATTTCATTTACTACTTACATCCAAACATTTTTTTAATGTAAAATTAGTCATATTACTTGTCTCATTTTTTTGATTTATTCTCACGCAATTAAATTTGACAAAATTACAAAATGACTGTATAATAAATGTAGAAATAAGAAACCACAAAAGTGGTTGCCGAAAGTAACTTAAAATAACCGTTCCCTCGTCAAAGCAGAACGGTTATTTTTTATTACCTATGTAGTAAATACACAATGATGATTAACAAGGTAATATCTATGATAGTTAATACTATTAATCCATAAACAAGTAGGATAGTAATTTTCAATATAGCTGTTTCTACCATGTTAACCACCTCCCAATATTAATCTCATAACATAAGTTATGGTTCTATATATAAACTGAAGGTGGCAACACACTCTGCTTATTCTTATTTCTACTTTATTAATCATATACTATTTTTTGTCAAAAAGCAAGTGTTTTAATTGTTTTATTGTCAAATTTACAATTTAGTGATAATAAAAGCTGGAAGATTTATCTTTTCTTCCAGCTTTTCATCAATTTTGGACGCATTTTTTGCATCTGTATCCATTGCCGCTCACGGCTTTGCTCAAAAGTGTCCGGTTATCAGGTCACTACTTAATTAAGTATGTTCCATCAGTTTGCTTCTCCAACTGGATTTCAGATTGCAGACAAACTAGCGGGCGGAACCCCGTGTTGACGTAGCTATAGAAGTAGAGGTAGTCGCTGCCCACGAGGCCGGTAAAGCTCACGCGCACCAAGTTGCTAGAGTCGTAGGCAGACGGAGAAGCGAGCCACATGTATGAACATTTATCATAATCTGTTATGTAATATAAGTCTTCATCATCTTCTGCTCCACTTACACTGTCACTTGGGCTACCTGTACTATCACTCCATTTTACTAGGTATCCAGTATCATCATATGAACATTCTACATATTTATCTGGATGTGCTGCCTTATATGATGCACACCATAACTCTAATGTTGGTCCTCCTATTGCATATTCGGCATATTCTGGGTTCGCGTATTTTGCACTCCATCTTGCCTCATCTAACATGAATGCTACTGACTGTATTCCATTTCCTGTTGCAGTTGAGTAATCTTTTACATAGTTTATCCATTTTGTTATTCTTGGATCGGTTATGTTTGCTGAACCATCATAATCATCTTTCACATCATCAAATGATAACTGGTATCCATTTCCATTATCATCTAATGTATAATTTGCCGATGTCGGTGCATAATCATAATGTATATAATCACTTGCTATTAAATATACATTACTTTCATCTGCATAGAATATTCTCCATTTTACATTTGGGTCTCCATCTTCTGGGACTTCATAATTTGTTACTTCTCCTCCATAATGTTCACCGGGATTACTTACTATATCTCCTACTGTAACTGTTACTCCTGACGTTTCTACTACTATTGTCTTTGTTGCACTTGCTACTGCTCCTGTCTCTTTTGTTACTGTACATTTTATTATGTGGGTTCCTACTGTTAATGTATTTGTATTTGTTACTACTGTATCTCCATTACTTGTGTCTGTGTATTCTACATTTGTTATCTCTGCTGTTCCATTTTCTGAATATGTAAAGTAACTACTTATTTCTATACTTGTTCCCTCTGTTATTGTTTCTTCTCCCTCTGTTGCTGTTACTGTTGGGTTTGCTTTATCTATATTACTTATTGTTATACTATTTGCTGTTATCTCTCCTTCGCTATTTCTTACTCTTGCCTCTACTGTACAATTTTGTTCTACCACTACTTCGCTACTCTCTCCTGTTACTGTCTCCCATTCTCCGTCTCCTACTTTTATCTCCTTTATTCCTTCTTCACTTCCACTTGGCCAACTTATTGTTACTTTTACATTATCTTTTGTTGGCATTGTTTTATCTACTGTAAGTCCTATTGTTCCTTCTAGTATATTATTTATTGTTATTTCTTTACATACTGTTTTTCCATTATTAATTTCTATTGTCACTGTATATGTTCCATTTTCTGTTATCTCTACTGTTTCTTGTATCTCTTTTGTTCCATCTGGGTATGTTTTACTCTCTTCTCCTGTTATTGTTAAGCTTTTTATTCCCTCTTCTGACTTTCCTTCTATTGTTACTATTACTTTATTTGTTATTCCTTTTGTACTTACTGTTACATTTAATGTTATTCCTTCTTCTTCAACTTCATAATTCAAATTTTCTTCAAAATATTTTTCTATTTCATTTAGCAATTGTTGCTCACTGGCTACACTATTATTATACTTCCCTACTGCATTCTCTGCATTGCCTATTATATTCCCTTGTCCTGTTAAAGTGGCTAGCGCTACTCCTGCTAGTATTAGTAGCACTATTATTGTTATTATTAGTGCTATTAACGTAATTCCGCTTATTTCTTTTCATATGTATATCACTCCAATCTTCATATTTTTCTTCAATTTTGTAGAGTAGCCCTTAGAGTTCATATATATTATTTTGAAGTCCGAGGAAGTTATACGTCGTACGCTCCCACCATCGAAGCCATGTGAGGCAAGAAATAATATATATGAACTCTAAGGGCGGCTATAACTAAAACCGCCACACATACTCACACGCAAAGCAAAAAGGCACATAAACCTAGCTATTCAACAATAGCTAAGTTCATATGCCTTAATAATCTATATATTTCTCCTATTTAATTTCTCTAACAAATCATGTGTGTGTGTGTGTGTGTACAGCAAAGCGACTTTCAGCCATTTTAACGCAACTCCTTCATTAGTTCTATCTAATGTAAACATTATATACAAAACAATTCACTTTGTCTATATTTTTCATATAAATATTCTAAAATTACTAAATACAAAAAGCCGCATACAAAGGCACAGATTTAATCCCATTTTCAAATCCAAAATTTTTTTCAGAAACTCTAATAGCGTATTTAGGCTTAAATGTCTTCATATATAAATCTAAACTCCTAGATTTATTGTAAACATTAGACTTTACCTCTATTGGTATAATATCCATTCCCTTCTGTATAACAAAATCTATCTCAGCTTTTCCATCTGATTCCCAATAATAAGTTTCATATCCATTCTTTTTAAGCTCATTCCCCACAAAATGTTCAGTAAGTGGCCCCATTTCAATCATTGTAGGCTGAGTATCTAAATCTATTTGATAAAGTGGATATTTTGCTTGATTTACAAATAAACCAACATCTGTCATATATAATTTAAAAGATGATAAATCCTTATGCATTTCTAGTGGTAATTCTATATTTGTTTTATAAACCTGATTAACTATTCCACTATTTTTTAGCCACAATATAGCCTCTCCAAAAACACTTGATGTTCCACCTTTTGAAATAACTTTATATTGAAACTTTTGATTATCCTTTGCAAGTTGTACTGGAATAGAATTAAATGCTGAAATAATCCTATTTGATAAATTATTATCTGCATATTTTGTCATATCTCTTTTATATGAGTCTAATATTTGTGCTTGAACATCTAGTGTTGCAATTGTTTTTTCCTCATCCAAAAATATATTTACAACCTCTGGCATTCCCCCTACAATTAAATATGTTCTATAAAGTCTTAAACACAATTTATGAATATCTTTATCCATTCTCTCATTACTTTCAAAATGCCTTATAATTTCTTCTACTAAATTTTCTCTTCCTAATGCAATTAAAAATTCTTTAAATGAAAGTGGATACATATTTAACATTTGTACCTTTCCTACTGGAAATGAATAATTTTCTCTATTTATTGCAATTCCTAAAAGTGAACCTGCTGCAATTATATGATACTCTGGTGCATCTTCATAAAAATATTTAAGCGAAGTTAAAGCTCTTTCATTTGCTTGAATTTCATCGAAAAATATTAATGTTTCTCCTGGAATTATTTTTTCTCCATAAAATAATTCTAGTTTGTTTATTATATATTTAGCATCTATTGTACTTGAAATTTGCGAACTTATTTCTCTATTTGTTTCAAAATTTACATATATTAAATTATTATAATATTTTTTTCCAAATTGTTTTATTATATATGTTTTTCCAACTTGCCTAGCGCCATGAACTATTAATGGTTTTCTCTTTTTAGATTCTTTCCATTTTATTAAATCATTTATAATTTCTCTTTTCATAGGAATTCCTCCTTATGAAAATTATACCCTATAAGTTCAAAAAAGTCAATCTTGTGACTGACTTTTTTGAACTTATATGTTATTTTTGCTTTCTCTTCTTGATAATTATTATTCCTGCTGCAAGTACTGTGCATGCTGCTATTCCAATTATTACATATGTCATACTTCTGTCTTCACCCCATGGTTTAGTTATAATAATCTTTCTATTCTTAACAGCATCTAGTTCTATTGGAACTGTATCTGCTACATAATTTCCTGGTACTTCTGTTTCTGAACGACGTCCTGCTGTGTTTTCTCTCTCTACTATTTCCATTGAACTATCAAATGTTAAATCTGATTCATTATTCTCACCTGTTATTAACTTAGATAATGTTACTGTAAATACCGCTTCTGAATATCCTCTATTTTCTTCTACTTCCTTGCTTCCTTCTGGATATAACTCAATTCCGAAGCCTTCTGTTTGATATGTTTTCATATCTTTATCTTTTAATACTTCTATTGTCTCTCCTGTAACACTTTCTTTAATATCAGATATATCTACAACATCCCATGTATTGTTTTCATCTCTGTATAGCATATTTTTACTTGTATAGTTAAATACTAATTTTGCTCTTGTTGTAACTGTATCTAATGCTGCTCCTGTTAAGTAATTTGCTAATGTGTCTATTTCTCCTTCGTTTCTTATTTTTATTTCATACTTAACTATTAAGTTTGCACCATGCATTATTTCTTCATCCATGTAAATAGATATTGGTACATTTTCTTGGTCTAATCCTAAAACATTTTTGCTAAGTCCTTTTTCAGTATCTATTATAACTGTTCCATCTGCTAGTACAACTTTTAAAGTCATAATTTGTGTTTCTATTACAAGTTTTGTTTTTGGTCTTTCCATTAATGCTAAGTTAAGCTCATGAATATCACTTATACTTACATTATTTGCTTTAAATTTAGTCATTTTACTCTCTGCCATCATATAAGTTTCATTTGCTAGTGTTTCTACTGCTTTTTGCCTTTCTTCTCCTGTTAATTTATCAATATTTTCAACATCTATTTTAGTTGCTTTATTTAGTGTCATTACTTGATATTTATTAATGCTATATGCTCTTGTTCCTGGTGTATTTATATCACCTTCCATATCTTTGGCACTGCTTCTTCTGTTTTCTATTGTACTTTCATCTATTATATCTTGACATATGCTATTTATTACTTCTGCTATATCTACATCATATAATTTGTATACTGTACCTCTTCTTGGTTCTTCTTCTGTACCAAATATTTCGTCATTATCTTTTGTTAAAATTGTTGTAAGCTCTATTTGATTATCATCTGTTGCTATTTCTAGTTGTTTTATTACTTGTTCAATATTTTGAACAGTTTCATCTGAGTCTGTAAGTACTATCATTATTTTTTGTTTAGCATCGTCGGAATAGCTATTTGTTGCAGCTTCTAATCCATATCCTATTGCTGTTTCGTTATTTGAGCCTAAATTATTTATTTGTGTTTGCAATCTATTTTGGTTATTAGATGGATTTACTAAAACTTCGGCAACATCATTAAACTTGGTTAATCCTATTTTTACTTCTGGAAGCTCACTGTATATACCATTTGCAATATCAGTGGCTGTGCTTTTTATATTATCTATATTTCCATTCATACTTCCAGAAACGTCTACAACTAGCATAATTTCTACATGTTCATACGTTGTTTCTGTTCCTTCTTTATCGTAAATGTCTCCTGTTGAAATTCCTTGGTAGTCTTGTCCGTTATATTTTAAGTTTTGCTGTAATTGCTCATTTGTTCCATATGTGTAGTTTATTTTATAGTTTCCAGATGCAAGGTTTATAAAGCTATATCCACCTTCTAGCATTTGTCCATTACTTAATGATAATACTGCTCTTGTTTGCTGAGTTTTAAGTTTTAAGTATACATCTTTGCTTGAATCTGTTGGGTGTTTAAAGTATTCTATTAAGTCCACTTGTATTCCTTGTACAAGTGGTTCATCATCTTGTCTTATACCGTCACTTATTATTTGGTTATTTATTAATTTTTGTACATTTTCTGTTTTTAAATCTTCCCAAACATTTCCTTCTAGTACATTTCCATAACCTATTATATTTCCATTTTCATCTCTGTTTATATCATCTTCGTTTTCTCCGTCCATTGAGTCTCCATTATTTGCACTTTCTGCAAGTCTTAATTTTAAAGATGGTGCTTTTTCTTCATCGTCTTCTTCATATTCTCTTGTTTCTTTTGGATTTGCATTACCTGGTTGTGAGTCTGAATCTATTAATCCAGAAATGCTTCCATCTGCAATATAATATGTTTTGTATCCATTTATTTCTGTCATACTTACTTTTCCAGCATCATTTTCATCTAGCTCTATTTTACCTGTTTCGTCTTTTGTTACTTTGAATATAATGTGTACTTCTAGGTATTCACCTTTTTGTACTCTTAAATCTTCTCTATCTAGTCCTGTTGTATATATTTTGTTATATTCATCTGAATATGGGTTACTTACATTATCATATTTAGAATTTGCGCTCCATGTTATTTCTATTTTATCTGTTTTATTTCTAGGTTCTCCTTCTGATATTTCATCATATTTTACTTGTGCCCATGATGTTATATCAAAATCTCTATATTGTTCTGCATATTCTAAGTCTTTGCTAAAATAGTTCGCAAGTTCTGATATTTGTACTTCATCTTTTTCCCCTGCATTTCTAATTACTATCATGTAATCTAAGTATGCCTCTAATTCAGATTGTTCTTTGCTTCCTAATATTTCTAATAATCTATCTATTGTTTCTTGGTCAGGAGCATGACTTAGTAATTCATCTAATGTCCATAGGTAATCTGCTCTGTTTATTTCTTGTACATATTCATCTCTTTCTATATTTGAATTAATATTTCTTATATCCTTTTCTGAGAATATGTAACTTTGCTTATCTCCTTTTATGCTAAATGTTGCTTCATATAGGTCTGTTCTTAGACTTGTATCTGTTTTGTATCTTTCTGCTAGTCCTAAATTTACATTTTTGTTATCTACTATTTTTATATATTTTTCATTTTCAATATCCATGTGTTTTGAAATTGGATAATATATATTATGAGTAGATGTTATTGCAGAAATTTCAAATTCTGGTTTTGTATAACCTTCTTCTGTTGTTGTTTGTATTTTAGATGTATTTATATCTTCATTATATGTAAGATTTATTTCTCCTCTTCCACCTATTGCTGTACTATTTCCTGCTATTTCTTCAAATGCATTATTTAGTTCTTGTCTTGCAGATGATGTTTCTTCTGCTACTGAATTGTTTTTATATTTTTGATGTGTTAAATCATTTTTGTAATCTACCGCACTTCCATTTACTAATATTTTTGTTGATTTATAAATTTGTCCATTGTATACAAATTCTAAATCATACATTCCTTTTTTGGCATCTTCTATTATGTAATTTCCTACATTATCTGTATATGTATAGTATGATGTTCCTGTTCTATTCGCATTTTTGTCTACTTGGTATATATTTACTCTTACTTTTTCTATTCCTTGTTCTACATTTTCTTTTATACCATTATTTTTATCTTCCATTCCGTCATGCCAAACATTTCCTGAAAAGTCCATTACTAAACGCCATTCGTTGTTTGTATATTCATCACTTCCTGGATATTCTGGATCTACTTCTCCTGTTCCTGGTTCTATTGTTTGTATTCTTGTTTCATAATTGCTTTTTGCCCATAGTACATCTATTATTTTTTGTGATGGAATATTTCTGTATGAGTTATATACTGTTGCTGTTAGGTAGAAATAACATCCTACTATATGTGTATATGTTTTACCGTGTTTACATGTGCCTAATCCATTTTCCACATCATAGCACCATAATACATCTTTATCTTTGCTGGTTATTCTGTTTGGTGTCCATTTTACTTTGTTGTATGTTCCATCTAGTACATTGTATTGTGCATCCATTGTTAATTCATTGTGAATAAATTCTACTTTATTTATGTTTGTTACATTTTCTAATTGGTCATTGTATTTAAGTTTTATATAGAATTCTTCGTATCCTACTGGGAATTTGTATTTTTCTCTTGTAAATAG
The DNA here is from genome assembly GCA_944389425.1 of uncultured Clostridia bacterium. Lineage (GTDB taxonomy): Bacteria > Bacillota > Clostridia > TANB77 > CAG-508 > UMGS1864. Next base: position 118,251 of record CALXMH010000001.1, read on the forward strand.
TTCTTCTTCTCTTTTGCTTGCAGTTGCAGTTCCTGTGTATACAAATTCTACATCTATGCTTCCTATATTTGCACCATTTTTATCTAGTTCTGCTATTACTTCATTGTTTTGGTTATATAGTTTCATTCCTATTATTCCAGCAAAGTATAGTTCTTTTTCTCCAACTTTTACACCTTGTGGTTCATATTTTAATATAAATGGTCCTATTAATACATCTTCATAGTTGTCGTCCATATATACTGCTGTATCTAGTTTTATATTAGAAAATTCATATCCATTTCTTTTGTATGCAGCATATGCATTTGCTTCTGCTAAAAGTGCAATACTCTCTGGTGTTTCTTCCCAGTTCCAAGTAATATTTCCTTTACTTATTTCTGCTGAATACATTGCTTTTTGTACAAATGATTCTAGGCTTCCATTTTGTGCATAAAAGTTTAATATATATGCTTCTTTTTCTGTTGCATTTCCTTCTTTACCAGGTCTTGTAGGTGGTGTATCTGGTGATATTACATATTTTCCAAGTGAATAACTGTATATATCTTGTGTTCCATATATATTTGTTGTTGTTCCTTCTACAAATCTTGTTCCTATTCTATCACCTGTTTTTGGGTCCACTACGGTTTCTTTTATTGCATATATTCCGCTTCCTGCTATTACTGTTGCGTTTAAGTGATTTTCATCTACTCTTGCAGGTATTGTTTGTCCATGTTGTACACAAAATAGTTCTTCTCTGTCGTTTAATTCTTCCCATGAAATATATCTGCTTGTTTCTATTCTTACATGACATATTTCTCCTAGGTTTCCGGCATAGTCTATTCCTCTTATATGTAACCATTTGCCTACATCTTCTGGTCCAAATGTAAATTGTAAGTCTCTTATTGTAGAACCTGGATCTGAATTGCTTTCATTTGTTACAGACCATGCATAGCCTTTTATACCAGTTTTTATTTCTTGTACTACTGGATTTGAATATAATTCATCTTTTGTTCTTGGGTGTACGAATTTTACGTAGAATTCATAGGCTGTTCCTCTATCTTCACCCCATAAATCCATTTTTATTGTTCCATCTCTATCTCCTGTTTCTGTGAGTGTTACAATTGGTCTTGCAGGGCCTGCTTTGTCTGTTGCTGTATTATCTGCATATTCTACTTCTATAATAGCTTCATCAGAAACTTGTGTAAAGTTTATTTCTCCTTCTGCTTCTCTATATGGATAGTATTTTGCTATCATTGTATCTACAATTTCTTGATATAAACTATATGCTATGGTGTCATATAATTCACTATCACTTCCAGATACTTTGTATAGAGAATCACTATATGGTGCAAATACACTACTTGCATTTGTTTGTATAATTAAGCTTACTACTTTAAGTCCATTACTTTTAGCTCTACTTAATGCGCTTCTTGTTGCTGATTCACTGTTTGGATATCCGTCTGTCATTACTATTAAAACATGGTTCTTCTGGCTTGTTCCAACAAGCATATTTGTTGCAGTATTAATTCCTCCTGCTGCATCTGTTCCTCCGCTTGCCCCTAAACCATTTATTGCTGATAATAATGTATTTAAATTATTTGTAAGGTTTGCTCTTACAGAAGGTCTACTAGCAAATGCTACTATACCTATTTTCATATTTGGATAATAACTATTTAAGCTTTTAACTAATGCTTGTGCACCAGATCTTACTGTTCTTATTCTGCTTCCACTCATACTACCAGATACGTCTATTGCAAGTACAACATCTGGAAGTTCAGATGGGTCGTCTTTTTCTATTTCTATTGGGTTCCAGTCTATGTTTACATAGTTCCAACCGGGAGTTCCTGCTATACCTACATCATTTACATCTGATAATTCTTGGTATGTTTTAAATAGGTTTAAGTCTCTAAATACAAATGTTAATGGCATATGTAATATTTCACTTTCATTTCCTGCATAGTCTATTGCTTTTAAGTGAAGATAATATCCTGTATTTATTTGTACTCTTGGCACTATTATTTCTTCTCCTGGAATGAATTTTATTTCACTTCCAGGATCTGTTTCTTCGTTTTGATCGATTACATATGAAAATCCTGCAACACCTGTTGTTATTGTTGTATATGTTTCGTTTGACTCAAATTGTTTAAATCCTGCTGTTCCTATTATTTTATGATAATAGCTAGTTCCTCTATCTCCTGCATTTGCATTTAATGTTAAGTTCCAGCCATCTCCTCTTATTAGTCCAAGTTCAGCATTTGGTTTATCTGGTCCTATTAAATCTAATACACCATCTCCAATTCCAAGTACTGTTGAATTTTCTCCTGTTACTTCTTTTTCTGTATATTCTTTTTCGTTTTCTTCTTTTTGATATACTGTATATCTACCATGTCCTTGGCTTGTAGATATTTTCCATGGATTTTCTCTGCTTCCATTTCCAGATGTTTTAAATATTTCTGCTTTAAGTGTTACTACTGCTTTTATTCCTGCTGTAATGCTTGAACCTTTTTTATATGTTCTATGTATTTTTACATCTGTTCCATCTACATAGTATGCAGCTCTTAAAAAGTCTGTTCCGTTAAAATAGTTTGGTAAAAAGAATTTTCCACCTGTGTATAATCCACTTGTATCTGTAATTGTTGCAACTTTTGCATCATAATTTCTTTTTCCACCTATACCAAAAAATCCACCATGCTTATCTGTATCGTATATTTCTTCGTATCCTTCTTCTCTCATTTCTATGCTTATGTCATCTGTTTCTGTTTGTTTTAAGAAATTCATTAAATTAATTAATGCATCTCTACGTGGAAGGTCTGTTATGTTTAATGCTCTAACATTTGTTACATATGAATAGTCTGCAAAGCATTTAGCGATTTGGTCTATTTGATAGTATAGTCCATATCCGCCTCCATCTCCCCATTCGTCTCCATAAGAGTATGGATTTGCTCTACGCCAGTTATAATCTTCCCCACTTATTGTTGTATTTACAAGTGTTCCTGTGCTTACAAGTTTTACTGTTTCGCCATCATTATATATTACTCTCCACATTGTATCTTCTGATTTTATTTCTGTTTTGTTTTTTACTTGTCTATTTAAAGATTCATAATTACTATATATTTTATCTTTTGAAATTGGATAATCTACATAGTCTCCAACTTTTGCTACTTGTGAAAGTGTTGTATCATCTGTTACACCCGTCCATTCTAAGGTTACTTTTTGATCACCTTGATTATAATTTTGAGTTAATGTTATATCATAATCAATTGGATCTTCTTCTCCGTTATTATTGTTATTATTATTTCCTGCATCTGTTGCTAGTACTATGTTTCCTATAAGTGTTAGGCATAATCCTAATGTAATTAATAAACTTAGAAGTTTTTTCAAGCTTATATCCACCTCTTTTCCTTTGTTAATCTTTTTCTTATAAAATATATTCCTATGCTAAATGCGCTTAATGCAAGTATACTAATTCCTGTATACGCAACTGTTGTACCTGTTGATGTTGCTATAATACATGTTACAGATTTAGAATTGTCTTCTAAATTATCTTCTGTTACACCTTTTTCGTTATATGTTTTTGTAATTGTAAAGTTATTTTCTATTGTTCCTGCATTGCTTCCTGTCATTTGTTTTACTAATGTTAATTTTACATCTACACTTTGTCCTGGATTTATTATTTCATTTGTTAATCCAGATAAATATAGGTTTTTGTCGTTTCCTTCATACCAGTCGTTATTTGCAGATGAACTAAATGTTAATCCATTCGGTTTTGTTGCCATAAGTTGTGTTACACTTCCTGGTATGTCACTGTTATTTGTTATTTTTAAATTATATTCTATTACTACTGTTGCACTTCCTATTTGGCTTGCTCTAATTTCTACTTTTGCTAAATCTTCCATATTATATGGAATTTGTTTTGTTTCTTTGTTAGTTTTTACTGTTATATTGCTTATTCCAGCTTGTAACTCCAAATTAAACTTATCTTTATCTGTAAGTCCTAAATCTACACTGTATAAGCTTCTGTTTGTTACTTCTATTATGTCTGTTACTGCCGCTTCTTTTGTTTGTCCATTTGGCTCAATTGTTTTTAGTATTGCATCTGAGTTTCTGTCATTTACTACTCCTAGTTTTTGATATTCTGTAATATTATAATTATTGTTATCATATATGAATACTACCATGTATTCTCCTGATTCTACATTTCTAAATTCGTATTCACCATCTATATCTGTTACAGATATTTTCTCTTCTCCTGTTTCATAGTCTTTTATTATGTCTCCATTTTTGTTTATTAAATATACTGTAACTCCTGTTATTGTATCTTCGTCATCTTGTCTTTCTCCATCCTTGTTTAAATCATTCCATACAGATCCTTTTAATTTGTATCTTACTTTTCCATCAGAGCCTGTTTCTCCTCCTATTGGTCCTCCTGGATTTTCAGTGCCTCCGCCTGGATTTTCTCCTGAACCGCTTCCCGGATTATCTCCTGAGCCACCTCCTGTACCTTCTCCTGTGCCAGGGTCTGTGTCATCACCACCTGGTCCTTGTCCACTTGTTTTTATTACTGTATGTTTTATTTGTCCTATTTCATATTCGTCTACATTGTTTGCTTTTAATGTTGCTTTATTTACTATTTCTAGTTCTTCTACATCTGCTTCTATTCTTTCTACTTGTACTTTTATATTTATAACTATTGTCTCATTTGTTAAATTTGTTTCTACTAATATTTCATTACTTCCATTTGCTAAAACTGTATATTCATTTCCATTTCTTGTGTATAATCCATTTACAAATTTTGTGCCTTCTGGAATAATGTTTGTTATGCTTAAATTTGCTGCTGTCATATCATTTTCATTTGTAACTGTTATTGTGTAATTTAATATATCTTTTTCATAAATGTATCTTTGCTTTACATCACAAGTTATTGTAGCTGAAATTTTTGGTTTTGCTATTGTGTTTGTAACACTACTTGATGTATTTGCTTCTATTCCATCTGCTTTTACAGATGTATTTGTTATTATTTCTTTTTTGTATACTCCATCTGGAAGTTTGTTTGCTTGTACTTGTATGTTTATTTCTTTTGTTTCGTATGCGCCTAATGTATTGCTTGTTATTGTCAATTTTCTAGTTGCTTCATCATAGTTTATATTTCCTTCTCCTGTTAAAATCTCAGCTTGTTTGTATGTTATTCCTTCTGGAATTATTTTTGTTACTTCTAAATTTTGCATTTGAAGGTCTGTTTTATTTTCTATTATTACTGTGTATGTATAGTTTTCTAATTCTTGCAAGTATACCGCTTTTTCTACTGATACTTCTTCTAATATGTCAAAATATGATGTTAATACTTTATTTTGTAATTCGTTAGAATAGATTTCTTTTTCAATATTATCAGATTTTAGTATTGCTTTATTTGTAATTATTATATCTGGAAGATTAGTTATTTCTGTTTTTATTGTTTCACCAGTTTCTGGATTTGTTGATATTATGTAATACTTTCCATCTTCTTCTGTAAATCCTTCTTGCATTCCATAGTATTCTAAAATACTTGGTACATTGTCTACAACAACTGTATATTCAAGTTCTGCAACTTGACCTGGCATAATAGTTCCTATACTCCATTGTAATTCATTTGATGATGAATAATATGTATATTTATTAAATGTTTCTATATCATTTTTTACTACTGTTTCTTCTATATAGCTTGTACCTTTTGGAATTGGATTTGTTACTACTACATTTTCTGCTGGTAATTCTCCTGTATTTGAAACTTTTAAAGTATATTTTACTTTTTGTCCTTCTGTTAACACAGAAAGTGTGTCTATTCCAGCAGACAATTCGATTTTTGCTCTTGCACCAATTCCTGTTGAAAGTCCTACTGTATTTGCTTTTGAAACTTCTGCAACTGGTCCTACTTCTGTATTATTTGTATAATATGTTGCTAAGCTTGAATATAAAAATTCTCCATGTTCTAGCATTCCTGGAATTTTTAGATTATATTCAAATAAAAGTTTTTCACCTTGTGCCACATTTTCTATTACAATCATAAATGTTTTTACATTTTGCAAGTTCTCTGGATTTTCTTTCCATGCATTTTCTGCTTTACTTAAATCTGTATCTGCATTTCCATTTTCGCTATAATAAATTTTAATTTCTTTTTCTATGCTTCCTGTATATTTTATTAAATCTGTAAGGTAAGCATTATTTGTTGTTCCTAATTCTTCGTTTGATATAATGTCTGTATTTCCTGCAAAAGGAATCCTTCCTATTGCTTTTACTTGTGTTGCTTCATTACCTGTATTATTCATTAGTATAATAGATTGTTTTACTGCTTTTTCTGGTTCTAATATACCTATTTTTCCAACTTCTTTTTCTGAATTTTCTGAGCTTATAATGCTACCATTTTCATTAAATTCACTTATTTTTGTTATTGTTTTAAATTCAATTGGAGCTATGTAATTAAATGTCTGTTCTAATAAACCTACTTCATAATCTTCTCCATCTAGATTTATATTTGTACTATTTTCATAATTTGTTTTATTAGAATTAAAATAGTACATATTTATTGGCTTATTCTGGCTTGTTGGTGTTAGATCTTTTAATTTTATATCTGCATTTACAACAATTGTTGTTCCTCCAACTATTGAGTCTGATATAAAGTCTTCTTGTTCTCCTACCATTACTAGTTTAATTGCTTTGTTTCCATTTAAATCTATTATATCTGCTGAGTGAAGTGTAATTCCTCCTCCATATAAAAGACTACTTCCATTTATTTTTATATTTTCTACTTCTTGTGGCATTTCTAATATAATAAATGGATTTGCCCATAAATCACTTGTGCCATTATTATTTTTTAGTTCTATTTTAAATTCAATACCTGTATTTTCATCTATTGTTGATAAGTTTGTATTATTTAATGTTAAATTTGCATTTGTATAAGTTTCTAGCAAGCTGATTTCCACAGTTTGTTCCATATTATGTGTATAATTGTTTATGTCTGTGGATTCTATATAATTTGCTGTTCTAATGGTTTTAAATTCTACTTCTTGTTCTTTTGAATAGTCTTGGTCTTTTAATATGGTTTTACTTTGATTAAATATTAAAAATCCATCATTTTTTATATCGCTTATTTCTAAGTTTACAGTTTCTATTTCATCTTCAAATGTATATACATAATCTCCATTTCCATTTGCTTCTAAATTAGAATCTATTTTTCCTATTTCTTCATAATTACTGTTTAAAATTCTTATAAAGCCTTCTTCTCCTAATATTTCTTCAAAATTAGTTTTGGAAATACTTAGAGAATTGTTTCTAATTTTAGCTATATTTATGTTATCATTTTCAGATATAAAGTGTGTTCCTAAATCTTGTAGTGTAATAATATTTAAAACATCACTTCTTACTATATTTAAAACATTTTTTATTTCATAATTCATTTCTTTGTTTGTGTATATATTACTTTTACTAAATTCTGTTATATTACTTGAAAGTGTGTTATCTATTATATCTTTTTTGTTAATATCTAATTCTAAATCTTGATTATATTCTTTTGTTATTGTTTCTTCTTTTGTTTTTATTTCAAGATTTGTTTTTAATGATATTGGTAATTTATCTACTAAATGTTTATTACTTGGCATTTCTCCTTCATTTTCTTCCGGATCCCATGCAAAATCTATATATGCCCATACCTCGCCTGTTTCTTCGTCTTTTTCTACACTTACTAATTCTCCATCTGGGTATTCGTTTACATGTGTTGTTTCTAGGTATTTATCATATGCATCTGCTGGATAAAAGTATGTTATATATATTTCTTTATTTGTATTTTCCTTTTGTGATATTATAGCTTGGTTATTTTCATTATCCATTTTGTAATATATGTTTTGTGTGTTATCCTCAGATAATAATCCGTTTTCTGTTCTTAACTCTACTTTTTCTGGATTTATTTCTGCATATGCTGGAAATTTAACTGTTATATTTGTTTGTTCCACATTTTCTATTTCCTGTGGTAATTCCATATTTATTTTTTGCTGAATAATAACTCCTTTATCTTCTTCTGTGTATGAATATGGAATGTACTTTGTTACTTGTGAGTTTACTTTTATATTTTCTTCGATTTCTTGTGATAAGGCAATAGAAACTAATCCTCCAAGTAGTGGTGTACTATCTAACAAACATAAACACATGGCTAATAACAATGCCACAAATTTATTTTTTAATTTGCTTGTTTTATTTTGGCATTGTTTAATTTCCTCTTTATTTTCTGGCTCTTGGATTGGTATAATCTTAATTTCTATTCCGTTTAAATTTTCAATTTGATTAGCCATTTTCCTCTCCTTGTTTATTTATATAAATATATATTAAATATTAATATTTTTTTAATTTGATGTAAATAGCAGATTTTTCTATATTACTTTACCCTGTTTTTCTTTATTTACGGATACTTACATAGCTTTGTTTGTACTTTAAATATTAAATTTATGTTACTTTTTTGTAACATTTTAAGGCTTTTTGTCATTTTTGCTAGGGAAATCAGTATTTTTATATTTATTTTAGTTTTTATTTATGTTATAATATAGCTAGATTTTTAATCATGAGGTGAACTTAACTATGAAATTATCTTCTAGTAGTGAAGTATTAGCAGAAAATAAAGTTTTAATATTATATATATTAGATCAAATAAATGAACCTGTATTAGATTCAACATTATTACAGGTTGTTTCATCTGTTACTGATTTAAACTATTTTTATTTTCAACAATTTTTATTAGACTTGCTAGGTTCAAAATATATAATAAAATATGAAAAAGATGAGCAAACATTTTACAAATTATCCCCAGATGGAAAGCGCATTTTGGATTTAACAATTTCCATAATACCTGGAATAATAAAACTAAGAGTAGACACTAACTTAAAACCATGTATAGACAAAATCTCAGAAGAATTATCGGTAATTTCAGATTTTACTCCTGATGATAATAATGGATTTTTTGTGGATTGTAAAATTATAGAAAAAAATAAAACGATATTTAGTATTCGTGTTCTAGCAGGTTCACGTGAGCAAGCTAAATTTGTGGTTGATAATTGGAAAAAAAATGCGGTTAAAATTTATCCTAAATTATTAGAAACAATGTTTACAGAATAAATAAAAATAGTGAATAATTAGATTTAATTATTCACTATTTTTTATTATTTTCCCTTTTTCTTTATGATAATTATTCCTCCTGCTATCATTATGCAGCTTGCTAGCGCTATGTATAGACTATTTAGACTTCTGTCCTCTCCTAATGGTTTGGTTATTATTATTCTTCTTGTTGTTGCTTCGTCTGGTTCTAGGCTTATTACTGTTCCTTCTTGATCTACTCTGTGGTTTCCTGGGATTGAACCTATTACTCTTCTTCCTACTTCGTTTCCTCTTACTGTTATTTCCATTGAGCAATCATATGTTAGGTTTGTTGTTTCATCATCTTCTGGGCTTATTAATCTACTTAGTATTAGCCCTGCTGTTATTTCGTTTTTGTATGTTCCATCTCCTTGTTTTAGTTCTTTACTTCCTATTGGATATAGCTCTATCTCTTTTAGTCCTTCGGTTCTTAGCGTCATAGTTGTTCCATTTTCTACTCCTTCTATTGTTTCTTCTGATAGTTCACTATCCATTATGTTTTCACCTTGCTCGTTTTTACTGTCTTCTAGTATTACTTCCCATGTTATGTCTTTTCCTGATTCGTCTTCTCTATATACCATGTTCTGATTTATATATGCATATATTACTTTGGCTGTTGTTGTTATTGTGTCATCACTCTCTCCTTCAAAGTAGTTACTTAATCTGTCTACTTCTCCTGTGTTTGTTACACATAGTTTGTATGTTACTTCTACTGTTGCTCCTTGCATTATTTCTTCGTCCATGTATACTGATACTGTTGCATCTGGTACGTCTAATCCCATTACGTTTTTGCTTAATCCTTTGGCTGTGTCTATTATTACATTTCCATCACTTAGAGTTACTTTTATTCCTGTTATTTCTTCGGTTAACTCTAATCTTGCCCTTGGTCTTTCTACTAATGCTTGATTTATTTCATGTATTTTTGATTTTCCTACATTGCTTGCTGCAAATTCTACTTTTTCGCTTTCAGCTCTCATGTATGTTGTGTTTGCTAATTCTTCTATTCTTTTTTCTCTTTCTGCTCCTGATAGTTTGTCTATTCCCTCTACATCTAGTACTGTTGCTTTTTTGTATGTCATTTCACTGTATTCGTTTATTTGCCATCTTCTTGTTCCTGGCTCTGGATTTTCTTTTTCTCCTTCTATGTCTTTTCCTAAGCTTCTGTCTTCTTCTACCATGCTTTCTTTTAGTATTTTTTGGTAAATTTCTTCTACTATTCTTGTGTATATTTCATCATCATTTATTATGTTATATACTTCTCCATATCTTGGGTTTTCTTCTGTTCCAAATATGTTATCACTATTGTTTGTTAGTATACTTACCAAACCTATTCCTTTTTCTCTTAGGTCTTCTATTTGGCGGATTACTTCTTCTTCTATTTCTACTGTTTCTTGTCCGTCTGTTATTAGTATCATTAGTTTTGTTTTGCCATTTTCAAATATTTCTTTTGCTTCTCTTATTCCTCTTCCTATTGCTGTTTCTCCTCCTGAGCTTAGGCTATTTATTCCATTTGCTAGTACTTCTGTTTCTTCTGTTAATCCTCCTATTATGTTTGCATTTTCGTTAAAGTTTACTACTCCTATTTTTACTCCTGGTAATTTTCCTTTTAGGTCCTCTATTAGTTTTACTGCTGCTTGTTTTGCTCTTGCTATTTTTCCCCCTGTCATACTGTTTGAATTATCTAGTACTATCATTATTTCTGTATTTTCATAGCTGTTTTCTATTTGGTCTCTATTGTATATTTGTGCACTTGATAACCCTTGGTAATCTTGTCCATTATATTTTAAACTTTCTACTAATTGTTCTTTTTCACCATATGTAAATCTTACTTTGTATTCTCCTCCTGTTAGTCCACTAAATCTATATGCTCCATCACTTCTTGCTTTTTCTGTTAGTAATAATTCATTTCCTGTTCTTATTGTTCTGTCTTCTAATACTACTTCTACCTCTTTGTATTCTCCATTTACATATCCGCTTATTACTTCTACTAGTTCTACTTTTACATTGTCTATTACTGGCTCTTTATCTTCTTTTATTCCATTACTTATTTTTCTTCCGTCTTCTTCTATTGTTATTGTTTTTATGTCTTCCCACACATTTCCTTCTATTGTGTTTCCATATCCTATTGGATTTCCATTTTCATCTGTTTCTACTTCATTTCCATCACCAGTATTTCCTCCACCTTCTCCTTCTGTTCCATCTCCATTATTTCCTCCGGTGTTTCCATTTGTGTAGTCTAGTTCTAATTTGTAGTTTGGTGCTTTGTCTTCATCGTCTTCATATAATTCTGCTTCTTCTGTTGGATTTACATCTCCTGGTTTTGAGTCTAAGTCTATTAGTCCTGCTATATTTCCTGTTTTTGTATCTAGGGTTCTGTATCCATTTATTTCGGTTACATTTTTCTTGCCTTCTCCACTATCTAGCATTATATTTCCATTTTCGTCTTTTAGTACTCTAAATATTATATGGATTTCTGCATATTGTCCTTTTTTTATTCCATAGTCTTCTAAGTTTGCATACATTTTGTTAAAGTCTTCACTATATTCATTTGTATCTCCATATCTTGATTCTTCACTCCATTTTATTTGCTCTTTTGAGCCATTTCCTGTGTAATTACTTTCTGTTTCATCATCATTTCTTATTACTATCCATGATGATATATCAAAGTCTCTATAATTGTCTCTGTATTCTAATGTTTTGTCATAGTAATCTACTAGTTCTGTTATATATGCTGTATCGTTTGCTCCACTATTTCTTAGTATTATCATGTATTCTACATATGTTTCTAGTTCGCAATCTTCTCCACTTCCATATATTTCTTTTATTTCTTCGTATTTTTCATTTCCTTCATAATCACTTAGTCTCCATTCATAATCTGCTGGATTTACTTTTTGTATGTATTCTTTTATTACTGTGTTACTGTTTATGTCTCTTATATTTCTACCATTGTGTAAATAGCTTTGACGTACTCCTTTTATGCTAAATGTTGTTTGGTATACATCTATTTTTACATTTTCATCTGTTTTTTCTCTTGTGCTTAATCCTACATTTATATTTTTGTTGTCATCTATAATTAGATATGGTATGTTGTTTACTATTATTGTGTTTGTTGCTGGGAAATATATGTCTTTGTTTTTAGTATCTACTCCTATTTGGAACTCTTGGTATGCTTTTTCTGTTCCTTCTTCTCTTGTTATTATATTGCTCTTTGTTCCTTCTTCTTTATAGCTTAGGCTTGTTCTTTCTCCATTTGTTCCTATTGCTTCTCCTTCTTTTATTTCGTAGAATCTATTGTTTAATTCTTGTCTGTCTACTTCCCTTTCATCTACTATTGATACATTTGTATATGCTTTACCATTTCCATTTGTTTTGTAGTCTTCTTCGCTTCCCCTCATAAAACTTTTAGTTGTTTTGTATGTTTGTCCATCATATGTAAATTCTATGTTGTATATTCCTACTGGTATTTTTTCAAATTTGTAGTTTCCTTCTTCATCTGTCATTGTATATTTTATTTGTGTATTTGTCATGTAATCGTATAGGAATACTTCTACTCCTTTTATTCCTTCTTCTCCTGCTTCTTTTAGTCCATTACTTATGTTTTCATTTTGGTCATTCCATATGTTTCCTGAGAAATCCATTGTTAATCTTATTGTATCTTCTATTTCTCCTCCATTGTCATCATCTTCTCCTCCTGGTCTGTCTCCATCGTCATCTCCGTCGTCTCCTCCTGGAGTGTCTCCTCCTCCGTCATTATCTGTGTTGGTTCCTTTGTTTGCTGTTATTGTTAGAGTTTGTACATGACTTTTATATTCTCTTTTAGCCCATTCTACTTCTAGTAGTTCTTGTGAATCTATGTTTGCTGCTGTTATTTCTGAACTTATGAAATATGTGTGTCCTATTGTATGTGCGTTTTCTCTTCCATGTGGGCATAGGGTTCCTCCTTCACATACATTGCTTGTTTGGTCTGCATTCCATGTTACTGTGTTATATTCTCCACTTAATATACTATATTTGGCATCTGCTTCCATTTCATAGTATTCTATTTCTATTTTTGTTATTTCGGTTACTTCTTCATTTCCTGTTCTATTTAATTTTATGTAGAATTCTTCTCCAGGTAGTGGCCATTGGTATTCACTGTAACTTTCTCCTCTTGTTTCTTCTTTTTCTGCTTTATTATCATATTCTATTTCCCAGCTATCTGGGTCTATTAATTTTCCATTTTGGTCATATATTCTTATTGCTTTTTCACTGCTTATGCTTATTCCATTTGGCACTCCTATTCCACTAAACTCTACTTTTTTGCTATTTCCTTTTCCATCGTTTATTATGCTATAACTTCTTATATATTCTACTTCAAATGGGCCTATTATGTATTGTTTGTTTTCTAAGTTATATCCTACTTGTACATTATGGGTCTCTTCTCCTACTGTAAATCCTCCATTTTCTTCTAGTAGTTCTCTAAATTTTTCATATTCTTTTGCTTCATAATATAACAGATTTCTATTGCTTCCATCTGTTGTTGTTCCATTTTCTTCTGCTATTATTTCGTATAATGCTTTCTGGCTTTCTGAATTTTCTATGTTGTTATCTGCATAATGTGATAATATGTATGCATATGCTTCTCTTGCATTTCCTTCTTTCCCTGGTCTTGTTCCTGGTACTTGTGATACTAAGTATCTTCCTAATGAATTACTTTTATCTACAAATCCACTTTGTCCACTTGTTGTATATGGATTTCTTAGGGCTACTCCATCTTCTTTGTATAACTCAAATAGTTTTTGTATATTAAGTGGCCATCTTAATGCTTCTCTATTTCCTGCTACTTCTACTGTTGCGTCTGATTGAGTTCCATCATATTCTGCTGGTATTAGTACATCTTCTTCTATACAATATAGCTCTTCTGTTTCATTTTTTTCTTCTCTTGATATTGTTCTTGCTCCATCTAAGTATATTGTTGTTACTTCTCCTACATTATCTGCATTATCTACTGCTCTTATGTGTAAATATTGTCCTATATAGCTTTTGTCTATATTTATTTCACATGTTTCTTTATTTACTGCTGGTACTTCATACTGTGTTCCACTATATTCTGTTTTGCTGTTGTTTATTGTGTATTGGAATTTTTGTATTCCTGTTTTTACTGTTGTGTGTACTGTGTTTGAATGATAATTACCAGCTGTTAACACTTTCATTGCTGTTACATAATGGTCATATGATGAACCATAATCTATACCTTCTATGTCTAATTCTAATCTATTCTCTTTTTTATTATCTGTTATTGCAATGTCAGTTATCTCTGGCGCAGCTAGATCTTCTGCTGTATATACATTTGCATAAGTGTCTTCTGTTACTTGACCTAAGTAGAATAATACATTTGCTAATATTTTTTGTTCATCTTCTGTTGCAGCTCCATTACTATGTCCTGTTCTTATAAATGCACAATTATTCCATGATGCTAAATAATAGTTATTATTTCCTATATCTGGTCCATCTGTTAATGGTCCACCTAGATTTAAGAATTTAATCCATATATCACTATATACTAAAACTCCTGATGTGTGGCAATATGGAACAGTTAAATTTCTTGTTTCTATATTATATGGATATTTTGTTAAAAATCCTTTCTTTATAACCTTAACTGTACTACTACCTACCCTTGCTACATTTCTAGTTGGTGTTGCTTTTATATATTTTGCCAAATAATTAAAGTTGCTATGTCCCATTCCTCCATAATCACATATCGTATCATGTCCAAATAGTACTCCTCTTCCAGTTAGGATAAAGTTTTCTGTTGCTACTGCCGCTGACCAGCTTAAATCATATCCATTATTATTATCCCATGATCCAAACATTATTACATCATATTTATATTGTCCACCTTCCATTAAGTATCCATTAGGATTTGAATTAAAACTTGTTATAGGAACACTATCTACTGTTATTAATCCTAGTCCATAATTTTCCATCCAGCCTTTTAATTGATTTCCTGCATTTGGATATACATTTAATACTTTAACCTGTTTTCCATAATTAGTAGAAACTTGCATCCATTCTGATTGGTCTTCATTTTTCTGGAATAATTTATATAAGAATTTATCTTTTTTATTGCTATTTTCCCATGTTAAAGGAACATAATTTGGTCCATATCCATTACTGTCTGTATATTCATTATAATGACTTGTTAGAGTTATTGTTGTTGTTTCTAATTTTACATGTACTGTTGCCCCCCAATTTCCTGCATTGTCTACTGCTCTTGCATGTAAATAATATCCTTTATCTAGATACTCAGTTGATATTGTTGTTGGAAATTCTAGTGTTTTATTATTATCATTATCATACCCTATTATTGTATCTGCTTCCCCTGTTTCATTACTATCTATTTTCCATGAGTAACCCTTTATTCCTGTGATGACATCAGATGTGACAATATTTGATGTCA
The DNA here is from genome assembly GCA_944389425.1 of uncultured Clostridia bacterium. Taxonomy (GTDB): domain Bacteria; phylum Bacillota; class Clostridia; order TANB77; family CAG-508; genus UMGS1864. Next base: position 133,819 of record CALXMH010000001.1, read on the forward strand.
CCTTCATATTGTATGTATTATTTGTTCCTGTTACATAATGCTCATATGTTGTTCCATAATCTTCTGATACCATTGCAATTTCATATTTGGTATTATCACCTTTAATTCCATTTAAGTACAGCTCTAATATTGCAGGTGCAAATTTATCTTTTGCTGATGTGTCTACTGTATTTTGTTCATATATTACTTGTTCTTTTATTATATAGTAATATTCTATATAAATATATCCATTTCCACCTGTTCCACCTCTGTGTAAAACTCCATGTGCTTCGTTTCCGCCTTGGCCTCCATAACCTCCGTTTCCTGCATTTCCACTGTTTCCTTTTCCATCTGTTCCTGCTGCTCCTGTTTCGGGATATCCTACTGTACATCCATTTTCGTCCATTAATATTCCTTGGCCTCCGCCTCCACCTGCACTTGTGTACTCACCAAATGATGAAGCTCCTCCATTTTGTCCAGATGGTAATCTTCCTGTTTTCCATCCAGCACTACATTTTCCAGAGTTATCTCCTCCTTCTCCTCCTGTTCCACCTGCTCCTACTGTTATTGAGAAACTATCATTTTGTTTTACTGATATTGTATATGTATTTAAGGCTCCATGGCCTCCTCTTCCTCCATATCCATTTCCCCAGCCTGCTGAATGGCATCCTCCGCCACCTCCACCGCCGGCTCCTGCTATGGTTACTTTTATTGATGTTACTCCTTCTGGTACTATCCATGTATAATTTCCTGGATTTGTATATGAAACAGTTTTTGTTCCTTCTTCTTTTACAACTTCTATACTATTACTGCTTGCTATTTGTGTAAATGTTTCTTGTCCATCTTCTTTTTGAAATAATCTATAAACATATCCTGGTCTTTTATCATTTATTACCCAGCTTAATGGTACTTCATTCATTCCATATGTATAATCTGTACTTAAAGTAATTCTTGCTGGGACTTGTAATAGCACACTTTTTGTTTCGCTTACATTTCCTGCATTATCTACTGCTCTTATGTGTATATATTGTGCCATTTCTTGCTCCCCGCTTACATATGTTGGCACTTCTGCTAAACTTACTATTTCTTCATCTGTAAATGTATGTGTTGCACTTGTTGTTATTGCATATTGGTATCCTTTTATTCCTGTTGTTACTGTTGTTGATACTGTGTTTGATTCTATTTTCATATCCAATATTGCTTCATTATACATTTTTTCAAATACTGATAGCATTGCAGATGTACTTGATGCTAGTTCTGCTGGTCCATATTTTCTTAAAAATTGTAAATTATAACTTCCTCCTACTCCTATTGTATATATTTTTATTCCTTCTCCTTCTAATGGTGAAAGCCATATATCTACATTTGCTTCTGTATTGTCTGGCATGTCTGTAAATGCTATTATTACTTTATTTCTTGCTGTGCTTGATGCTTTAAATACTTCTCTTGCAGGGTTTACTCCTGAACCTAAGTTTACTCCTCTTATTCTATATATTGAGTTTAAATTTGTTGAAAATTGTGTTTTATCTGTTGTAAATGCCCATTTTGCTCCTCCACATACTACTATTCCTACTCTTGCTCCTTGGTCTATAAATTTGTTTCCTATTGTTCGTACCGCATTTTTTACTGATCCTATCCATCCACTCATACTTTTTGAATTATCTATTACGAAAATTATATCGGCATCTAATTTGTCTCCTCCATCTGTTTCTATTTTATGTCTATATGTTGTTCCTTTATCTGTACTCGCTTGTAATGTTAGATTATTTCCCGCTCCATCTGCTGTTTGGCTCGCACTTACTCCTGGTACGGTTGGTGCAGCTTCATCTTTTATTCCTGCATTATTTTTATTTAATGTTATACTTGTTGCTGTTGTTGATGTTATTATTTTCTCTGTTTCACCTTCTTTTGTTTGGTATACATTATATGTTGCTCCACTTTCTTCTACTGCTGACCATTTTAGGTCTATACTTTCTGTTCCATTTGTATATGTTCTTGTTAATGTTATTCCTTCATTTGCTTTTAGCATGATTTCATTTATTTTATTTTCTTTTTCCCTTATTAGGTTGCTTACAATTTCTCCTCTTGCTTCTACTGCTCCTGTAAGTATGAAAAATAACACTAGAAACATAGCTATTATATTCCTAATGCTTATTTTTATAATATTATTTTTATTTACTGTTTTTGTGATTTTATTTTCTTTGTCTCTTTTGTTCATGCTATATGCTCTCCTATATTAGAATAATATTTATTTATATATTAGTATATTTAATATAAGAAAACAACTGCACTATTTTGGATATTACATAAATCAATTTTTCTTTACGTACGGGTACTTTAAAAGAGATTTTTTATTGCTATTTATTAAGCTTTTATTACATTTTTGTAATATTATACACAATTTTTCGATTTTTTCTTACGGCAGACTACCTTTTACGACTTAATTTACAAATGTTTTTTATGTGAATTAAAAAAGAAGAACCCAAATTGGTTCTTCTTTTATATAGAATTAAATTATTGTAATTCTACAACTGCTCCTGCTTCTGTGAATTTTGTTTTTAATTCTTCTGCTTCTTCCTTAGCTACGTTTTCTTTAACTGTTTTTGGAGCTCCATCTACTAATTCTTTAGCTTCTTTTAATCCTAATCCTGTTGCATCTCTTACAACTTTGATTACAGCTATTTTGTTAGCTCCTGCTTCTTTTAATACTACATTGAATGCAGATTTTTCTTCTGCTGCACCTGCGGCTGCTCCACCTGCTACTGGGGCTGCTGCTGCAACTGCTGATACTCCATATTTTTCTTCTATTCCTTTTACTAATTCTGATAATTCAATAACTGTTAAGCTATCGATTTCTTCTAATAATTTTTCTATTTTTTCTGACATTTTTATATCCTCCTAAAATTTATTTTAATATTTTTGTAGCTTTGCTACATTTAATTTTATGCATATATTATGCATTTTCTTTTTGCATACGTACTTGGTCTAAACCAACTGCAAGTTTTGCAATAGTTCCAAGTAAGCCTCCTGCAAGTTTTGATAGTAATTCTTCTCTTGATGGAAGTTTTGCTAGTGTCATTATTTCTTCTACTGATACTAATTTTCCATCTATGATTCCTGCTTTTATTTTGTAGAAATCATTATTTTTTGTATAATTGTATACTGTTTTTATTCCAGCTAAGTAATCTTCATTATTTAATATAACTGCTGTTGGTCCTATTAAAGCTTCATCTAGTCCTTCTATTCCTGCTTCTGCCAAAGCTCTTCTTGTTATATTATTTTTAATAACTGAATATTCAGTATTTGATTCTCTTAGCTTTGCTCTTAAATCTGTTACATCTGTAACTGTGATTCCTCTGTAATCTGTAAGTAGAAGTAATTTAGCTGATTTTATTTTTTCTGCTAATTTAGAAACTTCTTCTTGCTTTTGTGCAATAATTTTCTCGTTTGCCAATGTTTTCACCTCCTATAATATAAAAAACCATTCTTTGTATGCTTTGGTCTTACCGATGCATATAAAGAATGGTTTTATTCCGTCCTTTTTTATGCCTCGGTAGGACTTACTTTTGCCTACTGTCTTTGGCCTATTTTATTTATTTTTGATTAATAAATAGTCCTGGTCCCATTGATGTTGATATTGAAACACTCTTAATGTATTGTCCTTTTGCTGCTGCTGGTTTTGCTTTCAATATAGCTTCTATGATTTTTTCATAGTTTTCGTATAATTTGTCTGCTCCGAAAGATACTTTTCCAAATCCTAAATGGATAATGTTTGTTTTATCTAATCTGTATTCAACTTTACCAGCTTTAATTTCTGATATAGCTTTTGTTACATCCATTGTAACTGTTCCAGATTTTGGGTTAGGCATTAATCCTTTTGGTCCTAATACTTTACCTAATCTTCCGATAACACCCATCATATCAGGTGTTGCTACGATTACATCATAGTCAAACCAATTTTCTTTTTCTATTTTTGGAACTAAATCTTCTGCGCCAACATAATCTGCTCCGGCTTCTTCTGCTTCTTTTGCTTTATCACCTTTTGCAAATACTAAAACTTTTTTAGTTTTACCTGTTCCATGTGGAAGTACTACTGTACCTCTTACTTGTTGGTCTGCATGTTTTGAATCTACACCTAATTTTACGTGTAATTCAACTGTTTCATCAAATTTTGTTTTTGGCATTTTTTCTATAATTTCTAATGCCTCTTTTGCTTCATATGACTTTGTTCTATCAACAAGTTTTGAAGCTTCTTGGTATCTTTTACCTCTACTCATTTTTTCCTCCTTTGGTTTTAGCGAGCTTTTGCTCTCCCAATTATTTATATTTTAAATAGTTAAAACTATTTAATTAACTTTAATTATTCTTGAACTACAACACCCATAGAACGTGCAGTTCCTTTAACCATACTCATTGCTGTTTCTATTGATGCTGCATTTAAGTCAGCCATTTTTTGTTCAGCAATTTGTCTTACTTGGTCATTTGTTATTGTAGCAACTTTTTCTTTATTTGGTTTTCCAGAACCTTTTTCTATTTTAATAGCTTTTTTTATTAAAACAGCAACTGGTGGAACCTTTGTTATGAATTCAAATGATTTATCCTTATAAACAGTAATTACAACTGGAATTATCATTCCTGGTTGATTTGCTGTTCTATCATTAAATTCTTTAACAAATTGCATAATGTTTACACCACTTGATCCTAATGCTGGTCCTACTGGTGGAGCTGGTGTTGCTTTTCCAGCTTCTATTTGTAATTTTATAACATTAATTACTTCTTTTTCTGCCATTTTGATTTAAACCTCCCTAAATCTTTCTTAATTATATTATACTTTTTGAACTTGTGAGAATTCTAGTTCTACTGGGGTTTCTCTTCCAAACATTGAAACTAGAACTTTTACTTTTCCCTTTTCTTTGTTTATTTCTTGAACAACTCCAATAAAATTCTCTAATGGTCCGTGTAAAACTTTTACACTATCTCCTGTTTCATAGTCTACTGTTACTGGTACATCATCAAATCCCATACTTCTTATTTCTTCTGGTGTAAGTGGAATTGGATCTGTTCCTGAGCCTACAAAACCTGTAACTCCTCTTGTATTTCTAACTATATACCAAGATTCTTCTGTTACTATCATTTTTACTAGTACATATCCAGGAAAAACTTTTTTTATATTAGTTTTAGTTTTACCATTTTTTATTTCTATTTGTTCTTCCATTGGAACAACTATATCAAAGAAATAATCTTGTAGCTCTCTATTTTTTACAGTTTTCTCTAAATCAGTTTTTACTTTGTTTTCATATCCAGAATATGTATGTACAACATACCATTTTGGCTCTAAACTTTCATCCTTATGAGACATTTTCTAGCCTCCTTATTTTATTAATTATTAGCTTCTACTTTTATATTATTCTTGTACTTCATTTGAATTTGTTACATTATTTTCTGTTTCATTGCTTATTTCATTTGAAACAGAATTATCAACTGTATTATCTGTTATAGTGTTATTTGTTACATTATTTTCAACAGTATTGTCTACTGTATTTGATTCATCTTGTTGTACAATTGATTTTAATCTTTCAACACCTTGGTTATTTAATGTTTCAAATGTAAAGTCAAGGACAAAAACTATTGCAGATACAACTATAACCATTACTATAACTGCTGTTGTATTGTTTAGTAATTGTTTTGGTGTTAGCCAATTAACTTTTTTTAATTCTGCTTTCATTTCTTTAAAGAAATGTTTTTTGTTTTTGTTTGAATCATCTGCCATTTTTATTTCCTCCTAAAAGGTTATTTTGTTTCTTTATGTGTTGTACGTTTTTTACAGAATTTACAATATTTAACAACTTCTAGTCTTTCTGTATTATTTCTTTTATTTTTTTCTGTCATATAATTTCTTCTTTTACACTCTGTACATTCTAGTGTTATTGGTTCTCTTGCTCCTTTTGCAGCCATTTAACTACACCTCCGTTTTTGTTTTGTGAAGCTTTTATTATTTTTTACGATGTGATTTGCATATACTTTTTTATACATGCTTGAATAATATATCATATTTTTAGCTATATGTCAACGGTTTGAGAACATTTTATAATATTTATTTGTGAAAAGTTAGCATTTTTGTAAAATTTGTGGTATAATGTGTACATAATTTTATTTGGAGGTGCTTTTATGGACATCAAAAGGCGGAATGTAGAAGAGTTTGCAGGTTTTCATTTTTTCACAGATTATCCTTTCATTATTGATGGGATTCCATGTAAAAGCTTAGAAAGTTTTTTACGTGCTATGAAATATGATAATATCATTGTTCAAAGATTGGTCTGTGATTTATCTGCAAAAAGCGCAAAAACATATGCTACGGCATATACTTGGGCATCTGTAAATACGTTTCATTGGAGAGGTACTTCATACTCCAAAGAGAGTCGTGAATTTAATGAGCTTTTAACAAGAGCTTTTGATGAACTCTACAAAAACCAAAATTTTAGGTTGGCTCTTAAACAAATAAGTTTAGAAAAATTAAACTTATTAAGAGAAGAGTTAAAATCTGAAACAATATTGCCAAGCTATAAACTGATTTTTCAGCTTCATCGCTTAAATGCAAAATTGTAATTAATGTCCACACCACAAAAGGAGACCTTATTTGGTCTCCTTTTTCTTTTTTTGTACTGAAAAGCCGAATTTACCTAGTTTTTTCCCTAGTATGTAGTATCCTCCATTTGCATATGCTATTAGATTACATTTGCTTATATCAAATGCTCCTTTTTCATCTATGTATTTGTCATCTGCATCTATTGATAAAACTTGTGCTACAAAGGTATTGTGGCTTCCATATTCTTTTATATCTATTACTTTGCATTCTATTGCTACCGGACTTTCTTTTATTATAGGACATTTTACGTGATTTGCTTTTTCTTTTGTTAAATGCATTTCTTTAAATTTATCATAATCCTTTCCAGATCTTACTCCACACCAATCTGTTGCAAAAGCTAAATCTTCTGTTGTTAAATTTATAACAAATTCTTTGCTATTTTTTATAAGTTCATATGAATATCTCTCTGGTCTTACAGATATGTATACAGTTGCTGGATTAGTGTTTAAAATTCCTGTCCATGCAACTGTCATAATGTTTGATTTTTCCATATCACCTGATGTGACCATTACTGCTGGAATTGGATATATAAATGTTCCAGCTTTCCATTCTACTTTTGACATTTTTTTAATTTCCCCTTTCTGCCATTAGTTTATTATAACACTTTCTGCATACTGGCATATATTCACTATCCCCTATTTTTATTTCTTCTTTTTTTTCTCCTTTAAAATATGAAAATATTGCATTATCACATTTACAAATTTCACATATAGCTGTTAACTTGTGTATCTCATCTGCTATACACATTAATTCTCCCATTTTTCCAAAAGTTTTTATTTCAGAAGTTAAATTTAATCCAGATATATAAAATTTCTTTCCTTTTTCTGCAAGTCTTTCTATTGTATTTATATCTCCCTGTAAGAATTGAAATTCATCTATAAAATAAACATCTGAATTATAATTTTCTATATCATCTATCTTATTTATATTTATTGCTTTAATTTTCTTTCCTGCTCGTGTTGATACATAATCCTCTCCTTCTCTATTGTCAATTGTAGGTTTAAAAACAATTACATTTTTTCCTGCGATTAATTGTCTATCCAATTCATTAAACATTATTTGACTTTTTCCACTTTTCATTGGTCCCGTAAATACATTTATATCTCCCATTTTTTCTCCTTACATTGTTTTTTTATATCATATCATATTAAGAAATGTTTTGGTATATTATTTAGAAATGTTTTTTATTTTTATAATAATAATTAAATTTAAGTTTTTATTAAACAAAAGCTATAATGTAAAAAAATTTAATATATTTTCCACTTTTAATTGTATAATTGTGAATTATATTTATTTTCTTACATTATAGCTTTTTTTTTTATTTGTTATTCAAATTATATAAATAAAAAAACCTGGCAACAACCTATTTTTCCAGCAGGGCAACCCGCAAGTATCTTCGGCACATAAGAGCTTAACTTCTGTGTTCGGCATGGGTACAGGTGTTTCCTCTTAGTTATCGTCACCAGAAATTCTTTGTATGCTTCCTTTCAGCACACTCAAAAATACATAGATAATAACCTTCTTCAATCTCTTAAACCTTCTTCTTTCATATATATATATTAGTGGTTAAGCCCTCGATCTATTAGTATTGGTCAGCTTAATGTATCACTACACTTACACCTCCAACCTATCTACCAGGTCGTCTTCCTGGAATCTTACTACCTTTCGGTATGGGATATCTTATCTTAGGGTGGGCTTCACACTTAGATGCTTTCAGCGTTTATCCCTTCCATACTTAGCTACTCAGCCGTGCCACTGGTGTGACAACTGATACACCATCGGTATGTCCATCCTGGTCCTCTCGTACTAAGGA
>CALXMH010000002.1 GCA_944389425.1 uncultured Clostridia bacterium
GAATAAAATACTACTTTATAGAATTACCAAAATTCAGAGAGCAGGTAAAAGTACCAAAAACAAAATTAGAAGAATGGCTAACATTTATAGATTATGAAGATATGGAGATGGTGAATATGGCAATAGCGCAAAACAAATTAGTAGCAAAGGCACAAAAAGAATATGAATACTTAACAGGAGATGAAGCAACAAAGAGATGGCAGTTTTTAAGAGAAAAAGCAATTTTAGATGAAAGAGCAGCATACATAAATGGAAAAACACGTGGAAAGGAAGAGGGGGAAATAGTTGGAGAAGCTCGTGGGAAAATAATTGGAGAAAAATGTGGAGAAAAACGTGGAAAAATAATTGGAGAAAGAGAAGGAAGAATAAAAACTGCAATAGAGTTGATGAAAAATAATATAAATATTGATATTATAGTAAAGTGTACTGGATTAAATAAAAAAGAATTAGAAGAATTGCTTTTGGAAAAAGTGTAGACAAATTTTCTTCTTTTGTATATAATGATTACATTAGATATAACAAAAGAGGGAGAGTATTGTATGAATAAAATGGTTGAAACCCGCATAGTTGTACACACACAGTTTGTTAGAAAAATTGAATAGGAGAAATATATAGATTATATAAGGCATATGGACTTAGTTTGGTGGCTAGGTTTATGTGTCTTTTTGTGTTGCGTTGCTTGTGAATAAGTGAGTAGTTTTAGTTATAGCTGCCGAAAGAGGGGAGTATCCGTATAGGGTTAGTGGCTTTTGGAGATAATATGATAAGATAGATAATACAAGGCCATAACAAAGGAAAGAGGTTGAAGATAATGAAGGAAAAGAAATTAAGGAAGCAAAAACGGAATAACATTAATAACATTAGTAATAACAATAATAGTACTACTAATACTAGCAGGAGTAGCACTAGCTACTTTAACAGGACAAGGGAATATAATAGGAAATGCTGAAAATGCACTAGGTAAATACAACAATAGCGTAGCTAGTGAACAACAACTACTAAATGAAATAGAGAAATATTTAATAGAGCATACTAATAATGGAAATACAGATTCTGAGGAAATGTTACAAATAATTATAGAAACAAGCTTAACAGGGGGAACTGTAAGTGGAGATACGATTATAAAATTTAATAAAGGAGATACATTAAAAGAATCTCTTAAAAATGCAAATATTATGATTGAGGCTAATGAAGGATATGCATTAGATAAAATAAAAATAGAAAATATAGGAGAATTTACTAATTTAGAGGAGTTAAAAAATGCAGAAAATGTACTAAATAATAATATAACAATAATACCAATATTTGAGCCAGACGTAATTGGAATGGAAAATCCGCATGAAGGAGATGGAATTGCTGATAAATATCAATTGGTAGTAACTTTTGCATCTGAGGATTCTGTGCGCGGAACTTTAAGTTTTGATAAAACTGTTTTAACAATGTATGATGAGAGAGAAAACTTTTCGAGCGAAGGAATAGCTAAATTAAGTGAGGGAAATATCCCTGATGTTACAGCTCTGGGCAGATATATGTTTGATCACTGGACAGATCCGCAGGGAACGGAATATACAACAGAAGAATTATTAGAAATAGAATTAGACGCAGACACTACTTTGACAGCTCATTTTAGATATGTAAGTTCTAGTGGACATGATGAAACATAAAACTTATATAAATTTATAAAATTTAAATAAAATCAACTTACAAAAATACAAAAAGTCAAAAAGTTTTGTAACTGTACTTACAAAACTTTTTGGCTTTTATGAAGAAGTTGCTAAGGGAGCAAAAAATTTTACAAAAAATACTTGTATTCTCGCAAAAAATTTGATATACTATAACAGTTAAAAAATATACACACAAGCTTAGCTTGGGTTTGTGCTTACTGTTTGGTGGGTGAGCCTAGGCGAATTTAAGGGCTTGTGGAAGAGTAACAAAAAAGGGAGGAATTTTAAATGGCAGTAGTAGCTATGAAACAACTTTTAGAAGCAGGTGTTCATTTTGGACATCAAACAAGAAGATGGGATCCTAAAATGGCTGAATATATTTTCCAAGCTAGAAATGGAATCCATATTATCGATTTACAAAAGACTTCAAAAAAATTAGATGAGGCTTATGCTTTTATAAAAGAGCAAGCTGAGGAAGGTAAAGACATTTTATTTGTTGGTACTAAAAAACAAGCACAAGAATGTGTTAAAGAAGCAGCTTTAAAATGTAATATGTTCTATGTTGACCAAAGGTGGTTAGGTGGAATGCTTACTAACTTTGAAACTATTAGAGCAAGAGTAGAAAGACTTAAAAAATTAGAAGAAATGCAAAATGATGGAACATTTGATGTTCTACCTAAAAAAGAAGTTATTCTTCTTAAAAAAGAAATGGAAAAACTAGAAAGAAACTTAGGTGGTATTAAAGAAATGACAAAATTACCAGGTGCACTTTTCATAGTTGATCCTAAAAAAGAAAGAATAGCAATATTAGAAGCTAGAAAATTACACATTCCAGTTGTTGGGTTAATAGATACAAATTGTAATCCAGAAGATGTTGATTACCCAATTCCAGGTAATGATGATGCTATAAGAGCAGTTAAATTAATTGCAGATGTTATGGCTAATGCAGTTATAGAAGGAAGACAAGGAGAAGTTATACAAGATATGCCAGCTGATGAAAATCAAGAAGAAGCAGCAGAAGAAGCTACAAGCATGGAAGAAGTTGTAGCAAACGAAGAAGAATAATTTTATTTATAGAGGGGGATTTACTTATGATTACAGCAGAACAAGTTAAATCTTTAAGAGAAAAAACAGGTGCAGGTATGATGGACTGCAAAAAAGTTTTAACAGAAACTAATGGAGATATGGAAAAAGCAATGGAGCTTTTACGTGAAAGAGGAATTGCAAAAGCAGCCAAAAAGTCTGATAGAATTGCAGCAGAAGGTTTAGTTTATGCATTAGTATCTGATGATAAAAAAGTAGGAGCAGTAGTTGAAGTTAATGCTGAAACAGATTTTGTTGCTAAAAACCAAGAATTTAGAGATTTTGTTGCAGATGTAGCAAAACAAATAGTAGAAAAAAATCCAGCTAGTGTTGAAGAACTATTAGCACAAGAATCAATTGTTGTATCTGGAAAAACTGTAAATGAAGTTTTAACAGATAAAATAGCAACAATTGGTGAAAACATGTCTATAAGAAGATTTGTAAGATATGAAAGCACAGGAATAGTAGGAAGCTATATTCATGGTGATGGAAAAATTGGTGTATTAGTTGATATGCCAAAAGGTGATGAAACTCTTGCAAAAGATATTTGTATGCAAATAGCAGCAGCAAGACCAGAATATTTAAGTGAACAAGATGTACCAGCAGATGTACTTGAAAAAGAAATGGAAATATTAAAAGCACAAGCTATGAATGAAGGAAAACCAGCAGAAATAGCTGAAAAAATGGTAAAAGGTAGAATAGGTAAATTCTATGGAGAAATATGCTTACTAGACCAAGCTTTTGTTAAAAATCCAGATGTAAAAGTTAAAGATTTATTAGCACAAGAAAATGGAGAAGTAGTAAGATTTACAAGAATTGAAAAAGGTGAAGGATTAGAAAAAAGAGAAGAAAACTTCGCAGAAGAAGTTATGAAGCAAATGAAATAATTATTTGCCTAAATAACCACTTGATTTATTTAAATCAGGTGGTTATTTTTTTACAATAATATGACCTTAATATTACAATAACTTTACATTTTTAAAAAGCACTTTTATTCTATTGACTTATTATTTACAAGAGTGTTATACTTTTAATGTATAAAAATTTACAAATTTCGCAAAAAATTCCATGGAGGTAAAAAATGTATTTAAAAAGTGCTATTTTTACGCAAAAAAAAGCAAAAAATATAGCAATAATATTAATATTAATTATATTGGTTTCTATAATATTACCGTGCACAAATATTGTATCTTATGGAAGTCAATATAGAGAGGTAACAAATCCAGATAATATTGATGAATCTAAATATCCAGGATATAAAAGCTTATTAAAGGTATTACAAGCAGAACATCCAACATGGACTTTTACACTTTTATATACAGGACTAGACTGGAATTCAGTAATTTATAATGAAACAGTTAACCATGGTACCAATTTAGTACAAGGAAAAGATGGAGAATGGATATGTACAGCAAGTTCGTGCATAAACGATGATGGAACAAACAAGGTATATGAAGGAACAAATTGGTATTGTGCTTCTACAAAAGCAGTAAGTTATTATATGGACCCTAGAAATTTTCTATATTCTAATAAAATATTCCAATTTGAAAGATTATCTTATACAGAAGGCATATATACAGCAGAAGGAATTGAAAAAATATTAGCCGGAACTTTTATGGCAAATACATCGCCACAAGCATATTATGGCAACTCTAATTATTCTTCAAAAAGTTTTGCCGAGATAATGTTAGATGCAGGAAAATCTAAACAAATAAGCCCTTATCATATTGCTTCAAGAATAAAACAAGAGATAGTAGTATCAGGAGGGGGACCAAGTAGATCTGTAACAGGAACTGTTTCTGGATATGAAGGAATATTTAACTTCTTTAATATAGGTGCCTCAACAGGTGCGGGAGCAATAGAAAGAGGATTAGAATATGCAAAAGGTAAAGATTGGACAAGCCCAGAAGCTGCAATAGAAGGTGGAGCTGAAAGCATAGCTAGAAATTATATTGCAAGAGGTCAAGATACATTATATTTACAAAAATTTAATGTAGACTCACAAGATGGCTCATTATATACACATCAATATCAAGCAAATATACAAGCACCAGAGTCAGAGTCTGGAAAAATATATCAATCATACAGCTCATTAGGACTTTTAGGTAGTTCACTTAATTTTATAATTCCAGTATACGAAAACATGCCAGCAGCAACATCTGCAATGCCAGGAGTTGAAGTGAACATAGTAACAGAAAATGTAATGGTAAATTCCACAAACATAAATATAAGAGCAGATAGAACAACTTCGTCAGAGCCAATAGCAAAAGTAAATCCAGGAGATATACTTTTAAGAATAGAAAAAGGAAATACAAATATAAATGGATATGTTTGGGACAAAGTAGTCTTATCAGATGGAAGAATAGGATACATAGCAACACAATTTGTTGATTTGACAAGTCAGGTAATAACAAGTGAAACACCAGCATATATAGTTACAAGTGCAAATTTAAGAAACGGACCAGGAACATCAGGAACTACAATAATTTCTAAATTGCAAACAGGACAAAAAGTAACAATAATAGATAAAGGTAGATATACAATAGATGGGATTTCATGGGATAAAGTTAGACTTGAAAACGGAACAATAGGATACATAGAGTCAGACTATATATCAAATATACAAGGCTCAATAGAGGGAGATATAGTAAGAATCGCAACATCAAGACTTCCACTTTCAGTAAGAAGTGAACCAGGAACAGATAAACAAATAGTTACAAAACTTGAAAAAGGAACTCTTGTAATACGTTTGGAAAAGAATGTATCTTCAGCAAATGGATTACAATGGGATAAAATAAAAACATTTGATGGAATAGTAGGATATGTATCAGCAGAGTATTTGGAATTAGTAACACCACAGATTACAGAAAATAATGAAATTTCAGTAGATATAGAAAATAAAGCAATAAAATGTGAGCCAGATGCAAAAATAAGCGATTTGCTTGAAAAAAACAGTAATGCAGTAATAAAAGACAAAGATGGAAATGTATTAACAGATACAAGTAAACAACTTGCAACTGGTAATAAAGTAATAATAGATAATACAGAATGTGTAGTTATAAAATTAGGAGATACAAGTGGGGATGGAATAGTTGACCCAAGAGATTCATTAAGAGTATTAAGATTCAGTGTAGGAACATATGAATTGAAGGATGAATACTTAACAGCAGGAGATATTAGTAATGACGGAATTGTAGATTCAAGAGATTCATTAAGAATACTTAAATTTGCAGTAAATTCATTCAATATAGAATTGTAGGAGGAATAAATGAAAACAAAGACAATAAGTATGATATTAACTTTTTTAATAGTATTAGGATTAAGTACAGTAATTTCAAAAGCAGCAATTTCAGGAAATTCACAAACAGTAAATTCAGGTGAAAATGTTACAATAACAATAAATTCAAATCAAAAAGTCTCATCTTATAAGGTTTCAGTTACAAGCGATGGAGGATTGACATATGTAAGTTGTGCCGATTCTAATAATGGACAAAGTGGTAATAGGATGATAGCAGGCTCTCCAACGAATGGAGCAACAACTTTGGGAACTTTTACTTTTAAAGCCCCAGAGGTAACAAATGATACTAAATACACAGTGTCGTTTTCAGCAACTGCAATGGAAACGCCTGAATTAGAAGAAGTACCAGATTCAAATACATCTGTAACAATAACAGTAAAAGCACCTGAACAAGAGCAACCACCAGAAGAGCCAGAGCAACCTGTGACACCTACTAAATCAAGTAATTCTTATTTACACGAGATAGGAATAAGACCATATGATTTTACTACTTTTAAAAGAAATGTATATAAATATTATGTAACAGTACCTAATAGTGTATCACAAGTTGAAGTATATGCTGTTAAAGAAGAAGACTCTCAACAAGTTTCAGGAACTGGATATAAATCTTTAAATGTAGGTACTAATACATTAAAAGTTGTATGTACAGCAGAAGATGGAACAACAAGAACTTATACCATGTATGTAACAAGAGAAGATGAAAAAGCAGTAGAAGAAACACCTACTGAACCAGAAGAACCAGTAGAAGAAGAGCCAACAGAGGAAGTACCAGAAGAAACATCTAATGAAAATACAGAAGCAACAGAAGAAAAAGTATTAGGAATCACTAGTTTTAATATAGTAGGGAAAACAGAAAATGGTGAAACAGTAGAAGTAGAACTATCACCAGCTTTTGAAGAAAATATATATGAATATGTATTAACAGTTCCATTAAGTGTTAAAGATATAGAAATAACAGCAGGTGCAGAAAACGAAGCAACAGAAATAGAAGTAATGGGAAATAAAAACTTAGTAGAAGGAGAAAATTCAGTAACTGTAATAGTTAAAGTTGGAGAAGAAACAAAAGTATATCAAATAACAGTAAATAAAACAGCAGAAACAGGAAGCGCATTGAGCAATGAAGTAATTATGCAATTAGCAATAATTGCAGCAATTGCAACAATAATCTTAGTAGCAATAATAGCAATAATTATAATGATAGTAAGAAGCAAAAAGAAAGATAAAAAAGCATCAAAAGGAAAAAGATTAGAAAATAATGACTACATAGATACAGAATCGCAAGCAACAGTTCCAAGTCAAGAAAACAATTTTGAAACTGAAAAAAAAGAAGAATAAAACAAAAAACAATATAATTTATATAGACAATAAATTAAAAATGTGTTAATATATTAGAGGAATGATAAATATAATCATTCCTCTAAATGCCCAAGTGGCGGAATTGGCAGACGCACACGACTCAAAATCGTGCGGGAAACCATGTGGGTTCGAGTCCCACCTCGGGCACCAAAAAAAAGACATCCAAGTAGGATGTCTTTTTTTTAGCTTATCTATTTAAAGATAGCTAAAATTTTGAGGAAATTTAATTTTGCGATAAAAAGATGTTGCATAGGTTTAATAATCTACCCATGTGCAATTTAATAAACGGCCTTATCTGCATATATGATATAACTACTCCGAGTGGAGGGTTATGTTCATAATCATATAAGAGATGTGCTGCTGAAAATGTGGATATGCCATATATGTTTCCCCAATAAGTATTTTCCAGTGTAACTTTTTCTCCTGGCTTAGTACGATTAAAGCCAAATTCATTTCGCCCGGCATCTTCAATATGCTTGTTAAATTCATTTTGTGCATCTTCTAACTTAATGGGTGCATTATAAATGTATCCATCATCTTGAAAAGATGAAATGATGTTAAAAAAATCAATAGCATATTGAAATGCGTCTTTATAGTATGCAGGGAATTCTCCTAATGATTCAATTTCACATTTTAGCTTACTAATTCTTTCACGTTCTTTAATCCATTTAGCATTATTATTAGACTTGTGCTTAAAAGACCGTTTTTGCATTTTATATTCCTCCTCAATTTTACTAATAATTGCATGTAGCAAATATATGTCTATATTATACCACAATTTACATAAATAGACAAATTAATTATCATGAAAATATTCAATTCGAATATAATTAAAAATAAATCTTACAAAAATATAGGTGGTTATATGAAACTAATAATTCTTAATAAAAAGAAAGTATTTATTTTAGGCCTTATTTTGATACTATTATTTGGAGCATGTATAATTCAAAATAATAGTTTTATATTAACAAGCAATACTATAATAGGAGATGAGTTCATAAATAAAATTAATAGTCTATTAAGTGGAAAAGAAAAAGTGGCATATCTTACTTTTGACGATGGACCAAACCAAACAATTACTCCAAAAGTTTTAGATATTTTAAAAAAGGAAAATGTAAAAGCTACTTTCTTTGTTATTGGAAAACATGTAGAAAAATATCCAGACTTAGTAAAAAGAGCTTATGAAGAAGGTCATTATATAGCTAACCATGGATATGACCACAACAATAAGATATTTTATAAGAGTAAAGAAAGTTTTATAAACGAAATAATAAAAACAGATAAAGCTATTGGAAAGGCTATTGGAAAAGAAAATTATTCTGCAAGAGTATTTAGATTTCCAAATGGTTACATGGCACCACTTTATAAGGAACAGAAAAAAATGGCAACATCATTACTCAAAAGCATTGGATATACTTATATTGATTGGAATTGTTTAAATAATGATTCGATGAAAAAATATACAAATGAACAATTATTAAATAATTTAATAGAATCTTCTAAAAATAAAAATACACTAGTAATTTTAATGCATGATACAAAAGATGTAAGTAACAGTTCACTAGTATTAGAAGACTCAATTAAGTATTTAAAATCACAGGGATATGTATTTAAAAATTTTTATAACTTAACAAATTAAAAAACCACACAAAAAGTGTGGTTTACAGTAAAACGTCGATAGTGTTATCATCGACAATACGGAATAGAGCAGTTACTAAATGTCCTGTATTTACAAATATCTCCATGCTTATGGAAAGTGAATCTAATTGATATCCGTATTTTAACCGATCACGAATAATTTTCTCAATTCTTTTTCCATAATCCGTATCTACTAATTTTCCATGTTCCATAATGTTAATATAACAATCGGATGGAAAATCCTCAGGGAGAATAGAACAAAGTTGATTCTTAATCATGAAGTAGCATCTCCTTATAAAATTATTTTTTCATATATACATTTTAACATATATTGTAATTTTTTTCAAATTTATAATTTTTTTATTTAAAAATCTATTATATAAAAAAACAATATGATATAATAATTAAAACTAAACGAAAGGGGAAGAAAAATATGGGCGAAAATAATGAAAAGCAAGAAATTAAAATAGGACTAGGTACTTTTACAATTATTGTAATTTCAATGGTATTGCTAGTAGTTACAATATGTGGTGCAATTTATTTAAATCATGTTGCTACAGTTAATGATGAGTCAGCAAATAAAAATACAAATAGACATAGTAATATAAGTTCAGGAATAATAGGAACAAATAATTCTATAAACAATAATATTCAACAAACAGTAAAAATAGATATACCAAATACATATGCATTTACTTGCAAAAGTGTAATAGCAGGTAGCCAATACGACCTGGAAAACACCTTAGTTGCAATTGACAAAAATACAGGGAATGAAACTCAGATAATTAAATTCCATTCAGGTGCATACGATTATGCAGATGGAAAATTGTATTTTTATGAAAATACTGCAAATTCATATCATAGATTTTATGTTATAGACTTAGAAAAAGGAGTAGAACCAAGTGAAATTTATTCTTTTGAATATAAATATGGAACAACAGACAATTTAGAGTATTATAACAATAAATTATATTATACTTTCAATGGAGAACTTTTATGCCTTAATTTATTAGATAATCATATAGAAAATGTTGCAATTGTAAAAAATTATATATTTAAAATAGACAATGAAACAAACAAACTTTATTATGTTAACGACAAAGAAGAATTAACAGAAATGGATTTAACAACTAATGAAGAAAAAACAATAGATGTAAATGCAGGAGTAATAGAAGTAACAGATACTAAACTATTATATGCTAAAAGAGAAAATGTAGGAGAAGATACATACGAAACTTGGTATTGGTCATATGATTTAGCAACAGGAAATAAATACAAAATAGTAGCGAGCTTTGAAGGTGAAGTAGGGAAAAGCGAAATATTAATGCACAATTCATCATATATATACCTAAATGGAGAAGGACAACTTTGCATAATAGATGAAAATGAAAATATGCAAACATTAACAGATGAAGGCAATTTTAGGGCATTAACAATACTTCCAAATAACAACATTCTTCTAGAAAGAAACGAAGGGCAAAATGGAATGGATGACTATAAAACATACACTTACAACATGGAAACAATGCAATTATTGCAAACATCAAATAATTATAGATATGCATACACAAAATATATGTAAAATAAGGGTAAAATAAATGGAAGAAGTAAAAGATTTATTAAAAAAATTAGGATATAAAAAAGAAGAAATTGATAAAATATTAAGTGAACATGCTGTAGTAACACTAACTCCAAGCACATTATTTAAGAAAATAAAAGAAAATTATGAATTTTTTATAAACCAAGGTTATAGCAAAACAGATATAATAAATATGACAAAAACGTCGCCAGCAATGTATAGTTATAGCATACAAAACTTAGAAGATAAAATAGAGGAACTAGTAAAATTAGGTTATGATAAAGAAAACATAGTAAAACTTACAAAAGCTTCTCCTGAAATATATAGCTACAGCACAAATAAACTCCAACAAAAATTAGAGTTTTATAACAGTATCGGTTTGCATAATATAATAATAAAAAGACCTAAAAATTTAATGCAAAGTGTAGAACTAAGTTATGCAAGGTATATGTTTTATAAAGAAAATGGAATAAACATAGATGAAACAAATTTTAAGAAACTATTTGATAGCGAGCAAAGATTTAAAACAAAATATAAAATAACTAAAAGTGAATTACTATCAAAATATGATTACAAAAAATATTTGGAAGGAAAAAACACCCAAGAGCTCGGAAAAGAAACACTAAAAGAACTAAATGATATAGAGTATATAAATGAAACTGAAAAAGAAATAGAAAAACAAGAAAAAAACATAGAAAAAACAAGAGAATAGAAATCCTAAATATTATTAGAAGCAAGTTTTTAGTAATCACATAAAAAAGGAGAAAATTAAAGTGGAGAAAAACATAGAATATGCAAATGCATACAGCGAAGTATTAGAAATATTAAAATATATACCAAAAGAGGATTATAATAAAATACCAAAAGAAAAAATAAAATTATTTGAAACGAATTCTAATAAAAATAATCAATTTAAATATAATCAACTACTTACATTAGAAGAACAAAATGTTTCAAAAAGAGCAAGAGCCATAATTGCAATTTTATTTAAAAATTACTGGGCAACAGAAAAACAAAAACAAATAATACAGCAAAAAGCAAAACAAGATATAATGCAACTAGAAAAAGAAAAACAAGAAAAATATAACGCGCAAGAATTATTCAAAACCAAACCTATGCAACAACAAGAAATAAAACAAGATATAGTAGAATACAAAGAAAACATTTTAAAAAGATTTATAAGAAAAATAAAAATATTTTTAAAGATGAAGTAGGGAAAGGTAGCTAAATGGAAAAAATAAAAAGAAAATTAGAAACACTAGGATACACACCAGAAAAAATTGAAAAAATAATAAACTCATATAGTTTAGAAAAATTTGAAACAAATACATTAATAAATAAAATCGATGAAAATTATGAGTTTTTATTAGAACTAGGTTATAGTAAATCAGATATATTAAGAATGACAGAAGTATTACCAGCAATATACAGTTATAGCATAGAAAATATGCAAAATAAAATAGAATATATGCAAAAATTAGGATACAGTAATGAAGATATACTAAAAATAACAAAAAAATTACCAGGCATATACGGACAAAGCATAAAAAACCTAGAAAATAAAATAGAATACATGAAGAAATTAGGTTACAGTAGAGAAGACATACTAAAAATGTCAAAAAGATTTCCACAAATATATAGCTATAGTATAGAAAATTTAGAAAATAAAATAGAATACATGAAAAAATTAGGATATAGCAGAGAAGATATACTAAAAATAACAAAAAAATCTCCACAAATATATAGTTATAGCATAGAAAATATGCAAAATAAGATAGAAGATATGAAAAAACTAGGATATAGTATAGAAGATATAATAAAAATGACAAAAACATTACCTGCTATATATGCTTATAGCATAGAAAATATGCAAAATAAAATAAAAGATATGGAAAAATTGGGATATAGCAGAGAAGACATTTTAAAAATGACCAAAGATTCACCAGGGTTATATGGTCAGAGCATAGAAAATATAGTAAGAAAAATAGAATATATGGAGAAAATAGGTTATACCAAAGAGGACATACTAAAAATGACAGAGAAAATGCCAACTATATATACTATAAGTGAAGAAACTATATCTAATAAGATAGAAGACATGAAAAAAATGGGATACAATATGGAAAAAATATTAAAAATGACCAAGACATTTCCAGCAATTTATAGCTATAAAATTGAAAGTATGGAACAAAAAATGAGCGAAATGGAAAAATTAGGGTACAGCAGGGAAAATTTAATAAAAATGGCCGGAAAATTACCATATAGCCAAAGTACTGAACACATACAAAGAAAAATAGAAGAAATAGAAAAACTAGGTTATACAAGGGAAGATGTAATAAAATTAGGTAAAATGTCGCCAGCAATTTATACCTATAAAATAGAAAGTATGAAACAAAAAATAGAAGAAATGGAAAAACTAGGCTATACAAAGGAAGATATTCTAAAAATAACAAAAAGATTACCATCAATATATGGTTACAGTATAGAGAATATAGAAAATAAAATAGAAGAAATGAAAAAAATAGGATATAGCAGAGAAGATATTGTAAAAATGACAAAAGCATCGCCGACAATATATAGTCAAAGTATAGAACATATAACAAATAAAATAGAAGAAATGAAAAAAATAGGATATAGTAGAGAAGATATTGTAAAAATGACAAAGAATGCACCAACAATATATAGTCAAAGTATAGAACATATAAAAAATAAAATAGAAGGCATAGAAAAGCTAGGATATAGCAGAGAAGAAGTAATACAAATGACAAAAACGATGCCAACCATCTTTGGACAAGCAATAGAAAGTATGAAAAATAAAATCGAAGAATTAAAAGGATTAGGATATACAAGAGAAGAAATACTAAAAATGACAAAAACAGAACCCGCAATATATACTTATAATATAGAAAGGACTAAACAAAAATTAAAGTTCTATAATTCAATAGGATTACATTCAATGACTGTTAATGATCCAAAACAACTAATGCAAAGCATAGAATTAAGTTATGCAAGATATATGTTTTATAAAGAAAATGGAATAAATATAGATGAAACAAATTATAAAAAATTATTTGATAGCGAGCAAAGATTTAAAACAAAATACAAAATAACCAAGAGTGAATTATTATCTAAATATAATTATCAAGAACATGTGATTGCAAAAAGTACGCAAGAACTAGGAAAAGAAACAATAAATGAACAAAGTGATACACAATATATAAGAGAAACAGAAAAAGAAATGGAAATACAAGAAAGAAACATTGAAAAAACGAGGTGATTTAAAGCGAATTTTGCCAATTATATAAAAATAACATAAATGAGCTAATGTAAACTAAAACTATTGACAAAAAGTATAAAATGTTGTAATATTATTAAAGACGTTGAAGAGACAAAGTAAAATAAAGGTTGTTTAAAGAGAGGGGAAGTCATAGGCTGAAAGCTAACCTAAATAAACATATTTGAAAAACTAACTCGGAGTCTTCTATGAAAGTAGACGTTGATTACGTTATAATCATAAAATGAAGTAAAATTTAGGGTGGAACCGTAAGATATATCTTACCCCTATATAGGTAAAAATACCTGTATAGGGGTATTTTTATTTAGAAGTTTAAAGGAGGAATAAAAATGATAAAAATTACTTTAAAAGATGGTTCAGTAATGGAAGTAGAAAAAGGAACTTCTGTATTGGATGTTGCTAAAAAAATTAGTGAAGGGTTAGCAAGAGTAGCAATGTGCGGACTTGTAAACGGAGAAGTAAAGGATTTAAGATATGAGTTAAACGAAGATTCTGAATTAAATATTTGCACATTTGACAGTTTAGAAGGAAAAAAAGCTTACTGGCATACAACATCACATATCTTAGCACAAGCTGTAAAAAGATTGTATCCAGATGTAAAACTAGCAATTGGTCCATCGATAGATAATGGATTCTATTACGACTTTGATACAGAAATGACATTTACACCAGAAATACTAGAAAAACTAGAAGCAGAAATGGCAAAAATTATAAAAGAAGATTTAGAAATAAAGAAATTTACTTTGCCAAGAGATGAAGCAATTAAATTTATGAAAGATAAAGCAGAAGATTATAAAGTAGAATTAATAGAAGACTTACCAGAAGGAGAAGAAATATCTTTTTACGAGCAAGGTGAATTTGTTGACTTATGTGCAGGACCACATTTAATGTCAACAGGTAAAGTAAAATCTATAAAATTACAACATGTATCAGGAGCGTATTGGAGAGGAAATGAAAACAATAAAATGCTACAAAGAATTTATGGTATTTCTTTCCCTAAAAAATCAGAACTAGATAGCTATTTAGAAATGTTAGAAGAAGCTAAAAAAAGAGACCACAAAAAACTTGGAAAACAATTAGAGCTATTTATGATAGCACCAGAAGGACCAGGATTCCCATTTTTCTTACCAAAAGGTATGGTACTAAGAAATATACTAGAAGATTTTTGGAGAAATATTCATAAAGAAAATGGATATCAAGAAATAAAAACACCAGTAATATTAAATGAAGAATTATGGCATCGTTCAGGGCATTGGGATCACTATAAAGAAAACATGTATACAACCAAAATAGATGATGTAGATTATGGAATAAAACCAATGAACTGCCCAGGTGGTATGCTTGTATACAAAAACAAAATGCATTCATATAGAGAGCTTCCAATAAGAGCAGGAGAATTAGGATTGGTACACAGACACGAAAAATCTGGTGAACTAAATGGATTATTTAGAGTAAGATGTTTTACACAAGATGATGCACATATATTCTGCTTACCAACACAAATAGAAAGCGAAATCTCTAATTTAATGAAATTAATAGATACAGTATATAGTATATTTGGATTTGATTACACAGTAGAATTATCTACAAGACCAGAAGATTCAATGGGATCTGATGAAGAATGGGAACTTGCTGAAAATTCACTAAAAAAAGCATTAGAAAGTCAAGGAGTACCATATAAAATTAATGAAGGAGATGGAGCTTTTTACGGACCAAAAATAGATTTCCATATAAAAGATTGTTTAGGACGTGAATGGCAATGTGGTACAATACAATTAGATTTCCAAATGCCAGAAAGATTTGACTTAACATATATTGGTGAAGATGGAGAAAAACACAGACCAGTTATGCTTCACAGAGTAATTTTTGGAAGCATAGAAAGATTTATAGGAATATTAATAGAACATTATGCAGGAGCATTCCCAGTTTGGCTTGCCCCAGTTCAAGTAAAAATATTACCAATAGCAGATGCACATGTTGAATATGCTAAAAAATTACAAGAAGAATTTTCTAAAAAAGGAATAAGAGTAGAACTAGATGATAGAGAAGAAAAAATAGGTTATAAAATTCGTGAAGCACAACTTGAAAAGGTACCATATATGGCAGTAGTAGGAGATAAGGAAATAGCAGCAAATGCAATTGGGCTACGTTCAAGAACAGATGGAGATTTAGGACAAATTAGTATAGAAGATTTTGAAAAGAAAGTAAATGAAGAAGTAAAAAGTTTTAAATAGAAATTTGATTTATCTTAAAAAAAGTAGTATAATAAAAGCATAATACTTATTAAGGGGGTTGTACCATATGAAAACACAAGGTACACGGGCTTTTTGCTTCGAAGAAGAGGTAGGTGTAATTGTAGAAGGGCAGTTTTATCCAATTAAATTTGAACCAATCAGATTTATGCGGATAATTGTAAAATTAATGCATAAAAAAGATTATGTAACTGCCGACTTGCTTTTAAAAGATGCAATTATGGAATACTCTTCTGCAACAATGCTCTCTAAAATTTTTAAAACGAAAAATCTTTCAGACAGTTTGTTCTACATGAAGTGGAGAAATTTGATAAGGAGAAATAAAAAATTCTATCAAAAAGAACAAATTCTTCAAAAGAAAAGAATGGAATGGCATGAAAGTAAAAAAAGAGGGCAAATGGAAGGAGCAGTTGTAAGAGAAGCAAGAAGAGAATCCTTTAAAAGGACTCTAAAAAGAATTGCACAATATTAAAACCCCAAAAAGGAATATTCGCATGAATATTCCTTTTTTACTTAAAAAAATTAATAAATTCTTAATTAATTTTCAAAAATTGTTTCCAATTTACAATAATATATGATAGAATATACGAAACAAAATAAATTAAAGGAGAGTGTAACATTGGCTGAAAAGTTGAAATACAAAAAAATACTTTTAAAGCTAAGTGGAGAAGCACTGGCTGGAAGTAAAAAAAGTGGTATAGACTCAGAAATTGTAGGCAAAATTTGTGAACAGATAAAAGTTATTAAAGATTTAGGTGTAGAGCTTGCAATAGTAGTTGGAGGAGGAAATTTTTGGAGAGGCAGATATGGTGAAACAATAGAGAGGACTACATCTGATTATATGGGAATGCTTGCAACAGCAATAAATGCACTTGCTATACAATCTGAATTAGAATCAAGAGGGCTAGAAACAAGAGTGCAAACAGCTATTGAAATGAAAGAAGTTGCAGAACCATATATTAGAAGAAGAGCGATGAATCATTTAAATAAGGACAGAATTGTAATATTTGCATGTGGAACTGGTAATCCTTATTTTTCAACAGATACAACAGCAGCATTAAGAGCAGCAGAAATAGAAGCCGATGCAATTTTATTTGCAAAAACGGTAGACGGAGTTTATACAGCAGATCCTAAAATAGATAAGACAGCAAAAAGATATGATAGATTAACATATATGGATTTACTAGAAAAGAAATTAAAAGTAATAGATTCAACAGCAACATCATTATGTATGGACAACAACATACCACTTGTAGTATTTGCAATGGATGACCCAGACAATATAATTAAAATTGTCAAAGGCGAAAGAGTAGGTACAATAATAGAAAATTAGGAGGAATTTAAAATGTCAGATTATTTAGAAGTTAAAGAAAAAATGGAGAAAACGATAAGTGTATATAAGGAAAACTTATCTGAAATTAGAGCAGGTAGAGCTAACCCGGCAATATTAAACAAAATTAAAGTAGATTATTATGGTGTACCAACACCAATAACACAACTTGCAGGAGTTTCAGTTCCAGAAGCTAGACTTATAGTAATACAACCATGGGATGCAAGTGTACTAAAAGAAATAGAAAAGGAAATATTAAAATCAGATATTGGAATAAATCCAAATAATGATGGAAAAGTTATAAGATTAGTATTTCCAGAACTTAATGAAGAAAGAAGAAAAGAATTAGTAAAAGAAATTAAAAAAATTGCAGAAGAAGCAAAAGTATCAATAAGGTCAATTAGAAGAGATGGAATAGATGAATATAAATCAATGCAAAAGGAAAGCTTAATTACAGAAGACGAATTAAAAAAAGCAGAAGATGATATTCAAAAAATTACTGATTCAAAAATAAGTGAAATAGATGAAATACTTGCAAGCAAAGAAAAAGAAGTTATGTCGGTATAGTTGAATAAAAAAGTAAATATATATATGATTAGAAGATATAATCTATATAAGTATTAAAGGAGAAACAATGGAAGGAAAAGTTGATTTTAATAATTTACCTGAACATATAGCAATAATAATGGATGGAAATAGGAGATGGGCAAAACAAAGAGGGATGGACCCAAAACTTGGACATAAAGAAGGAGTAAAAGCTTTGGAAAACATTGCTCTATATGCAAATAAAATAGGATTAAAATATTTAACTGTTTATGCATTTTCAACAGAAAATTGGAAAAGAGCAGAAGACGAAGTAGGAGCTTTAATGATTCTTTTACAAACATATTTAGATAAATTTAGTAAAAAAGCAGAATCTGAAAATATAAAAATTAAAGTTTTAGGTGATATCGAAGTTTTAAATCCAGGACTAAAAAATCAGATAAAAGAATCTATTGAAAGAACAAAAAATAATACAGGGCTTACGTTAAATATTGCATTTAACTATGGAGGAAGAGCAGAAATTATAAGAGCTACAAAAGAACTTGCAAAAAGTGTAAAAGAAAACAAATTGAATATAGATGATATTAATGAACAAGAATTTGAAAAATTATTATATACAGCAGGTCAGCCTGAACCAGACTTGCTAATAAGAACAGGTGGAGAACTTAGAATAAGCAATTTCTTACCATGGCAAATAGTATATTCTGAATTTTACTTTACAGATAAATATTGGCCAGAATTTGATGATAATGCGTTATTAGAAGCAATATATGAATTTCAAAAAAGAAATAGAAGATTTGGAGCAAAATAGTCTGAAAGGAGAATAACTGTGAATATACAAAGATGGACATCTGCACTACTTGGGTTCCCCATGCTAGCAGCAGTACTAATATTAGGAAATAAATTTGTAATAGATATTGTATTTACACTTGTAGCAATAATGTGCTTGCATGAGTATTTCTCATGCTTTAAAGGTAAGGCAAAACCAGTATCAGAAATAGGGTATATTTCGGCATTAATAATACCATTTATACATATATTAGAAACAAATCAACTTATTTATTTGTTGCTAATAATACCAATTACAATGGTATGGGTATTTTTAAGAATAATTATTTCAAACATGAAAATAACAATATATGATGGCGCAGTTACAATTTTGGGTATAATTTATATAGTTGGATTTATGATTTTCTTACCATTAACAACTGGATTGGAAAATGGAAAAATATTAGTATGGTATGCAATAATTGCAGCCTGGGGAACAGATACCTTTGCATATCTAATAGGAAAGGCATTTGGAAAACATAAATTTACAGATGTTAGCCCTAAAAAAAGCATAGAAGGCTGTATTGGCGGTTTAGTAGGAGGAACACTACTAATGCTAGGATATACATATATAATAAATACTTATATGAATTTTAATATTTCATATTTAGCAATAATACCAATATCTATACTATTGAGTGCAATCGGACAAATAGGAGATTTAGCGGCATCTACAATAAAAAGATATGCAGGAGTTAAAGATTTTAGTAATTTAATACCTGGACATGGAGGAATGTTAGATAGACTAGATAGTGTAATATTTGTTGCACCATTTGCATTTTTCTTTTTCACAATATTATTATAGTTAATAATAGGAGGTTTATATTTGTTAGATTTTTTAATAACGGCAATTAAGTTTATATTTCTATTAGGTTTCCTAGTTTTAATACATGAAGGTGGTCACTTCTTAGTAGCAAAGCTTTTCAAAGTTAAAGTAAATGAATTCTCAATAGGATTTGGCAAAAAAATATTTGGAAAGCAAAAAGGAGAAACCTTATATGCATTAAGAGCTGTTCCATTGGGCGGCTTTGTTATGCTTGAAGGGGAAGAAGAAGAATCAAACGACCCAAGAGCATTTAACAATAAAAGCGTATGGAAAAGAATGCTTATAATAGCAGCAGGTGGAGTTGTTAATATCATATTTGGATTAGCTGTATATTTTATTATAGCAATGAGCCTAGGTAATTACTATTCAATGGTAATATCTGAACCTGTACAAGGATATGCAGCTCAGCAAGCTGGTATACAAGTAGGAGACGAACTTATAAGTGCTAATGGACAAAGATTGCGCTTAAAAACAGATTTAGATAATGCAGTAAATAATGCACAAGAAAATACTATACAATTTGTAATCAAAAGAAATAATGAATATATAAATGTAGATATTAAACCAACAAAATTAGAAGACGGAAGATATGTAATAGGTGTGAACTTAAAACCAGCAGAAAGTAATTTAGCAAATAATATATATTATGGGTTCTGGAATACAGCAAATTTTTCTGCTTCAATTGTAAGTAATGTGAAAGATTTATTAACAGGTGGAGTAAAAACAGATCAACTAATGGGACCAATAGGAATTTCTACAATGGTTTCACAAACAGATGGGCTTTTAGAATTTGTTTATTTATTAGCATTAATATCACTATCATTAGGTGTAACAAATTTATTACCATTTCCACCATTAGATGGAGGAAAGCTAGTACTTTTACTAATTGAAGCAATTAGAAGAAAAAAGTTAAGTATGGAATTAGAATTAAACATTCAAGCCGCAGGATTTGTGCTTATGATTTTACTTTCAATATATGTAGCATATAATGATATACTAAGAATATTTTAAAGAGCAGGAGAATTTAAATGAAGAAGAAATGGGAATATACACAACCGAATAAAGAAATAACAGAAAATATAGCCAAAAAATTTCGGATTATCTACATTAGTTGCAGGTATTCTTGCCAATAGAGGATTAGTAGATGAAAAAAAGATAGAAATTTTTCTAAATCCCACAAGAAAAGATTTTTACGATCCATTTTTATTAAATGATATGAGCTTAGCAGTTGATGAAATTATTAATATAATAAACAAAAAAGGTAGAGTTATAATTTATGGAGATTATGATGTTGATGGAATAACAAGTATAGCCGTACTAAAAAAATTCTTAAATGAACGAGGATTAGAAGTAAATTATCATATTCCAAATAGATTAAATGAAGGATATGGATTAAAAAAGGAAACATTAAAAGAAATAGCAAATGAAAATTATGATTTAATGATAACAGTGGATTGTGGAATAACAGCAATAGAAGAAGTAGATTATGCAACTAGTTTAGGAATAAGAACAATAATTACAGATCACCACGAAGCATTAGATGAAATTCCAAATGCAATAGCAGTTATAAATCCAAAAAGGAAAGATAATAAATATCCATTTAGAGGCTTAGCAGGTGTAGGAGTTGTTTTTAAATTAATACAAGCAATTTCTATAAAATTAAATTTAGAAGAAAAAGAATATTTAAAATATTTAGACTTAGTTTGTGTTGGAACAATATCAGATATAGTACCATTAGTTGATGAAAATAGAGTTATTGCAAAATTAGGACTAAAACTTGTTGAAGTAACAAAAAATTTAGGACTAAGGGAATTAATAAATGTTTCTAAATACAAAAAAATAGATTCTTCTACAATATCTTTTGGTATTGCCCCAAGAATTAATGCCTGCGGAAGAATGGGACATGCAGAAGAAGCTTTAAAATTATTTTTAACATCTAATATAGTAGAAGCAAAAAATATTACAAGAACATTAGAAGAATATAATCAGGAAAGACAAAGTATTGAAAAAAGAATATTTGCAGAGGCTAAAGAAAAAATACAATCAGAAGAAGCAAAAAATGGTAGTATAGTGTTAGCAAGTACTAATTGGCACCATGGAGTAATTGGTATAGTCGCATCAAAATTAACAGATTTATATTACAAACCAACAATATTGCTTTGCCTAGAAGGAGAAGAAGCAAAAGGTTCTGGAAGAAGTATTCTAGGCTTTGATTTACATGAAGCTTTGTGTAAAACAAGTAAATACTTAGAAAAATATGGCGGGCATGAAATGGCAGTTGGGCTTACTTTAAAAACAGAACATTTTGAAGAATTCAAAACAGAGTTTGAAAAATTAGTAGAAGAAAGTAAAGTTTCAGAGATAGTACCAATAATAAATATTGATGCACAACTTAATGAGAGAAATATAAGAAAAGAAATAGCAAAAGAAATTCAATTACTAGAACCATTTGGTGAAGGCAATAAAATGCCACTTATATTATTTAAAAACTTAAAAATAGATTCAATAAGGACTTTATCAGAAGGAAAACATTTAAAAATAACATTAAAGACAGAAAACCAATGGATAGATGCAATTGGCTTTAATCTTGGAAATTTGGCTGATGAGTATCATATTGGAGATAAAGTAGATGTTGTAGGAATGCTAGAAATTAATGAATACAATAATAACGAAAATGTACAAATAAACATGAAAGATATAATGACAACATATTAATTAATGTCTGAAAGAAGGGAGATACATGTCAAAAAATAAGAATGCTACAATTGAAGAAGTAATTGCAAAAGCAAAAGAAAAAAATCCCAAATTTAATGAAAAAAAAGTGTTAAAGGCATATGAATTTGCAAGCAAACAACATGAAAACCAATTTAGAAAATCAGGGGAACCATATATAATTCATCCACTAGGTGTAGCATATATACTAGCTGGTTTAGAAATGGATGAAGATACAATTTGTGCAGCTCTTTTACATGATGTTGTAGAAGATACCCCTGTAACTAATGAAGATTTGAAAAACATGTTTGGAGAATCTGTTGCAGAGATGGTAGCTGGTGTTACAAAATTAAGTACACTTTCATATTCAAGTGCACAAGAAAGACAAGTAGAAGATTATAGAAAAATGTTTCTTGCAATGGGGAAAGATATAAGAGTAATACTTATTAAATTAGCGGATAGACTACATAATATGAGAACTTTAAAATATCTATCAAGAGATAGACAAATTGCAAATGCAAAAGAAACAATGGATTTATATGCTCCACTTGCTAATAGGCTTGGTATTTATTCTTTAAAATGGGAGCTTGAAGACCTTTCATTTAGATTTCTATATCCAGATGAATTTTTCGAAATAGTACAAGGATTAGATAAAAAAAGAGAAGAAAGATTAAGATTTCTAGATAAAATTGTTCAAAAAGTAAAAGATGGGTTAAGAGCGGAAAATATAGAGTTTGAAATAGAAGGAAGAGCAAAGCATTTATATAGTATTTACAGAAAAATGCAAAGAGATAATAAAACATTAGATGAAATTTATGATTTATTTGCAATTAGAATTTTAGTAAATTCAGTAAAAGATTGTTATGCTGCATTAGGAGTTGTACATGAATTATATAACCCGATGCCAGGAAGATTTAAAGACTATATAGCTGTGCCAAAACCTAATATGTACCAATCAATACATACAACATTAATAGGACCTAATGCTACTCCATTTGAAGTACAGATACGTACATGGGATATGCATAGAATTGCAGAATTTGGTATAGCAGCACACTGGGCTTATAAAGAAGCAAACAAAGTAAAAAAATCTAATGTAACAGTAAAAGATGATAAATTAGCATGGCTTAGAGAAACATTAGAATGGCAAAAAGACACATTAGACCCAGATGAATTTTTAAAAACTTTAAAAACTGAATTATTTGAAGATGAAGTATATGTTTTTACACCAAAAGGAGATATAAAAGTTTTGCCAAAAGGAAGTACACCAGTAGATTTAGCATATACAATACATGCTGAAATAGGTAACAGGATGGTTGGAGCAAAAATTAACAGCAAAATGATGCCAATACTAACACAATTAAAAAACGGTGATATTGTAGAAATATTAACATCTGATAATGCAAAAGGGCCAAGCAGAGACTGGCTTAAATTTGTTAAAAGTTCAGCTGCTAAAAACAAAATTCAACAATTTTTCAAAAAAGCATTAAGAGAAGAAAATATAGCAAAAGGTAAGGAAGCAGTAGAAAAAGAAATAAAAAGAATTGGAATGTCACATTCAGATTTATTTAAGCCAAACTTTATACAAGCTGCATTAGATAGATATAAATATTCTAATTTAGATGATTTATATGCAAGTATTGGTTTTGGAGCCATTTCTCCTACAAAAATTATATCTAGAATGCTTGAAGAATATAGAAAAGAACATAAAGAAGAGGATATAGAAGAAAAAATTGAAGAGCTTGTACAAACAAGAAATGCTCAATCAAAACCTTCTAAAACAGGAATTGTAGTTAGAGGAATAGATAATTGCTTAGTTAAATTATCTAAATGCTGTAACCCATTGCCAGGAGATGCTATAGTTGGATATATTACAAAAGGAAGAGGCGTTTCTGTTCATAGAGCAGATTGTATTAATGCAAAACAGTTAGTATCAGAAGAAAATAGATTAATAGATGTTTCATGGTATAATCAAGGTAAAGCAAAATACAATGTAGAAGTAGAAGTATTAGCAAATGACAGAAAAGGATTATTATCAGATGTTATAAAAAAAGTAGATGATACAAAATCTAGCCTAATCGGTGTAAACACTAAAACAACAAAAGAAAGAATAGCAATACTCGATTTATCATTAGAAATAGAAAGTTTAGACGAACTTAATAAAACATTAAAAGCATTAAGAACAGTAGATAGTGTATACGAAGTAAGAAGAAAAAACGATAAGAAATCATAATAATTTGAAAGGATGGTAACCAATGATATTCAAAAGATTAAGGTTAAATGTAGGAGATTCACATATAACCAATTGTTATATAATAGAAGATGAAAAAACAAAAGAAACAATGATTGTAGATCCAGGAGCAGAAGCACATAAAGTTATTGAAATGGTAAAAATTATAGATGGAAAAGTAAAATATATAGTATTAACACATTGCCATGCAGATCATATTGGTGCTGTAAAAGAGGTAAAAGCAGAATTAGGTGGTAAAATACTTATTCACAGAGATGATGCAGAAGGATTATATAATACAGGAATTAGTCTTACAGAAATAGTTGGTATACCAGATGTTTCATTAGAAGCGGATTCTAGATTAGATGATGGAGATGTAATTCATATAGGAGAACTAGAATTTAGAATAATACATACACCTGGACATACAAAAGGCGGAATATCATTATACTGTGAGAAAGAAAAATTATTACTATCAGGAGACACACTATTTAGAGGTACATGGGGAAGAACAGATTTGCCAACAGGAAGTGCCAAAAGTATAATGCAATCTATAACAAATAAATTATTAATTTTACCAGAGGACACAATAATATATCCAGGTCATCGGAAAATCTTCAATGATAAAAGATGAAGAACCAATATATTTTAATTTGCAACCTAGAAAGGAGTAAAAAATGATTCAAAAACCAAAGGGAACAAAAGACATATTACAAACAGAAAGCTACAAATGGCAATATATTGAAAATACAGTAAGTAATATTTTAACAAATTATGGATACAAAGAAATTAGAACACCAGTTTTTGAAAATACAGAATTATTTCAAAGAGGAGTAGGAGATACCACAGATGTTGTTCAAAAGGAAATGTATACATTTGACGATAAAGGAGGCAGAAGTATTACATTAAGACCAGAGGGTACAGCTGGTGTTGTAAGAGCATATATAGAAAATGGAATGTCATCTATGCCTTCTCCTGTAAAAGTTTGGTATAATATGGCAATGTACAGATATGAAAATGTACAAAAAGGTAGATTAAGAGAGTTTCATCAAATAGGTGCAGAAGTATTAGGAAGTAGTTCATATTTAGTAGATGTAGAAACTATTATTATGGCAAGTGATATATTTAAAAAGTTAAACATTCCTAATATTGAATTAAATATTAATAGTATTGGTTGCCCAACATGTAGAGAGAAGTATCAAAATGCCTTAAAAGAATTTATAAGACCTAATTTAGAAAAATACTGTGATACATGTAAATCAAGATTTGAAAGAAATCCTATGAGAATACTAGACTGTAAGGAGAAAACATGCAAAGAATTAAATAAAGGTGCACCAATTATTTTAGATTATTTATGTGAAGAATGTAAAACTCATTTTGAAAATGTAAAACAAATGCTAACTAATTTAGGAATAGAATATAAAATAGATCCTGAAATAGTTAGAGGATTAGATTATTATACTAAAACTGTATTTGAGTTTATTTCTAAAAACGAAGGATATACAGTTTTAGCAGGAGGAAGATATGATGGACTAGTTAAAGAACTTGGAGGACAGGATACTCCTGCACTAGGCTTTGCAATGGGATTAGAAAGACTAATTGAAACATTTGAAAAATATAATGCAAATAATATTATTCCAGTAAATAAACCACAAGTTTATATTGCAAATATTGGAGATAATGCAAATGTTTATGCTACAAAATTAGTTCATGAATTAAGAATGGCTGGAATTTATGCAGAAAAAGATATTACAGGGAAAAGTATAAATGCTCAATTTAAATATGCAAATAAAATAGGAGCAAAATATGTTATAACTATTGGAGACGATGAACTTAGCAAAAACGAAGCGGGTATTAAAAATATGGATAATGGAGAAACGAAAAAGATTTTTCTAAATGCAGAAGATATTTTAAAAAATATTTAAAATTTAAAATAAAAAAGGCACATTTACTATTGTGCCTTTTTTATTGGACAATAGAAAGTAGTAATAATATACATATCTTTTGAATATATATTAGGTATAATATTGAATTCAAAGGAGAAGTTATGGTAAATGTAGCCGTAGTTAATATTAAAGATTTACTCAAATATTTGAGTAAACGGAATTGTTGTTATTGGAATTATTTTTGGAATAAGTAAGGGAATGCAGTTTGTAAAACAGGTTGATGTTTTTACAGCATCTATTAATAGCACTATTCCTGGAATAAATAAAATGGAAGAAAGTTATACAGAAAATGTAGATGAGCAGACTTATGTTGAAAAAATTTTAAATACACAGCTTGCTATGAATGGTAATTTGGTAGAAGAAAAGGTAAAACAAGAAGAGGTTCAGGAACAAGAAATTGCAGAGCCTGAACAAAATACGGATTTTAATAATATAAATACAGAAATACCTGCAAATGTTCAAACACAAGTTATAGAAGATAATAACATTAAGGCTACTTATACTAATGAATATAATGGAATACAAATAAAAAACAGCTCAAAATATAATTTAACAGAAGAAATACTAACCCCAGATGTACAATTAGGTAATACAAAAGATGTTGTGATTTTTCACACACATACTTGCGAAAGCTATACTCCAACAGAAGCTTTTAATTATACAATGACTGGGAATTTTAGAACAACAGATAAAAATTTTTCAGTAGCAAGAGTAGGAACAGAACTTACTAATTATCTAACTGGATATGGATTTAATGTAATCCATGATACAACATATAATGATTATCCAGCTTATAGTGGCTCATATGACCGTTCACTTAAAGTGGTGCAAAGTGTACTTAGTCAGCATAGTAGTGATATTGTTATTGACTTACATAGAGATGCAGTTGGAAGTAGCAATACATATGGACCAACAGTAAAAATTGGTGAAGAAGTTGCAGCACAGCTTATGTTTGTTATAGGAACAGATGGAGGAGGATTAGAACATCCTAATTGGCAGCAAAATTTAAAAGTTGCTATAAAAATACAAGAAAAAGCAAATGAATTATATCCTGGATTATTTAGACCTATAATTCTTAGAAATTCAAGATATAATCAGCATCTAGCCAAAGGAGCATGTATAATAGAAGTTGGAGCAACAGGAAATACCTTGGAACAGTGTATTACAAGTATGAAATACTTATCACATGTAATGAGCGAAGTATTTCCACAAGGATAGACAAATTTGACAAAACGACATAAATGAGATACAATTAAAGTGGATATGTTTTACATAAATCCTTGCAAATAATTATTTAAAGGAGGAAAATGAAATGAAAATTAGGACTATTGCAACAAGTAGCATGGAACAGTTTATGACTCGGGAACAGGCATTAGCTTTTGGAGGCAAGGCTGCTGGTGTTTGCTATATGGCAAACTCATTAAAAGATATTTTTAAAGAATCAGCAGAAAAAACCGATAGTCGTATTAAAAGGACTCTCGAATCTGGTCATCACAGTGTGTATGAGCATATGTATTTTACAATTTATTTAGAAGGCATACCCAAAATTTTGGCTATGATTTTAAATAATGAAAAAGCATATGTGACTTCCGAAAAGTCGGCTAGGTATACAACTATGAAGACCAGTGGGCTTGAAGAAAAATTGTATAATGAATGGATTAAAATTTTCGAAAGAGAAATTAAATCCCATTACAAAAATTTAAGCGACACAAAGGTTTCTAAACTTGCTAAGGAAAATGCACGTTATTTAATAAGTGTATTTACTCCATCAACTAACATGCTTTATACAACCAGTTTCCGCCAACTTAATTACATTTTGCATTGGTGCGAAGATTACATTCGGGAAGAAAAAGACAATGATTTTACTATTAAAGTAAAAAATGTCTTAAAAGAATTTCTGGCTAAAATGAGCTGGATATATGTTGTAGAATTATCTATAAAACCTAAAACAAAGAAGTTGTCTTTGTTTGACGACCGAAAAGCTCATAATGAACAATTTGGTGAATGCTATTGTACAACATATAAAGGAACTATGGCTCAACTTGCACAAGCTCAAAGGCACAGAACTATTTCATATACAATGCGTCTTGATGAAGAGGAATACTATGTTCCACAAATTATTAAAGATACAGTATATGAAGAAACATGGATTGAGGATATGAAAAAGCTTGGCGCAAATTTCCCACAAGGTAGACTTGTAAGTATTTGCGAAAGAGGCAAATATGAAGATTTCATTTTGAAGTGTGAAGAAAGACTTTGCAGTCAGGCACAACTTGAAATCATGCATCAAACATATGATACTTTGATTAAGTATACCAGAAGTTGTTTTGAAAACAATGAAAAGGAAATTTATGAAGCTTTAAAACCTCATCTTAAAGGTTCTCGTTGCAATTTGCCGTACTGGAAATGTAAAACACCATGCACTTTTGGAAAAGATGCAATTTTCCGCAAAATTTAAATTGATAGTTTAAATTATTTTCAAGGCACATCATTTTTGATGTGCCCATTTTCTTTTTAATTCCTATTATTGAATTTTTTATATTCTTGTGATAAAATACGTACCACTAGAATATAATTATAGTCTAGTGATATATTAATAACCTATAAGAGGTGGAAATTTATGATAAAATTTACAAAAATGCACGGGCTAGGGAATGACTATGTCTATATTGATTGTACTAAAAATGATGAAATAGAAGACATACCTTCCTTAGCTCAATTTGTTAGTAACAGACATTTTGGAATAGGCTCAGATGGACTAATTCTGATATGTAAAAGTGATGTTGCTGACTTCAAAATGCGAATGTTCAATTATGATGGAAGTGAGGCGGAAATGTGTGGTAATGGCATACGTTGTGTAGGAAAATTTGTGTATGACAAAGGACTTACAAACAAAACAGAAGTTACAATTGAAACATTAGCAGGAATTAAAACTTTGCAGCTTAATATTGAGGAAGGAAAAGTAAAAACTGCAAAAGTAGATATGGGAGAGCCTATATTAGAAGCAAGATATATACCGGTTATTTCGGATAAATCATTTGCTTATGACCTTAAATTAAATGCTGAAGGAAAAGAATTTACATTTACCTGTGTTTCAATGGGAAATCCACATGCTGTAACATTAGTAAAAAATGTTAAAGATTTTGATATTCAAAAATATGGACCTATTATTGAAACAGATAAACATTTCCCAAGTAGAACCAATGTAGAATTTGCTGAGATAATAGACGAAGAAAATATAAGAATGAGAGTATGGGAAAGAGGAGCAGGAGAGACATTAGCTTGTGGAACCGGAGCATGTGCAACAGCAGTTGCATGCAGCTTAAATGGTTATACTAAACGTAAAGTAAATTTAGAACTTTTAGGCGGAGTATTAAATATTGAGTGGAATGAAAATAATCATGTTTACATGACAGGACCTGCTACAACAGTATTTGAGGGTGTAATAGATGAAAAGGAGGTAATGAAACATGATAAAAATTAATGAAAATTACTTAAAGTTGCAAGATAGTTATTTATTTTCAACAATAGCAAAAAAAGTTGCCGATTTTACACTAAAAAATCCAGATAAAGAAATTATAAAATTAGGAATTGGAGATGTAACACTTCCGATAATTCCAGAAAGCATAAAAGCAATGCATGAAGCAGCAGATGAACTAAAAACAAGCCAAGGTTTCAAAGGATATGGACCTGAACAAGGATATGAATTTTTAAGAGAAAAAATAGCAAAATACGATTATGAAAAAAGAGGAATAAAACTAGATATAGACGAAATATTTGTATCAGATGGATCAAAATGTGACTGTGGAAACATAGGTGATATTTTTGCCATAAATAATAAAGTAGCAATTACAGACCCTGTTTATCCTGTATACTTAGATACAAATGTAATGGCAGGAAGAACAAATAATTTTAATAAAACAACTAATCAATTTGATGGAATTGTATATATTCCAGTATCAGATAAAAATGAATTTATACCAGAATTGCCAAAAGAAAAAGTTGATATTATTTACTTATGTTTTCCTAATAATCCAACTGGTACAGTATTAAATAAACAAGAACTAAAAAAATGGGTTGATTATGCAAAACAAAATAAAGCAATAATATTATTCGACTCTGCATATGAAAGATATATTACAGAAGAAAATATACCTCATAGTATATACGAAATAGAAGGTGCAAAAGAAGTTGCAATTGAATTTAGAAGCTTTTCAAAAACAGCAGGTTTTACTGGGGTAAGGTGTGCATACACAGTTGTACCAAAAGAATTATTTGGATACACAGAAAGTGGAGATAAAATTTCTATAAATAAATTATGGAACAGAAGACAATGTACAAAATTTAATGGAGTTTCATATGTAACACAAAAAGCAGCAGAAGCAATTTACTCAGAACAAGGACAAAAAGAAATAGAAGAAAACATTAAATATTATATGGAAAATGCTAAAACAATAAGAGAAGGATTAAAGCAAGCTGGTTTTACTGTTTACGGTGGTATTAATGCTCCATATATTTGGTTAAAATGTCCAAACGGATTAACATCATGGGAATTTTTTGATAAACTTTTATATGAAAAGGGTATTGTAGGAACACCAGGTGTTGGATTTGGACCAAGTGGAGAAGGATTTTTTAGACTTACTGCTTTTGGAACTAGAGAAAATACTATAAAAGCAATAGAAAAAATTAAAAATAATTAAAGTGCAAAAGTGCTGATTTAGCAGCACTTTTGCAAATTTAATAAAAAAACTTTAAAAAATTATAAAAAAACTATTGACATTAATAATAAAATCTCTTATAATTAATTTTGCGTTAAGCAATGCGCCCTTAGCTCAGTTGGTCAGAGCAACCGGCTCATAACCGGTGGGTCCAAGGTTCGAATCCTTGAGGGCGCACCATTTTTTTATTAATTTAATATTTCTTGGGTAGGTGGTCGAGTGGTTAAAGGCACCAGACTGTAAATCTGGCCGCGAGAGCGTACGATGGTTCGAATCCATCCCTGCCCACCAAAAAAGCTTGAAATTTTAATTAATTTCAGCTTTTTTATTTTTATTTATTATAGTATAATTACAATAGAAAACAGTAAGTACTATATATCCAAGAGAAAACTATTTTACTATATTAATTGTTATTGGAAAAAATGAAAAGAAACTTTTGGAAGATAATTTTTCATCTTTTACTAATGATATACAGAAGATTTATAAAGAAACCCCAGAAGGAAACGGACAGAAATGGTTAATGATAGATTTAGAAGATAAAGACAAGAAATATGAAGATATAAAGAAAATAATCGAATTTAGAGCAAATAAACAGTAATTTATGGAGGAGGTAAAAAATGAAAATTGCAAAGATTATATTATCAATAGTTACAATGCTATTTGCATTACTAGGATTATTAAAAGTTATATCTTTTGATATTGCAAATCCAATAATGTTTTTAGCATTAGCTACTTTATTAGTATTGAGAAGTATTGAGTATAAGAAAAGTAGAGAAAATAGTAGTTTTATACTAACTGTTATTACAGCAGTATTTTTATATGTTGTGGTTATTTATAATGTTTTTATAGCATAATAAATTACAATTCATAAGCAGATTTGCACGAGTAAATTTTAAAAATGCTTTAATATCAGGGATTATCGAACTTATACGAATTTTCTGCTAAACACTAAAAATGGTTTAAATAGCTTGTATTTAATAGTACAAGCTATTTTTTTGCTCTATCATAAATCTTCATAATTTATAATAAAATAAAAATATAGATGGAGGTATTATGAAAGAAATAAAATATGATAGACAGAAAGTTTTAAACGATTAATTTTATCAAAATAGATTGACGTAATATAACAGTTGTGATAATATAAGTAAAGAATTAATAAGAAAAGGGGAGGAAATAGCATGAAAATTAAAAATATTCTTACCATTTTAGTTATAACATTATTTATATTTACAATAAATGTTTCAGCGTATTCTACTGAAAGTTTTAGCGTTGTAGTTGGAGACAACTATGAACAAACAGAGGAAGATGGAATTGTGATGTTTCAAAATCCAGAAACAGGAGATAATATAGTTGTTCAAGAAATAGAACAAAAAGTTTTTGGAGGGAAACTTACTACATATCAATTAAATTCAATTACTAATGAAATTACAAATCAATATAAAGATTTATTTGACGCAGAAGTTGAACAATTAGGCAAAGAAGATTTAACCATAAATGACAGAAATGTAACAAGGTTAACTTTTAAAACTACACTTTTAGAAACTGAAATATATCAAGAATTAAATATATTTGTAGCAACAGACAAAATATATGATATTATATTTACATCAACAACAGAAAATGGATTTTCAGATGAAGAAAAAACAGCAATATTAAATTCATTTGAAATAGCAGAAACTACTGAAAATACAGAAGATACAGAAAACAATAGTAGTGCATCAAGCAATGAAACATATGCACCAGTTGTGTATGATTTAACAAATTTAGAATTAGCATGGATTGAAATTGGTGTTATATTTATAGCAGGAATTATTTTAACAATTTTTGCAATAAAACGTAATCCAAAAAACAAATTATATATATTGGCTATTATACTTTTAGTTTTACAAGTAGCAGCAGTTAAAGGATATGAAATAGAAAATGGAACTACAACAGGAATAACTGAGAATTTAGCATATAATGCAGGATTTTTTGTACTTGCAATAATTGCTATAATACTACTTATAATACAAGTTGCAAAAAAACCAAAACAAGTTGAAGAAACAAAAGAACCACAAGAAGCAAAAACAACTGAACCAGAAAACAAAGAAGAACCAATAAAAGAATTAGAAGAAACAACAAAGCCAGCTGAGGAAAATACAGATAATAGCGATTCAAAGGAAGAATAGATTTTTAAATCATTGCAAAAACTATTGCAAATTGGAATAAAAAGAGTTATAATAGTTTGCATAATTAAAAATAAAAACAGAGAAAAGGACACGGCAAGTAAAGTAAAACTTAGGAGAGAGCCAAATAGTAGCTGAAATTTTGGTAAGATAATATGTTACTTGTTATCACCTTGGAGTTGCTTGTTTGAAATTATAGTAAAACAAGTCGTATGTCTGCGTTAAAGATTAATTAAGAGAAAAGTAAAACTTTTAAAATAGGTGGTACCGCGGAATATATAAACATTTCGTCCTATGTTCAAAAAACATATGGGCGAAATGTTTTTTGTTTTTTTAAAGTAAGAACCTAAAAAATTAAATTGGAGGAATAAAAATGAGTGAAGAAAAGAAAG
Organism: uncultured Clostridia bacterium; assembly: GCA_944389425.1. Lineage (GTDB taxonomy): Bacteria > Bacillota > Clostridia > TANB77 > CAG-508 > UMGS1864. Next base: position 33,856 of record CALXMH010000002.1, read on the forward strand.
ACTATGGAAAAACACTAAACTTACCTAAAACAGACTTCCCAATGAGAGCAAGTCTACCAGAAAATGAGCCTAAAATATTGGAAAATGTTTTTGAAAATGGCTTATATGAAAAATGCTTAAAGAAAAATGAAGGAAACGAGCCATTCGTATTACACGATGGACCTCCTTATGCAAATGGTGAAATCCACATAGGACATGCCTTAAATAAAATACTAAAAGATACAATCGTTAGATACAAAAATCTACAAGGATATTATACACCATATATACCAGGATATGATACACATGGTATGCCAACAGAAAAGAAAGCAATAGAAAAACTAGGAATTAATAGAGATGAAATACCAGTTTCTAAATTTAGAGATATATGTAAAGAATTTAATGAAAAATATATAGATGTACAAACAAAAGGATTTAAAAGACTTGGAGTATTAGGGGATTGGGAACATCCATATATAACATATCAACCACAAATGGAAGCAAAGCAAATTGAAGTATTTTCAGATATGTATAAAAAAGGATATATTTATAAAGGATTAAAACCAGTATACTGGTGTACAGATTGTGAAACAGCATTAGCAGAAGCAGAAATAGAATACAAAGACCATAAAACAACATCTATTTATGTAAAATTTCCTGTAAAGGATTCAAAAGGATTATTTGATGCTAATAACACATATTTCGTAATATGGACAACAACACCATGGACATTACCTGGAAATGTTGCAATAACATTAGGCGGAGATTATGAGTATAGTATAGTAGATACAGGAAAAGAAAAATTAATATTAGCAACAGAACTTGTAAAAACTGTAATGGAACTTGCTGAAATTGAAAACTACAAAGAAGTAAATAAATTCAAGGGAAGCGAATTAGAAGGGGTTTTATGCAAACATCCATTTATAGATAGAGATTCAAGAGTAGTACTTGGAAGCGAAGATACAATTTTAGTAGAACTAGATGCAGGTACAGGAGCAGTACACACAGCACCTGGCTATGGTAAAGAAGACTATTTATGCAGCTTAAAAAATAATTTAGAAATAATAGTATGTGTAAATGGAAAAGGATATCAAACAGAAGAAGCAGGACCATTTGCAGGAATGTACTATGAAAAATCTAATGATGCAATTATAGATTGGTTAGAAGAACATGGATACCTTCTAAAAAAACAACCAATACTTCACCAATATCCACATTGTTGGAGATGTAAAAATCCAATAGTATTTAGAGCAACAAACCAATGGTTTGCATCTGTTGATGGATTTAGAAAAGAAACATTAGAAGCAATAAAAACAGTTAAATGGTACCCAGCATGGGGAGAAGAAAGAATTACAAAAATGGTTGAAGAAAGAAACGATTGGTGTATTTCTAGACAACGTACATGGGGAGTTCCAATTCCAATATTCTATTGTGAAGACTGCGGAAAAGAATATGTTACAGAGGAAAGCCTAGCAAAGGTACAAGAAATAGTAAGACAAAAAGGAACTAATGCATGGTTTGATATGCCAGCAGAGGAATTATTACCAGAAGGGGCAAAGTGTTCTTGTGGATGCTCAAAATTTAGAAAAGAAACAGACATAATGGATGTATGGTTCGATTCTGGTTCAACACATGTTTCAGCATTAGAAGAAAGAGGACTACCAAGTGCTAACTTATATCTAGAAGGAAGCGACCAATATAGAGGATGGTTCCAATCTTCATTATTAACATCTGTTGCAACAAGAGGAAAAGCTCCATATAAAGAAGTTGTAACACATGGATATACAGTAGATGAACAAGGTAGAAAAATGTCAAAATCATTAGGAAATGGTATAGATCCATGGGATGTAATTAATGAATCTGGTGCAGATATATTAAGACTTTGGGTATTATCATCAGACTATACATCAGATATAAGTATTTCAAAAGGAATATTAAAACAAGTAAGTGAAGTTTATAGAAAGATAAGAAATACTGCAAGATATATTCTAGGAAATACAAGCGATTTTGATGTAAATAAGAAAGTAGACTATAAAGATTTAGAAGAGATAGATAAATGGGCTCTAACAAGACTTAATAATTTAATAAGAACATGTACAAAAGCATATGATAACTATGAATTTAATAGAGCATATCAAGCAATAAATCAATTCTGTGTTGTAGATATGAGTAATTTCTATTTAGACATAATAAAAGATAGGCTTTACACATACAAAAAAGACTCAGTAGAAAGAAGAGCTGCTCAAACAGCCATGTATGAAATTTTGCATGCACTTGTAAGAATATTAGCACCTATGACAAGCTTCACAGCAGAAGAAATATGGAGTTTTATGCCTCATGAAGATGGAGAAAGCATAGAAAGTGTAATGCTTACATCATGGCCAAAAGCAAATTCAGAATATGATAATAAAGAATTAGAAGAAAAATGGGACAGAATAATCGAATTAAAAGAAGAAGTTGCAAAAAAACTAGAACTTGCAAGAGCAGACAAAACAATAGGACATTCACTAAATGCAAAAGTTACAATTCATGCAGACGGAGAAAAATACGATTTCCTAAAATCAGTAGAAGGAGAGCTATTACAAGTATTTATAGTATCTGCACTAGAAATAGTAAAAGATAGCAAAAAAGATGAAGATAGCAATTTAGGAATTGCAGTAGAAATAACTGTAGCAGAAGGAGAAAAATGCGAAAGATGCTGGATGTATTCTACAACAGTAGGACAAGACAAAGAAAACCCTACAATCTGCCATAGATGTAGTGAGAATTTGAAATAATATAATCAAGTAAGCACAATTAGAATATCACTAATTGTGCTTACTTGATAATTAAAAAAGGAGTTACAAAATGACAATAATCGAAGTAAAAGAACGAACAGAAAATTTAATTAATCGATTATTAGAAGTATGGGAAGATTCTGTAAAAGCAACTCATAATTTTCTATCAAAGGAAGAAATTGAAAAAATCAAGGAATATGTACCACAAGCATTAAAAGGCATAGCACATTTGATAATTATAGAAAATAAAATCCACCAACCTGTTGCTTTTATGGGAATCGAAGAAAATAAACTTGAAATGCTATTTATTAAAAATAGTGAAAGAGGAAAAGGATTAGGAAAAAGATTATTAAATTATGGAATAGAAAATTATGGAGTCAATGAACTTGCAGTTAACGAAGATAACCCACAAGCAAAAGGCTTTTATGAGCATATGGGATTTAAAGTATACCAAAGAAATGAATTAGATGATCAAGGAAACCCATATCCAGTATTATATATGAGATTAGGAAGATAGTAAGATGTAGAGGAGAAAAAAGATTTTAATAAAGAAATAGCAGGAATGGTAGAATCTGCAGATGAACAGAACAAATAAAAAAATCATTCAGCACTGAATGATTTTTTTATTTGTAATATTAGTTCGAATAAAAACATTACTGGTGCGGTTGAGAGGACTTGAACCCCCACGTCAAAGACACTAGATCCTAAGTCTAGCGCGTCTGCCAGTTCCGCCACAACCGCAACTAACAATATATATATTAGCACTTGAAATTTATTTTGTCAATAGTTTTTAAAAAATATTTTATTGTTTTCCTTCGAGATAATTAATAAAGTAACCATAAAAAGTTAACAAATATATTGAAAAGTTAACCGCGCAATGTTATAATAATAATGTACCCAAATTAGTTCTACTTTTGCATGGGGATACATTTTATTTTACAACAAGGGAGGAATCAATATGTATTGCGTAAATTGTAGCGACTATGATGCAGAATATAGAGGCGGATGGTGTGACAGACTTAAAGAACGGAAAAATCCAAATGATACATGTGATTTAGAAGATAATAATTCTAGAAGTTATGAAAAGCGTACTTGCTCTGAATGTAGCGATTTTGACCCTAATTATAAAGGGGGATATTGCAACTATTTAAGGACAACAGTTAGCCCTGATGGAACTTGCAATAACTTTGGGTAATGCAAAAGTAGAAAGAGTCCATTGATTATATGGACTCTTAATTTTATTTATTTTTTATCCTACAGCAATCAAAAAGATAATATAAAGGATATGGAGTATGATTTTTTTCTAATAGTTTATCAATAATCTTGGGTTTATCTACAAAAAAGTTGGCAGAAAGTATTTCTCGTTGTTTTTTATTAAAAAAGCATGTTAGTAATGGTATGTCATTTGTTTTATATCTAATTCCTTTTTCTTTTAAAAATTTACAAGTAAATAATTTACATGCCATACAGTTTATAGTGCATTTGTTATTGCTCAAATACTTACACAATTGTACATTGTTTGCTCCTTTCCAAATACTATAATCAAATGAATAACAGCATCCCATAGTTTTGTGAAAAGTTCTGTTTGCTCTGCTTGCTATACATTTGTCGCATTTAAAATCACAATAATTATTTAAAGCAAATTGCTCGTCTAATTGCTTACATACAACATCATATATAAATTCATATTGAAGACGTTTATTGGCTAATAAAAGAGCTTGTATAGAATTTATTATATTAGAATAATCAAAATTTATGTTTTCATATATTATTGCACATTTTATATTAATACCATCAATTATACTTCCTATATCAATATTTTTTTTGTTACAAATATTAAATATCTTTATAATATTAAAAATAATCTTTTTTTGTATGTCTATGCTAAAATTATTAGAAATTTTAATAACTATAAATATTGATTTATTTGTATATGAACTTAGTAATACATTTATTTTATGAATATTAGAATTATTATTAAGTTTAACTCCGTTTTCATCAATATATAAAATATCAGATTTAATCTGGCTATAAATATCTTTTAAATTTGATAGTACATATATATTATTAATAACTTTTTTATTTTCTAATTTATTAATCATTTTCTTAACTCACCTATTTATATAGTATAACATTGCACGGTTATATAAGCAATATAAAAGTCTAAAATAATATTAATTCCAAATTCTATAAGATATTAATTTAGCAAAGAAAAAACAAATTAAATTTAGTATATTTCTTTGTAAACAAGCAACAATATTAAGTAAATGTATAAGGAGAAAATTTTATGTTCATACCAAATTTGATTTTATATGAAGAAAATATTTTAAATTATGAATTAGGTCGAGAGTTATTAGATAAATACAAACCATATAATGTTGAAATGAAAGCTATTGAAAATCATAATAATATTTTGGAGATGAGAGAAAACCCAAATAAAAATTTTCCTAAACTTAAAAGAAATTTAATTATTGGAGTTAGAAAGACGCATAAGTTTGTTCCAAATCATAAAACATCAGATTTTTTAGTGCCTTATACTTCTTCTGGTTGTACTGCTATGTGCTTGTATTGCTATTTGGTTTGTAATTATAATAAGTGCTCTTATTTAAGACTATTTGTAAATAGAGAAGAGATGCTTGGGAAAATTATTAAAACTGCTAATACAAGTGAAAAAGAACTTACATTTGAAATTGGAAGTAATAGTGACTTAGTTTTAGAAAATACTATTACAGGAAATTTGGAATGGACTATTAATAATTTTGTACCAAATAATAGGGGATTTATTACTTTTCCTACTAAGTTTAGTATGGTGGAACCATTGCTTTTGCTTAATCATGAAGGAAGAGTTATTATTAGAATGAGTGTTAATCCAGCAGAATATGTAAGGAAAATTGAAATTGGAACATCTCCTTTAAAAGAAAGAGTAGAAGCTATTAATAAACTAAAAAAAGCTGGATATAAAGTTGGAATTTTAATTGCACCAATTATTTTATTAGAAGATTGGAAAGAAAAATACACAGAGCTAATAGAATATTTATATAATAATTTGAGTGATGAAGTAAAAAATGATGCGTTTTTTGAACTTATTTTTATGACATATAGCTATGTACACAGAAAAATAAATGAAGAAGCATTTCCAGGAACTGTAAATTTATATGATAGTAATCTAATGACAGGAAGAGGAATGGGGAAATATACCTACACAAAAGAAGCAAGACGAGAGGCAGAGATTTATTTAATGGATTTAATGAAAAGATATTTTGCTAATAATAAAATTGAGTATATAGTGTAGTAGGAATATTATGAAAAATGTCGAAACTTGCGATGAAAAGTGGGGTTTAAAGTATTTACTTTTGTAAAATAGTATAGTAAAATAATAACATATTAATTCTCTAATTTCTTTTAAGAAAGACAAAATGCTCAGGCAATTCTGCCAAAAAAAATCCAATTAAATAAATTAAATAGTGAATAGGTGGTGATAATTTATACTCTAGGACGAGTATTGTTAAAAATATTGAATTTAAATATATGGGGGTGCTATAATTTAAGAAAGGAGCAATTTAATTTGATAATACAACAAAATTTAAAACCCAAGAATGATGTAATATTTAAGAATTTATTTTCCAAAAATGGAAATGAGGAAATGCTAGCAGAAATAATAGAAAAAGTAATAAAAATAAAAGTAGAAGAAATAGAGGTAGAAAAAGAAGTAGAACTAAGTAAGATGCACATTAATGAAAAATATGGAAAATTAGACTTAAAGGTAATAGTAAACAAAAACATAATGATAATAATAGAAATGCAAAGGACAGATAATTGTAATATGTCTAAAAGAGCATTATTTTACGCAGGAAAGATATTAGCAAGTAGTTTAAAGGCTAAAGAAACATATGATAATATAAAAGATATATACTTTATAAGTATATTAAATTACAATATATTAGAAACAGAAGAATATAGTACAGATACAGTAATAGTAGATAGCAAATATAGAAAATACATAATAATAGAAGGAATAAAATTTTATTTTATAGAGTTACCAAAGTTTAGAGAACAGGTAAAAGAACCAAAAACAAAATTAGAACAATGGTTAGCATTTATAGATTATGAAAGTGAGGAGATGGTGAACATGGCAATAGCAAGAAACAAATTAGTAGAAAAAGCACAAAAGGATTATGAATACCTAACAGGAGATGCAGCAACAAGGAGATTAGAAGAACTAAGAGAGAAAGCAATATATGATGAATACTTTGCATATGAACGAGGAGAAGAAAAAGGTGAAGCCCGTGGTAAAATAATTGGAGAAAAACAGGGTAAAATAAAAACAGCAATAGAGATGATGAAAGATGATGTTAAATTAGAAATTATAGAAAAATATACTGGACTAACTAAAAAAGAGTTAGAAGAATTACTTTTGGAAAAAGTATAGACATTTTAGTTTCTTTTGTATATAATGATTGCATTAGATAGAACAAGGAGGAGCTATATATAAATGGCTGAAAACCGCATAGTTGTACACACACACACACACACAGGTAGTTTATTAGAAAAAATAAATAGAAGAAATATATAGATTATTAAGGCATATGAACTTAGCTAGGGGCTAGGTTTATGTGTCTTTTTGTGTTGCTTGTGATGGAGTGGGTGGTTTTAAAAGTAGCCGCCCGTGGAGTTCATATATATTATTTCTTGCCTCACATGGCTTCGCGGGCAAATGCGTACGACGTATAACTTCCTCGGACTTCAAAATAATATATATGAACTCCACGGGCTCCTCTACTATTTTAAAATTATTCATTATTAATTATTCACTATTCACTATTCACTATTCATTATTCATTAATTTGAACAAGTATCCGTATAGGGTTAGTAGTTTTTGGAGACAATATGATAAGATAATAAAAACAAAGGAAAGAAGGAATAAAGAAAATGCAAGAAAAGAAATTAAAAATATTAGAAAACACAAGAAGCAAAAAGCGGGATTACACTAATAGCATTAGTAATAACAATAATAGTGTTATTAATACTAGCAGGAGTAGCACTAGCTACTTTAACAGGACAAGGAAATATAATAGGAAATGCGGAAAACGCAGTAGGAAAGTACAACAATAGCGTAGCCTCAGAACAACAACTATTAAATGAAATAGAGAAATACTTTCAAAACTACCTAGAAGGAGGAAATGAGGATAATCCACCAACTCCAACTATACCAGAAGTAGATGAAAATGGTTTAGCAATAGATAATGTGACAATAACAACAGATGAAGAAAATGTACAAATAGTAATACCAGCTGGATTTGCACCAGCGATATTAAAAGGAAGTGATTCAACATATAGTCTGCCAGGACAAGATGGAAGTGTAAAAGAAATAATGCCAGCAGAAGAGTGGTATAGTATAACAGCAGAACAAATAAATCAAGGAATTGTTATAGTGGATAATGCCATAACTTATGACAGTGGACAACCTACTGGAACAATTCCAGATTTTAATGAGTATGTATGGGTTCCGATTCCCGACATGCAAAATTTAGGTAGAACATCTTGGAATTCAGCATACTGGTTAGAAGGATATATATTTAATAAACATCCAATATCTAATGAACCAACAACTAATTACTTCTTTGAAGATATGTCTATAAATCAATATACAGATATGATAGAAAGCATAGAACAATACAAGGGATTTTATATAGGAAGATATGAAGCTAGCAATGATGGAAATGGGAGAGCACAAAGTAAAAGAAATATAACCCCATGGATAAGCGTATCATATTTGACATCATCAGCAGCTTGCCAAAATGAAAATCAAGAAAACATGCACTTAATTTATGGTATAGAATGGGATAGTACATTAAACTGGCTTATAGAAAATGCGGAAATTTCATCAGAGCAAATAAATGTTACACGTAAAATGAGAATAGAGGATATAGAAACAAATAGTAGCACATGGGGAAACTATAAAAATTCAGTAGGAAATGCAACTTATGGATGTAATCAATTTAGAATTACTGGATATAATGAAGCCTGGAAAGCAAATAACATATACGATTTGGCTGGAAATGTATATGAATGGACACAAGAACACTATTCAAACCAAAATCTTAGAACTCTAAGAGGTGGAAATTATACAGATGAAGGTGCAGATGATCCCGTTTCTATACGTGTTATTCATGAAGAAAGTTTTGTGAGCAGTGGCATATACTATGCACGGATTTCGTGTTAGCTTTTATATAACAGCGGAAAATTAAGAAATTTAAATATTTTAATACATTAGTGAATAAAGCCTATTTGTCAGAAAATGATAAATAGGCTTATTGTGTTACTTAAAACCTCAGCTAAAAAACCTTGACAAACAGCCATTTTAAATATAGAATTATAAACAGAAATTTTATGTTATTCGGAGGAAGAAAAATGCCAAAAGTTAGCATAATTGTTCCGGCATATAATAGCGAAAAAAATATTGCTAGATGTATTGATTCTGTTTTGATGCAAGAGATGAGAGATTATGAGCTTATTGTTGTTAATGATGGTTCTACTGATAAAACAGAGGAGATTGTTTTAGGGTATAGAGAAAAGCTTGGAGATAGATTAAAATATTATTACAAACAAAATACAGGGGTTGCAGATACTAGAAATTTTGGTATGGATAAGGCAAGCCGGAAAGTATATTCTTTTTGTGGATTCAGATGATTATATTGATAAAGATTTACTTATTAAGCAAGAAGAATATATGAATAAAAGCATTGATATTATTAAGTTTAAAATGAAAATGGTGGATATGCAGGGAAATGAAATTCAAAAAATTGAGGGACCAATTTTTGATGTAGAAAATGGACAAGATGCTTTTAATGAGCTTTGCTTTAAGGATGTATTAATAGACCAACTTTGTATTTATTTAATAAAAAGAGAGTATATTGCATCTAACAATTATAGATTTGTAAAAGGGGCATATCATGAAGATTTTGGACTTGTTCCAATTATGATAGCAAATGCTAAAACTGTAATTTCAACAGATTTTTATGGCTATTTTTATGTGCAAAGTGAAAATAGTATTATGAGAAATACTGACCACTCAAAAACCATAAAGAAAATGAATGATAGTTTTATGTATTATGATAAAATGCTAGAGACTATAAAGAAACTAGATTTAACAAATACTACAAAAGATAATATAAAACTTTTTTACACAAATTCTATATTAATAAAAATAGAAGAATTAGATGAAAAAGATAGACCAACTTTTTTAGATGAATTTAAAAAAAGAAAAATGTATAAAAATATAAAAATTAAAAACCCAAAACAGCTAATAAAAAAATTATTGCTTAAAGCAAATGTAAATTGGTATTTCAAGATAAGGTGAGTGATATAAAAATGCCTAAGGTTAGTGTAATTGTTCCAGTGTATAATGTAGAAGAATATTTAGATAAATGTTTAGATTCATTAGTAAACCAAACACTTAATGATATTGAATTTATAATAGTAAACGATGGAACTACTGATAATAGTGAGCAAATTATATTAAAATATAAAGAAAAATATCCAAGTAAAATAGTGTACTTAAAAAAAGAAAATGGTGGGCTTTCAGATGCTAGAAATTTTGGCATGCCATATGCAAAAGGTGATTATATTGCTTTTTTAGATTCAGATGATTATGTAGAATTAGATACATATGAAAAATTATATAATAGAGCAATTCAAACAGATGCCGACATGGTAGAATGCGATTTTTACTGGGAATATTCAGATAAAAAAATTCATGATACATCTGCAAATTACAAAGATGAAAGCGATATGTATGCAAATGCAAGAGTAGTTGCTTGGAATAAATTATATAAAAAAGATTTAATTATAAATTCTGGAATAAAATTTCCAAAAGGGTTAAGATATGAAGATTTGGAGTTTTTTTATAAAATTCTACCTCAACTTAAAAAAATTGAACTTATTAATGAACCATTAATTCACTATGTGCAAAGAGATGATTCAATAACATATGTTCAAAATGAGAAAACAGCAGATATTTTTGCAATATTAGATAATATTATAAACTATTATAAATGGATTAATTTATATAACGAATATAATCAAGAATTAGAATATATGTATGTTAGGATATTATTTGGAAGTTCTTTTAAAAGAATGCTTAATATAAAAGATAAAGAAACAAGAAGAAAATTATTAATGGATTCATATTTTAAGGCATTTGAAAACTTCCCAGATTGGAAGAGTAATAAAATATTAAATAGTAAAAAAACATTAAAAAACTTATTTTTAAAAAGTATTAACATATATACATATAAACTTTATTGCTTTATTCTAAAATAGGAGGGAAAATGAACAGCATTACAGCCAAAATAAAAAACATAAAAATAGAAGATATACTATGTATAATAATTATTATATGTCCAATTTTAGATATGCTAAGTTATGTTTTTAGAAATACTTTTAATACAAGTATTTCTCCATCTACGTTTTTAAGACCAATTTTGCCAATTGCTATTTTTACAACTGTATTTTTTAAAAATAAAATAAAAAAGAAAATGATAATTGTTTCTTTAATATATGGAATTTATGCAATTATTCATTTATACATATACACACAAATAATGGCAGGATGCTCATATGGTGGAGTAATTAGCGAGCTTCAATATGTTGTAAACTATACATTTTCAATTATGAATTTATTTTTGTTTGCATATGTATTTTGGAAAAAGGATGACGAAAAATTAACTAAATCTGTGTTAATTTTATTTGCAATATATGTGTTGTCTTTATATATTTCAATTTTTACCGGAATATCTTCTACAACATATATTGAAGGTATGGGATACAAAGGATTATATGATTCTGGAAATAGTTTGTGTGCAATTTTATGTATTTCTCTTTGTATAATATTACCGCTTCTTAGAAACAAAAAACTAATGCCATATGTATTAGCGATAACTATTCTAGCACGGAATATTTTTAACATTACTTGTTGGGACAAGAACAGGCCTTTTGGGATTTATAATTATAGTTGCTCTTTACATAGTAGCAGAATGTTTTACTGCAATAATAAACAAACTAAAAATAAACAAGAAAATAATAGGGTATTCTATGCTCGTTTCTGTACTTATAATAACAGGAGTGGTAGCATTTGGTTCGCAAACTTTTGAAAGAAGAGAACATTTAAAAGAAGTACAAGCAAGCAATACAAATATAGATAGTGAAGAAAAACAATATTTAACAGGAGACTTAACAACACTTAAAAGACAAATAGAAAAAGGCGAACTTTCAGAAGAATACATGCCAAAGGAAATGCAAAATGCAATAATAAGATTATATGATTATGCAAAACAGGTAAATTTGGAAAGTAATGATTTAAGAACGCAGCAATTAGTATATAATTTCTATTTAGTGCAAGAACAAAAAAGTATTCCTCTTATGTTATTTGGAAATGGATATAAAGCTCAATTTAGAGAGCTTGTACTAGAAATGGAAATACCAGCATTTTTATTTAATTTTGGAATATTTGGATTTGTATTATATTTTGTGCCATTCCTAGCAATTTCACTTTACGGCTTGTATTTTGCATTAAAGCATTTAAAGAAAATAGACACAAAATACATTATGTACTTAGGTGGTAGCTTTTTGGCTATATTTTTATCACTTTTAGCAGGATATACATTTTTTAACTCATCATGTATGATTATAATTACAGTAATTAATATTTTGCTAATTAATAAAATATTAAAATTAAAGGAGCAAACTTTATAAAATGAAAAAAGTATTATTTGGGATAACAAGCTTAGGCTTTGGAGGAGCAGAAAGAGTACTTGTAGACATTACAAATAGATTAAGCAATGAATATGAAATAACCATTTTTACTATATACTCAAATGGAGAAATGGAAAAACAATTAAACAAAAATGTAAACTTAAAAAGCCTTATAAATAAAAAATATGAGGATTTATCAAAATTAGAAAAAATAATAATACCAATAAAAATAATGCTTTTTAAAAATAATATATATAAAAAAAGAATAAAACAAGACTATAATGTAGAAATAGCTTTTTTAGAAGGGCCAATTACAAGACTTTTTAGTATAAAAAACAATAATGCAAAAAAAATAGCTTGGATACATAATGATATTAGCAAAGTATTTGGAAGTGGAATTAAAGCAAAAATAAAGAAGAAAATAGATAAAAAAATATACAAAAGTTACAATAAGCTTATATTTGTAAGCAATGATAATAAAGCAAAATTTGAAGAAATATACAATATAAGTAATGAAAAACAAGTTATTTATAATTACATAAATATAGAAAATGTAATAAAAAAGGCAAATGAAAAAACAGAAATAAACTTTGAAAAAAATACAGTAAATATTTTAACAGTTTCAAGACTTGTGCATCAAAAAGCAATTGATAGATTAATAAATGTACATGCAGAATTAATAAGTAAAGGATTAACACACAAAATCTACATAATTGGAGATGGGCCTGAAAAAGAAGATTTGACAAAATTAATAAAGGATAAAAATGTAGAGAAAACATTTATATTACTAGGCAAAAAAGAAAATCCATATCCATATATAAAAAAAGCAGATTGTTTTGCACTTCTTTCATATTTTGAAGGGTATCCAATGGTATTATTAGAAGCACAAATATTACAAAAATATATATTAATAACAGATACTGCTGCAAGAGAAACACTAAGAAACTATGAAAATTGCAAAATAGTAGAAAATAATAAAGAGGGCATTTATAATGGACTTTATGATATAATAACTAATATAGAAAAAACAAACATAAATTCTAGTAAATATAATAATGAAGACATAATTGAAAAAATTAGAAAAGTAATAGAAGAGTAATTACAAAAGGGGAATTATATAATGAAAATATCTATATTAACAGCAACATATAATAGAGCAAAATTTTTGCCAAACATATATGAAAGTTTAAAAGACAATCTAAAATATAATGTAGACTTTGAATGGCTAATTATGGACGATGGCTCAACTGATAATACAGAAGAGGTAGTGAAAAAATTTATATCTGAAAATACCATGACAATAAAATATTATAAGCAAGAAAACCAAGGGAAAATGGTAGCAATAAATAATTTAGTAGAAAAAACAAGCCGGAGATTTAATAATTGACTGCGATTCAGATGATTATTTTGCTAAAAATGCATTTGGTATAATAAAAGAAAATGTAGATAAGTTAGTAAACAATCAAGATATATATGCTTTATTATTTTTAAAATGCGATGTTTCTGGTGAGATTAGTGGAAAGAAATTTAAGCAAGATAATTTAAAAACAACAATGTTTGATTTATATTTTAAAGATGATATTGGTGGAGAAAAAATAATACTTTTTAATGCAAATATTAGAAAAAAATATAAGCACAAAATAGAACCAGGGGAAAACTTTATAACAGAAGCTAGAATGTATCATGAAATGGATCAAGATTACAAAGTTTTATGTATAAACATGCCAATAATTATAGGAGCATACATAAACGATGGATATACTAAAAACATAAAAAAAGTATTTATGCAAAATCCAAAAGGATATTTAAAGTATTTTGAAGAAATTTTAAATTATAATACAAAAGAGATCCTTTTAAAGAAAAGATTGTATGCTATAAAACATTACATATTATTTAGCTATCTGACTAAAAAGAAAAATATAATAAAATCTATAAAAGGAAAATTAAATAAATTCTTGGTAGCTATTCTTTATATACCAGGATGTATAAAAACAAAATTAACTTTTGAGCAGAAAAAAATATTATTATCGTCATGGACATTAAAAGTGGGAGGAATAGAAACAGCACTTGTTAATTTAGTAAATGAAATGGCTAAAAAATACAAAATAACACTAGCATTAGAAGAAAAAACAGGAGAATTTTTAGAAAAAATAGATAAAAATATAAAAATAATAGAATATAAACCTAGTAAAATAAAAAATACTTTTATAAGAAAATGTGCAAATTTAATTAAACGAATACTATTTATTGTAAAGTATAAAAATAGATTCGATTTTGCAGTGTCATTTGCAACATATTCAAGACCCGGCTCATTTATGGCAAGGACTGCATCTAAAAATAATGTGCTTTGGGTACATACTAATTATATGGTATTATACAAGAACAATATTAATGAAGTAAAGGATTTTTTTAATAAGGTTAATTATGATAAATTTAAAAATATTGTATGTATTTCAGAAGATTCTAAAAATGCTTTTTTAAAAGTCTTTCCTGAGCAAAAAAATAAAGTAATAGTAATTAATAACTTGGTGGATTATAAAACAATATTAGAAAAAGCAAATGAAAAAATAGAATTAAAAAAAGAAAATATACCAACATTTTTAAGTGTTTGCAGGCATGAGGAGCGTGCTAAAAAGCTTACAAGATTAATAGAGGCAACACAGTTATTAAAACAAGAGAATCTAAAATTTAGAGTATTGTTTGTAGGAGAAGGGGAAAATACAGAAGATTATAAACAATTAGTAGAGGATAATGAATTGCAAGATTATATTATTTTTTGTGGAATGCAAAAAAATCCATATCCATATTTTAAAATAGCTGATTGTATTATATTAACATCTGAATACGAGGGATATCCCGTAATATACACAGAAGCTAAGGTGCTAGGAAAACCAATTATTACAACAAATGTATCAGATAGCCTAATAGATATAAAAGATAAGTATGGGATTGTAGTAAATAAAGATGTATATAGTATAAAAAATGCAATGGAAACATTTATAAAAAATGGATATACAATACATGAAAAATTTAATCCAGAAGTGTTTAATAAAAATATAATTGGAAAAATAGAAAAATTACTATAAAAATGGACAACCTTGTGGTATAATATTAAAACAAAAAATAAAAGTGAGGTATTAAAATGTCAGAAGCGGAAGAAAATGCAATAATAGTAGACAATGTATATAAGAATTTCAATGTTTATTATGATAAAACAAATACAATAAAAGAAAAAGTATTGTTTTGGAATAAAAGTAAAAAAGAAGTAAGAGAGATATTAAAGGGCATAAACTTGAAAATAAAAAAGGGAGAGGTTGTTGGCTTAATAGGTGTTAATGGAAGCGGAAAATCTACTTTATTAAAGTTAATGACTAAGATAATATATCCTAATAAGGGAAGAATAATTACAAATGGTAAACTAACATCATTACTAGAATTAGGAGCAGGATTTCATCCAGACTTTTCAGGAAGAGAGAATATTTATTTTAATGCTTCAATTTTTGGATTATCAAGAAAAGAAATTGATGAGAGATTAGATAAAATAATTGAATTTTCTGAATTAGAAGGATATATAGATAACCCAGTAAGAACATATTCTTCTGGAATGTACATGAGACTAGCATTTTCAGTAGCTATAAATGTAGATGCAGACATTTTATTAATAGACGAAATATTATCTGTTGGTGATCAACATTTCCAAGAAAAGTGCTATCAAAAAATTGAAGATTTAAAAGCAGAAGGAAAAACAATAGTAATTGTTACACATGGTATGGATACTGTAAATAGATTTTGCACAAGAGCTGTTTGGCTACATCAAGGTAAAATAAAAATGGATGGAGATGCACAATCTGTTACAAAAGTATATTTAGAAGAAACAGCATAATTTTTTTGGGGGTGTAAAAGTGAATATATTTAAAGAATTATATAAATATAGAGAATTATTAAAAACAAATGTACAAAAAGAAGTAAGAGGAAGATATAAAAATTCATTTCTTGGGGTGTTATGGTCATTTTTAAATCCATTATTACAACTTGCAGTATACTCTATTATTTTTGGAAGTTTACTTGGAGGGGGAGACCCAACATATCATATATATGTTTGTGTTGCATTAATACCATGGACGTATTTTTCATCTGCAATTCAGCAAGCAGATTATACTGTAATTGCAAACCGGCAACATAATACAAAAAGTATATTTCCCAAGAGAAATATTACCAATATCAGTTGCAACAAGTGGAGCAATTAATTTTGTTATATCAACAATAATAATACTTGTACTATGCCTAATTTCTGGGCTTGGCTTAACATGGTATGCATTATTATACCCAATAATTTTATTAGTACAATATATACTAATACTTGGAATTTCTTTTATAGTATCAGCTATAACTGTTTATATAAGAGACCTAGAACATATAATTGGAGTTGTGATGATGGCAGCATTTTATGCAACCCCAATAGTTTATAGATTAGACCAACTACCAGAACATTTACAAATAATAATGCAATTAAATCCAATGACACATATTATAAATGCATATAGAGATATTTTCTATTATCAGCAAATGCCTGATTTTATGAACTTAGGAATACTATTTGCCATTTCTATGGTATTACTTATAGTTGGATATTTGATATTCCATAAATTACAAAAAGGATTTGCAGAGGAATTGTAAAAGGAGAGGAAATAAAAAATGAGCAAAATTATACACTATTGTTGGTTTGGAGGAAATCCCTTACCAAAGATGGCAAAAAAATGTATAGAAAGTTGGAAAAAGTATTTACCAGATTTTGAAATAAAACAATGGGATGAAACAAATTTTGATGTAAATGTATGTCCATTTGTAAAAGAAGCATATGAAAATAAAAAATGGGCTTTTGTAAGCGACTATGCAAGAGTTTATGCACTTTACAAAGAAGGTGGAATATACTTTGATACAGATTTAGAAGTATTGAGAAATATGAATAATCTTTTAGAAGATGAATTCTTTATGGGATATGAAGATGAAGAATATTTTTCTACTGCAATTATGTGGATAAAAAATAAAGAAAGTAAATATGCAAAACAAATTTTAGATTATTACGATAATTTAGAAGGATTTGACCCAAATGCTAATATATTTGAATATGCAAATCCAAAAATAATTTCTAATATTATTAAAAAATATCCAAAACATGTATTAGATAATGGGGTAGAGGTATATGATGATAAAATAAAAATATATCCAGTAGAATACTTTAACCCAATAAATTATGATTATTCAGAAAAAAGATATACTGAAAATACTTATGCAGTTCATTATTTTAATGCTACATGGACCCCAAAAGGAGAAAGAGTTGCTATTTCACTATATAGAACTTTTGGGAGTAAAAATGCAAAAATAATTTTAAACATTTTGTATTTTTTAAGCAGGCAAAAACATAGAGTTATAGATTTTATTAAAAGCATTATACATAAAATTTATATGTTCTTATCTATTCACATAAATCAAAATAAAAGGGTAAATAATGTAAAAGCAGAATTACAAAAACAAAATAAACAATATCTTGCAATATGCCATCCAGAATGGATAGGAGTAAAAAATGCAACAAAAGACATTTTTAAAGAAGAAATGATAGAATTAAGAGAACAGTATACAGAAAAAGAAGCTAAAAAAATGGCTCAAGCTATTGTAGATTCTGGTAAAAAAGTTGTTGTGTTTAATGCTTTTGCAAATGGCTGGGAAAATATTGCAAAATACATAAAAGAAATAAATAAGGATGTAAAAGTTAAGGTTATAATGCATGGAAGCCATGCATTATTATCAGAAGGATATGACTGGAATGTTTTTAATACAATATTTGGGCTATATAAAAAGGGCTTAATTGATGAAATCGCTACTGTTAAAAAGAGCTTGTATGAGTTTTATAAGGCCAAGGGAATAAATACATCTTTTATAATGAATACTGTAAACATAGAGAATAAAGAACAATATATTTGCAAAAAAGCTAATTCAGATAGTGTAAAAATAGGATTATATGTTTCAGGTGATAGATGGGTTAAAAATATTTATAATCAGGTTAGTGCTGCAAGTTTAATGGAAAATGCAGTATTAGATGCATTGCCACTTAGCGATAAAATAGTAGAACTTGCACAGCAATTTAAATTAAAAGTAACCGGAAAGTATGAAAATATAACAAGAGAAGAAATGTTTAAAAGAATAGCAAAAAATGATATAAATTTATATGTTACTTTTACAGAATGCTCACCTCTTATTCCACTTGAAAGTTTGGAACTAGGAGTTCCATGTATTACAGGAGATAATCACCATTATTTTGAAGGAACAGAGCTTGAAAAATATCTAGTTGTTAGCAAAGAAGACAATATAATGGCTATATACGAAAAAATGAAATATGCATTAGAAAATAAAGAGCATATATTAGAATTATACAACGAATGGAAAAAGAAATACGACGAAGAAGTTCAAATAAATAGAGAAGATTTTTTAAAGGTATAAAATTTATTATATAGTAGACTATAATTAATATGAGGGAAGATTATGGAAAATAAGAAAGACTTAAAAGAAAAGAAAATAAGTTATTTAGATATAACTATTTTTCTAATAGTTATTATAATCTTTGGACTAGGTTTACTTGCACTTTATCCAGGATTAATTACATCAGATGGCGTAGATCAGCTATCACAAGCTATAACAGGAGAGTATATAGATGCACATCCACCATTGCATTCTTTAATTGTAGGAGGATTATACAAATTATTTGGTAGCATTTCTGCCATTGGAGTTTTTCAAATTATTTTGTTTGCAATAATTTGGACAATAGCACTTAAAAAATTAAGAGAAATAAATAATAGTGGGGTTAATAAAGCATTCCAAATTCTATTTACAATTTTAGTTTGCTTTATACCAGTAAACTTTGCATATAGCATAACTGTTTGGAAAGATATCTTATATAGTTATTCAATGCTTGGAACAGTTATATTAATATTTATTGGAATTAGAAATAATTATAATTACAGTATTTTTCAAATGATACTTATTTCTATTTCACTTGTATTAATTATGAAAATAAGACATAATGGATTACCAATAGGAATAGTACTAATTGCAATCTTATTAATACTTAATTTTGTAAAAAACAAAAAGTTAAAAAAAGTAGGAATTTTTGCATCTATATTTGTAGTTACACTTGCTATGCTAAATATCCCAGAATGGATAATAAAACCTCAAAAACAATTAGATACTGCTAGTGCATTAACAGGACAAGCCGTGTATTATATGGGAGGAATTTTAAATCAAGATATTGAATTATCACAAGAGGAAGAAGAATTTTTAAATAAAATAATTCCACTTGATATTTGGAAAGAAAATTTTAACCCATATACAGGTGTTCCTCTACTATTTAATGAACATTACATGCAAAATAAAAAGTTTTTATCCGAAAATTCAGATAAATTTATGGAAATATTTATAAAATATGCAAAAGATAATATGGGAAGTGTTTTAAGTACTTTTATTGAAGTTAATTCAATAATGTGGAGTATAGATGAGAGAAATGGTTTTACAAATAGCTTTGATACAAATAATGACTATATAGAAGAGATGAGTGGGGGAATATATCATACAACTCCAAAAAGTGAATTTTTAAATGATTTTTATACAGGAATTGTGGATTTAACAAAAAATAATAAGATTTTATATCACTTATTTTATAGACCAGCAACTGCAATGTATTTATCTATAATTTTAATTGCATATATTACAATAAAAAATAGAAAATGGGATTATATTTTACTTGTATTTCCAATGCTATTAAATATTGGAACTTACCTATTCTTTATTTCATCGCCAGATTTAAGATATTATTATCCTAATTTCTTAACATGTTATTTCTTAATTGCATTATTTGCAGCAATGAAATTAAAGATAAATATTGTAAAAAAACCTATTGATAAAAAAGAAAAAAATAATGGTAAAACATTAGTTATTGTTCCAGCATATAACGAACAAGGAGCAATTAAAAAAACTGTTGATGAAATAAAAAAATGTAATAGCAATTGTGATGTTTTAGTTGTAAATGATGGTTCAAAAGATAATACATTAGAAGAAGCTAGAAAGACTTCTGCCATTGTTTTGGACCTACCTTCTAATTTAGGCATTGGAGGTGCTGTTCAAACAGGTTATAGATATGCACTTAAAAACAATTATGATATTGCAATTCAAATAGATGGAGATGGACAGCATAACCCAGAATATATATCTAAAATGCAAGATTTAATTGTAAATGAAGGATATGATATGGTAATTGGATCTAGGTTTGTGGAAAAAACAAGTTATAAACAAACATTTTTCAGAATGCTTGGAATTAATATTACTTCTGGCATTATAAGTGGCATGACCGGTGTAAAGATTCATGATACTACATCTGGTTATAGAGCAGTAAATAGAGAGATTATAGAGTATTTTTCAAATAATTACCCATATGATTATCCAGAACCAGATACTAACATGCAAATGATAATTAAAGGTATGAACATAAAAGAAATACCTGTCGAAATGAACCAAAGAGAAACAGGAGTGTCTTCAATTTCTCCTTTAAAATCTATTAGTTATATGCTTAAAGTTACATTATCTTTAATTGTAACTGGTATTAGAAAATTATAGAAATGGAGTAATAATATGATTTATGTATTCGCAATTATTTTTGCAATAGTTTTTGAAATATTTATATTAAATTTAGTAAGAAAGAATAAACTAGATGAAAAATATTCTATTTTATGGATTATTCTAGGAATAATTATATTAATTGTAGCAATTTTCCCAGATATAATTGTTAAGGTTGCAGACTTATTTAATGTTTATTATCCACCAACATTAATGCTACTTTTTGCATTAATGATACTTGGAACTTATATAATACACATTTCAATAGTACTTACAAAACAGAATAAAATGATAGTAAAACTTACACAAGAACTTGCAATAGTTAAGGAGCAAATGGAGAAAAAGGATTAAAAATTTACAGCCATTTTTTATTAAAATCCATTGACAAATTTTGTTTAATAATAGATAATTAATATGTTATAGAACTAAACGGAAAAATGAGAATATAATATACTGAGGAGGAATTTTTAAATGTACGTGTTTAATAAAATTACTGTTAATCCGCAATTACCTAAGAGAATTGAGAGAATGGGGGATATTGCTAATAACCTTTGGTGGTCATGGAACACAGAGTTTTTAAAATTGTTTAAAGAAATTGACATTGATTTATGGGAAAGTGTTGAAAAAAATCCAACTCGCTTTTTGAAGCTGGTTGATCAAGATAAATTAGAAAAGTTAGAGAAAAATCAAGCCTTTTTAAAGAAATATGATAAAGTTGTTGATGATTTTGATTCTTATATGAACAGTAAAAGTACTTGGTTTGAAAGGACTTATCCTAATAATAAATCTAGGGATTTGTTTGCTTATTTTTCAGCTGAGTATGGATTAGATGAAATTTTACCTATTTATTCAGGTGGACTAGGTATTCTTTCTGGTGATCATTTGAAGTCTGCAAGTGATTTGGGACTTCCTTTTGTAGCGGTTGGACTTTTATATAAGAATGGATATTTTAGCCAAAAGATTAATGGGATGGGTATTCAAGAAACTGAATACAGAGATATAGATATAGATAATTTGCCAATTTTGCCTGTAAAAACAGAAGATGACAAAGATTTGAAAATTTCTGTTGATTTTATGGGAACAGAGGTGTTTTTGAAGGTATGGCAAATTAATGTTGGTAGAATTAAATTATTTTTATTAGACTCTGATTTAAAGGAAAATAAACCAGAGTACAGAGATACAACTCTTCGTCTTTATGGTGGAGATAAAGAAATGAGAATTAGACAAGAGATTGTTTTAGGTATAGGTGGAGTTAAATTATTAAAAGAACTTGGATTCAACCCAACTGTATATCACATGAATGAAGGACACTCTGCATTTGCAACTCTTGAACTTATTAGAAATAAAATTGAAGAAAAAGAAATATCTTTTGCAATGGCAAAGGATATAGTCTCTGCTCAAACTGTGTTTACAACACATACACCAGTTCCAGCAGGGAATGATATTTTTGATATACATTTGGTAGAAAAATATTTTAAAGACTATTATCCAAAACTTGGAATTTCAAGAGAAGATTTTTTAAGACTTGGAATGAAATGTGAAACAGGTTTAGAACAAGGATTTAATATGGGAATTCTAGCACTTAAAATTTCTGGAAAGAAAAATGGTGTTAGTAAATTGCATGGAGCTGTTTCAAGAGAATTGTTTGGAGATGTATGGAGTAATATTGCATCAAATGAAGCTCCAATTACATATGTAACAAATGGTGTGCATACATGTTCGTGGTTAGCACCTAATATAAAGAGATTATTTAATGAATATTTAACACCATACTGGCAAGATAATATTCAATCTAACCAAATATGGGATAGAATTTATAATATTCCAGATGAAAAATTATGGAGTGAACATATTTCGAGAAAAGAAAAGCTTGTTAATTTAGTTAAAGAAAATGTTACAGCTAGATTAAAACGTGCAGGTGTTAGTTATGATGAAATAAAAGATATTACATCTAAATTAAATCCAAATGCATTAACTATTGGATTTGCCAGAAGATTTGCAACATATAAAAGGGCAACTTTAATATTTAAAGATTTGGAAAGAATAACTCAAATATTAAATGATGAATCTAGACCTGTACAAATTTTCTTTGCTGGTAAAGCGCATCCAGCAGATAAAGAAGGACAAAATTTAATAAAATATATACACGAAATATCTAAAATGCCACAATTTAAAGGTAAAATCTTTATATTAGAAAATTATAATATAGCAATGGCAAGATATTTGGTAAGTGGTGTTGATGTTTGGCTTAATAATCCAAGAAGACCAATGGAAGCTTCAGGTACAAGTGGACAAAAAGCAGCAATAAATGGAGTTATTAATTTTAGTGTACTAGATGGTTGGTGGGCAGAAGGCTACAATATGCAAAATGGCTGGCCAATTGGTACAAACAAAGAATATGATTCATATGAAGAGCAGGACATTGCAGATAGTAATAGTATGTATAATACTTTGGAAAATAAGATTATACCTACATTTTATGCAAAGGACAAAAATGGTGTATCTAGAGATTGGATTAATTTAATGAAAAATTCAATAGTATCTAATGCAGGGAAATTTAGTACATCTAGAATGGTTGCAGAATATGTACAAAACCTATATATGCCACTAGCTGATGTTACAGATACATATTACTCTAATCTAGAAAGTGTTGCAGAATATAATACATGGAAAAAAGAAATTACACGTAATTGGAATGATATTGTAATAACACAAAGAAATAATATAAATAATAAAAAACTGGATGCAAGACAAACAATAGAAGTTGAATGCCAAGTTAAGTTACCAAATATAGATAAAGATAGTATTACAACAGAAGTATACTTTGGAAAGATACAAAAAAATGGTATTATTGAAAACATAAGTATAATTCCAATGAATAGAGTAGACGAAGACGAAGAAAATAAAGTATATACCTATACTGCTAAAATAAATCTAACAACAGGAGGGGAATTTGGATATACTTTTAGAGTAATGCCAAAACACAATATGTTATTAGACTCAGCAAATTTAAATTTGGTTAAATGGATTACTAAATAGACAAAAGAGTAGGAGAGTGTTATAAACAATGAGAAAGACTAAAATTGTCTGTACAATTGGGCCAGTAAGTGATAATGAAACTGTTTTAAAAAGACTAATGCTTGCTGGAATGAACACTGCCAGAATAAACTTTTCGCATGGTAGTTTTAAAGAACAGGAAGATAAAATAAATAAAATAAAAAAAGTAAGAGAAGAACTTAATTTACAAGTTTCTTTATTACTAGATACAAAGGGACCAGAGGTTAGAATAGGGAAATTCGAAGATGGAGAAATATTCTTAAATCCAGGAGATACATTTTCACTAACGGCAGAAGATATTATTGGAGACAAATATGAATTTTCTATATCATATAAGGATTTATATAAGCAAGTTTCTCATGGAGATAGAATGCTTTTAGACGATGGATTAATAGAAGTAGAAGTAATTACTATAAAAGATAAGAAAATCTATTGTAGGGTTATATCAGGAGGAAAATTAACAGATAGAAAAAGCATTAATATACCTGGTAAAAAACTAAATTTACCTAGTCTGACAGATAAAGATAGAGATGATATCATAAATGGTATAAAAGCAGATTTTGACTATATTGCAGCATCTTTTATTAGAAGCGCAAAAGATGTTTTAGAAATTAGAAAACTTTTAAATGAAAATGGTGGAGAAACAATTAAAATAATTTCTAAAATTGAAAACCAAGAAGGTGTGGATAATTTTGATGAAATTTTGAATGTCTCAGATGGAATAATGGTTGCAAGAGGAGATTTAAGTGTAGAAATACCAATGTCACGAGTTCCAATCATTCAAAAAGAATTTATTAAAAAGACATATCTTCAAGGTAAAATAGTAATTACAGCAACACAGATGTTAGAATCTATGATTAAAAATCCAAGACCAACAAGAGCAGAGGTTAGCGATATTTCAAATGCAATTTATGATGCAACAAGTGCTGTAATGCTATCTGGGGAAAGTGCTACTGGTAAATATCCAGTAGAATGTGTTGAATTGATGGACGAAATTTCAGAAGCAACAGAGGCTTCAATTAATTATTGGAAAAGATTTTTAGGAAGAGACTATGACTTAGAACATAAGGGTTACCGTTTTAATATTTATAATGGAATATGTGCAAGTGCAATGAACTTAAAAGCAAAAGCTATTTTAGCATATACAGAAACAGGTGAAACACCAGGAATTTTATCTGCTTTTTGCCCAATATGCCCAATATATGCTATAACTGGAAAACCAAGAATTGCAAGACAAATGAATTTGGAATGGAATGTGTATCCGATTTTAGTTGAAGGTGAAAAAAATGCTAACAAAATGATACAAATTGCAATAGATAAGTTGCAATTAGAAAAAAAGGTTGAAAAGGGAGATACAATAATAATTGCTGGTGGTGCAGAAATATTACCAGAGATAAAATCAGCAGAGATAAATAAAGTAATAGGCGGAATTATAAAATTATAATTTCAGCCTATTTTTAAATTTCCTTTATTTCTTCACAAAATTTTCATAAATAAAAGTTATAATTACACGTTAGCTAAGTATAAAATTAAATAATAGAAAGGAAGATATTTTATATTGAAAGACAAAAAAGAAAAATTAGAAAAAATTAAGAATGAACTTAAAGAATTTGGGAAAAGTGTAGTACATAATATACCAAATATACTTATTGCACTATTTATTATGATTACTGCTATTGCCTTATTTGGACAGGAGAAAGCTGTACTTGGAATATTGCTTTTATTCTTCCAATTAATGTGTATGAGTACATCGTTTAGTGTAACCAAATTTATTAAAGGTTCACTAATATTATTAATAGTAGGTTTATTTGCTGGTTTAGCACAACTAAATACTCCTTTACTAATATTATTAAACTTTTTAGTTCCTTTTGGAATAATAATGTTACTTTCAGATGATTATAATTCAAATGGATATTTTGTATATGGATTATTCTTTTTATTAATGCAAACAAGTAATGTACAAAGTATTCCAGACTTAGGAATAGAAGTTTTATCAATAGTTTATGGATTATTGGTTTTATTTATATATAATTTAATAATGTCTAAGATAAACAAAAAAGAGCCAGAGAAAAAACTAATTGCTACTGGATATGAATCTGTTGTTAAAAGATTAAAAATTTTATCTAAACAAAAATTAGATGAAAAAACTCCAAATCCATTAAATAATATAGTAGCAAAAATTAATGCCTTACTATACAGTGAGGCTTCACAAAAAACAGAAGTTTTAAATAAAAAAGAAGAATGCTATTTTCAAAGCGTGCTATTTTTAAAAAGAGTTGATAAATTAACTAATCTAGCCTTAGAGAACAAAGAAAAATTAACAGAAGAAGACTATAAATATTTTTACGATATAGCAAGATTATTTCAAACTGTTAAAGAACAATATTCTATGCATGATATAAATGACATAATAAAAATGTTAGATGAATTTGCAGAAAGCCACAAACTTAGCGACTCTAGTATGACATATGATTGGGTTTATACAATTAAAAAACTAAAACATATTATTAAAATGGCAAACAAACCAAAGCCAAAAATTTCTTTTAAGGAATATTTAAACATAAGAGCAACAAAACTAAAAAATAATTTTAGTTTAGATACAATACAGATGAGGTTTGCTTTAAAAACAGCATTAGCAGTAGGAATTGGTACAATTTTAGAATATTTTGTTATGATAAAAACTGGTTTTGCAAATGCATATTGGATACCAATAACAGTATATACATTAATGATGCAATTTCATGAAGAGCAAAATACAAAAATAAAAAATTACATAATAGGAACATTATTAGGTGCAGTGGTATTTACATTAGTTTTCCAATTTGTACCACCATCAGCAGGACTATTTTTCATGGTTTTAGCTTTTGCTGTTATGTTTTCTGTTAAGAATGAAATTTTAAGGAATGTAGTTGGTGCACAAATGGTGCTTGTTTTAACATATCCAATTTACGGTAAAGTAGAAATTATCTTAATAAGAGTTGGATTAATTATTTTGGCTTCTATTATTACATGGATAGTAGGTAAACATGTGCTATATACAGACAATTTAAATGGCTTAATAAACAAAGTTAGCCATCTATTAAGAGTAGACAGAAATATTTTAAAACAGCTAAAAAAAGCAATTAATACTAAAAACAGTGAATTTAAATATATAAGCGAATTACTTTTAGAGTCTTGTTTATTAGAAAGTTTAATAATAAAACACGAAAAAGAACAAAAATACTATTCTGATCCATATTTAACAAGTTCAGTTGTGCAGTACAATAGAGATTTTATATTAAGTGCAGAACAATTAATTAATATATTTAAAACAGAAGATAAAGAAGAAATTAAAGGAAGTAAAGAATATATAAAATACATTGAAGAAATGGATAGTATATTAGATGTTACTCAAAATAATTGGAAAAATATTTTAAGTGATTCCAAAAAAACTAAAAAACTAGAAAAGAAAACAATTAGAAAAATATCTGATGATGTACCATATACAACAAAACACATGATGCTTTGTGTAAAAAATATAGAAAAAATTTATAATTGCCTAGAAGAAGATAAAATTAAAATAAAACAGCAAAAGGAAAAAGTTTAAATTATAAGAAAAATTACCATAAAACAACATTTTTTATGGTAATTTTTTGCTATTTATGATAAAATAATATTTGGGTGATGAATTTATGTTATCAGTAGCCTTTAAGGGGATTTTATTTTTAATTGTAATGTTTATATGTATTAGTAATAATGGAGCAATTATTCGTAATGGATTTGTTTTAGGTAATATGCATATTGCCTTTGTATTTGCCTTGGCTATTATTACTAGCTGTAAATATAATGTTATTAAATATTATTTAGAGAGCAAGAAAAAGAATAAATATATTTATGCAATTATAGCTACTCTTTTGTTTTTTGCTTTAATTAATATTGCACCTATATTTTTAACAGAAGGAAACAGTATTAATAATTGGCTTTTGAGTGATTATAATAAATACCAAGATGATATTCAAATTAGAGACTTTATGTTTTTACCTATTTATTATAACTCTTTAAATATTTTGCTTATGACTATTTGTGAAACTGTTTTTTCATTAATATTAATTTGGGTTGCTTATGTAAGAGAAGAAAAACAAATGCGGCGAAATAGCTTACACATTAGAAAGATTTTTAAAGAGTGCATTTAGGTATAATTTATTTATCGTATTTTTAATTTATTTACTAACAATTCCAAATAGTATTGTAGGTATTGTTAAAATTATAGGCATTTTAGTTTTATTAGCATGGATTATATTTGAAAATGTAAAAACTTATATTGCAATAAAAGAATGCAGAATTAAAAATAAAGAAAAATATGGCAGAGAAAATTTAGTTATTGTTATGACTACTACAAATATAGACTTTGCCTTATCAGATTATCTATTAAATCCGCTTCGCATCTTTTATAGATTTGATAATAGAAATATTTTAAAACCATTACTTGTTAGTGGCAAAAACTATACATTTGTTTTATATGATGCAGTAAGATATGGACTTATAGATACAAAAAAATATAAAAATATTGCATATATTTTTATGATTAATGCAGATTTACTTTTAATAGATACAAGAAAAAATGAATATAAAAATAAAATAGAAGAAATTTCTAAAAAAACAAATAAATTCTTAATCTATACAAAAGAAGCATTTTTCTTTAAGCCAGTTATTTTAAGAGAAATAGAAAGTAAATATTCATTTAAATGTAAAGAGAATATGGACTTAAAGGACATTTTAGATGTGGTACATATTAAACCAGAGGCTGATGAACTTAAACTAAATATAAAGTCATTACTAGAATTAATTAAAGATAAAGAACTAGATAATTACATAAAAAGAGAATATGATGAGGGAAGAATAAATAAAGAAAATCTTAAAACCAAAAAAGAAGAATTACATAAACTAATTCATGCAATTCCACTTGATAAAGATGACAAAATACAAATAGAGAAGAAAACAAATTGTATTAAAGAAGAAAAAAATACATACTTAAAATATGGTATAGAACGAATTTTAAATTCATTTAATTACATGGAATACTTTTATACAATGCTTAAAATGAGTGAATATGTAATTCATTATATGGGATTAAAAAGCTTAATAGAAAATCCAATAGATGATGTAAAATCAGATTGTGTTAAATTTGGAACATGGAGAGATTTATTAGCTTTTGATAAAGAATATTCAAGCAAAGACAATAAAAAAATAGATAAAATAGTAAGCTATAAAGATATTGCAAATTCTATTATAGAAATAAATAAAATTGCAAAAAACACAGATAAAAACATACTAGAAGATGACAAATTCTATTTTAAAGATGTATGCAAAACCATTGGAACAATTAGAAATAGAATATTAGTTCATGGTGCTGTTTCATATGAAATGGCAGAGAAGATGACAAAGCTTTTATTTAATTTGTTATTTATACTTGTTAAAGAATTTGAAGAACTAAATATAACAATAGAAGATGACGAAAAAATTAAAAATATTTTTGAAAAAGATATTTCCGCAGTATACAGATATGCTAATAAAATGTTCTTATATTCAAATTCAGTGCTTGAAGATAAAAAAGTATTATTTAATGAATGTATTAATTATGAAACAGGAAATAAGAAAGTAATAGACGGAGAAACTAGTTTTAATATAGATGTTAGATATTCATTAGACCAAATTAAAGAAAAATTAGGAAAATGGATGTGGTATGTAAAATGAGTAGAGAAATTTTAAAATTACGCAAAAATGTAAAAATAATTTTAATAGATGGAAATACCTTGCCAACTTCATTTGAAACAGACCAAAAAGAAACATATAAAATAGCAAAGAACCATTTATATATTAATATAGAAAAAGAATTGCCAAAATTAAGTAAGCAAGATAAAGAATACATAAAAAATAATACAATAGCAATTATTCATGAGCTAGAAGATAATGATAAAACTATTATTACTGAAAAATATAATAATAGATACATAAACAAAATAAATTTATATGATATTATGGCAATTAAAAACTATAAATCAGAAGATATTAGTAAAGACATAACAAACAACGGAGCCATAAAAATATGTGATTTAGACTCAGCAATAGAGTTTACAGAAAATCTATTTATAACAAGTGAACAAGAGAATATAAAAAAATTTAGATTATATAAAGCCTTAAAAAAAGTACTGCAAATTAATGAAGAAGACTTAAAAAATGACTTGATAAAGGGGAAATACTTATCAGAATTAAATATAATTTATCAATATAATTTTATAAATAGATTAAATGCAAAAATAGAAATAATTCCAAAAGATAATACACTATTTAACTTATATAAATCCGCATATATGTATTCATCTGCATATCAATCTGTTTTAGCAATGTTTGATTATATTACAGCAATGGGGAAAATGGTAGAATATTACTTATATGCAAAAAACAATCCAAAATTTAAAAAAGAAGTAATATTTTTAGACATAATAGGTGATAATCCACCAATATGGAATAACCATATTCTTATTAATATTTGTAATAATCCAGAAAATGTGATATATAAAAATATACGTGAAGAAAAATTTAAGCTTACAAAAAATGAAGAAATTTTATTAAACGTATATTTAAGCAATATCTTAAATATGAACATAAAAGGTAATGAAATTACATATGATGGACTTGCAGAAATATTTAGGCAATTTAGAAACAGAATAGAAGCACATGGGACTATTACAGATACAAATGTTTATGCTATTTGGAACTTAACACAATTTTTTGCAAAAATGTATAGTAAAGTGCTTAAAATAGATGAATTAGAATGTGAATATGATGAAAAAGAAAATGAAGTAAAAATAGGATATGGTAATGAACAAAAAATAGGAGTTGGCAAATATATTATAATGCAAAATAATAAACTATTTTTTATAAAAGATAGAAAATCATATATAGATTATCTTGAAGGAGAAGTAATTCTTAAAGATAAAGAACAAAAATAAATATAAAAAATGAAAGGGGAATGTGTATGAAAAACAAAAATGTATTAATAGGAGTAATAATTGCAATTTTAGTAATTGCAGCAATTGGAGCAGGAGTATACTTTTATATGCAAAACAAAAATGAAGAGACAGTTACACTTGGCAAAATTGAATTATTAGTTGTAGATCAAACAAACCAACCTGTAATAGGGGCTGGTGTGGACTTATTAGTAAATGATGAAGTTCAAGGTAGCATAGAATCAGGAACAGATGGCAAAGTTAAATTTTACACAGTGCCTGTTGGAGAATATACACTAAAAGCAACAACAGCTCCTGAAGGATATACTGCAAATGGAGAAGAAGTAAACTTTACAGTAAACGGAGGAGAAACAGCAACTGTAACACTTCCTATAACAAGAACTGTGCCAAGACTTGTAATAACGGTAGAAAATGAAGAAGGACAAGCTTTGAAAGATGCAGAAATAGATTTTTATAATGAAGATGGAGAATATGTTACAACTCTACTTGCATATGAAGATGGTATAGCTGCGAAAAACTTAGAGGGAAATGGAGTTTACTACATAAAACAATCTAAAACACAAGAAGGTTATGTAATAGATGATACATCTTATAGAGTAACAATAGATGGAGAAGACGATTTTACATTTTATACAACAATAGTTAATAAAAAAGCAGAATAATTTAATTAAAGGTGTGAAAGACATGGAAGAAGAATTTAAGATTATATTAAATATGCAAGATGAAATGTTTAATATTTTTAAAGAATCACAACCAAAAGAAGGATATGAAATAATTGCAAAAGAAAGAAATGTACTGTTTATAAAAAAATCTGATATTAATTTAAGCAAAGATCAAATTGCAAGAATATTAAGCATTGCAAAACTACAAAGAGCAGATGGAATATTAATTGTAGACATAACATCAGCAGTTAAATATTTAATAACTGTGCCAGAAGAAAAAATAAAAAATGATGTAAAATTCAGATGGATGATAAGGCAAGCCTTTACAAAAGCAATTCTAGATAAACCAAAAAATGGAGGATTAAAGTGTGGGGATTAAAAAAATTATTTAAAAAAAACGAATGCGTATTTCCTTTGGACGTAGAAGATGAAGAGGATTTTTTTGACAGTGATATGGAAGAAAAAGATAAAGAATATAATTTTCCAATTCTGAGAAGTCAGGCCATAAGAATTGCAAACCAAAATGAGAATTTAAAAACAGATTTTTGTAGACAATATAAAGGCTTTGTTTCATTTTTAGGTTTTGACAAAAAGAAAATGGAAGTTATAGAAAAAGAAGGAAGAAAATATTGGCAAATACAAGTATTAGCTGGCGAAATTTCAGGAATAAATCAAAGAAGCAAGGGAGAAGAATACTGGGATGGTTTCTTATCAGAAAGTGATTTAGAAAAATTAAGATGCCTAATAGATGTGGAAACAGGAGAATATATATATTATCCAATTAAATAATGAACATTAAAAAGGAGTAAATTTCATATTACTCCTTTTTAATGTTTATCTGAACAAATTAAACCATAAATTATATAAATATGTTGTCATATTCCATAAGTTAATCTTATCTACACTATTTTCTGCAACTATATTTGCTTGTAATTTACTTCCATCAGGGCATGTATAAGTAATATTTCCTAAGACATCACCTTTATTAATAGGGGCAGATATATTTTTATTAATAGAAATTTCCTGAGAAATTTCAGTACCGCTTCCTTTTTTCATAATTTTTCCAACATCTTTTTCTAAAACCAATTTTACTGTTTTATCTAATCCCTTATTTACAACTTCTTCTTTTATTACATCACCTTTTTTCCCTAACTCAGTATATGAAAAATTAGAAAAACCATAATCTAGTAGCTTTTGCGCTTCTGAAAATCTTATTGCACTAGTAGGAGCTTTCATTATTACTGCTATTAAAGATAAATCGTTTCTTGTAGCACTTGCAGACAAATTATATAATGCAAGCGATGTAGAACCAGTTTTTAAACCAGTAGCTCCTGTATAAGTTCTTAATAATTTATTTGTATTTACAAGCTGAGATTTACCATCTCTTAGTGTATCCATCCAAATAGTAGTATAATTTGTAATATTTGGATGGTTGTTTAAAAGCTCACGAGACATTAAACTAATATCATAAGCAGAAGTAACATGGCCATCTTCATCTATTCCATGGCAATTTTTAAAAACAGTATCATTCATTCCAAGTTCTTTTGCTTTTTTATTCATTTGTTCTACAAATGCTTCTTCACTACCAGCTAAATATTCTGCCATAGCAACAGTACAATCATTTGCAGAAACAACACAAATAGCTTTTAACATTTCGTGTACAGTTAATTCCTCTCTAACATCCAGCCATATTTGAGAGCCTCCCATTGCAGAAGCATTTTCGCTACAAGGTACTTTATCTTCTAAGGTAATTTTGCCAGAATCTAAGGCTTCCATAATAAGTAAAATAGTCATAACCTTTGTAACACTTGCAGGACGTAGCTGCTCATGAGAATTATATTCATACAAAACTTCTCCGCTTTTTTGATCAATTAATATAGCTGCACCAGATTCTAATTGCATATCAAAATTATTTTGGGTAGATGCGTTTGCATTTGCTAGCACAGATTGGTCAGACCAAATATAACTATTCTCTGCATAACTAAAAAAAGGTAGTGTCAATGAAAATATTAGTAAAAAGAGCAGTATATAGGTAATTTTTTTATAAAACATATTAATCCTCCTAAATAATCTTTGTATTATTAATATGTAAATTTATAGAAATTATTACATTTAAAGGAAATTAAGCATATTAATAAATTCTTAATAAATCCTCTATTTTTTCTTAAGATTTTTCTGGTATAATATAATAAACTAAAAAAGAAAAGGGGAATAGCTTATGTATAATATTTTAGTATGTGATGATGACAGAGAAATTGTATCTGCAATAGAAATTTATTTAAATAAACAAGGATACAATGTATTAAAAGCATATGATGGAAATGAATGTTTAGATATTTTAAGAAGCAATTTAGTTCATTTAGTAATATTAGATATAATGATGCCAAATAAAGATGGGATTGAAACATTAAAAGAAATAAGAAAATATAAATGTTTGCCAGTTATAATGCTTTCTGCAAAATCAGAAGATTCAGACAAAATATATGGATTAGATTTAGGAGCAGATGATTATGTAACAAAGCCATTTAATCCATTAGAACTAATAGCAAGAGTAAATTCATGTATACGTAGATTTACAAAACTGGGAAGTATGGAGAATATGGATGATGAGCATACCTTTAAAACAGGAGACTTAATAATAGATGATAACAAAAAAATAGTTACAGTTGATGAAAAGGAAATTAAACTTACACCAACAGAATACAACATATTAAAATTTCTAACACAAAATAAAGGAACTGTATTTTCAATTGAACAGATATATAAAAATGTATGGGCAGATGATCCCTATGGTGCAGAAAATATTATTGCAGTACATATAAGACACATAAGAGAAAAAATAGAAATAAATCCAAAAGAGCCAAAATACTTAAAGGTAATTTGGGGTGTTGGATACAAAATAGAAAATATATAAGGGGTGATAACATGAAAAATAATATAAAACAATCATTAATTTTAAAAACACTATGTTTTATTTTAATACCAATATTAATTATTGCAATAATTTCAAGTATTGTATATACAGTTTGGCTTGCTGAAAATGAAGATATTAAAACAGCAGAAACAATAGATCAAACAAACTTGTTTGCAGACAGTTATATGTCTTCAATTTATAGCGCTGTTTCTAAAATTAATAAATCTGTAAACAATTATTTTACACAATATGATGATTCAATGTACTTAGCAGATTCATATTATAGATATTCTGATATGGTAAAATATCTAATAGTAGATACAAAAACAAATGCAATATACACAAATATAGAAGAGGTTTTAAGAGGAGGATATTCAAGTTTAGAAACAAACTCAGAATATAATTTAAATGAAAATAATGATTCTGCAATTAATTCATTAGAAGCTTTTGAAAATGAAATTAAAAATATGGGGGATTTATATTTAACTTATGATTGCACAAATAAAACAATCGATACCAATATAAATAATATAACATTACAAAATTTAGATCAATCATATTTAAAAAATATATTAGAAAAAAATCCTTCATTTAAGA
This sequence comes from uncultured Clostridia bacterium, assembly GCA_944389425.1. Classification (GTDB taxonomy): domain Bacteria; phylum Bacillota; class Clostridia; order TANB77; family CAG-508; genus UMGS1864. The sequence goes on from CALXMH010000002.1 coordinate 69,269, forward strand.
TATACACAGTTATAAATAATAGTCCAAGTTTATCAAATGAGTTTTTTATACAGCAATTATTATTTAATACATCAAAAAGTTTAGGGGATATACCAATAATACTTGTTCCTTTTATGATAATTCTTTCTATTGTAATGGGCATATACCTATTATATGCATTAGGACATAAAAAGAATGTGGAAGGAATATATTTAAATCGTTTTGATAAATGGCCAATAGAAATCTCAGGAACTCTAATATTTACATTAATAGTTATTACGATTGTGCTAGTTAATGAAACATTTGGAGTGGGGTATAATGAAACTGCAAGCCTCATTTTAACAGTAATTACAATATCATTATTGGGCATTATTTATGCACTTGCAATGTGTTTGTTTGCAACAATTATTAAAAAAATTAAATCACATACTTTTTGGAATAGTAGTTTAGTATATAGATTTTGCAAATGGATTAAAAACATAGTTAAAACAATTCTTAATGATTTAAATATAAATGCAAAAATTATTGCAATATTCTTTGGAGTAATTTTAATTAGTTTATTACTTGCAAGTATGAACATTTTATTTCTTTTAATATTTTGGATAGTTGTTTTATATATGTTAATAAAAAAAACAAATGAATTTATAAAAATAAGAGATGCTCTAAAAGATTTATATAATGGTCAAACAGATAAAAGACTTAATATAGATGAGTTTAAAGGGGAACTAAAAGAGGTCTCAAAATATATAAATGATATACAAAATGGTTTTTCAAATGCTATAAATGAAAGTATTAAGTCTGAAAGAATGAAAACAGAATTAATAACAAATGTTTCACATGATATAAAAACACCTCTTACATCAATTATAAATTATGTAGATTTATTAAAAGCAGAACAAATAGAAAACCAGAAGGCAAAAGAATATATAGAAGTATTAGATTCAAAATCACAAAGACTAAAAAAACTAATTGAAGATTTAGTAGAAGCTTCGAAAGCATCTTCTGGTAATTTAAAACTTAATATGGAAAGAATTAATTTAGTAGAATTAATAAAACAAACAACAGGTGAATTTGAAGATAAATTTAGTGAAAAGAATTTAAATGTGGAAATTAACTCATCAGATGAAAATATTTATATTGAAGCAGATAATAGATATATGTATAGGGTAATTGAAAACTTATTTAGTAATATATCTAAATATGCATTAGAGGGGTCAAGGGTATATATTGATTTAACAAAAAAAGAAAATGAAGCTAAAATAGAAATAAAAAATATATCAAAAGATAAACTTAATATAACAGCAGATGAATTAATGCAAAGATTTGTACGAGGAGATAAATCGAGAACAACAGAAGGAAGCGGACTTGGACTTTCAATTTCAAAAAGTTTAACAGAATTACAAAATGGTAAATTTAATATTGTAATAGATGGCGATTTATTTAAGGTAGAAATAGTATTTTAAATAGTTATATTAAAAAATAGGAGAAAAGTTATGAAAATTATAAGTATGATATTGGAAATTATAAATATAGCTGTAATACTATATGGAATATACTATTTATTAACAGGGATATTTGTATTTATAAAAAAGAAAACAAATGATAATTATATAGAAAAATTAAATAAATTTGCAATTATAATTCCTGCGAGGAATGAAGAATTGGTTATTGGAAATTTGTTAGATAGCTTAAATAAACAGAATTATAATAAGAATATGTATGATATATATGTAGTACCAAACAATTGTACAGATAATACAGAAGCGGTTTCAAAAAATAAAAAAGCTAATATTATTGTACCTGAGATACCTATTCATTCAAAAGGAGAGGCACTTAAATATACTTTTAAATATATACAAACAAACTGTAATATATATGATGCATACATAATATTTGATGCGGATAATGTAGTACACCCTAATTTTATTAATGAAATGAACAAAACCTTATGCAAAGGATATAAAATTGCACAAGGATATAGAGATAGCAAAAATCCATCTGATACTTGGATATCTAGCTGTTACTCATTACATTATTTAATACAAAATACATTTGTAAATAAAGCAAGAATGAATATGAAAGAGTTTTGTTATATAAATGGTACAGGATTTATGATATCAAATGAATTATTAAAAAATATGCCATACAATACTTATACAATTACAGAAGACATTGAATTTACAATGCAGAATCTAATAGCAGGTAATAAAATAGCTTTTGTAGAAAATGCAATAACTTATGATGAACAAACTATTAAATTTGAGGAATCTATAAAACAAAGAAAACGTTGGTCAATTGGTACAATGCAATGCTTAGAAAGATATATAATAAATTTGCTAAAAGCAAAGAGTATAAAAGGATTAGATGGTTTGATATTTTGTATATCACCAGTAATTCAAGTAATTAGTATTTTAACTTGTAGTATACCAATATTATTAAATACTTTAATATATGAAGATATTAATATTGAATCTATAATAATGTCATTAATTACTACATATTTAATTAGTATACTTGTTTCTGTATTAGCTATTAAATTAAGTAAAAAAGATGTAAAATTATATATAAAAGGAATATTTACTTTACCAATATTTATACTTACATGGATACCAATAAATATATATGCTATATTTAAAAGAGATACTTCTTGGGAACCAATTAAACATACAAGAACTATTAGTATTGAAAATATAATATAGTGACTAAAACTTAAAATTATGATATAATGCCATAAATAATTATTAGAAAAGGGATGAATAGTCAATGAATAAAAAAATAGTAATTCCAATAATTATTGTGGCATTATTAATTATTGGGATAATAGTTGGAGTTTTTTTTGTTATAAACAGTAAAAGTAAAAATACACCAGATGGCGTATTAACTACATTTGTGTCATACATAAATAATGGAAAATATGAAGATATGTATGATATGCTTTCAGAAGAATCTAAATCTAAAATATCAAAAGAAGATTTTGTAGAGAGAAATAAAAATATCTATGAAGGTATTGATATGAAAAATATGCAACTAGAAATTACATCTATTGAAGAAGAAAGTAATTTAATTTCTAATATTTTATATGGTATTAAAATGCAAACTTCATGTGGGGAAGTAAGTTATTCATATACTGCAAAATTAACACAAAATGATGATAAAGAATATAAAATTAATTGGTCATCTAATATGATTTTCCCAAATTTAAATGATGATGATAAAGTTAGAGTAAAACAAACAGAAGCAACAAGAGGAAGTATTTTAGATAGAAATGGAGTATTACTTGCAGGAGAAGGTAAGGTATCGGCAGTTGGTTTTGTACCTGGTAAAATGAGTAAAAATAGGGAAGCGGATATAAAAACAGTAGCAAGTTTATTGGATGTAACAGAACAAAGTATTACAAATGAATTAGGTAAATCATATGTAAAAGACGATACATTTGTTCAAATTAAAAAAATACCATATGATAATCAAGAATTAAAAACAAGCTTGCTTCAAATTCCAGGAATAAAAATTACTACATCAAATGATAGGATATATACATTAGGTGAAGCAGCAGCACATCTTACACGGATATATTCGTAATATTACAGCCGAAGAATTAAATGAAAATGCTAATAAAGATTATAATGTAAATAGCAAAATAGGTGCAACCGGATTAGAAAAACAATATGAAGACAGATTAAAAGGAACAAATGGTGTAGAAATATATATAGAAAATAGTAATGGAGAAAAAACTCATACAATTGCAAAAAAGGAAGTACAAAATGGAGAAGACATAAAACTTACAATAGATGCAAATTTACAAAAACAAGTTTATGACCAAATGAAAACAGATAAAGGATTTTTTGTAATTATGAATCCAGAAACAGGTGAAATGTTATCACTTGTAAGTACACCTTCATACAATCCTAATGATTTTGTTTTAGGTATGTCAAGTACAAAATGGGATTCAATACAAAGCGATGAAGCAAAACCAATGTATAATAGATATCTTCAATCATGGACACCTGGATCTACTTTTAAGCCAATAACAGGAGCAATAGGACTAACAACTGGGAAATTATCTGAAACAGATGAATTTAATTATGAAGGACTTAGCTGGCAAAAAGATTCAAGTTGGGGAAGTTATGAAGTAACAACATTAACACCATATAGTGGAAGCAAAAATCTAAGAAATGCTATAGTTTATTCAGACAATATTTATTTTGCACAAGCAACCTTAAAAATTGGTAGAGAAGCATTTATCCAAGGACTAGACAAATTAGGATTTAATGAAGACATAGAATTTACATTACCAGCAACAAAATCTCAATATGCTAATAATGAAATAGATTCAGAAATACAATTAGCAGATAGCGGTTATGGACAAGGAGAAATTTTAGCAAACCCAATTCATATGGCATTAATATATTCTGCCTTTTTAAATGATGGAAATATGATTAAACCATATTTAGAATATAAAGAATACAGTCAAAAAGCATACTTAAAAGAAAATGTATTTTCAAAAGAAGCAGCAAATAAAATGAAAGAATATTTACTAGAAGTAGTAGAACGCCCAGATGGAACAGCACATAGGCTTCAAATGGATAATGTAAGACTAGCCGGAAAAACTGGAACCGCAGAGCTAAAACAATCAAAAGATGATGAAAATAGAGAAACCTTAGGCTGGTTTAATTGTTTCACTGTGGATAGCCAGAATCCAATACTAATAATAAGTATGGTAGAAGATGGACAAATAAATGGTGGAAGTAGATACCTAATTCAAAAAATTAGAACATTATTTTAAATATATAAAAAAAGTTTTAGATTTTTAATACTTTGCTTATAATATAAAAATATTGACAGTTGAAACGACTTTTTGTATAATATGAATATATGCCTAAAAGGCGAGAAATCTGTGAAAATAAAAAAATATATATAAAATAAAAAGGAGGAATAAAATCATGTCAGGACATAGCAAATGGCATAATATACAAGCAAAAAAAGGTAAGGCAGATGCAGCAAGAGGGAAAATTTTTACTAAATTAGGCAGAGAGCTTTTAATGGCTGTTAAGTTTGGAGGACCAGATATTAATAGTAATTTCAAGCTAAAAGATGTTGTGGCAAAATGCAAAGCTGCAAATATGCCAAATGATACAATTAATAATGCAATTAAAAGAGCAGCAGGAGCCGGCAATTCTGAAAATTATGAAGAAATAACATATGAAGGGTATGGACCAGCAGGAGTTGCTGTAATTGTTAATGCCTCAACAGACAATAAAAATAGAACAGCAGCAGATGTAAGACATATATTTGATAAATTTGGAGGAAATTTAGGAACAAATGGTTGTGTTTCTTATATGTTCGAAAAAAAAGGAATAATAGTTATTTCAAAAGACAGTACAAATATGTCAGAAGACGACCTTATGCTACTTAGCATAGAAGCAGGTGCAGAAAATTTTGAAGCACAAGATGAATATTATGAAATTACAACATCACCAGATGATTTTTCTAATACAAGAGAAGAATTAGAAAAAAATGGCTTAGAATTTGAACAAGCAGAGATAACATTAATACCATCAACATATGTAACATTAGATGAAGAAAAAGCAAGAAAAATGCAATTATTAATTGACCATTTAGAAGACCTAGATGATGTTTTAGAAGTATACCATAACTGGGAAGAGTAAACTATACAATTTGACTAAAAAAACAAAATGTGCTACAATATATATAAGTTCAGTAGAACAAATTATAAAAGGAGTGGACATCATGACAGTAAGAATTAACAGAGCAGAAAGTTTTTCAGTTTTTGAGGTTGACCAGAATGGTACTTACAAACGGGTTTTAGCAACCGCAATTGAGCTTGACAATGGCAGGGTTGATTTAACAGAGCTTCTGTATTTTGGAAAAGAAATTTTCCAAGAAGCACTCTTAAAATTCCGTGATTTGGGCATTAAAAGATTTTGGATTAATGAACACACGGGAGCCCATGAATGCCTTAGTGGTTTAGAAAAGACCATTACTCAGGTTAACAAAGGAAAAGAAGAAGTATCTGGTCACAGATACTACGAATTCCAATTCATCTAAGTAAAACTCCAAAAAAGTGTCTCATTTTATTGAGACACTTTTTTTATAGAACAACTAACATTTTCAATAGTTGAAGATACATTTATTATAATAGAATAATCATTATTATTTTTAAACTTTAAGTCTTCTGAACCGTATGATACAGCTGCATCAAGTCCATCTTCAATGTATGGCACATCATTATTATGAGGATGTCTTTCTAATATTTCAATTCCACTTAAATCTTTTACTGCATTATATATTGTAGTACTAACTTGGCAATTTCCACCACCATATCCATCTACTAAATTTCCTTCTGCATCAAAAATTTTTGCTTTTTCATACCCTTTTTCAGGAGTCGCTTTTCCAACTATATCACAAAAAGAAAAAGTTTCACCAGGACCAACCTTATACCCATCAATTTTTGAAGTTGTAATGTCTACATTTGTTTTTCTTCCGGGTGATTTATCATGCACTTTTGTAGAAAAAGTTGAAATCTCTTCTTCTGTTTCTTGAGTAGTAGAAACTCTTTCTATAACGGTATTATTTTCTATAAAATTGTTATTTTCAGAAGAGTTGCTTATTGTATTATTTTCAGTTAGAAAATTATTATTTATAGTATTTTCGCTTGTTACATTATTTGAAACTTCATTATTAGAATTTTTAGTCTCATTTTCATTAGAACATCCGGATAAAGAAATAACGGCTAAAAATAGTATTATTAATAGTTTTTTCATATTCACACCTCATGTTAAAATTTATTCTTATAATATTATAACCAATAATAGTATAAATATTGACAAATATAAAAAAAATAAGTATAATTAATATATATGTTTTTGTGAGGTGAAAAGATGATTGCAAAATATTGGAAAAAAATAGGACTTATTATTTTAATAATAGCATGTCTTTTTAATATCACTAATAAAATAGTACATGGTACATCATTAGTAGATGAATTAAAAGCATCAGCAACATATATGTTACAAAAACAAAATAATAACTAAAAATTTAAGTATTGCAATAAGCAAAAATTTATGTTAAAATTATAAAATCGTTAACAGAGAAAGGAAGAGGTGAATACATAATGAAAGAAGGTTTACACCCAAACTATGGAGAATCTAAAATAATATGTGCATGCGGTAATGTAATGGAAACAAATTCTACAAAGCCAGAACTTAAAGTTGACGTATGCTCTAAATGTCATCCATACTGGACAGGAAATTTAAAACAAAATACAACAGGCGGTAGAGCAGATAAATTTAAGAAAAAATATGGTATTGAATAATAAGAAAGTCGTTCTAAATGAACGATTTTTTTATGTGAGAAGGAGTTAATCTTAAAAATTATGGAAGATAAAAATGGCAAAAATAAATCATTAGGTATTCATATGATATGTATAGATGAAAAACAGGCTGAAAAAAGCAAAGATAAAATGGAAAACTATTTTAATTCAGTTGGTTTAAAGGTTCGGAATAATCTTGAAAAAAATGAACAAACAAGAAAGAAAAAAAGAATATAATTCAGATATAGTATATGGAACTATGAATGAGTTTATTTTGGATTATTTAAATGATAATACAACAAATGAAGAAAAGAATTTAGTACAAGGGAAATTGGAATATGCAGAAATATTAAGTAAGAAAATCTTAGAAGATTTAAGTTTAGATATAAAAATTTATAAGCAAAATCTCAATAACGAATATTCATATTTAAAAGCAAATGCTTTTGTAAGACGACTAAAAGGAATTGATAAAAATAAAATTTTAGATTCACAAGACTTTGATTTTATTATAGATAAAAATAATAGAAAAATTAAACTTACAAACAAAGGCATAAAAAAATTAGAAGAAAATTATGAAATAGAAAAATATACTAAAAGTAAATATCCTAAAATAGCTTTTTTTGTAGAAAACGCTTTGCTTGCACAAAATATATTACAAAAAGATGTAGACTATACAATAGAAAACAATGAAATAAAAATATTAAGTTTAAAAACAATTATTCCAATTCAATCAATAGAAGCAAAAGAACATTTAAAAATTAGTCCAGAAAATAATTTGGCAGGAAAAATGTCATATGAGGAATATTTATCATTATACAGTAATGTGTCAATTTCCATCAATAATAAGCATGAAACAATGCAACTAAATGCAAATGATATATTTTATAAGAAGAGAAAAATTGTATATAAAAAAAGAAAACAAATATTACAATCTCTAAATTTAAAACAAGAAATTCTTAAATTAATAGATTTTATATGCCAAACAACTACAAATGAGTATTATGAAAATAAAAAAATAAGCAAATTAAAAATAGATTTACTTAAAAGATTTAAAATGCCTAAAAGCAATGAAATAAATAAAACAGAATTTGAAAATAGATTAAAAAATTTAATGTATGCACAATATGCGAAGATAGAGGAAATAATAGGAGATAGTATAAGAATAATAGAAAAGCAATTAATATTAAAACTAATTGACGAAAATTTTCTAGAATTTGAGCTAAAAGCGGAGAAAGTTAAAAATAAAAATTATAATTTAGAAAAATATAATGAACAAATAAATAAATTATTTAACGAATTCATGGAAGTTACTAACGAGAATATAATAAAAAATTTATTATTTGCAAAAAAACAAGATAAACCACAATAAAATAACAGCTTTTTCTTGAAAAAATTAGATTATTACTATATAATTATATTGTAAAAAATAAATGGAGGAATATATGAAAAAACCAGAATTGCTTGCACCAGCAGGATCATTTGAAAAAGCAAAAACAGCATTTATGTATGGAGCAGATGCTATTTATGCGGGAACATCTTCACTTTCGCTTAGAACAAGAGCAGAAATGGAAGATGATGATTTAATAAAAACAATTAAATATGCTCATGAACATAATAAAAAAGTATATGTTACTATTAACATTTTTGCATGGGATGATAGATATGAGGAAATAAAAGAGCAAGCTAAAATATTAAACAACCTAAAAGTAGATGGAATTATAGTAGCAGATGGTGGCGTTTTAGAAATTTTAAAGCAATATGCACCAGATGTAGATATGCATATAAGCACACAAGCAAATATTGTAAGTTACCATACAAGTAATTTTTGGTATAAAAATGGTGCAAAAAGAGTTATTTTGGCACGTGAATTAAACAAAAATCAAATTAGAGAAATAGTAAAAAACAAACCAGAAGATTTGGAAACTGAAATGTTTGTGCATGGGGCAATTTGTTTTGGATATTCTGGAAGATGTTTTTTAAGTGATTTCTTAGCAGGAAGAAGTGCAAATCTTGGAGATTGTGCTCAAAGTTGTAGATGGGCATATAATGTATATGTTGAAGAAAAAAATAAACCTGGAAATTTATTACCAGTTGAGCACGATGATAAAGGTACATACATTTTTTCATCTAAGGATTTATGCTTAATAAAAGAAATTCCAGAAATAATTGATCTAGGTGTAGATAGTTTAAAAATAGAAGGAAGACTAAAAACAGAATACTATTTAGCAACAGTTATAAATGCATATAGAAATGCCATAGATGATTATATTGCAAATCCAAATAATTATGATTATACTAAATATTTAAAAGAAATTGAAAAAACAAAAACAAGAGGTCTTACAACATTTTATTTTAATTCAAGAGATAATAAGGATTTTCAAGATTATTCTGGAAATCAATATAATGCAAATTATGAATATGGCGCAAAAGTTATTAAAAAAGAGCAAGAAAAAAGTATAGTTGAAATAAAAAACAGATTGCAAGTTGGTGATACATTAGAACTAATCAGACCTGGAAATATTACCCCAATAGAATTTAAAATAACAAATTTATGGGACATAGAAACAGACGAAAGTATAGAATTTATTAATCCTGGTAAAGCAAACCAAAAAGTAAAAATTGTATTGCCGAATGAAGCAGAAGATGGCAATATAATTAGAAGAAAGAAGGATTAAAATTGCAAAAATTTTTTGTACCTCAAAACCAAATAGATGAAGGAAATGAAAAAATAACAATTTTAGGTGAAGATGTAAATCATATAAAGAATGTACTTAGGCTTTCCTTTGAAGATGAAATTTTAGTATGTGAAAAAAGTGAAGAACCAATTAATTATGTTTGCAAAATTAATAATATTTCAAATAAAGAAATTATATGTAATATTATTAGCAAATATAAATCTAATAATGAATCAAATATTAAAATTCATATTTTTCAAGGAATACCAAAAGCTGAAAAAATGGAACTAATAATTCAAAAATGTACAGAACTTGGGGTATATGAATTTATACCAGTAGAAATGTCTAGATGTGCTTTTAAATTAAATAACAAAGACATGACAAAAAAACTATCAAGATGGAACAAGATTGCAGAAGTAGCTGCAAAACAATGTGGAAGAGACATAATACCACATGTAAGAGATAAAATTACAATAAACGAACTTTCAAATGAACTAGCAAATTATGACCTAAGTATAGTTGCATACGAAAATGAAGAAAAAACATTTTTAAAAGAGCAATTAAAAAATATGAATAATATAAATAGAAAGTTAGATATAGCAATAATAATAGGACCAGAAGGTGGAATTTCAGAAGATGAGGTAAACATTTTAAAAAAAGTAAATGCAAAAATAATTTCGCTTGGCAAAAGAATTTTAAGAACAGAAACAGTTCGGAATTGTTTTATCTGGAATAATTTTGTATGAACTAGGAGATATAGGAGGAGAGAAATGATTGAAATATTAGAGGAAGATTTATCTAAAAATAAAAAATTGACTCCTGAGCTTAAAAAGAAAATAAGAAAAATTTTTGGCAAAAATATTTTTATAATTGGACTTATATTAATTTACATGGCTTTATTAACATTAGCTTTTTATAAGATGGAGTTAAACACACTATCTACAGATTTAAAAGTTCTTAGCACAGGTTTTTTAGTTTTTGCAATTATTAAATTTGAACAAGGCTACAAAAACGATAATGAAGGAATATTCCTTACCGGAATTGAATTGCTTGTATTAGCTATTATTACGCTGTTTATGACTGTATTAATAAGTACAGACGAACATTTTTTTCAAAGCATCATTATGGGAATTTCGATATTTGTGGCCGTTTATTACATTGTAAAATCATTTGTAATTAGAGGGAAAATTAGAAAACAACACAAAAAACAAGTTAGTGACGTAAGAGATATTATAAAAAAAGGAGAAAATTAATATGCTAAAGAGTATGACAGGATATGGACGCAGCAAATTACAATTTGATGGAAAAGAATACATTATTGAAATTAAATCAGTGAATCACAGGTATGTTGATATAAATGTTAAAACACCAAGAAACATAAGTTATATAGAAGATAAAATTAAAAAAATGGTATTAAATTCAGTTGGCCGTGGGAAAATAGATGTATATATAAATTGTACAAATATAGGTAATTCTTCTGAAAAAGTTTATATAAATAAAAACTTAGCTAGTGAATATATAAAGCAATTACAAGAAATTGCATTGGAAAATAACTTAAATACCAATATAAACATAACAGATATAATAAATTTTCCAGATATACTAGTTACAAACAATTTTATTGATGAAGAAACTCTTTGGAATGAATTTGAACCTAAAATTTGTGAAGCATTAGAACAATTTGATAATATGAAAATTGAAGAGGGTAAAAAACTTTGCACAGATGTTTTATCAAGAATAGATATAATTGATAAAAATTTATTAATAATTTCTCACGAATCTACTGGACTTGTTGAAAAATATATAGTAAAATTAGAAGCAAGGATAAAAGAAATTTTAAAAGACAACTCAATAATTGACCAAAATAGATTAGCACAAGAAGCAGTTATATTTTCAGATAAGAGTTCAATAGAAGAAGAAATAACTAGACTAAATAGTCATATAAATCAATTTAAGCAAATGATAAATGAATCATCTGCAAAAGGCAAACAAATTGATTTTCTTGTACAAGAAATGAACAGGGAAATTAATACTATTGCTTCAAAAGCTAATTGCTTGGAAATAACAAAAATGGTAATAGCAATAAAAACAGAACTAGAAAATATTAGAGAACAAATTCAAAATATAGAATAAGAATGGAAGTGATACTATGCAACTTATAAATATTGGATTTGGAAATATTGTTTCAGCAAACAGGATAATTGCCATTGTAAGCCCTGAGTCGGCTCCAATAAAAAGAATGGTACAAGAAGCAAAAGATAATAAAACAGCTGTTGATGCAACTTATGGAAGAAGAACAAGGGCTGTTATAATAATGGATTCAGGTCATATTATTTTATCGGCAGTACAACCAGAAACTGTTGCTGGAAGATTTGAAAAGGATGATAATAATATACCTACAAATGAATAAATATAAAATAAAAAAATAGAAAGAGGGAATTAAAATGATAGTTAAACCATCAGTTACAGATTTATTAAAAATAATAGACAATAGATATATGTTAATAATTGCTACTGCTAAAAGGGCAAGACAAATAGCGGCTGGAAGCACACCACTTACAAAAGTAGAAGCAGATTCACCAGTTACATTAGCTGCAAATGAAATTGCAGAAGGAAAGGTGAAAATAGTATGTTAGTAATATTATCAGGTGTTGCAGGTGCAGGAAAAGATACAATAAAAAGAGAGCTTATTCAAAGAATGGAAGGAATAACAACAATTCCTTCTTATACAGATAGACCACCAAGAGAAGGCGATAGGCCAGAAGGTGAGCAATATATTTATGTGAGCAAAGAAGAATTTGAAGAAATGGTAAAAAAAGATGAACTTTATGAATATTCAGTACATCATAATCACTATTATGGAACTTCTAAAAAATTATTAAACGAAAAAATTGCCGCAGGAGATATTATTGTAAAAGACATTGATGTTAATGGAACACAAGATCTTATAAAAATATTTAAAGATGATATAAAAATAGTAACTATTTTTTTAAAAGTTCCGAAAGAAGTTTTAAAACATAGATTAGAAAATAGAGAAGACAAGCCAGACCCAAAGGAAATAAAATTAAGATTAAATAGATTTGACTATGAAGAATCTAAAATTGGAAATTATGATTATGTAATAAAAAATAATAATCTTGAAAAAACGGTAAATATTATAATGTCAATAATCGAAAATGAAAAACAATGTAGATTTGATGAATTTGAATAAGGAGCAAAATAAATGTACGAAATATTTGCAGATTTGCATGTCCATATAGGGAGAAGTAAAAACAATAAACCAATTAAAATTACTGCTGCAAAATCATTGAATTTTGAAAATATAGCAGAAGAATGTGCAGGAAGAAAAGGCATAAACATGGTTGGTATTATTGATTGTGCTTCTCCTTATGTTATTGAGGACATAGAAAATTTTTTACAAAAAGGTGAAGCATACGAAATTGAAGATGGTGGAATTATATATAAGGACAAGGTATGCATAATTTTAGGTAGTGAAATTGAAACCTCAGAAATAAATGATGAAGGTAAAACTGGAAGTGCACATAATATTTGCTTTTTCCCAACATTATACGATATAAAAGGTTTTTCAAATGAAATGAGTAAACATATTCATAATATTACACTTAGCTCTCAAAGAGCAGATATATCTGCTTATTATCTAATAGATATTGTAAGAAAATATAATGGAGTATTAATACCTGCTCATGCTTTTACACCACATAAAAGTTTTTATGGGAATTGCACTAAAAGTTTAAAAAGAATATTTAAAGAAAAATATGATTTAATACCTGCAATTGAATTAGGACTTAGTTCAGATACATATTTAGCAGATGAAATTTCAGAGCTTGAGACAAAAACATTTCTTACAAATTCAGATGCACATTCTTTACCTAAAATCGCACGAGAATACAATAAAATGCTTTTAAATGGCATAAGCTATAAAGAATTACTATTAGCACTAAAAGGCGAAAAAGGAAGGAAAATAATCGCAAATTACGGATTAGATCCAAAGCTTGGCAAATATCACAGAACATATTGTGAAGTATGCGGTAAAAACATTCAAGGTATGCCTCCTGTAACTAAATGTGATACGTGTGATAGCAGAAATATAACAATGGGTGTTTTTGATAGAATAGAAATAATAAAAGATAAGCCTAAGAGTATAAGCCCTCAAAATAGACCAGAATATATATATCAAATTCCTCTTAATTTTATACCTGGAATTGGTAAGAAAACATTAGATAAATTATTAGATGTTTTTGAAAATGAAATGAATATATTGCATAGAGTATCAAAAGATGACATAGAAGGTGTTGTTGGAGAAAAAGTAGCAAATGCGATTATTAATGCAAGAGATGGCAAAATGAAAATTCAAGAAGGCGGTGGAGGAGTTTACGGAAAAATTACGTGTACATAAGTTCTAAAAAATATTTTAGTACATAAGATTATGTAGTAAAATATTTTAGGAGGAATCTTATGGGGATACGTAAGAAAAGCCGAGGTAATGCAGCTAGAATAATTACTTCTCATATAATAAATAATTTAAGAGCATACTTATCTGTTATAGTAGTTTTTTTAATTGGTATAGTATTGGGTGTAGTTGTAATAAACAATAGTAGTGCAGAGCAAATTACACAAATAAATGATTATATAAATAATTTTATAAGTGATTTAAAAGAATATGGAGATATAGATAAAACAACATTACTTGCTGAAACATTTTTTAATAATTTGTACTTAATTTTAGCTTTATGGTTTGTTGGCTCAACGGTTATTGGAATTCCAATTGTTTATGGAATGATTGCATACAAAGGATTTTGTCTAAGCTATACAATTTCCTCAAGTATTATAACTCTTGGAACATGGAATGGAACAGTTTTTTCGTTAGCATCAATGTTTTTGCAAAATATAATTTATATTCCATGTATGATGGCTCTTGCAGTTAGCGGAATTAAACTTTATAAATCTATTTTAAAAGATAAACGTAGGGAAAATATTAAATTTGAAATAATAAGGCATATTATGTTTTCGGCATTAATTGGTTCAATAATGTTACTAGGTACATTAGTTGAAACATATATTTCAACTAACTTAATTATCTCATTTATAAATATTTTATAATTTTTGAAAAATATTAAAAAAAGTATTTACTTTTTTTATATATTTTGATATAACATATATAGTTTATGTAAATTATAATTAGTGGTATTAAATAACCACATAAAAACAATAAAAGATTTTATAAAATAGGAGAGCTGAAAATGGATAAACAAATCAAATTATTTTTAGAATTTCTTCAAAATGATAAGAGATTATCAGATAATACATTACAATCTTATAGAAGAGATATTTTACAATATGATGACTATTTAATGCACAATAAAATAAACTATACAAAAGTAACAAAGGAAGAAGTAAAAGAATATTTAGAAGTACTACATAACATGAACAAAAAGACTTCTACTATATCACGTAATTTAGCTTCAATAAGATCTTTTTATCAATTTTTATTAAAAAATAAAAAAATTAAAGCTGATCCAACAGAAGGGATTCAATCTCCTAAAATAGAAAAAAAAGCACCAAGCGTTTTATCTTCAAAGGAAATAGAATTATTGTTAAATCAACCTAATAATGCAGAACTTAAAGGTATAAGAGATAAAGCTATGCTTGAATTTGCATATGCTACTGGAATGAGAGTAACAGAAATAATATCATTAGATTTAGACGATGTAGACTTAAAAGAAGGCTATGTTTCATGCAAAATGGGAAATAAAAAAAGAGTTATTCCACTAGGTTCTCTTTCACTAAAAGCACTTAAAGAATATGTAGATAATGTAAGACCTATATTAATAAAAGATGAAAAAGATAGAGCTTTATTTGTAAACATAAATGGTAAAAGATTAACAAGACAAGGTTTTTGGAAAATAGTAAAATATTATAAAGAACAAGCTCATATAACAAAAGAAATTACACCACATGTACTTAGACATTCTTTTGCAACACATTTGTTGCAAAATGGAGCTGACTTAAAAGCAATTCAATCTATGCTTGGACATTCAGATATATCTTCAACACAAGTATATATGCAATTCCAAGAAGGAAATTTGAAAAACATATACAAAAAAGCTCACCCAAGAGCATAAATCGTATATAAATACAAAGGCAGGCATTATATATGTCTGCCTTAATTAAATCTAAATAGTTGAAAAAAATCGAAAATTGTAATAAAATAAATTAACATTGGACGGGTGATAAACTTGAAAAATACTGAAATTGAAAAACAAATTGACTATATAAACAAAATACATAATTTACTGAATGGTAAAAATAAAAAATTTAGCATTTATACCATGGGATGTACACTAAACGAAAATGATTCTGAAAAAATAAGTGGAATGGCAACTAAAATGGGGTATTCAAAAACTGAAAATCTTATAGATGCTGATTTAATAATTTTTAATACTTGTTGCATAAGGGAAAATGCAGAAGAAAAACTTTTTGGAAAACTTGGAGAAGTAAAAAAGTTAAAAGAAAGCGGAGATGTTGTAATAGCAATTTGTGGTTGTATGATGCAACAAAATCATATTATAGAAAAAATTAAAAAGAGCTACAGATATGTAGACATAATCTTTGGAACACATACACTACATAAATTTCCAGAAGATTTATATAATTTATTAAGTCAAAAAGATAAAATTATAGATGTATTAGATATAGATGGAGAAGTATATGAAGGACTTCCAATAAAAAGAGAAAGTAGCAGCAAAGCACTTGTTACAATAATGTATGGATGTAATAATTTTTGTACTTATTGTATAGTGCCTTATGTTAGGGGAAGGGAAAGAAATAGAAAGCCAGAAGATATTTTAGATGAAATTACATCACTTGCAAAAGAAGGCTATAAAGAAGTTACACTACTTGGACAAAATGTAAACTCATATAAAGGAAATGGATATGAAGGAATATATAATTTTGCAGATTTACTAAGAGCAGTAAATAAAATAAGTGGTATTGAAGTAATTAACTTTATTTCTCCGCATCCAAAAGATTTTACAGATGATGTAATACTTGCTATAAAAGAATGTAAAAAAGTAAGTAGAATACTTCATTTGCCACTACAATCTGGAAGCACAAATGTACTTAAAAGAATGAATAGAAAATATACAAAAGAACAATATATTAATTTGGCAAATAAAATAAAATCACTTGTGCCTGATGTTGTATTTTCAACAGATATAATTGTAGGATTTCCAGGAGAAACAGAGGAAGATTTTGAAGATACGTTAGATGTTGTTAAACAAATAGGTTTTGAACAAGTATTTATGTTTATATATTCCAAAAGAGTTGGCACACCAGCTGAAAAAATGGAAGACCAAATTCCAGATAAAACAAAACATGAAAGATTTAATAGATTAAAACAGCTAGTAGAAAGTCAAATGCAAGAAAACAATAAAAAATATATAGGAACAATTCAAAATATTTTAATAGAAAGCAAAAGTAAAACTAATGATAATATGCTTACAGGAAGAACAAAAACAAATAAAGTAGTAATTATTGAAGCACCAGACGATTTAATAGGAAAAATGGTTAATGTAAAAATAGTATCAGAACATATGTGGTATTTGAAAGGTGAGATAGTATAATGATTATAGATGAAATTGATGTAAATATGCTAAGTCCTATGATGAAACATTATATAGAAACAAAAAATCAATATAGAGATTGTTTTTTATTTTATAGACTTGGTGATTTTTATGAAATGTTTTTTGATGACGCATTACTTGCATCAAGAGAATTAGAAATAACATTAACAGGAAAAGATTGTGGACTTCCAGAAAGAGCTCCAATGTGTGGAATTCCTTTTCATGCAGCCGAAAGCTATATATCAAAATTAATTGAAAAGGGATATAAAGTTGCAATATGTGAACAATTAGAAGATCCAGCAACATGCAAGGGTATTGTAAAAAGGGATGTTGTAAGAATTGTAACTCCTGGAACCGTAATAGATTCTAATATGCTAGATGAAAAAGAAAATAATTACATAATGTGTATTTATC
This sequence comes from uncultured Clostridia bacterium, assembly GCA_944389425.1. Lineage (GTDB taxonomy): Bacteria > Bacillota > Clostridia > TANB77 > CAG-508 > UMGS1864. The sequence goes on from CALXMH010000002.1 coordinate 87,310, forward strand.
AAAAAGGTTTATATTTTGGCATATCAGTTTGTGATATAACAACAGGTAATTTCTACTCTTCTGAAATAAAAGATACAAATAATTTTCAAATTTTATTAGATGAAATAGCAAGATATAATCCAGCAGAGATTATCACAAATAAAATATTCTTATCAATAGATGACGAAATTTCTCAAATTAAAGAAAGATTTAATGTATATATATCAAGTGTTGAACATGAATTATTTAACGAAGACCCAGGAGAATTACAAGAATTTTTCAAATTTGTAGATAATGATGAAAATGTGATAAATAAATTGCCAGATAAATCATTATCTATTGCATCTATAAATGCACTATTAGAATATTTAAACAATACACAAAAAGTAAAATTAGAACATATAAATACAATTAAAATATATGATATAAATAAGTACATGGTATTAGATATAAATGCTAGAAGACATTTAGAATTAACAGAAAAAATGAGAGATAAAAATAAAAAGGGAACTCTTTTGTGGGTATTAGATAAAACATCTACTTCAATGGGAGGCAGACTTCTAAAAAGATGGATAAACAATCCTATTTTATCAACAAAAAGAATAAATGAAAGACTTTATGCAGTAGAAGAATTAAAAAACAACCTAATTTTAAGAGATGACATAAAAGAAGCACTTAAAAAAGTTTATGATATAGAAAGACTAACAGGGAAAATAGCATTTGGAAATGCAAATGCAAGAGATATGGTTTCGCTTAAAATATCATTATCTATGCTACCTGAAATAAAGCAACTTTTGAGTAGCACGAACTCTGATATGTTAAGTAGTTTATATAAAAATTTAGATGAATTAAAAGATATTTTCGAATTAATAGACTCTGCAATAGTGGAAGAGCCACCAATTGCTATTACAGAAGGTGGAATAATAAAATTAGGATATAATAAAGAAGTAGATACATACAGAAAGGCTACAACAGAAGGTAAAACATGGCTTATAGAATTGGAAGCAAAAGAAAAACAATTAACTGGAATAAAAAATTTAAAAGTTGGATATAACAAAATTTTTGGATATTATATAGAAGTATCTAAATCAAATTTAAATATGGTTCCAGATAGATATGTTAGAAAGCAAACATTAGCAAATGGAGAAAGATTTATAACAGAAGAATTAAAAAATTTAGAATCTCAAATATTAGGAGCACAAGAAAAATTAGTAGGATTAGAATATAGCATTTTCATAGAAATAAGAAATAAAATATCTAAACAAATAGAAAGAATACAGCAGACAGCAAATATAATATCAATAATAGATGTTTTAACAAGTTTCGCTGAAATATCATCAGACTATAATTATGTTATGCCAATTGTAGATGAATCTGGTGAAATTGACATTAAAGAAGGTAGACATCCAGTTATTGAAAAAATGCTTCCAAAAAACGAATTTGTTGCAAATGATACATATTTAAACAATGACGAAGACAGGTTTTCAATAATTACAGGCCCTAATATGGCAGGTAAATCTACTTATATGAGGCAAGTAGCACTTATAACTATAATGGCACAAATCGGATGCTTTGTACCAGCTTCATATGCTAAAATAGGGATAGTAGACAAAGTATTTACAAGAGTTGGAGCATCAGATGATTTAAGCATGGGTCAAAGTACATTTATGGTTGAAATGAGTGAAGTTGCTACTATACTTAAAAATGCAACAAAAAATAGTTTAGTTATATTAGATGAAATTGGTAGAGGAACATCAACATATGATGGACTAGCTATTGCATGGGCAGTTGTTGAATATATGTCTAATAAAGAAAAAATAGGTTGTAAAACATTGTTTGCAACACATTATCATGAGTTAACTGAGTTAGAAAATAAAATAGAAGGTGTAAAAAACTATTCTGTTGCAGTAAAAGAAAAAGGCGAGAATGTGATATTTCTAAGAAAAATTGTAAAAGGTGGTACAGACGAAAGTTACGGAATACATGTTGCAAAACTTGCAGGAGTTCCACAAACAATTATAAAGCGTTCAAATGAAATTTTAAGAACATTAGAAAGAAAAGTAAAAATAAATTCAGAGCCAAAAGAAAATAAAAAAATAGTTTCTGGGCAATTAGACATGTATAATTATAAATTAGCAGATATTGCACATGAATTGGATAAAATTAATTTAAATGAATTAACACCAATAGATGCATTAAATATTTTAGTTAAAATTAAAGAAAAAATGCAATAACAAAAACAAAAATAAAACATATAATATACGAGAAAGAATTATAATTAAATCTTTCTCGTATATTTTTTATAAAAGAGGTCCTAGAATTATGGGCATAGTAGTACAAAAATTTGGTGGTAAATTAATTTCTACAAAACAAAAAATGCAAAAAATAGCGGAAATTATAATTAATACAAAAAAGCAAGGAAATAATCCAGTAGTTGTAATTTCTGCAATTGGAGATACAACAGATAACTTACAATCTAAAATAAATAATATTACTTCCAATGCTATAAAAAGGGAAGTAGATGTTGTATTATCAACAGGTGAGCAAATTTCAATGGGACTTTTAGCTATAATGCTAAATAATTGGGGATATAAAGCCATAAGTCTAACAGGGAGTCAAGCCCGGAATACTAACTGACTCATGTTTTACAGATGCTAATATATTAAGTATAAATACTGCAAAAATTAACAAATTTATAGCTAATGATTATATTGTTATTGTAGCAGGATTCCAAGGTGTAAACGAAAATGAAGATATTACTACATTAGGTAGAGGAGGTTCAGACACAACAGCTGTATATTTGGCGAAAGCATTAAATGCAGATTATTTAGAAATATATAAGGACACTGAAAGCATCTGCACAGCAGACCCTAAATTAATTTCAACTTCTAAAAGGCTTGAGCAAATAGGCTATAACCAAATGATAGATTTAGCAAAAACAGGTTCAAAAGTATTAGCGCTGAAATCAATACAATATGCAAAAAATAATGATATCACTATTATTGTTAAATCTACTAATAACCCAAATATAAAAACAGTAATTTCAAAAAAGGAGCTTAAGGAGAATATTCCATTCATAAGTTGTTCAATAAAAAAATTTTCTAGCAGAGTAGATATAATATCTGTAATTAAAAATCGAAATTATGCTGGAAAAGCAAATATTAAAAATATAATGCAAGAAATTGTACATAATTATAAAATATATGATTATTTATGGGAAGTTGAGGGAAATAGAATAGGTTTGTTTATAAATAATAAAAATTCAAAAGAGATAATTAAAAATATACATGATAAACTAATAACATTATAGAAATAAGGTTCATTTTTAATGTACCTTATTTTTTAGTTCTAAAATAGACAAGATGTGAATATATATATTTATAGCAAAGGAGTGATTTATTATGAATATGGATGAAAGAAAGACAGTTGCAAGTAGTGTAATACAGAATATAATATTAGAAAATAGGAGTAAACTTAGTATATCAGGAGTATTAGATGTACTAAGTTTTGATGATCAAGTAGTGATTTTAGAGACAGATTTAGGATTACTTACAGTTAAGGGAGAAAATTTGAGGATAAATAAATTAAGTATAGATACTTCTGAGGTAATTGTAGAAGGAGATATATCTGGCTTAACATATTCAGATAAAGATATTAATAAAACTAGCAATTCCATTTTTGGAAAAATATTTAAATAAAGGAGAATATTTTGGATAATTTTGCAATATCACAGGCTCATGTTTTTCTAATTTTTATTTTAAATGGAATTGTAATAGCTTTCATATTTGATATATTCAGAATATTTAGGAAAAGTTTTCAAACTCCTGATTGGATTACATATATAGAAGATATTATATTTTGGTTTATCACATGTATAATTTTGGCATATAGCATATATACATACAATAATGGTCAAATAAGGCTATTTATGTTTATAGGGTTAATTATAGGTGCAATTTTATATATATTAACAGTTAGCAAGCATATAATAAAATTAAGTGTAAAAATAATACAATTTTTAAAAAAGATAATCGTCAAAATAATATATTATATTACATATCCTGCTAAAATAATATTGAAAATAATTAGAAAACTGTTATTAAAGCCAATTTGTTTTATTTTTATAAATTTCAGACGAAATATTTACAAGTTTTTACAAAAAAATTTAAAAAAATCTTTAAAAACAAGCAAATAAAAAAGGATTTATAATTTTTTTGTAGAATATTATATTTATGAGTTGAAAATTTTTTATACTGGAGATAAAATAATTTATGAAGATTTTGAAGTCAAAGAAATTTTATAAAAAAATACTTTTTGTTATAATAGGTATATATATAATAAGCATTTTTATAAATCAACAAAAAACATTAGATTCTTATAAAAACAATCAAGAATATTATGCAAAACAAATACAAGAACAAACTGAATATAAGGAAAGCTTGCTAGCAAAAAAAGATAATCTAAATTCGCCTGAATATATAGAAGAAATTGCTAGAGAAAAATTAGATATGTATTTACCAAATGAAAAAATATATATAGATCAAGATAAATAAGAAGCTATATAACACCTATATAGTTTCTATTTTTAGTAAGGGGGCATTTATGGAAGAAGAAGAAAAATTATTAGATAACAATTCAAATACATACAAATTAACAAATGAAGGTGATAATATAATAGAAGGTGTGCTTGAAGTTATGCCAGATGGATATGGATTTTTAAGAGGGCATAATTATTTACCAAGTCCTAAGGATGTATATGTTTCACCAATTCAAATTAAAAGATTTAAATTAAATACTGGTGATAAAATAAAAGGAATATCTAGAACATCATCAGAAGAAAAATTTCCAGCATTAATATTCGTTGGAGAAGTAAATGATGAGCATCCTGAAATTGCAATGAAAAGAATACCATTTGATGATTTGACACCGATTTATCCAAATGAAAGACTAAAATTGGAAACTACACCAAATGAGTATACTATGAGATTAGTTGATTTATTATCTCCAATAGGAAAAGGTCAAAGAGGAATGATAGTAGCTCCTCCAAAAGCTGGAAAAACAACAATTTTAAAGAAAATAGCAGATAGCATTACAACTAATAATCCAGAAGTTGAACTAATAGTATTATTAATAGACGAAAGACCAGAAGAAGTTACAGATATGAGACGTTCAATAAAAGGAGATGTAATTTATTCAACATTTGATGAATTACCAGAACATCATGTAAAAGTAGCTGAAATGGTTTTAGAAAGAGCAAAAAGATTAGTAGAGCAGAAAAAAGATGTTGTTGTAATATTAGATAGTATAACAAGATTAGCAAGAGCATATAACTTGGTTATACCATCATCAGGAAGAACACTTTCTGGTGGGTTAGATCCAAATGCATTACATAAACCAAAAAGATTTTTTGGAGCTGCAAGAAATACAGAAGATGCAGGAAGCCTTACAATACTTGCAAGTGCACTTATTGAAACAGGAAGTAAAATGGATGATGTTATATTTGAAGAGTTTAAAGGAACTGGAAATATGGAAGTTCATTTAGATAGAAAGCTATCTGAAAAACGTATATTCCCAGCAATAGACATAAATAAATCTGGAACAAGAAGAGAAGAATTATTATTATCACCAAAAGAGCTTGAAACAGTTTATGCACTAAGAAAAGCAATGAATAATATGCCAGTAGCTGATATGACAGAAAAATTAATTACTCAAATACTTGCAACTAAAACAAATGACGAATTTTTAGATAAAATAAAAGATATACTTTAATAATATTATTGACAAAATAAAAATTGTATTATATTATTTATTTGTACTTTCTTTAAGTACATAATCATATCAATAAATCAAATAGGTTGTTATAATAAGACCTATAAGCGTTGTAGAGCACTAGCTGTCCTTTTAAAGGGCAGCTATCTCTTTATATAGACTTTTTACTTCAAATTGACAATATATTTCATAAAATGATATAATCAACCATATAAAGTTAGGTGGTTTTATGAGATATAGATTAGGATTAGATATTGGTGTATCCAGTTGCGGATGGGCTGTTATAGAGCATGATGAGACTGGTGAGCCAATTAGGCTTAAAGATTTAGGTGTTAGAATGTTTGATATTGCAGAAACTCCAAAAGATGGCTCACCTTTATCTAAAGCTAGAAGAGAAGCTAGAAGTATTAGAAGAAGAATTAGAAGAAGAAAACATAGAATTATTAGAGTAAAAAGATTATTAGTAAAATACAATATATTAACAGAAATCGAAATAGAAAATCTATATGATTCAATTGATTTTAATGATAATATTTATAAATTAAGAGTAGAAGCATTAGATAAAAAAATAGACAATAAAAATCTTGCCAGGATATTAATACATATGGTAAAAAAAAGAGGATATAAATCAAATGTTTTATTAGAAACAGATGCAAAAGATGAAGATGGAAAAGTATTAACTGCAACAAAAGAAAATACTCAACTAATGTTAGACAATGGATACAGAACAGTTGCAGAAATGTATTTAAATGATAATAAATTTAAAATTTATCTTCCAAGTGGAAAAGTTATAAATAAAATTAGAAATTCAACTGGAAAATACAATTCAACAGTATTAAGACAACAATTACGAGAAGAAGTATTCCTAATTTTATACAAGCAAAAACAATTAAATAATCTTGTAACACAAGAATTTATAAAAGAATACCTAAATATCTTTGATTCGCAAAGAGACTATGATGAAGGTGTAGGAAAGAAATATACAAAATTACAAATAGATAAAATGCTTGGTAAATGTATATTTGAAAAAAATGAAAATAGAGCAGTAAAAGCAAGTTACTCATTTGAATATTTTGATTTATTAAAACAATTAAATAATATAATAATAGAAAAAACAATTATTAAAAACAATTATAGAACTATTAAAAAAAGAAAACTAACCAAAGAAGAAATCAAGAAAATAATAAATCTTGTTAAATATCAATCACAAGTTCGATATATAGATATCAGAAAAGAATTAAATTTATCAGTTTATGAAAGATTTTGCAATATAGAATATAGTTCAATATCAGAATTTTCCGACATTGTAAACAAAAAAGCAGAAAGAAAACCTAAAATAGAAGGATTTGAAGCATATAACAGATTGAAACATGCCTTATATTATGTAGATGACACTCTCTTGGAAAAACTAACTGTTCAAGAATTAGACGATATTGGATATATATTAACAGTATATAAAAGTAATGACAAAAGAATAGCTAAATTTGCAGAACATAATATTAATTTACCAGATTATGCAATACAAGAACTACTTAAAATATCTTTTATAGAAATTTCCTATCTATCATTAAAAGCAATAAAAAAACTTACTCCATATTTAGAAAATGGAATTTCATATAATCAGGTAGTAGATAAGGTATATCCTAAAATTTATACAAATGCAAGTGATTTAAATAGTCAAATACTTTCTCCAATTGCAAGAAGAGCAATATCTCAGACTATAAAAGTAATTAATGCTGTAACAAATAAATATGGCAGTCCAGATACAATCATAGTAAAAATTTCAAGCGAAATTGGACAAAGTAGGGGAGACAGAGAAAAAATAAGAAAACAGATAGAAGAAAATCTTGCTAAAACAAAAAAAATAAAAGAAGAATTAGCAGCACTTGATGTAAAACAATCTGGAACAAATATTGCAAAATATAAACTATGGAGACAACAAAATGAATATTGTATATATTCTGGTAAAAAAATAGATATAGACTCATTATTTACAGAAGATACAAGCATAGACTATATTATACCATTTCATATGTGTTTTGATGACACATACAAAAATAAAGTTTTAGTTTTATCCTCAGAAGCAAAACAAAAAGGAATTTTACTTCCATATACATATATTAATAAAATGAATAGAAATTTAGAAGAATATGAAACACGTGTTAGTATGCTTGTTAGAGGATATGGTAAGAAAAGTAGACTAATGAGATCTTCCATTGAAAAAGAAGAAGTAATATCATGGAGAAACAGAAATATTCAAGATACACAATTTATTGCAAAATGGCTAAAAAACTATATTGAGAATAATATTAAATTTACTGAATGCGAAAAATACAATACAAAGGTAATAATAACTTCTGAAAATTTAGTATCTTTTGTTGGAAAAAAATTAGGATTATTAAGTAATCAAATATTTGGTGATACTAAATATTCATTAAATGCATTATCAGTAGTTTGTATTTCTCGTGATATGCTAAATAAAATAATATTATATAGCAAAACGAAAAATATGTCAGAATTTCCTACTCCATGGGAAAATTTTAGAAATGATATAAATAATATACCACCAATTTTTGTTTCACGTTCACCAAAAAGAAAAATAACTGGTAGTGCACATGACGAAACATTACGAAGAGGTATAGCAAGTGGTAATGGATATAAATGTATTAGTAAAACAGATATAAAGAAATTAAAACTAAATTTAAATGGAGAAATTGACTCATATTACGAAAAAGCAAAACACAGTGATAAAGCTTTATATAGTGCATTAAAGGAAAAATTAACAGAAAATGGGGGAGATGCAAAAAGTGCATTTATTTTGCCTTTTTACAAAAAAAATAAAGAAGGAAATTTCGAAAACATAGTAAAAAAAGTAAAATTAGAATCATATGCTAGATTACCAATAAAGCTAAAAAACAAAGCAATAGCAACAAATGGAACTATAATAAGAATTGATGTATTTAAAGTGGAAAACGAAGGGTATTATCTTGTACCAATATATGTTAGCGACACAGTAGTTAATAAATTACCAAACAAAGCATGTATTTCGAAAAAACCATATAAGGATTGGCCAACAATGGATGATAAATATTTCATATTTTCATTATATCCAAAAGATTTAGTATATTTAAAATTTAGAACTCCAATAAATTTTCACTCAAACAATACATTAAATGAAATAATGGAAGTAGATGAAATATTAGCATATTACATAAGAACAGATATATCTTCTGCAAGTTTAACATTAATAAATCACGATAATACATATTGTGCAAAAGGTATAGGAATAAAAAATTTGTTGGAACTGAAAAAATATGAAATAGACACACTAGGTAATTACCATGAAGTAAAAATACCGCAAAAAAGAATGGAATTTAATTTAAATTATAAACATAAAAGCTAGTAATCAAAAATTACTAGCTTTTCATATCAATAAAATTAGTTAGATGTTATAACACACAATTAAAAATAGTTAGTAAAATCATTATAACATATTTTTCTAATTTGTGCTTCTTTTTTTTATAAATTATAAAAATTTTTTATTATAATAGAAGAATAGGGGAAATATTGAAAAATACTGGAAAATGTGATATCATATTTACATAATAGCAAGTGCTATTTTGAAGCCGATGAAAATTTTTGAGCAACAAGGAGGAATGACAATGAAAAATCGGTTTAAAGAATTTGTGTTTGAAACAGAAGAAAAAGTAAAGTTTTATGCAAGAGCAAAAGAAGGTGAAACATTTGAGATATCAGTAGGGAAAAGCGGGGAATTAATTATAAGAACAATTCAATTAAAATTAAAATTCAATTTACCCAAGATATCTCAAAAGCAATATGCAAAAGAACTTTCAATTTATGAAGACATTGAAGGAAATATTGCAGTAGTTCCGCCTGGATGGACTGTTTCAGGGATTGAAAAAGAAAATACAATTTTTGGTAAGAATGTAAGTCTGGTTATATATCAAATTCCAGAAGAAGAAGTAAGCAAAATTGACTGGGAAAATCCAGAGCAAGTTGAATGTTTGAAGAGAAAATATTCTCAATTCGTGTGGGTTCCAGTTAATTTGCTAGACTACGATGGAACACTGGACGGAAACATGTTCAATGAACAATTCGGCAGAAGAAATTACTACCAAGAAAATTTATTTTCAGAAGAAAAGTATAATGAACCATTAAAAGGAGGATTATTAGAACAAGTAGTAAGTGTAAATAAATATAATGGTTTTTATATTTCTCGTTATACTATCTCTAAGTCTAACAATGCTAAGCCAGTATCACTTAAAGATAAAAAGCCATGGATAAATGTAAGCTATAATGAGGCTAAGGAATTAGCGGCATGTATGATTAGGACACCTAATGTAAAAAGCCATCTTACTTTTGGGGCAGAGTATGATTCTATTTTAGCCTGGTTTTTGAAATCAGAAGCAAGAACATTGCACGAAATAAATACTGATTCAACAACGTGGGGGAATTATTGGAATACAAATGCTCATCCCAAACATATAATGCCAACAGGCAGCAATGACCAATGGTCTACCAATAACATTTACGATTTTGCTGGAAACGTAGATGAATGGACGCAAGAAATGAAGTCCAAAATATATCGCGTTTCTCGTGGTGGTTCATATGATTTCGACGGATATGATATTCCAGTAACATATCGTTCAATAAATGATCCCAGTAATTGTTGTGGTGAAACTGGTTTTCGCGTAGTTCTTTATATTAAATAATTTTCAAACACACAAACAAAAATAGATTACGTGATTTCGTAATCTATTTTTGTAATAAATACTTGACTTTTAATTTATTTTCTATATAATATTGATTAGATATTATATTTACTATTTATATTTTGAAAGTGTAGGGTATTAAGTTGCCATTAATTTTATGCAACACAACATTGCGCAAAATAGAAGTTTTGCGCAAAACGGGATAGTGGTTTTCCCTTAAACTTTCAAAATATAAAAAAATTTCAATTATGGTTAATTTTATTCATTTTTTAGACAAGTAACTATATTACTTTTTTATAAAAAGTGCTTAAAATCGATTCTCGTGCGTCGTTTTTTGAAACTATATTGAAATCAGTACTTTTACGGCATATTTTTATTTTGGAGGTATTTTTTTATGCTAAATGTTGAAAATAATCCTGATTTTTTGAATTCTTTTATAGATTATATTGAAACTATATTAAATAAATCACCTAATACTATAAAAGAATATAATTATGATTTAAATAATTTTTTAAAGTTTCTTAAAATTCGTTTTAAGATGACTAATGAAAAAGATTTTAAAAATATAGATATACATGATATGACAATTGAAGATTTAAAAAGAGTTACTCTTGATGATCTACATGCATACTTAGGTTATCTAACTAGAAATAATAATAGCAAAGCTACTACAAGAGCTCGTAAAGTATCTAGTATTAAAGCATTGTTTAATTATTTAACTGCAAAAACTAATATGTTAGATATTAACCCTGCGCAAAATTTAGAGTCACCTAAGCTTGGAAAGCGTATTCCTAAGTATTTATCATTGGATGATAGTAAAAGGCTTCTTAGAGCTACTGCTACTACTTCTTCTGAAAAAGAAAGAAATATAGAAAGAGATTATGCTATTATTACTATATTTTTAAATTGTGGTATTCGTTTATCTGAATTAGTTGGAATTAATATAAACCATATATCTTTTGATGAAGAAAAGTTAAATGTTATTGGTAAAGGCAACAAAGAAAGAACTATATACTTAAATAATGCTTGTATAAAAGCAATTAAAGCATATTTAGATGTTAGACCTAATGATATTAAGACAGCACCAAATGATAAACCATTATTTTTAAGTGAACAAAAAAAACGTATAAGTCAAAGAACTGTTCAGATGATTGTAAAAAAAGAATTACAAAAAGCTGGTTTAGATACAAATAAATACTCCGTACATAAATTAAGGCATACTGCTGCAACATTAATGTATCAAAATGGTGTAGACATTCGTGCCCTCCAAGAACTATTAGGGCATGAAAGTATTGCCACTACTGAAATCTACACACATGTTAATAATGAGCAAGTTCGTGATGCAGTTGAAAATAATCCTCTCGCGGATTTATAAAATAGATTCACATTTCTCTACAAGTCCCCATTTTTTAATTTTATTTATAGAGGGAATGTCTCTTTATTCCCTCTTCCCTATTTTTAATACATAGGAATAACCAATTTTTGTCCTACATATAATACAGATGAGTTTAAATTATTAATATCCTTAATTTCTTTTATAATTTCTCTAATATCATGGTTTCTAAAATTAGAATTATTATTTAATTCATTTGTTGCTATTGACCATAATGTATCTCCGCTTGCAACATATAAGTCCTTATATTGTAATTCTCCGTGTGATAATGATACATTGTTACCTATAATTAATATAGTAAGTATAATTAAAAATACGATTATGCCAATTCCTCTAATAAATTTTTTTATATTAATTATTCTCATCTGTATACTCCTCCTTTGCGAACAAGTTTTCTCTTTATGTATTTATTATAAAACAAACGAATGTTCTTGTCAATACTTTCTTGTAAAAAAGCGAAAAAATGTTTCATAAGAGCATAGGTTGAATTTGTTTTTCGAATAAAGCATGTTCTATTGTAGGAATTAAATATTCTGAATCAAAAGATATTGAATATGGTTTAGTTATAGGATTATTTTGCCTCACAGGTACAAAATAAAAATGTTTTCTATTTAATAATATTCCAATATTTACAGCATTAGTTGATAATGCATTATTAGCAGCAATTGCTAGAATTACATTGTTTTCATTCTTTAAATGTGATTGAATTGCAGCAACTGCTGGCGTATCTTCTATATTACTAGCTAATTTAGCTATTGTATTTCCATTGCATGGGGCTATAACCATAATGTCTGTGACTAGTTTTGAGGCTTCTTCTATTGAATTTATTGGCTGATTAAATGTAATATTTTTAATTTCATCTATAAATTTATTTATTTTTTCATTTTGTGAATTTAAGGAAATAATAGGCATTATTTTAGCTCCCCTTTTTACTAATTCTCTAATTTTTGGAATTATATTATGAAAATTATAAAAAGAATCTGTAATTATAAATCCTATTTTTTTGCCTTTTAACATATTCCCCTCCCTTCCCTTTTTATTATCTTATGAGTTTATGTTAAGTAATGATATTAATATAACTAAAAATTAAAAAAATACTTGCTTTTATTTATTAATAATGATACTATAAGTAAAAAAATAAGGGGAAAACAAATGATAGATAAAATAATAAATAAATCAATATATATAATTATGTTTATAGTTCCAATTATAATCGTGCCATTTGCTTACACTAGTCTTGCTAAATTTGTTGTGTTGCTAATATGTGGACTTATTCTTTTTGTAGCACTATTTAATAAAAGAAAAGAATTAAAATTTGATTTAATAGATAAAATTTTATTACTATTTTGGTTCATAATATGTTTAAGTACGATTTTTTCTATTAATAAACCTGTTTCAGTTTTTGGTACAGAAGGTCGTTTTGAAGGATTACTAACATATTCAGTTTATTTTTTAACTTATTACGCTTCAAAATATTATTTAGAATATAATAAAAAATTGCAAATTTATGCAATTATAATAATAGTTATTACAGCTGTTATTGGAATTTTTCAATACTATAGTACAATTTATTCAAGTATAAGTTATGCTAAATCTACTTTTACAAATAGTAATTTCTTTGGAAATTTTTTAGCAATTGTTGTTCCAATATTAATGTCATTATATATTAATAGTGCTAAAAAGAGATATTTAATTTTAAGTGGCTTGACTTTTTTTGCATTAATAATTTCACTTGCTAGAAGTGCATGGATAGGAGTAGCAGTAGCATGTATACTTGGAATTATATTCATAGTAAAAAGTAAAGATAAATATTTATATATTAGAGCTTTACATTTAATATGTTTATTTATTGTACTTTTTGTTATAGCATTTAAATCCGCTGACTTTTTTAATGAGCCAAATAAAATTGCAACAAAATTTCTTCAAGCTAATAATAGTATATTAGAAAGTATGGAAAATGGAGAATTGGTAAATTCTGCTGGAAGTGGTAGAATAGGAATATGGAAAATGGCAATACATTTAACTGCAATAAATCCTATATTAGGCTTTGGTCCAGATACACTTGCATTTGCTGGCTCATACTATACTCCTGTTGATATGTATAATTGCTGTAAGGCGAGTGGAGTTATAGCAGATAAAGCTCATAATGAATATCTTCAATATTCTGCTACAATAGGAATTCCAGGACTAATTGTATATTTAGTATTTATAGCTTTAATTTTAATAAAACAGAAAGATATTTTTACAAATAAAGTATCTCTTACACTATCTATTCCAATAATTTCTTATGTTGTACAAGCTTTCTTTAATATTAGTACAGTAGGTGTTGCACCGATATTTTGGCTATTACTTGGATTAATACAAAATGAGAAATTCAAGTCAAAAATGAATATTTAAAATTTAAAAATAAAGTGAACTTAATTTTAGACAGAAAAAGTTTAATAATTAAGTTCACTTTATTTTTATTTATTTTTAAATCTATTACTTACAACTTCCCAATTTATAATATTCCAAATCGCATTTATATAGCTTTCTCTATTTGTTTTGTATTGTAAATAGTATGAATGTTCCCACATATCTAAAACAAGTAATGGTTTACATCCCCATAAAGTTAAATCTTGGTGCTTCTCGCATTGCAGAATTTCTAATCTATTAAACTCAGGTACCCAAACAAGTAAACACCATCCAGATGCTTCAACTGATATACTTGCTGCTGTAAATTGATTTTTAAATTTAGCATAGCTTCCAAAATCATGTATTATTTGTTGCATTAATGTAAGGTTTGGAATATCTTTATGTGCTGGTGTTAAATTTTCAAAAAATAATTTATGCAAAATTGCTCCTGATCCAAAAAAGCTTAAATTTTTTTCTAAACATTTTATATTACTAAAATCATTATTGTTTCTTGCTAAAATTAATTTTTCGTGTGTTTTGTTTGTATTATCTACATATCCTTTATATAGTACTTCGTAATGAAGCTTTAAAGTTTCCTCTGAATAATATGGTTCTAAATCTGTTAAAGCGTATGGTAGGTCTATCATTTTTATCATACAATTAATCACCTCTAATTGTATGGTATGTAAGTATTACAAATTTATTCCTCTAATTTTCAGTTTTTGCTTCTAAAATAAATCCTGTTGCTATTGGCCTTGTTTTATGCGCACCTGTACTATCTATTGGATCATTAATTATTTCATTATTAACAACCATAACACTAGATGTTCCACCATCTAAATTTGCAGCATTATATGCTCCGTAATTTTCCATTATTTCAGTTAAATCTCTCATATCTGCACCAGGTTTTGATATAGTTCTTCCGGTCTATTACTAAAAATAATACAATTCCATCTTGTCTTTGCCCTATTGCAGTTCTTGGGGCATTCCCCCATCCACCATTACCTTTTATAAACGAAGATTTTCCGGTTTACAATTAAAAATGGACCATGTGAAACTGCATCTCTAATTCCCATATCAACAGCTTCTTGTGTTGACATTTTACCCAAAAATAATTTATTATCTTCTGTAAATCCAATTATTCCACCAGTTGAGTTTAAATAATTATAATCTGTTAAAACTTCGCCTTGTACAATTGTTGTACCAAGTGGTGTTCCTCCACTACTGTTGTGGTTTGGATCATCGAATCCGCCACCATTTATTGCCACAAGAGCATTATTTTCTTCTGCCATTTTTGTTAAATATTGACCAGATTTACCTAAATTTTTTGTAGCAACTGCTCTTACACGTGATGGATCATAAATAACTGCTAAATATCCAGAATATGTGTCTCCCTCTATTGGAATTATTTTATAGTCTGCATGTGTTGGATTTTCTAAAACCTGCCTTTCATATTCATTTGCATATGTTGGTTTTTCTTCTTCTAATTCTACTATAATTGGCTCATTACTTATTAAATCCAAATTAGTATTTTCTGCAACTTCTATTACTTTATGTTTATCCATAACTTCTGCTATTGTTTTATCATCATAAAACCATGTTGCTAAATATTGATGATTCATAGTTGTCATAGCAGTTGTAATTAGCCATTCTCTAAATGTTGGAATTGGTCCATACATTACAAATAAAAACGATATAATTCCTATAAAAAACAATATGCATAATATTATAATAACCTTCATTTTTTTAGTTATACCTGTTATCGGGTTCATAAAATTCCTCCTTAGTTTCTAAAATATTATACAATATCATTAGACATAAATCAACAAATTTTTCCCTTGCACAAAAGTGAAAAAGATTATATAATTTTATGCATGAGGTGCAAAAATGGTATTAGAATACAAAATAAAAAATAATGAATATACAACATTAAGGCAAATTTTAAAAAATAAATGGAATATATCTGGCAGATTAATTACAAAACTTAAAATGGCTAGAAAGCTATTTATAAACGGAAATAATAATATATACTTAGATTATAAACTAAATAATGGAGATATAATTTTAGTTTATATAGATTTTAAGGAAAAATCCGAAAACATAGTAGAGACAAAAATGGATTTAGATATAATTTATGAAGATGAATATTATATAGTAATAAACAAACCTGCTTCAATGCCTGTGCACCCTTCTTGTATGCATTATACAGATAGTCTTTCAAATGGGCTTAAATATTATTATGAAAAAAACAATATTCAAACAAAAATAAGACCAGTAAACCGAATAGATAAAGATACTTCTGGAATAGTTATTTTTGCTAAAAATGAATATATACAGGAATGTTTAATTACCCAAATGAAAAACAAAACTTTTGAAAAAACATATATTGCAATATTAGATGGAAATTTAAAAAAGGAGTCTGGCACAATACATGATCCAATAGCTAGAAAAAAAAACAGCATTATAGAAAGATGCATAAATCAAGAAAACGGAGAAATTGCTATAACTCACTTTAAACTCATAGAAAACAAAGAAAATTATTGCATTGTAGAATTTAAATTAGAAACTCGGAAGAACTCATCAAATACGTGTACACTCCAAATATATTGGTCATCCAATACTAGGAGATACATTATACAATGAGCCATCTTCATTAATTTCAAGGCAAGCACTTCACTCATACAAAGTAAAATTTATTCACCCAATAACCGGCAAAACTACTGAGTATATTGCTCCTATTCCAACAGATATGCAAAATATAATAAAGGATGTAATTTGAATTATTACATCCTTTATTTACATTATTCAATTGTAAACTCTACACCAAATAAATTTTTTTCATAATCATGTTCTGTTGGAACTGTAACTAATAATAAGTATTCACCATTATCTAATTCACCATATGAGCCTGTCCAATCTATTTCTTTTTCTGTAATTCTTTCAAATGTAGGAATGCTTCCTAATTCATTTGGAGAATAAAAATAATTTATTATTCTATATGGTTTCCAGTTATTATTTTCCTTTATATATAAATAAAAATTGTCTGCATAATATATATAAGGAGGATTATTGTCATCTGTTATAATTAGTGTTACGCCTTCTCTTGTTAATGTTCCTTCTTTTACCACTGCTGAAACTTTATCTACACTCCTTACTATGTTAGGCGAAAAGTACTTTTCTAAATAATTATCTAAATCATTATTAGGTATTGTAGGCTCTTTAATATTAGATGAACTATTAACCAATGTATTATTATTTATTGCAATGTAATTGCCTAAACTATTATTATTGTAGTTGTTATTTTCTTCGTATATATCAATTAGTCTAAAAATAATTATTCCTAAAATTACCCCAACTAAAAATACAATCCAAAAAATTGTCGATTTTTTCATATTTTTATCACCATTTTTATAATCATTTTAATTCAAATTAATATTACCATATAGCTACAATTGTGTCAATAAAAAACCACTACAAGTTTTTGCCTTGTAGTGGTTGTGTAATTTAAGTAAATCTGTAAGCCGGGTTCTGTCGTGGATAGCCATTTATCTAGAATATATATTACTATATACTTCAAGCCACCTAGGTGAAAGACGGCGAGCAGCCTTGACCTTTCGTTTAAGGTGTTGCTCCAAATGGGGTTTACACAGCTTCTATGTCACCATAGAGGCTAGTGAGCTCTTACCTCACTTTTTCACCCTTACCTCTTATATTTAAAAGGCGGTTATTTTCTGTTGCACTTTCCTTAAAGTTTCCTTCACTGGACGTTATCCAGCATTATTGCTCTGTGGAGCCCGGACTTTCCTCATGTACAACTTTGCAGTTTATACACGCGACTATCCAATTTACTCTATTTATTATTTTAAACTGTATTAATCATTTTGTCAAGATATTATAATATGTCTATTTCCTGTATTAAATTTTTATATTTTAAAAAGAATATTGTTTTATCTCTGTGTTGATTTGATGTTTGTAGTTCTTTTAAAGTTATATATGTTTTATTTACATTATATTCTTTTTGGCTCATAAATTCTGCATTTTTCATTAAATTTGTAAATGACTGCTCTGCTAGTGCAAGTTCACTGTCTGAGTATGTCCAATCTTCTATTGATGCTCCCACATATGCATTTAATATATGCATTTTAGTATTTGCCAAGTCCTTAAATCCATTATCATTTGAATATCCATTTAAATATTTTGGTATATATGAATATAATTCTGCACTGCTTCTAAGTGCTGCTACTTTATCTTGATTTTTTATATTTAGCAATAATTCATCTAATTTACCACTAAAACTTGTTATATCTTCTCCATTTATATTCAATTTATATAAATCCAAAATAATAGTATTCCAAGATGTATAAAAAGTATCTAAACTACTTGCAATTTCATCCCATTTAACATCATCATAATTTATATTTAAGGTTGATTGTGTAACCATTTCTGTAACATTAATTTTTTGATTATTTTGGTTTTCTCCTCCACTGCTGTCTCCCGAGCTACCTTCTCCTCCACTTGAATCACCTTCACTACTGCTTCCTTCTGAGCTACTGCTTTCTCCACCAGAATTTGAGCTTTGGCTATTTTCTCTTGATGTAGATGCAGTTTTTTCAGAAGCATTTGACGATAAATCTACTTCTCTTTCTTCTACCATGTAATTTGAGAAGCTAATATTATTTAGTTTACCTAATATTAAAATTAGTTCTGCATCTAAATAGTCCATTTCGCTATCTACTTTTGCATGTAAATCTTGTTCATTTTCGTTATTATTAGAGCAACCAGTTAAAGATAATGCTAATATTATTAGAATTATTAATATACATATTTTTTTAATTTTCACTATAAATCACCTAAAAATATTATTAACTACTTAATAATGTTTTATTCTGTTTGTATAGTAAAATAATAAAAAGATATAATATTATAAAAGGAGTTTTTAAATTGAAACCAATAGTTAGTTTATATAGTATGGATAATACTCAAATTGAGAAATTTTTAAATAGTTTTTTTGAAAATAATATTAATATTGAAAATAAACTAGAATGGCAAAAATATTATGATAATCCAATTGAAATTGCTTCTATCATAGGTGTTTTTATAGATAACAATGATAAATTTAAAATTAATATGTGGATTAGTTTAGATGAAGGAATTTTTATAAATGTAACTGAATTTAATGCAGACAAAATAATAAGGTATCTGTATGAAAGATACCCTAGTTAATTTATTCCCTCTCGAATTTAAACTTTCTAGTCATTAAAGTATGAACAGCTTCGCTTGGATTTAGTCCATTATATAAAACATCGTAAACTGTTTCTACAATTGGCATTTCTACATTGTATTTTTTAGCAAGCCTGTGTGCTACTTCAATATTATCAATGCTTTCTATTGTCATTCCTACTTCTTTTTTAGTTTCTTCAAGTGTTTTACCACTTCCAATTAGCATTCCGGCTTTTCTATTCCTACTATGTTCGCTTCCACATGTTACAACTAAATCTCCAAGACCAGTTAGTCCATAAAAAGTTTCCTTTTCTCCACCCATTTTCACTCCTAGTCTTGTTATTTCTACAAGGCCCCTTGTAATTAATGCTGCAAATGTATTATCTCCTAAATTTAATGCTTTTGATATACCTGCACAAAATGCTATTATATTTTTTAAAGAGCCTCCAAGTTCTACACCTTTAACATCATGTGATGCATATAATCTTAATGTTGGAGATGAGAAAGTAGTTTGTATTAAATTAATTAGTTCATCATCTTTTGAAGCTACAACCAATGCTGTTGGAATTCCAATTGACACCTCTTCTGCATGGCTTGGTCCAGATAATACTGCTATTTTAGAGTTTGGAAGTTCTTCTTCTACAACTTCATCTAATGTATATAATGTACTAAGTTCAAATCCTTTTGAACACATTATAATTGGTTGATTTGTTACATATTTTTTGTATTTTTGTACATTTTCTCTTACAAATTTTGAAGGAGTTACATGAATAATCATATCTGTTCCTTCAATTGCCTCTTTATAATCAAGTGTTACTTCTACTGAATCTGGAATTTTTATATTTGGTAAAAACTTGCATTCTCTTTTTTCTACAATAGTTTTCATATCGTCTTCTGAAAATGCCCATAATTTTACTTTGTGTCCTAACTTAGCTAAATGTATAGCTATTGCTACACCCCAACTTCCACTTCCTATTATTGCAATAATCTTCAAAATTATTTTCCTCCTAGGTAATTATTTTTTAAAACTTATTTTATTTTCTGTTCCTGTTGCTAATCTTTTAATATTTGTTCTATGATTATATATTACAAATGCTGCCATTAATATTCCAAATACTAAATAGTTTCCCTCTGCTATATAGTTATCATGAATAAATATTGTTAGTACTGGGAATAGGATTGCTGCTGCTAATGAACCAACAGAAACCATTTTTGTAATTACCATAAGAAGTAAAGCAAATACTAAACAAATTAGTGCTATCTGCCAATTTAAAACAAATAAAACACCTAGTGCTGTTGCAACACCTTTTCCGCCTTTAAATTTAAAAAATACTGGAAATGTATGTCCAATAACTGCAAATAATGCTGCTATTTGAACTAATAAAGCCTTATCTGTTCCTTCTATAATATTTCCTAAAAGTACTGCTATTAAAACAGCTACAACTCCTTTTAGAATATCACAAATTAGTGTAAGTGCAGCAGCTTTTTTACCTACTGTTCTTAAAACATTAGTAGATCCTGCATTTTTACTTCCTTTTTCTCTTACATCAAATCCTGCTAATTTTTTGCTAATTAATACTGAAAAACTAATACTTCCTAAGCAATATGCTAATATTGCTACTATAATATAAGTTGCCATCTTTAATATTCCTCCTAATTTTTATTTTTCTTCTCTTTTTTCTCTAACAATTATTCTTATTGGTGTTCCTTCTAATCCAAAAGTATTTCTTATTTGATTTACTAAATATCTTTCATACGAAAAGTGAAATAATTCTTTATTGTTTACAAATATCACAAATGTTGGTGGTTTAGTACTTGCCTGTGTTGCATACATTATTTTTAGCCTTTTTCCCTTGTCTGATGGTGGCTGAACAATTGCAATTGCTTCATTTATAACTTCATTTAACATTGCGGTTGATATTCTCATTGCATTTTGATTTGCTACTTTATTAATCATTTCAAAAAGTTTATTTACTCTTTGTCCAGTTTTAGCAGATATAAATATTATTGGTGCATAGCTCATAAATGCTAATTTGTTTTGAATATCTTTTTTAAACTCATCTGTTGTATGATTATCTTTTTCTATTTCATCCCATTTATTTACAACAATAATAATTCCTTTACCTGCTTCATGTGCTTCACCAGCAATTTTAGTATCTTGATCTGTAACTCCTTCTGTTGCATCAATAAGCATTAAGCATACATCTGCCCTTTCTATTGCCAAAAGTGTTCTCATAATACTAAATTTTTCAATAGATTCTGTAACCTTGCTTTTCCTTCTTACACCAGCTGTATCTATGAATACATATTTACCAAATTCATTTTGAAATTCCGAGTCAATTGCATCGCGAGTTGTTCCTGCAATATTGCTTACAATAACTCTTTCTTCCCCAAGAATTTTATTAATTAAAGAAGATTTACCGTACATTTGGTTTACCTATTACAGCAACTTTTATAATTTCGTTTTCATCTTCATTTCCGTCATCTTCTGGAAAGTGTTCATATATTGCATCAAGTACATCACCAATCCCTAGGGCATTAGTACTAGATACTGGATATGGAGTTCCTACACCTAATGAATAAAATTCATATGCTTCACTAGAGTCTTCTACAAAATTGTCAGCTTTATTGCATACTAAAACAATTGGTTTTCCAGATTTTTTAAGAATCATTGCAATTTCGTTATCTGTTGCTGTTACGCCTTGTTTAATATCAGTTATAAACAAAATTACATCTGCAACATTTATAGCAATTTTGGCCTGTTCTCTCATTTGTGAGCCAATTACATCTTCTGAATCTGTTTCAATTCCTCCGTGTATCTATTAATGTAAAGTCTCTTCCTCTCCAATTTGCATCAGCATATACCCTATCTCTTGTTACTCCTGGTTTATCTTCAACAATAGAAATTCTTTTACCAACTATATAATTAAAAAAAGTAGACTTGCCGAACATTCGGTTTTCCAACGATTGCAACTGTTGGCTTTGCCATTTTCTCTCACCTCACTTAGCTTTTTTATTATACCACATTTACTAAATGAATAGCAAATCTTTTTAGAAAAAATGTATATTATGTTCATCTAAAAGTTAAAATAAAATATAATAAATAAAAGGAATGATATTAATATGTGTACATGCATAGATTTTAAAACAAAAGACCACTATTTCGGAAGAAATTATCACCAAATCAAAGCATTAATAAATTTTCAAGCCAAATAAATTTGCAACCATATAGTCAAGGGATGGGAACATTAGGGCTTCCAGGAGATAACTCTTCTACTTCTAGATTTATAAGAGCAGCATTCAACAAATTAAATTCCACTTGTAAAACAGATGAAGAAAGCTCTCTCACACAATTTTTTCATATACTAGATTCTGTAAGCATGCTAGGCGGAACAGTAATTACATCAAATGGGAAAAGCGATATAACAACATACTCTTGCTGCATAAATACCACCAAAGGAATTTACTATTACAAAACATATACAAATAATCAAATAACAGCGATAAAACTAACCACCCAAGCAAAAAAAGCTACAACTCTATCAATCTACAACTTAACCGAATCCCAGCAAATTAAATACGAAAACTAAAAAAATAGTGAATAACAAATTATTCACTATTAATTGCGACAAAGTCGCCACATGGAGCGAATCGCATACAAGTTACGAACTTTGTTCTCTTTCTAGAAATATTATATATTAAAAATAATATATTTTCAATATTATAATTTCAACATTCTCCAATAGTATAGATTATTTTTGGTTTTAATGGTATAATTAGCACAACGAATAAATCGTTAAATAGTAATGTGTAGAGAGGATTAGAAAATGAATTTAGAACAATTAAAAAAAGATTGCATAAAAAAAC
>CALXMH010000003.1 GCA_944389425.1 uncultured Clostridia bacterium
ATAGATATTTTAATTGAGAATAATTGCTCAATTTTATTTGAGAATTTTTGTTAAATTTTACTTGACAATTTACAAAAAGAAATTAAAACCAAAAATATTAGAAAACACAATGAGCAAAAGTGGAATTACATTAATAGCATTAGTAATAACAATAATAGTACTATTAATATTAGCAGGAGTAGCGCTAGCTACTTTAACAGGGCAAGGAAATATAATAGGAAATGCTGAAAACGCAGTAGGTAAATACAACAATAGTGTAGCAGAAGAGCAACAATTATTAAATGAAATAGAAAAATATTTTCAAAATTACTTAGAAGGAGGAACCGGAGGAAATCCACTAATTCCATCAGAACCAGTAGATGAAAATGGATTAGCTTCTGAAAATACAACAATAATAACAGATGAAGAAAATGTACAAATAGTAATACCAAAAGGATTTGCACCAGTAATATTAAATGGAAGTAATTCAACATATAGTTTACCAGGACAAGATGGAAGCGCAAAAGAAATAATGCCATATGAACAGTGGAGTAGTATAACAGCTGAGCAAATAAATCAAGGAATAGTCATAGTAGATAATGCAATAACATATGATAATGGGAAAGATACTGGAACAATACCAGACTTTAATGAATATGTATGGGTACCAATACCAAATTTTGAAGAAAACTTTAAACGAACAGAATGGACAACTGAATATGGGTATGATGAAAATGGAAATTGGGGAAATGGTGGAAGAACTCATTTACTATCAAAAATTTCAACACTAAATAGATATTGGGAAGAAACAACTACACAAGAATATCAAAGTATGCTAGCCAGCATAGAATACTACAAAGGATTTTACATTGGAAGATACGAAGCAGTTGAAGGAGATAGTGGTATAGTACAAAGTAAGCGCAGCATACCTCCATGGATAAATATACCACAAACAGTAGCAATAGAAGCATGTGCAAATAATACAACAGCGAATATGCATTTAATATATGGAATAGAATGGGATAGTGTATTAAACTGGTTAATAGGAAAAGCGGAAATATCATCTGATACCGTGGGAAAAACAAAAACAATGGACATAGGAGATATACAAACAGATAGTAGTAGTTGGGGCAATTATCGTAATTCAATAGGAGATGCTGAAATAGATAGTTATGAATTTCAAAATACGGGAACAAGTGAATATTGGAAAGCAAACAACATATATGACTTAGCTGGTAATGTATATGAATGGACACAAGAAAAATATTCAACAATAAATTATCCAGCTAATAGAGGAGGAAGTTATGGCAATGATGGTGATGGGAACAACCTTCCAGCAGCTTATCGTGGTAGTAGTCCAGTAGACTTTGAACTTGACTACTTACGGTTTTCGTGCTAGCTTTTTTGTAACCTTGGATTCTTCTAGCGAAACATATTAACTAATAGCAATATATGGAAACATATATTGCTATTTATATTTTATATTACAATTTATACTGTGAGATTAGTTTTATAAAAGAACTTGAAAGATATGAGCATAAATGGTACAATTACAAAAAAATAGGCAAAAAGCCAAAAAAGAGGAGGAAAGATTATGGGACAATATTTATCAATTGGACTAGCAACAAAAATTTATGTTGAGAAAGATAGGTTAGGAAAGGAGGACTTAGAAAAAGCATTTATTAATAATTTTAAATTATCATTATATGATGTTTCAGAAGATGAGGATTGCTACATTTTAAATCTTAAAGAGGAAGTATTAGAAAATAATCTTATTGAATTATTAGGAGAAATGGAACAAAAAGCTACTAAAAGTGAAAAGGAGAAATATATTAAAGCTAAGAAAGAATTAAAGGGTAAAAACTATAAAGAATTATTAGATATCGCAGACAAACAGAGCGTATATAAATTTCAACTACTAAAATATGGAAATGATATTTCATATATGTTAGAAAACGGAGGTGCTTATTGTCAAATAATAAGCATTGAATCTGATGGTAAGGTATACTTTGAATGCTACTATGATATCTTTACATTTATTAGAAATTCAGTAATAGAAAGTTTAAATAACGAACTAAAATATGCACTTGTTGTTACAATAATTGGTTAGTAGCAAGTGTATACAATAAATTAAAATAATATTTTATACAGAAGAGGTATTTTGATACAGTAAACAATTTATGTTGATTAATAAAAAACAATATGATATAATATTACGAGATAATTACAGAAGTGTAATGAAAATGACTTATTATTGATATAGAAATTATGATATAATGCATAATATAAAGGAAGGGAGTTGATAATCATGCAAAATTCAAAAGCTAAATATACAGCACAAGACATAGCTATTTGGTTTTTATATAAAAATTATGCAGAAAAAAAAGAAAAAATAGCTCCTAATGATGAATATGAAGTGTATGAAGGTATTACTCATTTGAAATTACAAAAATTATTATATTATGCACAAGGAGTACATTTAGCAATAACTGATAAAAAATTATTTGATGATGATTTTGAAGCATGGAATCATGGACCTGTTGTTAGAAATGTATATGATACTTATTGTGTATTTGGAAGAAATCAAATAATAATTCCAGAGACACCAGAAAATAGAAAAATAGTATCTAGAATAGAAAATGACCCAGAAGTTAAAAATATTTTAGATTTAGTATATGATAATTTCTCAATTTATACAGCTTGGCAACTAAGAGAAATGACTCATAAAAAAGGGAGTCCATGGGAAAAAACTACTAATAATGGTATAATAGATACTGATTTAATAAAAGAATATTTTAAGCAGGAAGTTGTGGAAGAATAAATGGCAACAATAAAAAGCAATTTTAAAAAAATAAAGCCAACGTGTACGAATTGTTTCAAATCAAATCATATTGTATTTAATTTTGCATATGTTGTTTATGACAAAAACTTTGAGGATAATGATAAAGTCGCATTAATAGATAGAATTAGAGAGGTATCAAGTGTAATATATTTAGAATTAGCTAGATGGGATAAGTATAAAGGTTTTGAAGAAGAAAGACTTGATATAAAAAAAGAAATTCCAAAAAAATTTAATGAAGATATAGAAAGGTTTGATGGAAAATTTTCAGTAATGAGACTTTATAAGAATAATCAGCCAACACCTCGGTAGGATAATAGGAAAATTAATAAACAAAGTTTTTTATGTATTTTATATTGATGCAAAAGGCAAGTTATATAAACATTAAAACATAGATGAACAATTTGAGAATTATCTCAAATTATTATAAAATATAGTTTGTTAAGAATAAACATTTGATGATGCAATCTAGGTAACTAGATTGCATTTAATACCTCCACACATTCTTAGCAAACACCCCTTGATTTTTCCATAAATCTGTGCTAGAATTAATGATGTTAATTAAGAGAAACACTTGTAGGAGGATTAGAAATGGAGATTGTAAAAACAATATTAACTATTATATATGCAGTAGTATGCTTAGCTATAATTGTATTAACATTTTTACAAAAAAAGGAGCAAGCTGGACTTTCAGGGGCTATTGTAGGTTCTTCTTCATCTGAAAATTTTTATGAAAAGAATAAAGGAAGAACTAAGGAAGGTTCTTTAAAGAGATGGACAGTTATTATGGGAGTTGCTTTTGCTGTTTTAACAATAGCATTAGGAATTGTTTATGTAATGTAGTTTAAAGATTTATAATGTAAAAAGCGTAACTATTTTTAGTTATGCTTTTTGTATTTTTTTGGAAAATTTGTTAATAATATACATAGGTGATAAATATGATGAATTCTTATTGGAAAGAAAGTGTAAAAACTACAAATTATCCAAAGCTTGAAAATAATCTAGAAACAGAAGTATGCATTATAGGGGGAGGCGTTGCAGGTATAATTACTGCATATGAGCTTACAAAACAAGGCAAAAGAGTTGTTATTGTAGATAAAGATAGATGCACAATGGGGGTTACTGCAAATACAACTGCAAAAATAACAAGCCAACATGGACTTTTTTATAAATATTTGATAGATACTTTTGGCATAGAGGATGCAAAAAATTATTTAGATGCAAACGAAGATGCAATAAGATATTGCAAGCAAATTATAGATGAAAACAATATAGATTGTGATTTTGAATTTCAAGATGCATATGTATATACAAATGATGAAAATGAAGTTAGTAAAATAAAAGAAGAGGTAAAATGTGTTAATTTATTAGGAAAAGATGCTGAATATTGTATGGAAACACCACTACCATTTAAAGTGCTGGCAGCAATTAAATTTAAAAATCAGGCTCAATTTAATGTAAGAAAATATTTGGTAGCATTGCTAGAAATATTAGAAAATAAAGGTGTACAAATATATGAAAACACCAAAGTTACAGATGTAGAAAAAGCTGAAAATGAATATAAAATAATAACTGAAAATGGAAATATTAAAGCAAAATATGTAGTACTTACAACACATTATCCAATTATAAATTTTCCGGGATATCATTTTTTGAAAATGTATCAAGATAGGTCTTATGTTATTGCAATTGAAACAAAGAGTGATTTATTTAGTGGAATGTATATTACAAGTACTTCTCCTGTAATTTCTTTTAGAACAATTAAAGATGGAGATAAAAGACTCCTTGCAGTAGGAGGAAGTGACCATAAAACAGGTGATAATAGTGTAGAAATGGATGAAAATTATGTTCAATTAGAGAAATATATAAAAACAATTTATCCAGATGCAATAGTAAAATATAAATGGAGCACACAAGATTGTATATCACTTGATAAAGTTCCATATATAGGTGAGTTTTCTAAGCTTATGCCAAATGTATTTGTGGCAACAGGTTTTAAAAAATGGGGAATGACAACATCACACGTTGCAGCACAAATTATTACAGATAAAATATTAGACAAAGAAAACAAATATGAAAAAATTTTTTCATCTCTTAGATTTAATCCTCTTAAAAATTACAAAGAATTTGGGAATATGCTAAAACAAACTGCTTACTCACTAGTTATAAATAAATTAAAATTGCCAAAAGAAAGCTACGAAGACTTAGAACCAGGAACAGGTGGAATAGTTGAATATGATGGGGAAAAATATGGAATGTATAAAGATGAAAATGGAAAACTTTATGCAATAAAGCCATACTGTACTCATTTAGGTTGTGAGCTTTCATGGAATAATGTAGAAAAAACATGGGATTGCCCGTGCCATGGTTCAAGATTTACCATTGAAGGAAAAGCTCTAAATGAACCAGCTGTTAAAAATATTGAGGTTTATGAAATAGAGGAATAAATTTACTCTTATTATGAAGATTTTGTTTAAGAAAAAATTGTCAAGAACAATGTTAACATAACACATGTGACTTGACAATTTTTTCATTCCATAGTATAATTGTCCACAGTGATTATCCAATTTGTGGATAAAGAAGAGATTTGTGTATTTGAAAATACAGTTTTAAATTAAAGTAATGATTCGGAAATTTTATATTATTAAAAAAGAGAGTTTTAGTAATAATTTATTATATAATGAGATAAAACAAATGAAAATTTTAGTTGAAATAGTTATTTATAAAAATATTTATAGGAATCATTAGTTTAAATTTATTTTAAACTATTTTTTTGTGCACGATTTAAAAATTATAAAAAAAGAAGGAGAATTTATGGAAAGAGAAGAAAATGAAAACAATTTAAGCTTAGTTAATAAGCCAAGAGAGAGAAGAACTAGAAAAGTTAGAGAAAAAACAGACAGAAAGGAGAAATTACCTACAAAAAGACCTAAAAAGGAATTTACTAGCAGAGAAACAAGAAAAGCAGTAAATGAAGAGGTTCAATTCAAAAAAAGTGGTTTAAAAATTATACCATTAGGGGGGTTACTTGAAATTGGTAAAAACATTACTGTTTTTGAATATGAAGATGATATTATTGTAGTGGATTGCGGACTAGCTTTCCCGGAAGATGATATGCTAGGTATAGATTTGGTTATTCCAGATGTTTCATATTTAGAGAAAAACAAGGATAAAATTAGAGGTTTAGTTGTAACACATGGTCATGAAGATCATATTGGAGGTATTCCATATTTATTAAAACAAGTGGATATGCCAATTTACGCTACACCACTAACAGTGGGACTTATTAAAAATAAATTAGAGGAGCATAAATTACTTAGAAAAACTAAAATAAAAACAGTAGTACAAGGTCAAACTATTCATTTAGGAAAATTCAAAATTGAGTTTATAAGAAGCTGCCATAGTATACCAGATACTGTTATGCTAGCAATTACAACACCAGTAGGAACAGTACTTCATACAGGTGACTTTAAAATAGACCACACACCAATAGATGGAAGACCCATGAACCTAGGAAGACTTGCAGAACTTGGAAATAAAGGAATTTTACTATTAATGTCAGATAGTACAAATGCTGAGCGTAAGGGATATACAATGTCTGAAAGCTCACTTGGAGTGGTGTTTGATAAATTATTCTTGAATTGCAAAAAAAGAATAGTTGTTGCAACATTTGCATCAAATGTGCACAGGGTTCAACAAATTGTAAATGCAGCAGTAGAGAATAACAGAAAAATTGCAGTTTGTGGTAGAAGTATGATTAACATGATAGACACTGCAAAAGAGCTTGGCTATATACAAGTACCAGATAATGTATTTATAGATATAGACATGATAAAAAATTACACAGATGAACAACTTGTAATTATTACAACAGGAAGCCAAGGAGAAACAATG
This sequence comes from uncultured Clostridia bacterium, assembly GCA_944389425.1. Lineage (GTDB taxonomy): Bacteria > Bacillota > Clostridia > TANB77 > CAG-508 > UMGS1864. Next base: position 6,713 of record CALXMH010000003.1, read on the forward strand.
TCTGCATTAACTAGAATGGCTGCTGGTGAACACAAAAAGGTTGTAATAACTCCAAATGATTTGGTAATTATATCTGCAACACCAATACCAGGAAATGAAAAATTTGTATCAAAAGTTGTAGATGATTTAATGCAAATCGGTGCAGAAGTAGTTTACAGTGCATTAGAAGATATTCACGTATCAGGACATGCTTGCCAAGAAGAACAAAAAATGATATTAGCATTAACAAAACCAAAATATTTTATGCCAATACATGGTGAATATAGACAACTTCAAGCACATATGGACACTGCAATGCAAATGGGAATTCCAAAAGAAAACATTTTATCATTAACAAATGGTAGAATACTAGAATTAAATAGTGATTCGGCAAGAATAACAGGTACAGTACCATTTGGAAGAGTATTAGTAGATGGTTTAGGAGTTGGAGATGTTGGAAATATAGTATTAAGAGATAGACAACATCTATCACAAGATGGATTAATAATAATAGTTCTAACAATGAATTCAGCAACAGGTGAAGTCGTTTCAGGACCTGATGTTATATCAAGAGGATTTGTTTATGTAAGAGAATCTGAAAACTTAATGGAAGACATAAAGAAAATAGTAAGAGAAGAAATAAGGAAATGTGAAGAAAAACAAATAAAAGACTGGTCAACAATTAAATCAAACTTAAAAGACAGCCTAAGAGACTACGTATATGTAAAAACAAAAAGAAACCCAATGATTTTACCAATAATTATGGAAGTTTAATAAAATAAGGAGTAATTTAAAATGGATAATAAAGAATTAGCTAATTTGATTTTTCCAAATGTTAAAGATATATCATATTATGAAGCAAAGTATCCTGTAAGAGATTTGCCAGAGGGTGCTGTTGTTTCTAGGTTTGCACCTAGCCCAACTGGATTTGTGCATATTGGAGGGCTTTATCAAGCTTTGGTTGCAAGAACTGTTACTAGCCAAACTAATGGTGTTTTCTTTTTAAGAATTGAAGATACAGACCAAAAAAGAGAGATTGAAAATGGCATAGAAGGTATTATAGATTCTTTAAAAGATTTCGATATGAGTCCAGATGAAGGCATGATTAGCCAAACAGAGGAAAGAGGAGAATACGGACCATACAAACAAAGTGAAAGAAAAGAAATTTACCAAGCATATGCTAAATATTTAATAGAGCAAGGTAAAGCATATCCTTGTTTTTGCACAGCTGAAACATTAGAACAAATAAGAAAAAATCAAGAAGCAGCAATGGAAAGAACAGGGTATTATGGAAAATGGACAAGATGCAGAAAAATGCCTCTTGATTTAATGAAAGAAAAAATTGAAAATGGTGAAAATTATATTATTCGTTTTAAATCACCAGGAAATCCAGATAAAAAAATTAAGCATCATGATGTAATAAAAGGAAATGTAGATTTTCCAGAAAATGACCAAGATATAGTAATAATTAAAGCAGATGGCTTGCCAACATATCATTTTGCACATGCAGTTGATGATCATTTAATGAGAACAACACATGTAATACGTAGTGATGAATGGCTTCCTTCTGTACCACTTCATATTCAACTATTTACAGAATTAGGATTTAAGCCACCAAAATATGCACATATTGCACCTATTATGAAAAATGATAATGGAAACAAGAGAAAGTTAAGTAAAAGAAAAGACCCAGAAGCAGCTGTTTCATATTATTTAGAACAAGGAATTCCATCAGATGCAGTTAAAGAATATTTATTAAATATTGCAAATTCTAATTTCGAAAATTGGAGACGTGCGAATAAAGATAAATCAATAGATGAATTTGAATTTCACTTAAACAAAATGAGTGTAAGTGGTGCATTGTTTGATATGATAAAATTGCTAGATGTATCAAAAATAGTAATTTCTAAATATTCAGCAGAAAAAGTATATAATGAAACAATAAAATGGGCAAATGTATTTGATAAAGATTTTGCTAACATTTTAGAAAAAGATAAAGACTATACACTAAAAGTACTAGGAATAGAAAGAGGAAACCAAAAACCTAGAAAAGATATTGCAAAATGGTCAGATGTTAAAGAAAATGTACTATATATGTATAATGAATTATTCGAAAATAGTAATGAAAATTATGAATTCCAAGTAATTCAAGAAAAGGAAGAAATTAAAGAAGTTTTAACAAAATATATAGAAAAATATTTTAATATAGACGATGATAAACAATTATGGTTCGATAGAATGAAAGATTTAGCAGAAGAAATGGGTTATGCAAGAGAAGTAAAATTGTTTAAAGCCGAACTAAATAAATACAAAGCACATGTTGGAGATGTAAGCACTGTAATAAGAGTAGCATTAACCAAGAGACACAATACACCGGACATGTACGAAATAATGAATGTACTTGGAAAAGACGAAGTTATATCTAGAATACAAAAATGCATAGAAACATTATAGGAGAAATAATATGGAATATAATGTTGGAGATAAAATAATATCTAAAAAAAAGCATCCATGTGGAAGTAAAGAGTGGGAAATAACAAGAGTTGGGGTGGATTTTAAATTAAAATGTTTAGGTTGCTCACACCAAATAATGTTACCACGTGAAAAAGCACTAAAAATGATTAATAAAAAATTAGATAATTAGAACAAAGGAGGAATATTTATGACACCACATAATGAAGCCCAAATTGGTGAAATTGCAAAAACTGTATTGATGCCAGGAGATCCATTAAGAGCAAAATATATCGCAGAGAATTTTTTAGAAAATGCAAAATTAGTAAACAAAGTTAGAAATATTTTTGCATATACAGGAACTTATAAAGGTAAAGAAATAACTGTAATGGCATCTGGAATGGGAATGCCAAGTATTGGAATATATGCATATGAACTATATAAAGTATATGATGTAGAAAATATAATAAGAATAGGTTCATGTGGAGGATATTCAGATAAGTTAGAACTATTTGATACAATTTTAGTAGAATCAAGCTATTCTGAGGGGAATTTTGCCTACACATTTAATAGCGAAGATTGCCACTTAGCAGATGCTTCAAAAGAATTAAATAATATAATTGAACAGACTGCTAAAAATCAAGATATAAAATATGTAAAAGGAAATGTGCTATGTAGTGATTGCTTTGACCTTTATATACCAAAACTACAAGAATTACTAGATAGATTACCAAAAGAATTAAATATAATAGCAGCAGAAATGGAATCTTTTGTATTATTTTACCTTGCAAAATTGTTAAATAAAAAAGCAGCGTGTCTTTTAACAGTAGTAGATATTCCAACAAAACAAAATCAAATATCAGCAGAAGAAAGAGAAAAAGCATTAAATGGCATGATAAAACTAAGCTTAGAGGCAAGCTTAGGGTTAGAGTGAGAGTGAACAAAATTCACTCTTATTTTTTGCATAAAAAATCTAAGTTATTCCAAAATAATATTGGTGATGTATTATGAGAATATCATTAATAAAATCTGCAAATGATAAAAAAAGTTTTAATTTAGCAAAAGGATTAGGGTTTAATGTTGTAGAATTAGAAGAAAACGAAGAAGTGGATAACAAAATAAAAGAACTTATAGAAAATAATTATAATAGTATAATTCTATCTAGCGAAGTTGCTGGATTTTCGGAGGATATTATAAAAAAATATAATACAGATAAAAATATAAACATTTATATTGCCCCTAGTAAAAGAAATAATTAGAAGGAATTAAACAAGAAGTTTGGCATATATATATAACAACTGGGGGAAAAGTATGGAAGGAAATAATGAATTATACAATAATTTTGTAAGAGATTTTGGAAATAGGATATGTACTATAACAGCAGGTCAAACATATTCTAATTTGATTTTTTTATGTATAGGAACACAAAGGATAATAGGAGATGCGTTTGGACCACTTGTTGGAAATAGATTAACTAACATGCTAAGAGGAGCAAGAAAATTAAATGTAATAGGAACATTAGAAAATAGTGTAAGCTTATGTAATATAAATCAAATTATGGAGAGAATTAATTCTACATATACAAATCCATTTATTATTGCAATAGATGCAGCATTGTCTTCTACTGAGAATATAGGAAGTATTCTTGTATCAGATGGTGGAATAGAATTAGGTAGTAGCTTAAATAGGCAATGTATAAAAGTAGGAGACATGAGCATAAAAGGAATTGTTGGTCGTAATTGCAGAAATATTAATCAAAATTTAAGTACACTTCAAAATGTGCCATTAAGCAGAGTGGTTAATTTAGCAGACGTGGTTTCTTCTGGAATATATAATACAATAAACTACAATTGTAATGAATAAATTTACCAATCTTGGAAAAAATCTAAATAAGAAGATATTTCCAAGGGAGGTAAATATGGATATAGGGCAAATGAAAAATATAGTAGTTTTAAAAAATTTACCATCTAACATTGTAGATGAGGCAATTGTGGTGTTAAAGCAAAATAAAAAGGTAAAAAATATTCAATACAGTAGAAAAAATGGAGAAAGAGAGGGAATAGAAAAAAATGACAATAAATATATTGTAAAAGAAGCGGAACTGCTTATTAACAAATATATAAAAGATGTAGAAGAGAAAAGTAACATAAAAAAAGTTACTAATTTAGAAAAGAAATATAATATACAAAAGTATATAAGTTTTGGCTTGGCTTTTGTGGCATTAGTAGAATTTATTATAATGTAATTAATAAAAACCTAATTGGTATTTTCCAATTAGGTTTTTTGCTTTTAAAAAAGTAATATTACACTTTTATGTGCATATATTAGAATAAAACATAAGAGGAGGTAAAATTATGGAAAAAACCATAAGTGTAGAAGAACGTATTCGAAGAGCCGAAGAAATATATGCAAGAAGAAAAAGTGCTAGTGTAGGTACAAGCATACCATACGCAAGAGTAAATGTTGGAGATAAAAGAAAAAACAGCATTATTAGAAAAATGATTATTCAAATATTTATATGTGTAATAATTTATACAGGCTTTTACATAGTTAAAAATGGCAATTACATATTTTCAGGTCAATTAATTGACCAAATTAAATCCGTATTAGAATATGATATAAGTTTAGAAAATATTAGTAATAATGTTCTTAATTACATAAATCAAATTAAGAATCCAAATACAGACATTCCAGAAGAAAATAAAGAAACTCCGCCAGAAAATACAGAAAATAATAATGTTTTGCAAGAGGGACTAACAGAAGGAGTTTCAGATGCCATAGAAAATGCTGTAACAGAAAGTAGTACACAAACAGAAACATTAGGAGTAACCGACGAAGTAGTAGTGCCAGAAGAAACAAGTAGTGTAAGCCAAGAACAAATAGATGCAAATTATATAAAAAGCAATTATTCTCTAATTAAACCACTAACAGGCACAATAACTTCAAGGTTTGGAAATAGAAATCCAACAGTTGCAACAGTTTCTAAATATCATACTGGAATAGATATTGCAGCTAACACTGGAACTAAAATTATTGCGGCTATGGATGGAGAGGTAACACTTGTTTCTTCAACAGGAGCTTATCGGAAATCATTTAGAAATAACAAATGGGGAAGTTACAACTCAATATGCACATTGTAACAAAATATACGTAAGTGAAGGAGATAAGATTTCGCAAGGACAAGAAATTGCAGAAGTGGGAGCAACTGGGAATGTTACTGGACCTCATTTGCATTTTGAAATTAAAAGAAATGGAAATTTAGTAAATCCAGACTATATTTTAGATTTTTAAAAAGAGAGGGTATTTAATGCAAATTAAAATTAGCTTACAAATTTTTATATTTGCTGCTGTATTTTATATAACGAAACAAATTGAAGTATATGCAGTTTTAATGTTATTAGCATTTGTTCATGAATGTGGACATTTGCTTGCAGGACTTTTATTAAATTTAAAACCAAAAAAAATAGAAGTTAATCCTATGGGGCTTGCTATAATTTTTGAGGAATTTGGTGCAAGAAATAAAAGCTTTGAGTGGAAGAAAATTATTATTGCGATGGCAGGACCTTTGACTAATTTGATTATTATGTTAGTTATAATGTTTGCAGATATTCCAATAGACACTGTAAGCAGAGAAATTATTATTTATGCAAACATGCTTATTATTTTATTCAATCTTTTACCTATTTATCCATTAGATGGAGGTAGAATTGTTAAAGGATTATTGTACATAGCTAAGGGAAGAAACTTTTCAGATAGTATTACAAATAAAATTGCAAATATTCGGTGCTATAATGCTTACTTTCGCTGGAAGTATTGCTGTATATTATTTTAAAAATATTGCAATTTTGATTATGCTTGTATATTTATGGGTTTTGGTTATTAAAGAGAATAAAAGGTATTCACTAAAAGAAAGAGTAGAGAGAATAATTAAGCAAACCCCTTGAAAAAATGTGTATTTAATAGTAAACTATAATAAAGTTTTAAGAGAAATGCATTTTGCATAGGGAGGTAAACTAATGAGAAATATGAAGCGGAATTACGCTAATAGTACTTGTTATTACTATTGTTGTTATGCTTATTATTACAGGAACAGTTGTTACTCTTAGTATAAGTAATTTGAAAACTAAAAATCTTACTAATATGTATGCTGATTTGAAAAGTTTGAATGATAAAATAGCAGTGTACTATAATAGTTATGGTCAGTTGCCGGTTAAGGAGAAGTTTACAGGCTCATATGATTTTGTAATTGCTGCTAATCCTAATGATGATGCTGAACTTTATTATGTTATTGATGCTAGCAAATTAAATAATTTGATTTTAGCTAATAATATTTCGTGGAGCGGTGATGATGTTTATATAATTAATGAGAAAACTCATATGATTTATTATCCAAAAGGTGTTTCACTAGATGGAGAGATGTATTATAGACTTCCTGGGGAGTATAGTAAGATAGAGAAAACAACATTGGATAAGTCGGATATAGCTGAGAATGCGGATGATTTTTATGGGGATTATGTTATAAATTATACTACTCCAAGTGGAGATCCTAATGTAAAGTGGAGGATTTTTCATGCGGATGAGGAGAATATTTATTTGATTGCTGATAATTATATACATTTTGATTATGCACCAGAGTCAGAACGCTATGAATTATCTGATGAGGGAAATGGATATCAATTAAACCTTTATAATGTATCCAAAGATTACACAGGCTCAGAAAATATAAAAAATCTAAGGATAACGAAATGGATAAGCTATGTAAATGAATATACAGAAGCAACAGGATATGGAATACAGTCAGTAGCATTCATGTTAGATGAAGGAAGATGGAGTACAAATTATGCCAATACAACATATGCGGAATATGCAATAGGAGGACCGACGATAGAATTATGGTGTGCATCATATAAAGCAACACATGATAGATATGTAGAATGCACATACAATGCAACAGGATATCAAGTAAAATGGAGTGACAGTACAAGTAGCCCAACTTACAGTGTAAGTGGAGCAGAAGATGAAAATGACTTATATTATATAACAGATATAAATAAATGTCAGGGGATGTGGGTGGCTTCACCTTCATCATTTCGTTCCAATAACTTAATGAGTATTTTCTATAATAGTTTGATTAACACTAATAGTTATTCTGGTAGTCTTACAGGATTTCGCCCTATAGTTTGCCTAAAATCCGGAATTCAATTAGAAAAAATAAGTGACACTGAACTTAAAATAATAGAGCAATAGGATGTTTTTAAATTAGCCGCCGAAAAGAGATTAATATATATTATTTTTTGCCTTTCATACTTGCCTTTTTTGGGTATGTGTGGTAAAATATATAAGCTTATAAATAGCAAATTTAACAAATTGCTATTTATCCTTACTTGTATTCGAAGTGGTACAGGTTATTATCCATGAGGAGGTGAACGGAATGAATAAATACGAGAGTGTTATTATTATTAATCCGTCTGTAGAGGAACAAGGAATTAAGTCTTTAATTGCTAAGTTTACAGATTTGATTAATAGTAATGGAAAGCTTGAAAAAGTTGAAGAACTTGGTAAGAAGAAATTAGCTTATGAAATTAAGAAAAATTCAGAAGGATATTACATAGTTTTCAATTTTGAAGCTAATCCAGATTTAATAGCTGAACTTGAAAGAGTTTATAGAATTACAGATGAAGTTATTAAATTTATAGTTGTAAGAGAAAATGATTAATTTACTATTTATGGGGGCTTTTAAATATAGTAAAATAGTAAAAAGGAAGAGATTTTATGAACAAAGTTATTTTAATGGGACGTTTAACAAGAGATCCAGAAGTTAGATATACTCAAACTAATAATACTTTAGTCGCTTCTTTTAGTCTAGCAGTAAATAGAAGATTTGTTAGACAAGGAGAAGAAAGACAAGCTGATTTTATTAATATTGTGGCTTGGAGTAAACTTGGAGAGTTTTGTAGTAAATATTTTAAAAAAGGTCAACAAGTTGCTATTATTGGAAGAATCCAAACTAGAACTTGGGATGATGAAAATGGTGTTAAACGTTATGTAACAGAGGTAGTTGCAGAAGAAGCTTATTTTGCAGATAGCAAAAGAGATGGAGTTTCTGATGGCACAAGTTTTGAAAATACTTTTGGAACAACTGCTACATCAGCGAACCCAGAGTTTACAGTAGCTTCTGATGATGATTTACCATTCTAGTTTTTTAAGAAATGGGGGGAAATAGAAAATGGCAGATAAAAAACAAAACAATAAAAGAAATAGAAACAACAATGGTGACGAAGATTTTAATCCTAGATTTAGAAAAATGAGAAAAAAAGTTTGTCCTTTATGTAGTGACAAAAATCTAGTATTAGATTACAAAAATGGTGAACAATTAAGAAAATATATAAATGATAAAGGTAAAATATTACCAAGAAGAGCAACAGGTGCTTGTGCTAAACATCAAAGAACTATAACATTAGCAGTTAAAAGAGCAAGACATATTGCTGTGTTACCATTTTCACAAAATTAATAGATAATATAAAAATAGCTGTAACTATTAAATTCAAATAGTTACAGCTATTTTGTTTACATACCAAATATTCGTCCTATTTGAATTCCAAGTGCCTGCCACCATGGGGCAGTATACCTTTTTTTAGGAAATTTAGTTTCAACTGCTTTTACATATTTTCGTATAATAGAATTAAATGATTTTTGCTCTAAAATATTCCAAATAATTTTGTCTTCTCTTTTTATTTTGTCAAGTAATTTATTAAAATAGGATTCTTTTTCCATCCAAGCATATTTTTTATAAACATTTTCTAGGTTAAATCCAGTAGCATATGCGCCAGGCTCTATAATTAAAACATCAATTTTACAGTCTGGGAGCATTTTTAATTCTTGTCTTAAACAAGTAGAAAATCCTTCAAGTGCGAATTTTGAGGCACAATATGGAGATAAAAATTTTATTGGAATTCTACCTACAAGAGAAGATATTATTATTATTCTACCTTGATGTTTTTTTAATATCATATTTTTTAATGCTAATTGAATAGTTTGTATATTACTAAATACATTTGTCTCAAATACATTTTTTATTTTATTTATATCTATTTCTGCTACTGAGCCAGAGTCACCAATAGCACTATTTGCAATAAAGACATCTATATCATAGTCTAAAATCAATTGCCTATCTGCTTCAAGCAAAATATCTAACTTAATACAAATTAAATCTAAATTTTCTTCCTGAGCAATAGCAGTTATGGAATTAATTTGATTTTCATATTGAACAGAAGCATAAACAGTATGACCACGTCTAGCTAAGGCAAGAGCAGCCATTTTCCCTAATCCAGAACCTGCTCCTGTTATAAATATTTTTTGTTTTTTCATATTATCACCTAATGTATATTATAAACAATAAGTAATAAAAAATTAAAAAAGAAGGAGCAAAAGCTCCTTCTTAGAGTTAAATAAATAACTCTGCTTTTAATTCTTGGATTATATCTTCCAAGAAATCTTGATCATCATCATATCTAGCAGGATTACTGCATAGAGTGAGAAGATCTGCTGCGAGTAAAGGTGATAATAAATCCCTTGACTCATAATACAATTGTTCCAGATTACTGGAATTTGAGTGAGTAAGACGCTGTAAGAGATGTATAATCTCTATCAACAAATAGCTGGACATACCTTGTCCCCTCCTCATTATTAGTATAATAATATTATATAATATATAGAAATTGGTGTCAAATTGCGTTTTAGATGCAAAAAAATCAAACTTATGATATAATTACAAAAAATATTCACAATATAGACACAAATAACAATTATAATATATGCAAATAGAGGAGTTGAGAATATGAATGATATAACAGTTCTTGTAGTAGATGATGAATCTAGAATGAGAAAATTGATAAAAGATTTTCTAAAACAAAAGAATTATAACATATTAGAGGCAGAAGATGGCGAAAAGGCTATACAAATATTTGCAGAAGCAAAGGATAAAATTAAATTAATTTTGTTAGATGTCATGATGCCAAAGTTAGATGGTTGGTCAGTTCTAAGACAAATTAGACAAGAGTCAAAAGTTCCCATTATAATGTTAACAGCAAGAGGTGAAGAACAAGACGAGTTATTTGGGTTTGAACTTGGTGTTGATGAATATATTTCAAAACCATTTAGCCCTAAAATTTTAGTTGCAAGAGTTGAAGCTATAATAAAAAGAGTATATGATAATACTGAGAATGAAAAGAAAGATTATGGCGGTATTGTAATAGACACAGAAGGAAGAACTGTAAAAGTAGATGATAAGCCAATTGAATTAAGCCTTAGAGAATATGAACTTTTGAAATATTTAATGGATAATGAAAATATTGCATTATCTAGAGATAAAATTTTAAATAATGTATGGAACTATGATTATTATGGAGATTCTAGAACAATAGATAGTCATATAAAAAAGATTAGACATAAATTAGGAAAAAAAGGTAAATATATTAAAACAATAAGAGGAATAGGCTATAAATTTGAAACAAAATAGGAGATATTATTATGAAGTTACCAAAAGCATTAAAATCTATTAGGATGAAATTATTCTTTACTTTAACAGTAGTTGTAGTAATAATAGTATTTCTACTTATTTTTATAAACAGTATAGTTTTAGAAACATATTATCTTTATTCAAAAGTTAATACATTATTAAATGTATACTCTGATGTAAATGATTATTATAATAATCAAAACTATAATATAGACATAGCACTAGAATTAGAAAAAATAGCAGTAAAGAATAATTTTGATATAATAGTAAAAACAGATGAAGATATAAGTATATATTCTTCTAACAAGAACTTTTTAGATACATTAGGGCAAATTACATCAATGGAAAAATATACAAATGCTAAAAATATGATTTACGCAAAAGAAAATGTCCAAATTAGAACAGTACAAGATGATAAAACAGCATCTAAAATTATCTTATTAACAGCACAGCTTGACAATGGATATAAGCTATATGTAAGGTTATCAATTGCCTCTATTCAAGATAGTGTAAAAATTTCTAATAACTTTTTATTAATTATTGGAAGTGTTACAATTATTTTAGGTGGAATTGTTGTATTAATTATTTCTAATAAATATACAAAACCAATTCTAGAACTAAACAATATTGCAAGAAGAATGGCTAATTTAGATTTTAGTAAAAAATATATAGAAACTGGTGCAGATGACGAAATTAATAATTTAGGAAAAAGTATTAATATAGTTTCTGGAAAGTTAGAAAAAACTATAAAAGAATTAAGAAGAACTAATATAGAATTAGAAAAAGATATAGAACAAAAATCTAGAATAGATGAAATGAGAAAACAATTTATTTCAGATGTTTCTCATGAACTAAAAACTCCAATAGCACTTATCCAAGGCTATGCAGAAGGATTAGTAGAAAATGTTACAACAGATGAAGAAAGCCGTAAATTCTATGTAGAAGTAATTCTAGATGAAGCAAATAGAATGGATAAACTTGTAAAACAATTATTAGAGCTTATGAAACTTGAATATGGAAAAAGAGAGTTTAATAATACTAGATTTGATATAACAGAGTTAATTGGAGAAGTTATAAGAAAAACTACTGTAATGAGAGAAAATCAAAATATAGAAGTAAAATACAATCCAAAAGAACCAGCATATGTATATGCAGATGATTTCTTTATAGAGCAAGTAATAACAAATTATGTAACAAATGCTATAAAACATGTAGAAGAGGTAAATGGCAATAAATATATTGAAATTAAAGTAGAAAAACATGATAATAAAGTAAGAGTTTCTGTTTACAACACAGGAGAACAAATTTCAGAAGAAGACCTAACTAGAATTTGGAAAAGATTCTATAAAATAGATTCATCAAGAAACAGAGAAAAAGGTGGCTCAGGAATAGGATTATCACTAGTAAAAGCTATAATGAACAACTATCACAATGACTTCGGAGCCTACAACAAAGATGACGGAATAGAATTTTACTTTGAACTTGATTTACACGAAGAGGTGTAAGCACATGGGAAGAAGAAAAAAGTATAGTAAAAAAATTCCTAATATTGTATACATACTAATTACAATATTCATTGCATTTTCGGTATATGTAGGAAGTGAAAATATTCAAAATAATAATAGTAATAATTTAAGTCCTAGTAATGAAACAAATGTAATTCAAGAATCTAAAATGGATATTACAGTTGATTCAGAACTTAAAATTTATTACTTAAATGTTGGACAAGCTGATAGTATTTTAATTCAAAATGAAGGGCAAAATATGCTAATAGATGCTGGAAATAATGCAGATGGAGAAAATATTGTAGAGTTTTTACAAAGTTTAAATATTTCTAAAATTGATTTTTTGGTAGGTACACATCCTCATGAAGATCATATTGGAGGATTAGATGATATTATTAATAATTTCGATATTGGTACAATTTACATGCCAAAGGTTGCTACTACAACAAAAACTTTTGAAGATGTGCTAGATGCAATTGAAAACAAAAGTTTAACTGTTACAACACCAGAGATTGGAAAGAGTTTTAATATGGGAAGTGCTAATTTTCAAATCTTATCTGCCGGAACAGATGAAGAAGATTTGAATTCTTGCTCCATCGTGCTTAAATTAACATTTGGAAATCTTGCTTATTTATTCACAGGAGATGAAGAAACTGTTAATGAAGAGCAAATGATTTCTTCTGGATACGATTTAAGTGCTGATGTTTTAAAAGTGGCACATCATGGCTCAAACACAAGTACATCAGAAGAATTTTTGAATAAGGTATCACCAGATGTTGCAATTATTATGGTAGGAAGAGACAATTCATATGGACATCCTCATAGTGAGGTTTTAAATAGATTAGAATCTAAAAACATAAAAATTTATAGAACCGATACAGATGGTACTATACTAATTACAAGTGACGGAAATAAAAATAATATACAAACTTTAACAGACATGAGTTTAAATGGATAGGTGAAAAATGCAAAAATTAAAACTATTAATATACATATTCGCATTCGTATTATATGAAGAAATAGTATTTTCAGTATTAACAGTTCCAAATACAGATAATATAATATTAAAAATTATATTTATACTACTTATAACTTTAATAATAGAAACATTTATAAAAATTTTTAAAGAAAAACACAGAAATATAGTTGCTACGGTTTTAATTTCATTAATTTCAATTGTGTATATAATTTACTACATATATTATCAAATATTTGAAAATGTATTATCTGTATACTCAATAATAAATGGAACACAGGCAATGCAATTTACTAATGTTATAATAAACAATATAATATCCAACTGGTATGGAATAATATTGCTTATAATTCCTTTAATTGCATATGTATTATTTTTTAGAAAAAAACTGAAACTTAATACAACTAGAAAAGATATAATACTAAACATAGTAGCAATAATAATAATTTACTTGGTATCATTGTTAACAATAGAATTAACTTCAAATTCAAATGAAATATATTCAAATAAAAATTTATATTATAACATTAATAATGCAAATTACAATCTAAGAAAGTTCGGATTACTAACAACTATAAGATTAGATTTTTATCGTAGTGTTATAGGATTTACCGAAAAAAATTTGTATGTATATGAAAATGAATATGGTGAAGAAAAACTTATAAATACAGATGAATATAACATGCTAGATATAGATTTTAATGAATTAGCTAAAAATGAAACAGATGAAACAATTAAAGAAATACATGAATATATTTCTAAACAAGAACCAACCAAAAAGAATAAATATACAGGCTTATTTAAAGGCAAGAACTTAATAGTTATAGTAGCTGAATCGTTTAGTGAATTAGCAATAAGAGAAGATTTAACACCAACTCTCTATAAAATGTGTAATGAAGGATTTGTTTTTGAAAATTTTTATACTCCTTTGTTTCCGGTTAGTACGGCAGATGGGGAATATTTAACAGATAATTCATTAGTTCCAGCAGAAGGAACATGGAGCATAGAAACAGTAGCAGGAAATTATATGCCATATTCGTATCCAAATGTGCTAGAAGAACAAGGTTACAAATCATTTGCATATCACGATTATGATTATACATATTATAATAGACAAGATTATTTTAAAACATTAGGTTATGATGTTTATTTAGGAAAAGGAAATGGATTAGAAGAAAGAATGGACTTTACAAATTTTCCTGCAAGTGATTATGAAATGATAAAAACTACTGTTGGTGATTATATAAATGAAGAAAAATTTATTGCCTATTATATGACTATTAGTGGACATATTGAATATGATAATTCAAATGCTATTGTAAGAAAGAACTGGGATAAAGTAAAGAATTTGCCAAATTCAAATAAAGCAAAAAGCTATTTGGCAACACAAATTGAGCTTGATTTGGCAATGCAGGAATTGCTTTTGCAATTAGAACAAAACAATAAATTAGACGATACTGTTATAGTTATAACTGGTGACCATTATCCTTATGGATTAACACTTGATGAAATGAATGAATTGTCTACTTATGAAAGAGATAGAACTTTTGAAAAGTTTAATATGCCATTTATTTTATATAATAGTGCATTACAGGAGAATATAGAAATTAACAAATACGCTTCTTCATTAGATGTTCTTCCTACAATGCTTAATTTATTTGGAATAGATTATGATTCTAGATTATTAATGGGAAAAGATATATTGTCAGATGCAAAGCCTTTGATAATTTTTTCGGATAGAAGTTTTATAGATGAGAAAGGAAGATATGATTCAAATATAGAAAAATACAAATCTATAAATGGGGAAACAATTGGAAAAGAGTATATTGAAAAAATGCAAAAATTGATATACCATAAATATAGATATTCAAGATTAATTTTGCAAAATGATTACTATAATATTTTAAAGGAAGATGGAGTTATAGAATAAGGAAATAATATATTAGCACAATTTAGGCAAAGTAGGAAAGAAGTGTATGGACAAAGAGAGATGTTTTGTATATAATAATGGTATGAAATTGGAAACAAAAGAAATGGGGTTACGAGAGAATGAATAAAAACGCTGAAAGCCTTGTGTTTGTACACACACACACACACAGGTAGTATATTAGAGAAAATAAGTAGGAGAAATATATAGAGTATAGAGACATATAAGCTTAGTTGTATAGACTAGGTTTATGTGTCTTTTTGTGTTTGTTTAAAAGTGTAGCCGCTCGAGAAGTTAATATATATTATTTTGAAGTCCGAGGAAGTTATACATCGTACGCTCTCACTCTCGAAGCCATGTGAGGCAAGAAATAATATATATTAACTTCTCGGGCTACTCTACAAGATTAAGAAAGGGGATATATATACACATGAACAGAGATAAGCGGAATAACTTTAATAGCATTGATAATTACAATAATAATACTACTGATATTAGCAGGGGTAACGATTTCTAGTTTTACAGGACAAGAGAGTATAATAGATGAAGCAGAAAAAGCAGTAGAAGGTTTTAATAATAAAGTAATAGAAGAGCAAGTGGCATTAAATGAGATAAGAGATTATATAAAGAATGACGGAAATGTAGAGGAAGCAAATGGAATAACAATAAGTGTTGTAGCAAATACAACAGGAGTGGCTAGAAAGGTAATATTAACAATAGCGGCAACATCAGAAGATGGAATAAAAAGTTTAACATCAAATGTGGGAATAAATAAAACGTATACATCAGGAACAAGAGAGATATTAGAAACATGTGAGATAACGGAAAATGGAATATATACATTTACAGTAGAAAATGAAAAAGGGCAAAAAGCAAGTAGAGGAGTAATGATAGGAAATATACTAGAAGGAACAATACAAATGGTAGCAGATAAAACAATGCCAACGAAAGACAATGTAAAAGTAACTATTATGTGGCCCGAAGGAAGTGAAAGTGGAATAAAGGAAACAAAAGTAGGAAATAGCACATGGCAAAGTGTAAGTGGAAGTACAAGTGTAGTAGAAGTAACAGAAAATTGTACAGTAGAAGCAAGAGTGAGAAATAATAACGAAGAAGTAATAGCAAGTAGTATAACAATAAGCAATATAGATAAAAACAATCCAACAGTAACAGCAACCAGTGGAACAGAGACAATAAAAGAAGGAGAGAGTAACGAAATAAGTAAATACTTTACATATTCAGCCAATGGAACAGCGGAGATAACAAGTGTAACATACACAGACACAAGCAATGGAAATGCAAAGGTAACAAACACAAATACATTATCAATAGGAACACATGCCATCACATGTACAGTAACAAAAGCAACAGGCTTATCTGCAAGTGCAACAAAAACAATAGTAATAGAAGCAAGTGATACTACACCACCTACCTTAGAAATTTCTTTTATATCAACTGGTTTTGGAAGTGGAAGAGTTAGTGTAGTAAGTGTAAGTGATGATGTAGCAATGCCAGAAAATCCAATATATTCATATTATTTTAAAACAGAAGATGAAACTGAATATACATTGTATTATAGTGGACCCGAAACTGAATATGATGCAAGTCTAAGTAGTGGAACTCATACAGACTGGGATGCGAAAGTAGAAGTGGCTGATGCAGCAGGGAATATAGGAAGAGCAACTAAAACATGTTATATAACGCAATGCTTTGTAGCAGGAACACCGGTATTAACAGAGAGTGGATTTAAGAATATAGAAGATATACAAATAGGAGAAATGGTTTATGCAATAGACATAGATACAAATGAAAGAACATTAAAAAGAGTGTTAAATATTTTTAGAGGAGAAACAGATGAAGTATATGAGCTAACAATAGGAGAAGAAACAGTAACAGCAACACCAAAGCATCAATTTTATATAATAGATAAAGGATGGACAAGAGCATATGATTTAGAGGTGGGAGATATGATTTCAGCAAAAGATACTAATATGGAAATAACAAAAATAAATCATATACTTTACGAAGAGTCAATACCAGTATATAATTTAACAGTAGATGATTTTCATACATTTTTAGTAACAAAATATGAACTATTAGTACATAATATTTCTAGTCCAGGAGGTTCAGGAGTGGTAGTAGGACCGTGAGTAGTAATAAATCTTAGAAACTGATGGTGGAAGAGTTCCCGAATAGATAGTTTATATAATAAGAAAGATGAGGAAAATGTCAGGAAATTTGAATAACAATGTAGACAAAAGTATATTTTTTGTATATAATGAACTCATTAGATAACAAAAGAAACGAGGTTACGATAGAATGAACGAAAACGCTGAAAGCCTTGTGTTTGTACACACACACACACACAGGTAGTATATTAGAGAAAATAAGTAGGAGAAATATATAGAGTATAGAGACATATAAGCTTAGTTGTATAGACTAGGTTTATGTGTCTTTTTGTGTTTGTTTAAAAGTGTAGCCGCCCGAGAAGTTAATATATATTATTTCTTGCCTCACATGGCTTCGTGGGTAAAAGCGTACGATGTATAACTTCCTCGGACTTCAAAATAATATATATTAACTTCTCAGGCTACTCTACAAGATTAAGGAAGGAGATATATACACATGAACAGGGATAAGCGGAATAACTTTAATAGTATTGATAATTACAATAATAGTGCTGCTGATATTAGCAGGGGTAACGATTTCTAGTTTTACAGGACAAGAGAGTATAATAGATAATGCAGAAGAAGCAGTAGAGGGCTTTAATAATAAAGTAGTAGAAGAGCAAGTAGCATTAAATGAGATAAGAGATTATATAAAGAATGACGGAAATGTAGAGGAAGCAAATGGAATAACAATAAGTGTAGTAGCAAATACAACAGGAGTGGCTAGAAAGGTAATATTAACAATAGCCGCAACATCAGAAGATGGAATAAAAAGTTTAACATCAAATGTGGGAATAAATAAAACATATACGGAAGGAACAAAAGAGATATTAGAAACATGCGAGATAACAGAAAATGGAATATATACATTTACAGTAGAAAATGAAAAAGGGCAAAAAGCAAGTAGAGGAGTAATGATAGGAAATATACTAGAAGGAACAATACAAATGGTAGCAGATAAAACAATGCCAACGAAAGACAATGTAAAAGTAACTATTATGTGGCCCGAAGGAAGTGAAAGTGGAATAAAGGAAACAAAAGTAGGAAATAGCACATGGCAAAGTGTAAGTGGAAGTACAAGTGTAGTAGAAGTAACAGAAAATTGTACAGTAGAAGCAAGAGTGAGAAATAATAACGAAGAAGTAATAGCAAGTAGTATAACAATAAGCAATATAGATAAAAACAATCCAACAGTAACAGCAACCAGTGGAACAGAGACAATAAAAGAAGGAGAGAGTAACGAAATAAGTAAATACTTTACATATTCAGCCAATGGAACAGCGGAGATAACAAGTGTAACATACACAGACACAAGCAATGGAAATGCAAAGGTAACAAACACAAATACATTATCAATAGGAACTCATGTAATCAAATGTACAGTAACAAAAGCAACAGGCTTATCTGCAAGTGCAACAAAAATAATAACTATAATTGAAGCAATAGATACAACTCCACCTACTTTTGAATTAGAATTAGTTGATGTATGGTGGCTAGGTCTTGAAGTAAAAATTGTTAATTTAAAAGATAATGGAGAAATGCCATCTAATCCAATATTTACGTATTATTTAAGTGGAACAGGATTTCAGAGTGAAGAATTTGAAAAATATTATGAAGGAACTGAAACTTCTTGTCGTATAAATCATAGTGGCTACGGAGGAGATTGGACTGTAAAAGTAGAAGTAAAAGATGCTGCTGGAAATATAGGAGTTGCTACTTTAACTACATATGTTCAATGCTTTGTAGCAGGAACCCAAGTTTTAACAGAAGCCGGATTTAAAAATATTGAAGATATACAAATAGGAGAAAAAGTATATGCAATAAATATAGATAATAATAGTAGAGAATTAAAAGAAGTAACAAATTTATATATAGGTAAATCATATGAAACTTATGAGTTAACAATAGGAGAAGAAATTGTAACAGCAACACCAAAGCATCAATTTTATATAATAGATAAAGGATGGACAAGGGCATATGATTTAGAGGTAGGAGATATGATTTCAGCAAAAGATACCAATATGGAAATAACAAAAATAGAACATAAATTTTATAAAAATCCAATACCAGTATATAATTTAACAGTGGATGATTTCCATACATTTTTAGTGACAAAATATGAACTATTAGTACATAATACTCCTAGTATAGCTTTTTAGATAATAGCATATAAAATAACTACATAAATATTCTTATATATTTGTGTAGTTTTATTTTATTCTTTATGGTATAATTATTTTCAGTTGACTGTTTTGAATATATAAATAAGACAGATATTAATTTAAATGGATAGGTGAAATATGATTTATATAATAGATAGAATAGAAGGAAATACTGCTGTTTGCGAAGATGAGAATGGAAATTTTATAGAAATTGATATTTTAAGTTTGCCTGATAATATTAAAGAGGGAGATTGTGTTAAATTTGAAAATTCAAAGTATATATTAGATGAAAAATATACAGAAGAAAGAAGAAAAAACATACGAAAAAAAATGAATAATTTGTGGAAATAATGATTAAAAGTTTTTATAAAATTAGTATATATTAAATAAATAAATAAATTTAAAGGGAGGATTATTAGTGGCTAAGTATAAATGTACTATTTGTGGATATATATATGATGATGATAAAGAAGAGGTTAAGTTTGAGAATTTGCCAGATTCATGGACTTGTCCTCTTTGTGGTGTTCCTAAAAGTTTATTTGAGAAAATAGAAGATGGAAAAATTGAAGAGAAAAAAGAAGATAGGTTTAGTAATGCAGTAAAAATTTCAAAGGATAATCCATCTATTGAAAGAATAGAGGAAAAGTGTATTAATTGTGGAGTTTGTAAGAATACTTGCGAAAAATTGGAAGGTATAAAAAGAGAAGATGAGAAGTATATTGTTTGTGTAAATTGTGGGCAATGTGTGCAAAGATGCCCAACTGGTGCTTTAATTCCTAAAAGAGAAAATGGTAAATTAGAAAATGCACATAAAGATGGAAAAATTTGTATTGCATATACTTCACCAGCAGTTAGAGTTGCAATTGGAGAAGAATTTGGAATGGAATATGGAACTTTTGCGCAAGGCAAACTTGTTGCAGCTCTTAAAGAGTTAGGTTTTGATTATGTATTTGATGTTACTTTTGGTGCAGATTTAACTATTATGGAAGAAGCCAGTGAGCTTTTAAAAAGAGTAAAAGAGAATAAAAATTTACCAATGTTTACAAGTTGCTGTCCAGCATGGGTTAAATATGCTGAAATTTATTATCCAGAATTATTAAGTAATATATCTACATGCAAAAGTCCTATTGGAATGCAAGGTGCAATGGTAAAGAATTACTTTTCAGAAAAAAATAATATAGACCAAAATAAATTGTTCACAGTAGCAATAACACCATGTACTGCAAAAAAATATGAGATTTCAAGAGAAGAAATAGAAGGCACAGATTTAGTTTTAACAACTACTCAAATTGCTGATATGTTAAAGGAAAAGCAGATAGATTTCAAAAATTTAGAAGATAAAGATTATGATAAAATGCTAGGAGAAGGTACTGGCGCTGGAATGATATTTGGAAATACAGGTGGAGTTATGGAAGCCGCACTTAGAACAGCATATCATATGATTACAGGAAAAGAGTTAACTAACAATAATATTGAGTTTAATGTTGCAAGAGGAATGGAAAATGTGAAAGAAGCTACTGTTAATATAAATGGTATAGTTTTAAATATTGCAGTTATTCATAAAATGGCAGATGCTAAACCAATATTAGAGGATGTAAAAAAAGGAAAATCTAAGTACCACTATATAGAAATAATGAATTGTGAAGGTGGATGCGTTGGAGGCGGTGGACAGCCAAAAACAATAGATGAAAAGCAAATTGAGGTTAAAGAAAAGAGAATTGCTGCATTATATGGAAAAGATAAAATTCAAAAAAATAGATGTAGTTATCAGAATCCAGAAATAATTTCTGCATATAAAGAATACTTAGGCGAGCCTTTAACAGGAAAAGCAAAAGAATTACTACATACAACATATAGAGATAAATCTTTTATTATAAAAGAAGAAATTGCGGATAAAAACAAATAGCATGTATAAAGTTTTAATAAGAACCCTATACGAATACAATATGGTGCTTTAACAGAAATTGAAGATAAGATTTTTCCAACGGTTGCAGGAATAATGGTATTTGGTATATATCCTCAAAAATTCTTCCCACAATAGTTTGTGGCAGCAATTGTTATACCAGGATTTGAAATTGCAGATTTAGGAGATGAGGGACAAAGGTTTGATGACAATAAAAGAATTGAAGGAAATATAAGTGAAATGTATGAAGAAACAATAGCATTCCTTAATAGAAATATGAAAGTGAAAGTTATAATTAGCAATAAAACAGGATTAAGAACTGATATAACACAATATCCAAAAGATGCACTTCGCGAGGCAATTGCCAATATGATAATTCATAGAGATTATAGTCAATTTAAAACAGGAGCATATAGTATTGTAACAGTATATAAAGACAGAATAGAATTTAGAAATGTTGGAAATTTATATGGATCTAACACAATTGAATTATTGGAAACTAGAAAAGCAATGGAAGTTAGGAATGAAACTATTGTAAAATTATTGGAAACATTAGGTGGAATCATAGAAAATAGACATACAGGAATATTTACTATGCAGAAAAAAATGAAAGAAGCAAACTTACCAGAGCCTATATTTTCAAACGAAAGAGAAGATTTTGTTGTGACTTTCTATAATGGAGAATATCCAGAATTGTATCCGAAAGAATTAGCACAAGAAAAGACATATGAAAAGACGTATGAAAAGACGTATGAAAATGTAGAAGAAAAAATACTTGAATTTTGTATGAAAGCCAAAAGTGCAAAAGAAATTGCAGAATTTTGTGGATACAAAGGTATAGATAGATTTAAAAGAAATTATTTAAAACCGCTACTAAAAAGTGGAAAAGTAATAATGACAATTCCAGATAAACCTAGAAGCAGAAATCAAAAATATATTGCAAACAATAATAAAGAAGAATAAATAATTTGTGGAAGAATTATTTAATAAAGTTCTAATACAAACCCTATGTGAATACAATTAAACAAAAGTATTCGCAGGGGGTTTTCTTTATGAAGGGAATATCAATAGAAGAGCGTGCATGCAAATTGGCACATTATATTATAGATTCAAAAGATACAGTAAGAGGTGCAGCAAAAAAGTTTGGAATTTCAAAATCCACTGTACATATGGATATTAGCAAAAGATTATTAAAAATAAATCATGCATTAGCATTGGAAGTTAGGAATGTGTTAGATGAAAATAAAGCAGAAAGACATATAAGAGGGGGGATGGCGACAAAGCTTAAATATTCGCATCAAGACCAGGATAAAGTAAGCTGATAAAAAAGATGGTACCTATTTAGGATACCATCTTTTTTGAGACTTTAGCGTCTAACTGGAATAACATTGCCGTTTTTGTCGATGATTACAACATCATCGCCTAATGTAGCATCTACTATTTCAACAACTCTTCCGTCAGTACTTAACACAACAGTGTCATCATAAGAGAAAGTATTATTGTTGATGTAGCTGGTAAATGCAGCTAATCCAAGAAGTGCAATCCAATCGCTTGAATGCATTACACGCCAATGATGGGAATAGTACCCACGATAATATCCATGGAGATACGGATGACCGTGATATCTAAAATATCTTGTTGGTGGCTTATGCCTAATAATGCGATGGGCACGAATTTTTTCACGGCGGATTGCATTTTTTTGGCGGATTTGAGCTCTTCTTATTTCACTACGATTAACAGCTGGTCTTTTTACAACATGTCTCTTAACAGCAGGTCTTTTAATCTCACGCCTAATAGGCGGTCTATGTGGACGAGAAGGTGCTGCCAATGTAAGAGTTGGTGTAAAAAAGCTAAAAGCTACGGCAAAAAGTGTTAATAGCGCAATAATTTTCCGTCTCATTTTGATTCCTCCTTTTTAAGTGTAATAAAAAATAATGTTATTGGAATCTATAAAAATAAGC
This sequence comes from uncultured Clostridia bacterium, assembly GCA_944389425.1. Lineage (GTDB taxonomy): Bacteria > Bacillota > Clostridia > TANB77 > CAG-508 > UMGS1864. Next base: position 30,263 of record CALXMH010000003.1, read on the forward strand.
CTATGCTTAATATAATAATTATACTATATTATGGAAATAATTGCAAATAAAATAGAGATTCTAATTTAAGAATCTCTATTTTAAAACGGTTTTTTATTAAAGTTTGTTGAAATATACTTGCTTAGCTTCATCGTCTACACCAATATATTCGAGATCGTAAGGCAAATTTTTGGCAAATTTTTTAATGCGTCTTGCCGTCGATTCTCTTTCATATTGAATATAATATTCACCAGGTTCTAAGTCTTTAATTTTGAGCCACAAAGCAGATTCTGCATTATCCATATCGCGGATAAACTTTGCTTTGTAGGTTTCATAATCCATTACTTGGTACGAAGGTGAAGAGGAAGAAGAAGCTGCTCTACTTGCAATGTATGCAAGCACGCCTACACCAGCAATTGCTCTCCAAGTATCACCAGAAGACCAACCATGGCGGTGGTGATAATAGCGGTGAGCCAATGCGGCAGACGGTGCAAACATAGAAAGTGAAAGCGTTGCTACCAATGCAAGTGCGATTGATTTTAAATACCGTTTTTTAAACATAGTAGTCACTCCTTTGCTGAAAAAACTAAGTAAAGCTTGTTAAGCTAATTATACATATATTATACTATAAACTGTAAATAAAATCAAATTTGCCATATTTTAAATTATGTGTTAGAATAACAGATATCAAAAAACAACAATATAATAATATATAGAGTTATGAAAGGGGAAAACTTTATGGAAAATACAATTGCAATAGTTCTAGCAGCTGGAAAAGGGACTAGAATGAAATCTGAAAAATCAAAACAAGTACATAAAATACTAGGAAAGGAAATTGTTTTAAGAGCAGTTGAAAATGCAAAAAAAGCAGGAATAGATGATGTTATAGCAGTAGTTGGATATAAAAAGGAGCAAGTTCAAGAAGTATTAAAAGATTCTGTTAAATATGTAGTTCAAGAAGAAATGTTAGGCACAGGCCATGCTGTTATGCAGGCAAAAGAGTACCTAGAAGGTAAAAAAGGAAAAGTTGTTGTTTTAAATGGAGATGTACCAATTTTAAGACCAGAAACAATTAAAAAACTAATAGAAAAAAGTAATTCTAATAAAGAATATGCAACATTATTATCTGCAATATATGAAAATCCTTGTGGCTATGGAAGAATAATTAGAGATGAAGGCGGAAATGTTGAAGGTATTGTAGAAGAAAAAGATGCAAATGAGCAACAAAAAGAAATAAAAGAAATAAATGCAGGAATTTATTGTTTTGATATACCAGAACTTTTAAAAGCATTAGATGAAATAACAAATGATAACGCAAGTGGAGAATATTATATTACAGATGTAATTAAAATAATGAACGATAAAGGTTTAAAAACAGGTGCCACAATAGTAGAAGATAATACAGAAATCCTAGGTGTAAATGACAAAGTTCAATTAGAAATATTAACTAGAATACTAAGACTTAGAATAAATGCAGAATATATGGCAAAAGGAGTAATTATAGAAGATACAAATACTACATATATTTATGATGATGTAGAAATAGGAACAGATACAATAATACACCCAAATACAACAATAAAATCAGATGTAAAAATAGGTGCCAATTGCGAAATCGGGCCAAATGCATATATTAGAGAAAAATGCAGATTAGCAGATAATGTTAAAATTGGAAACTTTGTAGAAATTAAAAACACAAAAGTAGGAACAGGAAGTAAAGTCCCACACTTTATCTATTTAGGAGATTGCGAAGTGGGAGAACGTTGTAATATCGGATGTGGAACAATTACATGCAATTATGATGGATTTAACAAAAGCAAAACAATTATTGGAGACCATGTATTTATTGGTTCAAACACAAACTTAGTAGCACCAGTAAGTGTTGGCGACAATGCTTTTGTAGCAGCAGGTTCTACCATAACAGATGATGTGCCAGAATATGCCTTAGCAATAGCAAGACAAAAACAAATAAATAAAGAAAATTGGAACAAAAAATAGAAAATAAAAAAGAGGAAAGTTCTAAAAGAATTTTCCTCTTTTATTTTTTAGGTCAAATTACTACATTTTTTGTTCGCCAGGGATAATGTAGTCAATAACACCATATATTAAGGCTCCTATTATTGCAGCTATCCAAGATATTGAATATCCAGCAACAAAGTATTGTGTAAGATAAAGAGTAACTGCTGCTAGAATAAATCCAACAAACCCTTTACCAAATGGACTAGCATGAAGTCCTGTAAATCTAACTATTAGGTAATCCATTACAGTAAGAACAATTGCTGCAAGTGCTAATGACCATATATTACTTATACTAAATCCAGGTGTAAAAAATGCTGTAATAGCTAGGACAATTGCAGCTGCTACAAATCTACTAATCATTTGACCAATTGTACCCATTGTGCTACCTGTATTTACTTGATTGTTATCCATAATTTAACCTCCTTTAAAGACAAATGATAATTTACTATTTTGTAATTATAGTATTTACAAAAATAAACTATCTATTCAAGTATAGTTTAAGAAAAAATGCAAAAAATATACTAGAAAAATAAAAAAAGCTGGAGGAAAAAATGTTAATTACTTTCATAAGAGCAATAATTTTATACATAATAGTATTAGTTATTATGAGAATGATGGGGAAAAGAGAAATTGGTCAGCTACAACCATTTGAACTTGCAATATCTATAATGATAGCAGATTTGGCATCAATACCAATGGCAGATGTTGGAATACCAATATTTGATGGCATTATACCAATTTTTGCGTTACTAGTTATGCATTTAGCTATTTCTTCTATAAATTTAAGAAGCATTAATATAAGAAAAGTTATATGTGGAAAACCAAGCATATTAGTATATAGAGGAAAAATTGATGAAAAAGTATTAAAAAGAGAAAAATTTACAATAAATGAATTACAAGAAAGACTAAGGGGGAACAACGTTTTTAGTCTGTCAGATGTTGAATACGCCATTTTAGAAACTAGTGGACAAATTACAGTAATACAAAAGCCAAATAAAAGAAATACAATCCCAGAAGATTTTAACATAATGCCAGAATATGAAGGAATGTCATATGATTTAATAGTAGATGGGAAAATAATGTATGAAAATTTAAAGTCACTTGGAAAAGACATAAATTGGCTTGAAAAAGAAACAAAAAAATTCAAATTAAACCCTAAAGAAACTCTTCTAATGACAATAGATGGAAAAGGAGAAATATTCTGCCAAGCAAAGGAGAAAAAACATGAAAGATAGTGTAATAATATTAATAATAATTGCAATGGTCATAATAGGAAATGTAATATCACAAAATATATTAAAACAAGATAGCGAAAATTTAATTTCTAAATTAGAAGATTTAAAAGAAAATATAGAGAAAACAGATATTGCAAAAGAAAAGGTAAATGAAATATATGAATTATGGGAAGATATAGATTCTAGGTGGTCTATAATAATAACACATCAAGAATTAGACTTAATTAAAACCGCAATATTAACAATAAAAGCTGGAATAGAAATTGAAGATAAAAGAATTGCTTATGAACAAATAGAAAATTCAATTTTCCTTGTTGGTCATATAAAAGAAAAAGAAGCATTAAGTCTTAAAAACATTTTTTAAAAAGATATTAAAAAATATCTTTTTTTTTAATTTACAATATGATATATTAATTTCGGGAGTGATAATATGAATGAAATAGAAAGATTAGAAAATATTGCTAAACAAATTCGTTTAGATATTATAGAAGAAGTATATAGCGCTAAATCTGGACATCCAGGAGGAGCATTATCAGCAGCAGATATTTTGGCAGTTTTATATTTTCATGAAATGAATATAAATGAAAAAAAACCAAATATGGAAAACAGAGACCGATTTGTTTTATCAAAAGGGCATGCAAGTGCTGCTTTATATGCAACTCTTGCAAATAGAGGCTTTTTTAGTAGAGATATTTTAAAAACATTTAGAAATATAAATAGTAATCTACAAGGACATCCAGATAAAAACAAAGTACCAGGAGTAGATATGACAACAGGCTCACTAGGACAGGGATTATCTGCTGCAAATGGTATGGCAATTGCAGGAAAATTAAATAAGCAAGATTATAGAGTGTATTGCATGCTAGGTGATGGAGAAATAGAAGAAGGTCAAGTTTGGGAAGCGGCAATGGCAGCTGCACATTATAAACTGGATAATTTATGTGTTATAGTAGATAATAATAATCTTCAAATAGATGGAGAAATAAGCAAAGTAATGAGTTCATATCCAATAGACGATAAATTTGCAAGCTTTGGTTTTGAAGTTATGAACATAGATGGGCACGATATAGATGAAATAATAAAAGCTTTTGAAGTTGCAAGAAATATAAAAGGAAAACCAACAGCAATTATTGCAAAAACAATTAAAGGAAAAGGTGTAGATTTTATGGAAAATCAAGCCGGATGGCATGGAAAAGCACCAAATGAAGATGAGTACAATAGAGCCATAAATTATATTAACAAATAATAGAAAGGATTATAAAAATGGATGAGAAAATAAAAAAAGCTACAAGGGAAAGTTTTGGAGAAGAGCTAGAAAGATTGGGAAAAGAAAATAACAAAATAGTAGTTTTAGATGCAGATTTATCTTCTGCAACTAAAACAAATATATTTGCAAAAAGCGTTCCAGAAAGATTTTTTGATATGGGAATAGCAGAACAAAATATGATGTCAACAGCAGCTGGAATGTCTACATGCGGATTAATTCCATATGTAAGTACATTTGCAATGTTTGCAGCAGGAAGAGCATATGATCAAATAAGAAATAGTATTTGCTATCCAAAAATGAATGTGAAAATATGTGCAACACATGCTGGAATAACAGTTGGAGAAGATGGAGCAACACATCAAATGATAGAGGACTTAGCTCTTATGCGAGCTATTCCAAATTTAATTGTTATGAGTACATCTGATGATACACAAACAAAATGGGCAGTAAGAGAAATTTCTAAAATAAATGGACCTGTATATTTAAGATTATGCAGACTTGCTTCACCTATTATTTATAATAGCGAGGAAAAATTTGAAATAGGGAAGGCTATCCAAATAGGAAAAGGAGAAGATGCAACAGTATTTGCTACACGGAATAACAGTTACTGAAAGTTTAAAAGCAAAGGAAATTTTAGAAAAAGAAGGAATAAACATAAGGGTTGTAGATATTCATACAATTAAGCCAATAGATAAAGAAACTATTATTAAATGTTCAAGGGAAACTAAAAAATTAATATCAGTAGAAGACCATAACATAATTGGAGGATTAGGAAGTGCCATTGCAGAAGTCCTAACAGAGCATGAGCCTAAAAAACTAATAAGACTTGGAATTAAAGATACCTTTGGCAAATCTGGAAAAGCAGAGGAACTTATGGAGTATTTTGGCATAACCGCATCAAATATAGTTGAGGCAGTTAAAAGATGTAATAGTTAGGGGACGGATACAAAAATAGAGAAAAATTAAATAAAAATAACAAAAAACGATATAAAAAGAAAAAAATATATCGTTTTTTTGCGTATAAGATATTGCAAAAAAAAATATTTATTGTTATTATATAAAAGAAAAAATATAATTTTGAAGTAAACTTGTGAGGAGATAAGATGATAGAGTTTAAAAATGTTAGTAAAACATATGATACAGGTACAGTTGCTGTAAAAAATGCTAATTTTAAAATAGAAAAGGGAGAGTTTGCTTTTTTAGTTGGGTCATCTGGTTCACGGAAAGTCTACACTTATTAAAATGATATTAAAAGAAGAAGAACCAACATCAGGAAATATTATTATAAATGGAAAAGATACAACTTTTTTAAAACAAAGTAAAATACCATATTTAAGAAGAAGTATGGGAATTGTTTTTCAAGATTTCAGATTATTGCCAGATAAAACTGTATATGATAATGTTGCTTTCGCAATGCATGTTGTAAGGGCTACACCTAAACATATTAGAAGACAAGTTCCAATGGTGCTTGCATTAGTAGGATTAAGCGATAAGGCAAAAGTATATCCAGACAAGTTATCTGGTGGAGAGCAACAAAGGGTTGCACTTGCAAGGGCTTTGGTTAATAATCCTTCTGTGATAATAGCAGACGAGCCAACTGGAAACTTAGACCCAGATACAGCTTGGGATATAATGACACTATTGAATGATATAAATATGAGGGGAACAACAGTTGTTGTAGCAACACATGCCAAAGATATTGTAGATAGAATGAGAAAAAGAGTTATTGAAATTCATCAGGGCGAAATCATAAGAGATATTAAAAAAGGTGGTTATGATAGTGAAGTATAACATTTTAGGATATTTAATAGGCGAAGGATTTAAGAATGTTTTTAAAAATAAAAAATCAACAATTTCTTGCTTAATAATAATGTGTGCAACAATGCTTATATTTGGAATTTTCTTTCTAATAGGGGAAAATGTTAATCACACAATGGAAGAGCTAGAATCTGAACAAGCTTTTGAAGTATTTATAGAAGATGATGCAACAGAAGCTGAAATTGCAGAGCTAGGTGAGGAAATTAAAGCAGTAAATGGAGTAAATACAATACAATATAAATCAAAAGAAGATGCATTAACATCAATGAAAGAAAGATTTAAAGAATATCAATCTTTATTAGATGGATTATACATATTTTCGCCATCATATGTTGTTAATTTAACAGATTTAGAGCTTAGCGAATCTGCACAAGCTGAAATACTAGAACTTGATAATGTTAAAAAAATTACAAGTAGTGATAAAACAATGAAAGCACTTGTAGCATTAGCAAATGGAATAAATACAATTACAATAATAGTACTTGTACTTTTAGTACTAATCTCAATATTTATAATTTCAAATACAATAAAACTTACAGTACATGCAAGACGTAAAGAAATTTCTATTATGAAATATATTGGCGCAACTAATAATTTTATAAGATCACCATTTATAGTAGAAGGTATAATTATAGGAATTGTTGCTGCAATGATTTCAGTATTACTAATAGGATTATCATACAATATAATTGCAGAAAAATTATTAACTTCATCAATCACAGAATTGATTACTTTCCAATTATTAGGATTTAATGAATTATTTAACTTAATAATTGTTGTATACCTAGTATTGGGAGTAGGTGTTGGTGTTATAGGAAGTATGATTTCTATGAGAAGATATTTAAAAGTGTAAAGGAGTAAAAAAGAAGTAGTGAAAAAAAGTTTAGCTATAATTTTTATAATAATAGCTGTCATAATTTGTAGCATTACACCACCAATTAAAGCAGAAAATGAAACTACAAACGAAATTGCTGGAAATGTAGTAAATACTATAACACCAGCAAATACAGTAGAAGGATTGCAACAACAACATCAAGAAGTAGAAACACAAATAGATGAAAAAAGAGAAAGATTAGAATACATACAATCTGTACTACCAGAGGTAATGGTACAACTTCAAGAACTTAATGATAAAATATATGAATATGAAAAAGAAATATCTACACTAGCTATTCAAGCTGATTCTTTGGAAGAATCCATAAATAAATTAGAAGAAGAATTAAAAGTAGCAGAAGAAAAATATGAAAAGCAAAGAGAAGCTTTTGAAACTAGATTAATTGTAATGTATGAAGCTGGTGAAACAACATATTTAGATGTTTTACTAAGTTCAAAAAGTATATCTGAGTTTATTTCTACATATTACATAATGTCAGAAATAGCAAGTATGGATAGTGAATTATTACAAGAAGTAGAATTAGAAAAACAAGGAATTGAAACAGCCAAAAAAACATTAGAGCAACAAAGGGAACAATATAAAGTAGCAAAAGATAATAGAGAAAAAACAGCTATAACATTAGAAAATACTAAAATAGTAAGAAACAATTACATGAGTCAACTTACAGAAGAACAGTTGGAGCTTCAACAAGAGATAGATACATATTATCAGCAAATAAATGATATAGAAGCAGAAATTCTTATGCTTACAACAGCAAATGTTGGCTCAGATTATGCAGGAGGAGCTATGGCGTGGCCAGTTCCAGGCTATTCTAGAATAACTTCTCCATTTGGAATGAGAACTCATCCTATTACAGGTGTTTATAAATTACATACAGGAACAGATATATCAGCACCAATAGGTGCAAACTTCATAGCAGCAAATTCTGGTATTGTAATAAAAGCAGGCTGGAATAATGCTTATGGAAATATGGTAATAATTGACCATGGAGGAGGTGTATCAACATTATATGCACACGGTTCAGAAATTTTAGTACAAGTGGGACAAACAGTGCAAAAAGGTGACCCAGTGTTAAAAGTAGGAAGTACAGGATACTCAACAGGACCACATGCACATTTTGAAGTAAGAATTAATGGAGAATATGTAAATCCAATGAATTTTGTAAAACCAAATTAGGTGGAGGTAAAAAATGAAAAAATACATAGGAAAGATATTAGCAATATTAATTATATTAGTTGTAATATCTGTAAATACAGTAGCATATGCTGCAAGTAAAACACAAATAAACAATGAATTAGATAAAACGAATTCAGATATACAAGAAAAGGAAGATGAACTAGAAGGCGTACAAGAAGAAATGTCAGAAGCAAGAAAAGAAATAAACAACTTAAATGTACAAATACAAGGATATGAAGAAGAATTAGAGTTAATAAATGATGAATTAAGTAAATTAGAAGATTCTATAAAAGTCCAAGAAGATAATTTAGCAGCAGAAGAGAAAAACTATGAAAAACAAGAAGAATTATTTCATCAAAGATTAATTGTACTATATGAATCAGGAGAAACATCATATATAGATGTATTACTTGGGTCTGAAAACATTACAGAATTTTTATCATTATATTATATGATGTCAGAAATAGCACAAGCAGACATGGAAATGCTAGAATCTATAGAAGCTAAAAAACAAGAAATACAAATAAATAAAGAAAATTTAGAAACAACAAAAGAACAAGTTGCGGCTAAAAAAGAAAGCAAAGAAGAAACTTCAAGAGCACTTCAAGCAGCAAGAGCAACAAAAAATCAGCAAATGGAAGAACTTTCAGATACTGAAAAAGCTTTACAAGAAGAACTTGAAATATTTGAAGAACATAAAAAAGAATTAGAGGCAGAACTTGAAAGAATAGCAAAAGAAGAAGCTGCTAATAATCAGACAAATATATCTAATAACCCAAGTGCTTCTGGGTACATAAGCCCATTAGAGGGAAGAACAAAAAAAGATATAACAACACGCTATGGTGCTGGTGCATATTCATGGGGAGGATTCCACACAGGAGTTGACTTTGCACGAACATCTTCAAAAGGTGCAGTACAAGGAAAGCCAATAAGAGCAGTTAAAGATGGAACTGTTGTAATATCTATGGCATATAAAAGAAATGGGAAATATGCAAGTTATGGTGAATATATAGTAATAGATCATCATGATGGAACAATGACATTATATGCACATGGTGAACCAGGTTCAAGAAAAGTAAGCGTAGGGGATGAAGTATCACAAGGACAAACAATAATGAATGTAGGAACAACAGGAAACTCTACAGGATATCATTTGCATTTTGAAGTTAGAGTAAATGGTAAATATGTAGATCCAACTCCATACTTACCATAAGAGAAATTACTTTATAAAAAAGCATACTATAAAAAAATTGGTATAGTATAATAAGAGAAATATATTTACGGAGGAATTATAAATAATGGAACGTGAAAAAGTACAGAGAATTTACAAAACAATTATGCTAGTTGTTTTGGTGGCTGTTATAACTTTTATAGGAACCACAGTTTTAGTATATAATAAACTAGGAGGTTCATCAGGAATTAAATATGTAATGATTGGTGACGATGGAGGTAGCAGTTCATTACTTTCAAGATTAAAAACAGTTGTAGATAAATATTACCTTGGTGAGTATGATGAAGAAAAAATGAAAGAAGAAGCTGCAAAAGGATATATAGAAGGACTTGGAGACGAATATTCAGAATATATAACAGCAGAAGAGTACGAGGAATTTTCCAAAGAAGTATATGGATCTTTTATAGGAATTGGAATATACTATGGCAAAACAATTGATGATGAAATGGTTATAGTAGAAACAATAGGAAACTCAGCAGCAGAAAAAGCAGGACTTCAAGCAGGAGACATAATAACAAAAGTAGATGATTTTGAAGTAACAGAAAGTACATCAACAGATGAAGTTTCTGATAAAATTAAAGGTCAAGAGGGAACACAGGTATCAATAGAAGTATTAAGAGAAGAACAAAAATTAACTTTTAATATAACAAGAGAAAATGTAAAATTACATTATATTAAAGCAGAAGTGCTAGAAAATAATATAGGCTATATGAAAGTTACAAGTTTTGATGAAGAAACATCACAAGAATTTAAAACAAGATTAGAAGAACTTTTATCTCAAAATGTAAAATCTTTAATAATAGATTTAAGAAATAATGGTGGAGGAATAGTTCAAGAAGCAACTCAAATAGCAGATTATTTATTAGATAAAGGACAAAAAATTATTATTACAAAAGATAAAGAAGGAAACGAAGAAATAACTTATTCTGAGCAAGATAAAATAACAGATTTACCAATAGTGGTTTTAACAAATGGGTATACAGCAAGCTCAGCAGAAATATTAGCATCTGCACTTAAAGATAATAACAGAGCACAAATTGTAGGTATAAAAACATATGGAAAAGGTGTAATTCAAAATGTTTATAGACTAACTGATGGAAGTGCATTAAAACTAACAACACAAGAATATTATACAGCATTAGGAAATAAGCTAAATGAAATTGGTATTGAGCCAAATGTAGAAGTAGAATTACCAGACGGAGTAAATATATATAATATACCAAAAAAACAAGATACACAATTGCAAAAAGCAGTAGAATTATTAAAATAAAAAATAGGAGATAAGTAAAATAAAAACTTATCTCCTATTTTTTTATTCATTTATTTAAATTTAGTAACATATATATAAATAAACCAAGGAGGCAAGTATGAAAAGGAAACAAAAAGAAAATAAATTAGAAAGTTTGTTAGAACTTCCAAAAGAAATAACTACTACTCAACCTAAAATAACAATAATGGGTTTCGAAGAAATGCTAATAGAAAACTATAAAGGAATATTAGAATATGAAAATTTTTACATAAGATTAGCTACATACATAGGAATAATAAATATAAATGGCTTTAATTTAAAATTAAATCAAATGAAAGAAGACACAATTTTAGTAACAGGCAAAATAGACAGCATAGACTTAGAAAACGATATTGAAAATTAGGAGATAGAGCAGTGTTTATAAAAATAATTTTAAACTATTTAATTGGATATGTAAGCATAGTAGTAGAAGGATATTACATAGAAAGATTTATAAATATTTGTAAATCTAAAAATATATATTTTTGGAATATGAAAAGAGAAAAAGCAAGTATTTTACATGCAAATGTAGGGATTAAAGAATTTAAAGAATTAAAAGCTATTGCCAAAAAACTAAAATGTCATTTAAAAATAGAAAGAAAAAGAGGATTACCTTTTATATTTAATAAATACAAGAAAAGAAAAATATTTTTTGCACTTTTATTATTAGTTATGATTTTATTAACATCTTTGTCAAATTATGTATGGAATGTAGAAATAACGGGAACTCAAAAAATATCTAAGGAAGAGATATTAATTCAATTAGAAGAGGCTGGTTTAAAAGTTGGAACATCTAAAAATAAAATAGATATAAAAAATATAATTAATGAAATAAGACTAAAAAGAGACGATATAGCTTGGATTGGAATTAATGTAGAAGGAACAAATGCAAAAGTAGAAATAGTAGAGGCAACACAAAAACCAGAAATAATAGACGAAAATGAATATTGTAATATAATATCAGATAAAGAATGTATGATAACAAAAATAAATGTACAAAATGGTACAGCAATAGCTAAAATAGGGGATATAGTAAAAATAGGAGATGTATTAGTAGAAGGAAAAATACAAGGAAAATATACAGATGCAATATATGTTAATTCACAAGCGGAAATACAAGGAAAAGTATGGTATGGCAAAAAGAAATATGAGGACTTTAATCAAACTATAGAAGAAAAAACTGGAAATATAGAAAACAAATATGCAATAAAATTTAATAATTTCCAAATAAATTTCTATAAAACACTTTCAAAATTTCAAAATTATGATACAATAAATGAAGAAAAAAAATTAAGCATTTTTTCTAATTTCTACTTACCAATAGAAATAATAAAAATAAGTAACCATGAAAAAATAACTAAAAACATAACATATAGTGAAAATGATTTAAAAAACAAAATAATTAAAGAACTAGAAGAAGAATTAAAAAAAGAAATCGGCGAAGAAAAGGATATTATAAATAGATATATGTATTATAATAAAACAGATACAGGAATTGAAATAGAATTGGTATATGAGGTATTAGAAAATATAGGGACAAAAGAAAAAATAAACATTAATTAAAAAAAGGGTGGTATATATGGAAGAAAGAAGTTTAAGAGTATTACGTGCAGACACAACATTTTTTTCAAAAATTTCAACAACAATCAGTAAATTATTAGTACCTACAAAGGTTGGAATAAATGGAATGTTAATTTCAATTAAAAGAAATAATGTTCTAAAATCATATGAAGCATTTAAAGATAGTACAGATATAATAGATACAGAAAAAAGAGAAGCTATATCTAAAAAATATGAAGATACATATGCATTATATCTAGAAGCAATAGATAAATATGTTATGGATTCAGTATATACAAAAGTAAAAAATGAAACTGCAACAGATTTTGAAAAAAATGCACTATCAAAATATTATGAAATAACAAGACTAAAAGAAAATGAATACATAGAATACAAAAGTAGAAAACAAAAATATCTATTAGAATTGGATTTCGAAGGAATAAAATTAAATAATAAAACAAAATTATACAATAGATATGTTATGTTTTATTTATCTAAGGTAGATGCATTATATAAAGCCATACTAAAAAATTATTCTGTTAAATTATCAGATAATTTAAGTGCAAAAACAATTTCAAGAGAAGAAGTATATAAAAAAATATTCAAAACACTAGAAGAATATATAGATGAAATAATGCCAATAAAAGTAGAGTATGATAAAGTAAAATGTGAAGAAGTATTAGAAGATTATGATAAATTAGAAGGGTTTTCAGTTGGAAAATTAGATGAAATAAATTATATGGAAAAAAATATGATGTTACTTGGAATAAGTAGAAAATTATTTACACATAGCCTTCCGCTGATAGTAGCAGAACAATGCTATATAGATTTACTTAAAAAAACCAGAGAATTAATTGTAAATGCAAAATCAGAAGATAAAAAAGAAGAAGCATACAATTTATTAATAAAACTAATAGAAGACTATAATATAAAATTATTATCAACAAAGATATATTGGGAAAAACCACAGGAAAGAGCAGATTACAAGATATTCTGGGACAAGTATAAAAACGTTAAAGATTACAAAGAAAAAGAAGTCTTATTTATAAAAGAAGATTTAAAAAGATTAAATAGAAGCAAAAAAGACTATAAAAACATTATTAAATTACATAAAGAAAAATTAGTAAAACTAGGCGAAATGAGAAGCTTCAAAGATAACTGCAAAACTATAACAGGAAGGTACATAAAAAAATGTGTGAATTGTTAGAAATAGAATATCTAGATATACCAGAAGATGAAAAAAATGAAATAATAATAAAACAAGTATTAAAAGAATGCTACAAAACAGAAAAACTTAACCCAGAATATTTATATGTAAATATAATATTAACAAATCCAGAAAACATAAGAAAATTTAACAAAGAATACAGAAACATAGATAAAGAAACAGATGTATTATCATTTCCGATGTTTGAAAAAGAAGAATTAAGTAATTTTAAAAGTTGCTGCCGAGAAGTTTTAGGAGATATTATAATATCAGTAGATAGAGTAAAAAAACAAGCAGAAGAATATGGACACAGTTTTGAAAGAGAATTATCATACATGGTAGTACATGGATTTTATCATCTAATGGGATATGATCATATACAAGAAGAGGATAAAAAAATAATGAGAGCAAAAGAAGAGAATATATTAAGAACATTAAAAATAGAGAGATAATGGAGTTTTTATTATGAAAAAAGAGCCAGATAAAGAAAATGATAAGAAAATACATAATTCAAATTTCTTTGATGCATGTAAAAATGCTGTAAATGGAATTATATATGGAACAACAACACAATCAAATGTAAAAAAACAATTAGTAATAATAGCATTTGTAATATTAGTTAGTTTATTTTTTAATTTATCAAAAGTAGAATTTATATGCCTTATATTTGCAGTTGTTCTTATAATATTTGCAGAAATGGTAAACACAGCAGTAGAAACAGTAGTAGATTTATATACAGATATATATCATCCAAAAGCTAAAATTGCCAAAGATGTTGCAGCAGGTGCAGTTGTTATCACAGCATTAAATGCTGTGATAATAGCCTATTTTATATTTTTTGATAAAATAGGAGAAATGGGAAATAGTATATATAAAACTGTTATAAATTCTCCAACATATTTAGCATTTGTAATTGTAGCTTTAATTATAATTTTAGCAGTTGCCCTTAAAGCAGCTAAAATAAATGATAAAAAAAATAACAAACAATTAATAATAAGTTGTCAATCTATGCTTGCATCAGCAGCAGTAGTTGCAACATGGATTGTAACAGAAAATATAATAGCATTATCATTTGCTCTAATATTAGCAGTAATGATATGTATGAATAGAGTTGAAAGTAAAGAAAGAACAATAATGGAAGTTATATTAGGAGTGATGATAGGAATACTTATAACAATATTAATGTACGGATTAGCATTATTTAGATAATAAATAAAGTTATAAATAAAATAAAGAAATGGGGAATCTTTATGAAAAAAGTTCTAATAATTATTCTTGTATTAATAATAATAGCAGCAGGTGCATGGCTTGCATTTAAAAATGCAAATAACAGTTTAAATGAAAATGCAAACAATGAAATAGCAAAGCAAGGAGAAAAAAATCCTACTATTGTAGAATTAGAAGTAGAACCACAAAAACAAATAAAAATTTATAAAGGAACAGATAGACCAATAGCAGTAATGATAGACAATAATGTAAAAGCACAGCCACAAGCTGGATTAAATGATGCATATCTAGTATATGAAATAATTGTAGAAGGCGGAGAAACTAGATTAATGGCATGCTTTAAAGGTGTAGATTTAGATAAAATTGGACCTGTAAGAAGTTCAAGACATTATTTTCTAGATTATGCAATAGAAAATAGTGCGATATATGTTCATTTTGGTTGGAGCCCACAGGCACAATCAGACATTTCTACATATAAAGTTAATAATATAAATGGAATACAAGAAAGCAGTAAAGCTTTTTGGAGAACTAAGGATAAATCATCACCACATAATGTAGCAACAAGTACAGAAGAAATACTTAAAATTGCAGAAAAGAAAAAATATAATACAGAATCTAATGCTCCAAGTGTACTAAATTATGTAACAGATGAGGTAAACTTAGAAGAAGGTACAGTTGCAAATACAGTTGTTATACCATACTCATCATCTAATAAAGTAACATATGAATATAATCCAGAAACAAAAATGTACACAAGATATTCAAAAGGCAAAAAACAAACAGATTGGACAACAAAAGAAGATATTACAACCAAAAATATAATAATAACAAAAGCAAGAAATTACACATTAAAAGACAGTGAAAATAAAGGAAGACAAGGACTAGAAAATATAGGAACATTAGATGGATATTATATAACAAATGGACAAGCAATTCCAATAACATGCACAAAAACAAGCAGAACTAGCCAAACAGAATACAAAGACTTAAATGGAAATGAAATAGAAGTAAACGATGGAAGAACATTTATACAAATTTGTCCACTAGATGCAGAGATAACATTTGAATAATTTTTATTGCGACAAGTTTTGGCAAAATCAGCACAAAAGATATGATAAAATATTGAATATAGCAAACAAATTGGAGGAGTATATGGAGACATTTAAATCTGGTTTTGTATCAATAATAGGTAAAACTAATGTAGGAAAATCAACAATGTTAAATACAATTATAGGAATGCCAGTTGCAATAACCACATCAAAACCACAAACAACAAGAACTGCAATAAAGGGAATAGTAAATAGAAAAAATTCACAAATAATATTTATAGATACACCAGGAATACATAAAACTAAAAATAAATTCGGAGAAGCAATGACAAATATAGCGTATGATGCACTAGGAGAAGTTGATGTAATTTTATTTTTAATTGAAGCTACCTATACACATATTGGAACAGC
Source organism: uncultured Clostridia bacterium (assembly GCA_944389425.1). Lineage (GTDB taxonomy): Bacteria > Bacillota > Clostridia > TANB77 > CAG-508 > UMGS1864. The sequence continues at coordinate 46,625 of CALXMH010000003.1, forward strand.
TGATAAAATTATATTAGAAAAATTGAAAGAGAAAAATAAGAAAGTAATACTTGTAATAAACAAAATAGACTTAGTACCAAAAGAAAATTTATTAAAACTAATAGAACTATATAAAAAAGAATATGACTTTAAAGCAATAGTACCTATATCTGCATTAAAAAATAAAGAAATAGAAAGCTTATTATTAGAAATAGAAGAACTTTTACCAGTAGGACCTGCATATTATAATATAGATGAATACACAGATCAAACCGAACGACAAATTGTAGAAGAAATAGTAAGAGAAAAATGTTTAAAACTATTAAATGATGAAATACCACATGGAATTTATGTAAAAGTAGAAAAAATGAAACTAAGAAAAACAAAAAATGGTGAAGATATTTATGATGTAGATATAATAATCTACTGTATGAAAAATTCTCATAAAGGAATTATAATAGGAAAAGACGGAAATATGCTAAAAAGAATAGCTTCATATTCAAGACAAAAAATAGAAAAAATGCTAGATATAAAAGTAAATATGAATATATGGGTTAAAGTACAAGAAGACTGGCAAAACAAAGAAAATATTATAAAAAGTATAAGTAATTTAAGTTAAAATTTTCTAGTATTTATTTTTAAAAAATACAAAAGATAAAATAAAGGTAAAATTGCTAAAATTAAGGAGATGATAGTTATGTTAAAAGACCTTGCATGGAATACCTTTAAAAACACAGGGAATATAGATACATTTCTAGAACTTACCCAAATGAAGAAAATAGAAGATGATATTTTATTAGGTGAAAAATATGGGGACAATCAAAACAAAGGGAATAATATTAGCGGAAAATAATATGGACGACTTTGATAAAATGCTTACAATGTTAACTCCTGGAATGGGAAAAATATCATGTGCTGCAAAAGGAGCAAGAAGACCTAAAAGTTTGCTCCTTGGTGGTACACAATTTTTATGCTTTGGAGAGTATGTTTTATATAAAGGAGGAGACACATATAATATAAATTCTTGTGAGCCAATAGAAGTGTTTTATAATATAAGAACAGATTTAGACAAGCTTAAATATGCAGTACATATTACAAAGATTATAAACGATTTAGCTTATGAAAATCAAAATTGTTATAGAATTTTACAATTATTTTTAAACACATTATATGTAATTTCAGAAAAAGATAAAAATTTAGATTTGGTACTTTCAATATTTAAAATAAAACTTTTATCTATAATAGGCTATATGCCAAATGTACAATGCTGTGCAAATTGTGGAACAAAAGAAAATATAGATAGTTTTAGCTTTAAACAAAACGGATTTTTATGCAAAGACTGTAGCAAGCAAGATACAAGTTCTATTCATATTTCAGAAAATACTAAATGTGCGCTTCAATATATTGTTTGTAGTGAATCTAAAAAAATTTACTCATTCAATATGCCAGAAGCAGATTTAAAAGAATTACAAATAGTTGCTAAAATTTATTTTAACGAAAAATTAGAAAAAGAATATAAATTGGAAGATTTATTTTAAATAGGAAGAAGATGTAAAAGTATGATGACATTTTAATGAAAATACTTTACAATATTGAAAAATCATAATATAATAAGGGTGTAATACAAAGTGAAAGGAGAATTACTATGGATATAAAAATAGTAGGAAAAGATTTAAAAGCAACAGAGGCAATAAAAGATTATGTAGCAAAAAAATTGGAGAGAATTGAAAAGTACTTTGATGAAGATATTGATGCATTAGTTACAATAAGAGTAGAAAAAAATGTACAAATAGCAGAAATGCAAGTAACTGTTAAAGGTGATACATATAGAGCTGTTACAGAACACGCTGATTTATATGCTTCAATAGACAAAGATATAGACATATTAGAAAGACAAATTAGAAAAGCAAAAACAAGAAAAGAAAGAGCAAATAAAGATGACTCAATTAAACAAAAAGCTATGGAAGGAATGGCTGTAAAACAAGAAAAAATTGAAGACGAAATTTTAAAAGTTTCATATTATGAAATAAAACCTATGACACCAGAGGATGCAAAATTAAGATTACAAGAAAGAAAAGACAGATTTATGCCATTTGTAAACATTGAAACAGGGAAAGTAAATGTTATTTTCAGACTGAAAGATGAGGTTAATTTTGGATTATTAGAGCCAGAGGCATAATTTTATAAAAAAAGAAAATAATAAGAAGGATGTACTAATAAAGTATATCCTTTTTAATTTTTTTATAGAAAAATCACTGTAAAAAATTTCTAGTTTAAAAATTAACAAAGTGCACAATATATATATTAGAAAAGACATAGTAAAGTTTTTTCAATATATATAATAGCAATTATCCAGGAGGTGAATGTACAAATGGCAAACAGAAATTCAAACAGAAAATTAGTTCCAGAAGCTATGGATTCATTAGATAAATTTAAATATGAAGTAGCTAGCGAAGTAGGAGTTAACTTAAAAAATGGTTACAATGGAGATATATCTGCAAGAGATGCTGGTAAAATAGGTGGAAACATGGTAAGAAAAATGATTCAACAGGCTGAAAACCAAATGATTGGTAGATAGTTAATTTTGCAGAAAATTATAAAACGACACATCTTTTTTAAGATGTGTCGTTTTTTGACTAATAAAAATCTTGACAAGCATTATCTCAATGATATAATAATAAAAAAATATTAAAGGGAGAATTACATGTATAAAATAATAGCCATAGATTTAGATGGAACACTTTTGAATTCAAAAGGAGATATATCTTCTGAAAATAGGAATGCTATTAAATTAGCAAAAGAAAAAGGACTAGAAATAGTACTATGCTCAGGAAGAATAACAAGTTCAGTTCAAACAATTAGCTTAGATATAGGTGCAGATAATTATCTTATATCTGGAAATGGAGCAGAACTTTATGATATAAAAAATAAAAAAATATTATATGACAATTATATGAGCAAAGAAACAACATTAAAATTAATAGAATTCTGTGAAGAAAACAGTATATATTATAGCATATTTACTGAAAATTCAATTTTAACTAAAGCTTTAAATTATAATGTTTTAGTATATAACAGTGAAAATAGTACAAAAGAGATAAACAAAAGGACAAATATAAATATAACACAAAATATATATGAATATATTAAAAACAGTAAAACAGATAAATTTGCAAAAATTACAATATGTGATAATAACAAAACTATTTTTAATGGAATTATAAATAAACTAAGAAACATAAAAAATATTGAAGTATTGGATGTTGCACATATGTCTAATAAAACTATAAAAACTGAAAAAGGAGAAATGAATGTGCAATATTATTATACAGAAGTGACTTCTAAAAATGTTAATAAATGGAATGCTTTAATTAAATTAGCAGAAAAACTAAATGTAAATATAAAAGAAATTGCATGTATAGGAGATAATATTAATGATAAAGAAATGATACAAAAATCTGGACTAGGAATTGTAATGGGCAATAGTGCTCCATATATAAAAGAAATTGGAGATATTATAGTAGAAACAAACAATAACAATGGTGTAGCAGAAGCTATAGAAAAATATTGTTTGAATCAATAAAAACGCCAAAAGTAACTCTACAAGGTAACTTTGGCGTTTTTAAATTTTGCAAAAAAACATCAATGTTACTTTTATATTACATTTATATTACATTTGTAATATTTGTTGTTTATAGTCTAAAATTGTTGTATAATTAAATAAAATTGTATAATTAAATATGTAAATTCTAAGGAGGAATTTAAAATGGCAGTTAATCCAATGCAAAGAAAAGCAAGACAATCTTTTTTATTAGGAATGTTATTAATGCTAGTAATAGCAGCAATAGTAGTAGGTATATTATTCATGCAAATAATGAATATGAAAAATGAGCAAGAGCAAACAGCAGCAGCTTCAAAAACTGTATATGCAGTAAAAAGCAATATAAAATCTGGTCAACCAATTACATCAGCAGATTTAGTGGCACAAACAGTTGTAACTAATTTATCAACTTCTGAAATAGCAACAGCAGCTAATTTAACAGAAAATACAGTAGCTAAAATAGACTTAGGACAAGGAACAATCTTAACACAGTCTATGATAGTTGAATCAGATGAATCTGTTCAAGATTCGCTTAGAATTCAAGAACTTAACATGCTTTCATTACCAGCAGACTTAGAAACAAATGACTATGTAGATATAAGATTAGTTTTCCCAAACGGACAAGACTATATAGTTATCTCTAAAAAAAGAGTAATTCAATCTACTGAAACTACAATATTTGTAAAACTTTCAGAAGAAGAAATATTAACAATGAGTAATGCGATAGTAGAATCATATATAACAGAAGGAAGCTTGCTATATGCCACAAAATACGTAGATCCAGGAATTCAAAATGCATCTGTACCTACATATACAGTAAGCAAAGAAGTATTAGATTTAATTGATACAAACTCAAATATAACAGTAGATGCAAAAAATGCATTATATGCTAGATATGTTGGAGAAAATAGAAATCAAATTAATAATGTTATAAGTCCTAATATGGAAGATTATACAGAAAAAGTACAAGAAAACTTTGATGCACAAATAAAAACAGCACAAGAGGAAAGAAACAGATATATTGAAACATTAGGCGGAACAGACTTTTAATATATTAGGAGGAAAATATGAAGAAGATAGGACTCATAGGAGCATATGATAAAACAGATTTTATATTATATATAGCTAAAATATTAAGCATACTAGGGAAAAGTGTTATAGTTATAGATACAACAATGACACAAAAGGCTAAATATGTTGTCCCAGTTATAAACCCAACAAGAACATATCTTACTGAATATGAAACAATAGATGTAGCAGTTGGATTTAAAAAAATGCAAGAAATGAAAGACTATTTAGGACTACAAGAAGGCGAAGAATTACAATACGATTATGCTCTAGTAGATATAGATTCACCAGAAACTTTTGAAGATTTTAATATGGTTGAAGCAGCAGCAAACTTTTTTGTAACATCATTTGATTTATTCTCTTTAAAAAGAGGATTAGAAATACTAAGTGGTCTTAAAGAAAATATAAAAATGACTAAAGTTTTATTTTCTAAAAATATACTAAAAGAAGATGACGAATATTTGGATTTTTTGTCAATAAAATATAAAGTTGAATGGGAAAAGGAAAAAATATATTTTCCATTTGAACTTGGGGATCAAAGTATAATAATTGAGAACCAAAGAGCATCAAAAATTAAACTTAAAAATTTAAGTGCACAATATAAAGAAGGACTTGTTTCAATGGTAACACATATATCACCAGAAACTAGTTATTCAGAAGCTAAAAAAGCATTAAGAGTTGCAGAAAAAGGAGTGTAAAAAATGGCTATTGTAACATTTTGGAGTAATGGAAAAGAAGAGACAGCAAAAACATTATCAATAGTTGCCATAGCAACTAATATGGCAATAGAGCATAACTACAAAATTTTACTTCTATCAACAAATTATAATGATGACACATTAGAAAGCTGTTTTTGGGAAAAACAAAAACCAAAAAAGACACTAATGGATTTAACACCACCAGGTTCAATTGTTGAATTTGATAATGGAATTGAAGGCTTAGCAAAAGCAATAAAAAGTAATAAAGCAACACCAGAGCTTATAAGTAATTATACAAAAATTGTTTTTAAAGATAGATTAGATGTGCTTTTGTCTATTAAAAGTAGCTCTTATGATGAATACCAAAGACTAAGAGACATTTATCCAGAAATATTACAAGCAGCTAACCAATATTATGATTTAATTTTTGTTGATATAAATAAAGGATTAGATAATGAATTTATAAGAAATATATTAATAAGTTCAGATTTAGTAATAACTAATCTAACACAAAGAACAAAAATAATTGATGACTTTATGAGAATAAAAGAAAAAGAAAAATTATTCTCTAAAAATAATAATATGCTATTAATAGGTAGATATGACAGATTTTCTAAATACACTGCTAAAAATATAGCAAGATATATGAATACAAAAGAAGAAATAAACGTAATACCATATTCAACACTTTTCTTTGAGGCTTGTAATGAAGGAAAAGTTGCAGATTTCTTTTTAAGGTTTAGAACAATAGATGAATCTGATAGGAATGCATCTTTTATAAAAGAAGTAAGAAAAGTTACTGAAAATATAGACTATAAATTACAAGAATTACGAATGAAGATGTAACAAGAAAGAAGGAGGAGCAATACCTATGGATGCTACTAATATAGTACTAATGCTACTAGTTATAATACTAGCAATAGGCGCAGTTTTCTATTTTTTACGTAGTAAAAAAGAAAAAGAAAAACAAGATGACTCAGAAATAGATGTAGATGATAAAACATATACAATAGAAAAGATGATTGAATTTGTTAAAAAGAGACTAGATGAAATAACAAAAATCAATTTATATGATATAGGGTTATCAGAAGAAGAATTAAAAAGAAGAAAAAGTAAAAAATATGAATTAAAGAAAGCTTTAAAAGGTTGTACATATGGAGATATAAACGATAAGAAGTATGTAAAAGAATTAATTTATGACTTACTATCAAAAGAATACGGAGTAGACGAAACAAATATTTCAAGAGCGATTCATTTTGATATACCATCTCTTTTAACACCACAGGACAAATTCGATATATTAATATATATGTATAAAAAAGAGTTTGGATATGAAGCATTAAGTGAACTAATTAATAAATATGAGTTAGATGCATTAAAATATGTAGCAGGAGAAACAAAACCTTCATATGTAATAACAAGTGATGAAATATCAGATATATATGAAAAAGAAAAATTAGTTTTATCTTTTTCAGATAAATTAAATGTATTATGTCAAAGAATATATCAACACTACAAAGGATTTAGCAGCATAGATGAAATAAGAGATATGAACATAGATGGTGTGTCTGGTGGTGTATCTGGTCTTCCAGAATCATTCTTAAGCCAAGTTGCACAAACAGATTCAGATTATTTAGACCAAATTACAGAGCACAAAGTACCACGTGCATGTGATAGTATTTGGATAATGTTTCATGGTAAATCAATACGTTTAGCATTTTTATCATTTGGAACAGAATCAGAATTAAAAAGAGTATGTCAAAATATTTATAAATACAATAACCCAGGACAATTATCAGACACAAATGGTTATAAAATTAATGAAATGAAAGATGGTTCTCGTGTTGTTGTTGTTAGACCAAGTATGTCAGAAACATGGGCATTTTTCGTAAGAAAATTCGACGTAAAACGTGCTACACTAGAACAAATAATTAGATTCCCAGGAAAAGATCAAGCAATAGACTTATTAAAATACTTAGTAAAGGGAGCAAGAATTATATCACTTACTGGTGAGCAAGGTTGCCGGAAAAACAACAATGCTAATGGCTATGATAGAAAACATATATGAAACAATGAACCTACGTATCACAGAAACTGCATTCGAGCTTCACTTAAGAAAGATATACCCAACAAGAAACATCTTATCAATGCGTGAAACAGAAACAGTATCTGGACAAGACTGTTTGGACGTTCAAAAGAAAACTGACGGTTCTGTTAATATAATCCGGAGAGGTTGCAACAGACCCCGTAGCATCATGGATGATTCAATCTGCGCAGGTTGCATCTAAATTTACATTATTTACACACCACGCTAAAACATTTCCAGACTTAGTTACAGCACTACGTAACTCAATGCTAAGAGCAGGTGTGTTCAAAGATGAAAAAACAGCAGAAGAACAAGTTGTACAAGTATTAAACTTTGATATTCACTTAGTAAAAGACTTCCGTGGAAGAAGATACATAGAAAGAGTAACAGAATGTATACCAGTAGAAGAAAAGAACGAATATACATTCAACCATAGAAAAGAAAAAACACTAGAAGGTAAGATAGATAAGTTCATGGATAATGCAACTTACTACTTTACAAAATCAACAAATAGAGAATTATTTAAATACCAAAATATATTAGAATATCATGATGGAACATATGTATTAACAAATAAAATATCTGATAGAAATATACAAGAAATGAGAAACAACATGGATGAATCAGATGTAGAAGCTTTTGATAAATTCCTAGAAGATAACTGGGGAATAAAACCAAAAAAATGGAATGATGAAGACCAAGAAGAAGCACCAAAGAAAAGAAGAGGAAGAGCTAAAAAAACAAATTAACATCCAAAGGATAAGGAGGTAGCAAATCTCAAATGAATGATATGATATTATACTTGATGGCTGCTGCTGGTGGATTATTGCTATTAGTAGTTATTGCATATCTTATAATTGCAAAAAAGACTAATACCAAAGAGATGAAACAATTAAGACAACTAAGGCAAGGAACCAAAGAAAAAACATTCTCAATGGAAATTATGTATCAAAGATTGTACTTAATTTATATTAGAGTACCATTCTTAAAAAGATATGTAATGAAGCTAAGAAGAAGACTTGAAATAATAAATATAGAAGATGAGTATGTTACAAGAAAACAAACAGCAGCAAGTATAACAAAAGCATTACTTGTAGCTATACCTTTCACAGTTTTTGTTATAATATTTACGCATCAAAATACACTATTAATGTCAATACTATTAATATTTGAGCTATTCCTTATAGAAACTGTAATGGATGGTATGGTAGACAAAATAGACAATAAATTATTAAAACAACAAATAGACTTTTTCGCAGAAATAAGACATGCATATCATGAATACAACATGGTTGAAGAAGCAATATATCAAGTTGCACAAGATGATGAAGTAGAAATTTCAAGACAAGCTGAAAAAATATATGAAATACTAATATCAGATGACCCAGAGTCAGAACTAGAAAGATATTATGATGTTGCACCAAATAGCTATTTAAAAGAATTTGCAGGGGTTTCATACTTAACAAAAGAATTTGGTGATAGACAAGTAGATAAAGCATCGCTTTACTTAAAGAATTTGAACAATATAACACAAGAGATGCAATTAGAGATATTAAAAAGAGATAAACTAGATTATGTATTTCAGAGTTTATCTGTAATATCTGCAATACCAATATTAGGACTAGAACCACTAAAAAATTGGGCAGTATCTAATTTCGGATTTACTGATAGCTTTTATAGTGGAAAATGGGGAATGATGGCACAAATGGCAATTATAATATTAACATTTGTGTGCTATATACTAATTAGAAAAGTAAAAGACAGCGGAAGTAATACTAATGTAACTAAGAATTTAGAAAATCCAATACAAGCAAGATTATATAAAAATAAATTTATTAAAAAAATAGTAGATTTATTTATACCAAAAAAAGGTTCAGCAGATTACAGAAAAATGGTAAGACTTTTAAAAGAATCTGCATCTAAAAACAAAATAGAATGGTTATATGTAAATAGAATATTATTTGCAATAGGTTCATTTATTATAACACTATTTTTATGTTTCCAATTACACGTAATAAGTGTACAATTTGTGTATACTGAGCCAACGTCGGACAATAACATTTTAGGAGACATGTCGGATTCAGACCAAAGAAAAGCTGAACAAAAAACACAAGAAGATAATAAAATACTTGAAAAACTTGCAGGTATACCAGAAGAAAATGTAACAATAGAAACTGTTACAACACAAGTAAAATATTCAGGATATTATGACGATGCAACAGAAGAGCAAATAGAAGTAGCAGCAGAAAGAATATTAAATAAATATAAAACTGTACATGGAGAATATTTACAATGGTTTGAGTTATTAATTGCACTTGTTGTAGGAACTATTGCATATTCAGGCCCAGTATTTTTACTAAAATTCCAAAAACAAATGAGACAAATGGAAATGGAAGACGAAGTAATGCAGTTCCAGACTATTATACTAATGCTTATGAAAATAGAAAGGGTAAATGTAGAGATGATATTAGAATGGCTTGAAAGATATTCAAATATATTCAGAGAGCCAATAACAAAATGTGTTAATAACTACGAAAGTGGTGCATGGGAAGCATTAGAAGAATTAAAAAATGAACTTGTATATGTACCATTAATAAGAATAGTAGAAAGTCTTCAAGCAGCAGTTGAAAAAATACCAATTGAACAAGCATTTGATGAGTTAGATACAGAAAGGGCATATTATCAAGAAAAAAGAAAAGATGCAAATGAAAGATTAATAGCAAAAAAAGGAAGAATAGGAAAAGCAATTGGATTTGCACCAATGATTGCACTATTTGTAGGATACTTAATAGTACCACTTGTATTAATAGGACTTCTAAATATGACAAATTCATTTAATTCAATGTCAACAATGATGTAGTAGGAGGTAGAATATGGAGAATGCAACAAAAGCCTTAACAATGGCAGCAGGAGTGCTAATTGCCATAATGGTTATAGCACTAATATATCTACTAATAGATAATATTTCCGAAACATCAGAACAAGATGAACAAGCTCTAAAAGCACAGCAAACAGCAGAATTTAACAGAGCATATGAATCATATGATAAACCTTTAATGAGAGGCACAGAAGTAATTAGCGTAATTAATAAAGCAGTTGATAATAATTTAAGATATAGTGGGGATGAACAATATCAAATTCGAATTGAAATTGAATTAGCAGCAGAAATAGAAGTACCACAAGAAAATGGTAGTATAATAACTGTTTATCCTGGCGTATATAATGAAACATCAGAAGAATATAAACAATTAGTTGGAAATGAGGAAACACTAAAAATTTTAAAAAGAAAATATTTTAGATGTACTGATTTAAGATATAACTCAGATGCAAGAGTGAATTACATGAGTTTTGCAGAGTTAGATGTAAATCAATCTGCAATGGATTCAATAGAATAAAATAGAAAGGATTAAGGAATATGGAGAATGCATCAAATGCCTTAATGATGGCTGGTGGAGTTTTAATAGGAATATTATTATTATCTGTACTAGTAGTTGCATTCAATGGTGCAGCGGACTTAGCTAAATCGTATGACGACAGTTTATCTACAACTTCCTTACAAGCCTTTAATAATAATTTTGAAAAATACACATCAGAACCAGTAGATATACAATCAATAATTACGATGACACATTTTGCAAAAGATTATAATACCAAAAATGGTTTAGTAAAAGGTGACTCAATTTATATTTCAGTTGTATGTGAAAGAAAAGCATTAGAAGAGCAAACAGATGAAGAATTAATACAATATATGCAAGATAATACATTTGTAATAGATGATCAAGGAAATGAGGATAGAACACAATTTCAGCAGTACATGTGTAAGTCTGTGGAATATAATGAAGGAACAGGAACAGTTACAAAAATTACCTTTGAAAAAATTTAATAAAGATTGCAAAATTCGTCAAAAAATATTATAATATACTTAGGAGTATTTACTATGAAAAAACAAACATTAATAATTTTAATATTATTAATAATAGTTATCTTAATAATAGTATTTGCAGTAGCACAAAATGTACAAAAACAAAGAGAACTTGCAAATTATAATGGACAATATGAAAAATACTTAAATGGACAAGTATTATATGGAACAGATGTGGCTACATTAATAAATAAAGCAATGGATGATAACAAAAAAAATAATGTAGAAAAAGATGAAAAAGGTTATTACATAAATAATAATACAAACTCAATAAAGCTATATGTAAAACTAGTTCAAGATGGAGATAATTTTCCAATGGAAAGAATATTTGAAGTTGGAATGACAGAGTTTGTTAAAAATTTTAATATAGAAGACTTCAAATGTACAAAAATAAATTATCATAAAGAAACAGGAATGGTAAGTGAAGTATATTTTGAAGTAATATAAAATAGTTATTAAAGTTTTAGCATAAAGCTAAAAATAAAAATAAAAAAATTCAAATTCTAAGGAGGAAAAATTTATGGAGAACGCAACAAAAGCATTGATGATAGCAGGTGCTGTATTAATTGCAATAATGATTATAGGAGTAGGTATGATGATATTTAGTAGTAGCAATGACATGCTAAATGAATCATTAAGTGGAATGGACAAATATGCAATAGACCAATTTAATAATACATTCTTACCATATGAAGGAACAAAAAAGGGAAGCCAATTAAAACAATTAATTTCAGATATAATTACATTAAATGCAACTAATTTAGGGGTAAATGATTATAAAATAGTAACAGCAACAGTTGACGGAACAGGTGGAACAACAGCAGAAGAATTAAGAAACGCAAGAACTGCACTTGTTAGTGGTAAAAACTATAATGTTACATTAGGATATGATACAAACAATTCAGGTTTAATTACAACTGTAACAATAACATCAGCAGATGGCGGAAGTTCTAATACATAATAAATTAAGGAATGATGAAAAATGGATAATGCGATTGATGCTTTAAAAATTGCATTTGCAGTCCTAGTATTCGTAATAGCATTAACAATTACAATGAGAGTATTTAGCCAAGCAAAAGAAGTATCAGATGAAGTTTTTTACATGGCAGATAAAACAAATTTTTACGAATATACATCAAGTGATAGAATTCCAGAGGGAAGAATTGTTTCAGGAGAAACAATTATTCCCACTTTGTATCGTTATTATAAAGAAAACTTTAATATTATAATATTAGATGCAACTGGAAGGGAGCTTTGTACATTTAATTTGGAACAAGAAATTAAAGACTACAATAATGACTATAGATCTGCACCATGGCTTGGTAATGCAAATGTTGATACAAAATTAAGAGTAGATATAGAAGTTGCAGGTGGCAAAGGTATTATTAATGGCGTGGAATATAAGGCACAAATCCAAGAAGGACTATTAGATTACGTAAAAGGAAAAAGATTTAAAGAAACATTTAGAGAATATAGATACAGCGGAAAAGAAATTACAATAAATGAAGATGGGGAAGTTGTTTACGTAGAAGATGAAATACCAGAAAATGAAACACTAGAAATAGTTAAGGGAAATACAAAAATAGAAATAACTTACCAACTAATAGGATAATTAAATATTGAGGTGATTTATGTGGGAGATTCTTTAATTACAATTATTGCTATATTCCTAGCTGCAATTCTAATGTTTGTGTTTCCACTTATGTCTATATCTGAAAGAAATGATGATATAGCTCAACTAGGAGTTTATACTGCAACAGTAGAATTTGTAGATAACATTAGCACTATTGGAAAAATTACAGTAGAAGATTATGATGCATTTATGCAATCATTAGCTGCAACAGGAAATAGCTATGATGTAGAAATGGAAGTAAAAGTATTAGATGAAAACCCAGGAAAGAAAACGACTTGGGCTGTACAGGATAAAATAGGTGAAAATATATATTATTCTGTATATACATCACAAATAGAGGATGTTTTGTATTCAAATGATAAATACATATTAAAAGAAGGAGATATTGTAACTGTTAGTGTAAAAAATACAAATACAACTATATCTCAAATGCTTAGAAACTTCTTCTATACAGTATCTGGAAAAGATACATATCAAATAGCTGCAAAACATGCTGCTATGGTAAAAAGTAATGGAAATTAAAATGTATAGGGCGTAAATAAGGTAGAAGCATTTTATAAATCATACCAAATTACGCCTTTTTTTAATAAAAAACACATGAAAACAGTAGGTGAAAAATAATATGAATTTACAAACATTGTCTATAATTCTTGTAATTATAGTTGTACCAATAACTCTAATATTGTCAGCATATACGCAAATCCAAATAGATACATTATCACTTCAAACAATGTATAAAACACAACTTAAAAATGCTACATATGATGCAGTTGTTGCATTTCAATTAAATACAGTTCATAACACTTATTCAACAGTTTCAGATTCAATGCGAAGAGATATTTCAGCGGTAATACAAACATTTATGACAAACTTAGCTGGAAACATGGGAATAAGTGGAGCAACAGAAAATACACTAAAGCCATATATACCAGCAATAGTATTTACATTTTATGACGGATATTATATATATTCACCAGCTGTAAGTTATGTAACAGACGAAGATGGAAACCAAAGAAAAACATACGAACATGTTTTAAAACCATATATTTATTACACAGCAAGATATATAAATGAAGAACAAGACATAGATATAGTAGTTAATTATTCATTAGACAATTATGTAGTAATAACTGGAAGAGTTGGAAGTGAGGGATATGTTACAAAAGCAGGATATTTGGTAGCAAATAGACAAGAAGTAAACGAAAACGAGGTATTAGAAAGAAGACTTCCGGTGACCACAATAACTTATACAGATAGAGACAATAAAAGCTCAGTAAATGATGTAGCAACATATGATATAGAAATTGCAGATATGTATGTAACAAGTCCACTTATGCAAACAGATAGATTAGATAATGGACAATATTTAACAGATACAACATTATTTAAAGACCCAACACAATTAAGTATAAATATGGAAGCAGGAGCATTAAGAGCAGACCCAAGTAAATTAAATGTAACAGAAGAACTAATAAAATCAAAAACAGGATTATTAAAAAGTTATTATAATCCAAATTATATGATAGGTGGAGTAATACAAGAACAATATAAAACAGGAGAATATAGTACAGGATTTTATGTTGATCCATCAACAGATTCTTACTATATACCAGCAGATAGTGCAAAACAATATTATGATACATCATTAGAATTTACAGATTGGGTTAACAAAAATTTAGTAAATTTAAAAGCTAGTGATGCAATAAAACCAGATGGAACAAAATATGAAGAGTTTAAAAATGAATACATTTTTAGAATAAGCACACAAAACGATCCAGAAAGTGAAGACTCATTATTTACAGACCACAAAAGAGAAGTTATAAAAGCTTCTATACAAGATAATTTAAGCCAAGCAATTGCAAGCTACAACCAAAACTCAGAAGCATTGGGAACTGTTGCAAACTTCCAAATGCCAGTTCTTACAGAAGATGAATGGGATCAAGTACTTACAAATGTATGCCTAATTACATTCATGCAAGGAATTCAAGTCGGAACAAAAGTATTTAATGATTACTGTATTGTTACTAGCACCAAAAATAAAGAATATGTTCCAGCAGAATCACTATATTTTATAAATACAGAAGGTGGAGACGGAAATTATCATAAAATAAATTGTAAATATTTAGTAGATAATGAATCTATTGTAGGCTATAAAAACAGTGATTTTGATAGAATGTCTTTTGAAAAAGAAGAAATTGAATCAATAGATGAAGAAACCAATAGAATAACATATAAAGATTCAACATATTATTACTTTATGCATGATGAACTTGCTTGTTACTATTGTATAGTAAATTCATCACCAGATAATGATGTGGATTGGCGTGCATCACCAAATAAATTAAAAGCATTTTACACAACAATGGCAAGAGAAAAATTTAACTTCTATAAAACAAATTCATATTTTAGAACAGATACAGAAGATTCTAATTAAAAAAATAGCACAATTAGTAAAAATAGCTAATTGTGCTATTTTATCTTATAAATAAATTCCTTTTAAAATTTTAAAAATTGGTTATCATATATCAAAAGGAGACCAATTATGAAAAAAATCAAGTATTATTTTTTTGTAATAATATTATGTATACTATTAGCATATGTAACAAACATAAATGCTATACCTGAAAGTGTAATTTTATTTGAAGGAGAAAATTTTAATTTTCCAAGCATACTTGGAGTATCTATAAAAAAACAAGAAAGTATGCAAGCTTCAAGTGATTTAAGCACAGACGATATTGAGTATGCTAAAAAAGAAAATTATGAAGTAACTCTTCTTAATAGTATTACTCTAAAAACAGTAGAAGCAAATGTAATTCCAAAAACCAAAATCATACCAATAGGATCTACTGTAGGTCTAAAACTTCATACTAATGGAGTTTTAGTAGTAGGAATGTCTGAAATTAAGGATATAAATAATATTAAAACAAAACCATATGAAAATACAGAAATAAAAGAAGGGGATATGATAATTGAGGTTAATGGAACCCCAATAACAAGCACAAATGATTTAATAAAAACAGTTAATTTATCAAATGGAAATGATGTAAATATAAAATATGTAAGAGATGAAGAAATTCTAAATGATAATATTACACCTATAAAGACCTCTGAAACAGAATATAAATTAGGATTATGGGTAAGAGATACAGCAGCAGGAATTGGAACAATTTCTTTTTATGACCCTGAAAGTAAAAAATTTGCAGCACTGCGGACATGGAATATTGGATATAGATACTAAAGAATTAATAAGTATTGCAAATGGAGAAATTACAACAGCAAATA
The DNA here is from genome assembly GCA_944389425.1 of uncultured Clostridia bacterium. Lineage (GTDB taxonomy): Bacteria > Bacillota > Clostridia > TANB77 > CAG-508 > UMGS1864. Next base: position 62,894 of record CALXMH010000003.1, read on the forward strand.
TTGTTTCTATTGAAAAAGGGGAAAAAGGCTTGCCAGGGGAAATAAGAGGAAGTTTAATTGGACAAACTACAATTGGAAGCATTGCAAAAAATACAGCACTTGGAATTTATGGAACTATAAATAATACATCAGTATTAAATGTCTCATACAAAGATGCAGTAAAAATTGCTTTAAGAGAAGAAATTAAACCAGGTAAAGCTACTGTAATTTGTATGTTAGAAAATAACAAAAAAGAAGAATATGAAGTAGAAATACAAAAAATTTATACAAATAATAATATAGATAATAAAAGTATGGTAGTAAAAGTTACAGACAAGAAACTATTAGAAAAAACAGGAGGAATAATTCAGGGAATGAGTGGGAGTCCAATTATTCAAAATGGAAAGCTAATAGGATGTTTAACACATGTTCTAGTATCTGATCCAACAAAAGGATATGCTGTATTTGCAGACATGATGGTAAAACAAATGAGGGAAACTTAAAAGTATCCCTCATTATATTATTTTCCTATTATCATATTACCTAGTTTAGTAATAGTACCAGCACCTACTGTTAGAACAATATCATTTTCTTTTGCATTTTCTTTAATATATTTTGCAATATCTTCAAATGGACCTATATAAATTGCTTGTTTTCCCAGTTCATTTAATTTGCTTACTAAGTCTTGTGGTGTTATTCCAGATTGATTAGTTTCACGAGCTGCATAAATATCTGTAATTATAACATTATCAAAATCAAGTAGGGCATCTGCAAAATCATCTAACAATAGTTTTGTTCTACTATATGTATGAGATTGAAATATTGCCCAAGATTTATTATGGGCTGTATTTTTTACAGCTTTTGCAAGTGCCTGTATTTCAGTTGGATGATGAGCATAATCATCATATACATCAAAACCATTGTATGAACCAACATAGTCAAATCTTCTGTCTGCACCTGTAAAACTAAACAATGCATTTTTTATATTTTCACTACTTATTCCATAATTATCACAAAGTGCAATACAAGATAGTGCATTTAATATATTATGTGTTCCTGGCACATTTAATTTAAATATTCCATAAAAATTATTGTTTTTATAAGCTTCAAATTGATAGCAACCTTTTGCATCACAAACTAAATTTTTTGCAGTATAATCTGTATTTATATTATTAATTCCATATGTAATTGTTTTTGCAGAAGTATATTGGGCTAAATCTAAACAGTTTTCATCATCACCATTTAAAACTAAAAGCCCATCGTCTGGTAATTTTTTTACATATTTTATAAAAGCGTTTTTAATATTTTCAAAGTTTTTAAAATAATCTAAATGATCATTATCTATATTTAATATTATTTCTGATTTTGGGAAAAACTTTAAAAAACTTTCAACATATTCACATGCTTCTATTATTAAATAATCACTATTACCAACTCTATAATTTCCATCTATATTTTTAAGAATAGCACCAACTTGAATTGTAGGGTCTTTTTGTGCTTCTAAAAAACTAAGTGCCACCATAGATGTTGTAGTTGTTTTTCCATGTGTACCTGAAATGCAAATTGTGTCTTTATAAAGTTTGGTTATTTCTCCTAAAAAATCTCCTCTTTCAATTGTAGGAACTCTATATTTTCTAGCTTCTACAAGCTCTGGGTCATTAGGTTTAACAGCTGCACTATATACAACTAAATTAGCTTTTTTAGCATTTATTAAATCATGACCAATTGTAACTTTAATGCCATTGCCGAATCAACTTATCTGTTATTTCACTTTGAGTAACATCTGAACCTGTTACTATAAAGTTAGAATTAAGCAAGATTTCAGCAATTCCGCTCATACTAATTCCACCTATTCCAATCATATGTATATGTTTGTAATTATTAAGATTAAAGTTTTCCATAAAATAAAGCACCCCTTTAAATACAATTATTCATATTATACATTCAAAAGTAAATAATTTCAATACTTTTCGCTATATTAAATGTGTAATTATAGCAAATAAAAAAATAAATCATAGAAGTTTTTTTTTATGTTTAATCATCAAAATATAGTATGCAAAAATAAAAAAATGGTTAATTATAAAAAAATAGAAGGAAAAACGTTTTTTTTGGCGAATAATATAATCGTACATAAATAAAGTGTACAAAATATTTTTTAAAACATTGGAAGGCGGTGCACAAATGCAAATAACAGACGTACGTTTAAGAAAAGTAAATTCAGAAAACAGAATGAAAGCTGTTGCTTCTGTAACATTCGATAATGAATTCGTAATTCACGACATAAAAGTTATCGAAAGTCAAAATGGATTATTCATAGCTATGCCTAGCAGAAAAACTCCAAACGGAGAATTCAAAGATATAGCTCATCCAATCAACGCTGAAACAAGGGAGAAAATTCAAAAAGCTATATTAGAAGCTTATGATGCTCCAGAAGCTGAATCAGCAGAATAATAAAAATAGAAAATTCAAAGCATTGCATTTGCAATGCTTTTTTCTGTTTTATTTCATATATTATATTTTAAATGGGTACACATTAAGATAGATTTATATTTTGAGAAAAGTGTAGACAAAGGGAAAGTTTTTGTATATAATGTTTACATTAGATAGAACAAAAGAAGGAGAGCATAAGAATATGAACAAAAACGCTAAAACCCGCATAGGAGTACACACACACACACACAGGTAGTTTGTTAGAGAAATTAAATAGGAGAAATATATAGATTGTAAGACATATGAACTTAGCTGGGGAGCTAGGTTTATGTGTTTTTTTGTTTTGCTTAGCGTGTGAATGAGTGAGTGGCTTTGGTTGTAGCCGCCGAGAAAGGTCGTGGATAAAAATTTATTACGTTCCTCGGCACACCTGCGCGCTCTACAAACTCTAATAGAACATCAAACGAGCCTCTCGAAAGAACGCATCCTCATTTAATGTTAATAAGAGTTTGTACGACCACTCCGGCTACATTCGTCGCTCCATAAATTTTTATCCACGACCTTTCTCGGCTACTCTATAAAATAAAATTATTCACTATTTATTATTCATTAAATTTCATAAATAGCCGTATAAGGTTAGTAGTTTTTGAAGATAATATGATAAGATAGTAAAAATAGAAAACAAAAGAAATGAGGTATGAAGATAATGACAGAAAAGAAATTAAAAACAAAATTTATAACGAGAGTAAAAGAAAAACATCGGAATAACATTAATAGCATTAATAATAACAATAATAGTGCTATTAATACTAGCAGGAGTAGCACTAACCACTTTAACAGGGCAAGGTAATATAATAGGAAATGCTGAAAATGCAGTAGGAAAGTATAATAATAGCGTAGAAAGTGAACAACAACTATTAAATGAAATAGAAAAATACTTTCAAAACTACTTAGAAGGAGGAAATGGAGCTATTCCGCCAGAACCAATAGATATACCAGAGGTAGACGAAAACGGATTAGCTATAGAAAATACAACAATAACAACAGATGAAGAAAATGTACAAATAGTAATACCAAAAGGATTTGCACCAGCGATATTAAATGGAAGCAACTCAACATACAGTTTACCAGGACAAGATGGAAGTGTAAAAGAAATAATGCCGGCTGACCAGTGGCATAGTATAACAGCCGAACAAATAAACCAAGGAATAGTAATAGTAGACAATGCCATAACATATGATAATGGTCAAATTACTGGAGCAGTACCAGATTTTAATGAATACGTATGGGTATCTATACCAAATTTAGAAAACGATTTTAAAAGAATTTCATGGAATGGACCATATTATGATGCGAGTTATCATTCAGCCGGAACACATCCATTATCAATAACATCTGAAACAAATAAATATTGGGATGATAGTGATCAACAGGAATATAAAAATATGATAACAAGTATACAATACTATAAGGGATTCTATATTGGAAGATACGAAGCCAGTAAGAGAAATGAAAACAGTATTGCACAAACTAAGCGTAATATTTTGCCATGGACAAGTCTTAATTATCAAACAGCAAAAGGAGCATGTGAAAGTGAAGAAATTAATATAACAAAACATCTAATGTATGGAATAGAATGGGATAGTGTATTAAACTGGCTAATAGGGAAAGCAGAAATATTATCATCTGATGCTGCAGAGACAAAAACAATGGAAATAGCAGACATAGAAATTAACAGTAACAATTGGGGTAATTACAATGCTGAAACTAGCGTACAAAAGACAGGAACAAGTGAATACTGGAAAGCAAATAACATATATGATGTAGCAGGAAATGCATGGGAATGGAATCAAGAAAAGTATTCAACTGGAAATATTAGAGCAAATAGAGGAGGTAATTATAATATGTATGGAGATTATTTCCCCGCTGCTGGTCGTAGCTTTTACGGTGAAGATTATACGTATTATAGTGTACGGATTTAGAATTAGCTTTTTTATTACCCTGAAAGAAAATAGTAATGTATAAAATGTAGATAGCTATACACCTTTCAGACTAGCAACAAATAGCGAATAATAAATTGGCACAAGGTAGAGCCAATTTATTATTCGCTATTGACTAAATCTCCACATTATCATATAATCTAAATTACGATATAAAGCCAAGAGGTGGTAGTGATATATGGGAGCAAATGTAGTAAGTAGTGTTAGTAATAGGAGGAGAATTATGCAGTATGTTTTGATTGGTGTTTATTTATGTTTAACAGTGGCAGGGCTTGTTTTTATGAAGCTTGGGGGAAATCCTGGGTCTTTGGAGGTTAAGGATGGTACTGTTACTTTGGGAATGAGTATTATTAGTGGAATTGGATTTATTTGTTATTTATGTAGCTTTTTACTTTTTACAAGAGTTGTTATTATGTTTGATTTAAGCTATATTTATCCAATTGTTACAGGTATTGTGCAAATTTTAACATTAGTTGCCTCTGCACTTGTATTTAAAGAGAATATGTCTGCACAATCTATTATTGGTGCTATTATAATTATTGTTGGTATTATTATTATGAATTTTAAGAAAGCATAAACTATTTACATTTTATGTAGACTGTTGTATAATATTAGGAGATGGACTAATTAGGGGGATATTATTGTATGAATAGAATGAAAACTTTCTTAAAATATTTAATACTTTTTATAGCATTTTATATTTTAACAGATGTGTTAATAAGTTTAGCATTAACAAATAATTATAGAGAAATTTCATGTACTAAAAATGAAACAGGAAGCTATGTAACACAGGTAAATGCTGCAAAAGCTACGAATATGAGTGGATATGTAGAAGGAACAATTAAGCTAGATGAGGCTGCACAAAGTCCTGAACAATATTTACAGTTTGATTTTTATAGTAAATATGGTCATTGCTTAGGAAGAAAATATATAGATTTAAGTACAGTTAAAGCTGGACAAACAAAAGATTTTAAAGTTAGTTTTGAACTTAGCAATATTGCTACATATGAAATATCAACTACAAATGAAGTTGAAGCTTTATCAGATGTACAGCTTGATATGGTAAGCAAAGGCTATTTAGCAATTGGAATTGTTGGAGCATTAATTGTTTTATATTATGTGTTATAATTTAAGTAAAAATTAATAATTTAAAGAGACATATAAATATTGGATTTATATGTCTTTATTATTTTCACATAAAAGCCATAAAAAATATTGAAAATTTTAAAAAAGTGTAATATAATTGTAACAAATTTGTAACAATAATGAGAGAATACAAAAAGGAGTAGATATAATGTTTCGTTTTGGTCAAGATATTGGAATTGATTTAGGTACTGCTACTGTTATTGCATATGTGAAAGGTAAGGGGATTGTTTTAAGAGAACCTTCTGTTGTAGCTGTTAATAGCAATACTGGTGAAGTTTTAGCAGTTGGAGAAGAAGCAAGGAGAATGCTTGGTAGAACTCCTGGTTCTATTGTTGCTACAAGACCATTAAGAGATGGTGTTATTTCTAATTATACTGTTACAGAGAAAATGCTTAAAAATTTTATTAATAAAATATGTGGAAAGTTTATTTTTTCTCCTAGAATTATGATATGTATTCCTTCACAAGTTACAGAGGTTGAGAAAAAAGCTGTTATAGATGCAGCTTCACAAGCAGGAGCAAGAAAAGTATATTTAATAGAAGAACCTATTGCAGCTGCTATTGGTGCTGGTATTGATATATCTAAGCCTTGTGGAAATATGATTGTAGATATTGGAGGAGGAACAACAGATATTGCAGTTATTTCACTTGGTGGATCTGTTGTTAGTACTTCTTTAAAAGTTGCAGGAGATAAATTTGATGAATATATTATTAAGTATATTAAGAAAAAACATAATATTATAATTGGAGAAAGAACAGCAGAAGAATTAAAAATGAACATAGGCTGTGTTTACCCAAGAATTCAAGATGTTGAAATGGATGTACGAGGAAGAGATTTAAGAGATGGACTTCCAAAAACGATTACTGTTCGTTCAAGTGAAATGATGGAAGCTTTAGAAGAACCTGGAAGACTAATTGTAGATGCTGTTCATTCTGTACTTGAAAAAACACCGCCAGAGCTTGCCGCAGATATTAGCGATAAAGGAATTTACATGACAGGTGGAGGAAGTCTTTTAAATGGACTAGACCAATTATTAAAAGAAAAAATAGGAATTAATGTAATGATTGCACAAGATGCTATATCATGTGTAGCATTGGGAACGGGCAAAGCACTAGACAATTTAGATGTATTAGATGGAAGAAAAAAATAATTTTTAAGCAACACATTTTTTAATGTGTTGTTTATATATGAAAGGCAGAAAAATATGGAAAATTTAAATAAAAAAACAGTAGCTTTCTATACTTTGCGGTTGTAAAGTCAACCAGTACGAAACAAATGCAATGCTTCAAAAATTTGTAGAAGCAGGGTATGAAGCAATAGATTTTGAAGAAAAAGCAGACATTTATATAATAAATACATGTACAGTAACAAATATGTCAGACAAAAAATCTAGACAAATGATAAGAAGAGCAAAACATTTAAATAATAATGCTATTATAGTTGCAGTTGGATGCTATGCACAAATAGCAAAAAATGAAATTGAAAAAGATATTCCAGAAATAGATTTAGTTTTAGGAACTAACGAAAAAAATAATATTGTGAAATATATAGAAGAATATATTAATAATAATAAAAATGTAGAAAATATTTCAGATGTAATGCATCAAAAAGAATTTTTAGATTTTGGAAAAGTTACATATACAGAAAAAACAAGAGCAGTTGTAAAAGTTCAAGATGGATGTGACAGGTTTTGCTCATACTGTATAATTCCATATGCAAGAGGAAGAGTAAGAAGTAGAAAAATAGGAAATATAATTGAAGAAATTAAAAGTATTGTAGAAGAAGGAATAAAAGAAGTTGTAATAACAGGAATTCATGTGGCATCATATGGAAAAGATTTTAAAGATGGAACAAGTCTTATTGACTTGCTAGAAGAAATTAATAAAATAGATAATTTAAAAAGAATAAGATTAAGCTCAATTGAACCTACAATAATTACAGAGGAATTTTTAGCTAGATTAACTAAACTAGATAAAATATGTAATCATTTTCACCTATCACTTCAAAGTGGCTGTGATGAAACTCTAAAAAGAATGAATAGAAGATATAATACAGAAGAATTTGAAAACTGCATAAAATTGCTAAGAAAAGCATATAAAGATGTTGCACTAACAACAGATATAATTGTTGGATTTCCTGGTGAAACAGATGAGGAGTTTAATAAAACATATAATTTTTTAAATAAAATAAAGTTTTATCAAATGCATGTGTTTAAATATTCACCTAGAAAAGGAACTAAGGCAGCAGAAATGAAAAATCAAATTTCACCTGAATTAAAAGAGGAAAGAAGCAAAGCATTAATAGATTTATCACATAAAAATGAAAAAGAGTACAAGGAAAAATTTTTAGGAAGAACTGTGCAAGTGCTTTTTGAGCAAAAAGAAGGAGAATACTTAATAGGACATACAACTAATTATTTAAAAGTAGCAGTAGATTTTAATAAATCACTTGAAAATACTATACAAAATGTAGAAATTGTTAATTTAGAAAAAGAATTTTTAGTAGGTAAAGTATTATAAAATAAAATTAAATGAATAAATTTCCTAAAAGTACATATACTACATACAGGAAGCGGAAAAGAAGAAAAGATTTTCACAAATTATGGAAAAAAGAATATAAATTGTGGAAATCTTTTCTGAATATAACAAAAATATTGAATAAATATGACAAAAATGTAACAAAAATGTAACAAAAATATCATAATATAATTTGCCAAAAACTATTGCCAAATTATAACATATGTAGTATAAATATTAGTAAATAATAACAAAAAATACTGAGGAGGAAAAATAAATGGAGGAATTTAAATTACCAGAACAAGAAAATGTTGGAGGAGCAATTGCACAAGTTAGTGTTTGGTCTAAAATTAAATCATTCTTATTCCAAGAAATAAGAGTTGAATTAACACCAGGACAACAAAGATTTGAAAATAGAATGAATGAAGTACTAAACCAAGATGTAACATTTAAATCATTCCGTGATTTCTTATTTCAAGAAATAAAATTTTAGTGTTAGCAAATAGTAGTAATTTGCAGTATACAAATATTTTCGCTCACAATTTATTGCAAGTTTATTTGCTATGAATTGTAACTTAATATTGAATTAAAAAAAGATTACTACTTATTAGTATTCTTTTTTTAGATTATATAATTTTTTTAAGATACAAAGTATCAGAAATGGAGGACAAGAAAATGTCAATAAAAATAGGAATTAATGGCTTTGGAAGAATAGGAAAATTAACATTCCAAGCAGCACTTGCAAAAGATGAAGTAGAAATAGTAGCAATAAATGATCCATTTATATCTGCTGATTATATGGTATACATGGTAAAATATGACTCTGTACATGGAAGATTTAAAGGAGATATAAAATCAGAAGAAGGAAAATTAATAGTAAATGGAAAAGAAGTAAAAGTATATAACGAAATGGATCCAAAAAATATACCATGGGGAGAATTAGGAGTAGAGTACGTACTTGAATGTTCAGGTGTATTTACAACAACAGAAAAAGCAAATGCACACTTAGAAGCAGGAGCTAAAAAAGTTATAATAAGTGCACCTTCTAAAGATGCTCCAATGTTTGTTATGGGAGTTAATAACGACAAATATGACCCAAGTATGAATGTAATTTCAAATGCATCTTGCACAACAAACTGTTTAGCACCACTTGCAAAAGTTGTTAATGACAATTTTGGAATTAAAGATGGATTAATGACAACAGTACACTCAACTACTGCTACACAAAAAACAGTAGATGGAGCTTCTAAAAAAGATTGGAGAGGTGGAAGAGCAGCTGCTGCAAATATAATTCCATCATCAACAGGTGCTGCAAAAGCTGTTGGAAAAGTAATTCCAGAACTTAATGGAAAATTAACAGGAATGGCATTTAGAGTGCCAACAATAGATGTTTCAGTTGTAGACTTAACATGTAATTTAGAAAAACCAGCAACATATGAAGAAATATGTGAAGTTATGAAAAAAGCTTCTGAAAATGAATTAAAAGGTATACTAGAATATGTAGATGAAGATGTAGTATCATCTGACTTTATAGGAGATGCTCATACATCAATATTTGATGCCAAAGCTGGAATTCAACTAACAGATAGCTTTGTAAAATTAATAGCATGGTATGATAATGAATGGGGATACTCAAACAAATTAGTAGATTTGGCTATATATATTGCAGGAGTAGATAATAAATAAAAATAAATTTTAAATTTGGACGTAATAGGTAAAAATATATATACCAAATTACGTCCTTAAATTTTAGGAGGAATCATGAATAAAAAAACAATAGAAGATATAGATATAAAAAATAAAAAAGTTCTTGTAAGATGTGACTTTAATGTTCCACAAGATGAAGCAGGCAAAATAACAGATAATAGGAGAATTGTAGCTGCTCTTCCTACTATTAAATATTTAATAGAAAACGGAGCAAAAGTTATACTTTGCTCACATCTAGGAAGACCTAAGGGAGAATTTAAAGAAAAATATTCTTTAAAACCAGTAGCAGAAGAGTTATCTAGATTACTTGGAAAAGAAGTAAAGCTTGCAAAGGATGTAATAGGAGAAGATGCTAAAAATTTAGCTGCTGCACTACAAAATGGAGATGTAATGTTACTTGAAAATGTAAGATTTCACAAAGAGGAAGAAGAAAATGACCCAGAATTTGCAAAACAATTAGCAAGTTTGGCAGAAGTATATGTAAACGATGCTTTTGGAACAGCACATAGAGCACACGCCTCAACAGCAGGTGTTGCAGACTATTTGCCAGCAGTATCTGGATTTTTAATAAAAAAAGAATTAGATTTTATGGGAAAAGCATTAGAAAATCCAGAAAGACCTTTTGTAGCAATTTTAGGTGGGGCAAAAGTTTCAGATAAAATTGGTGTAATAGAAAATTTATTAGAAAAAGTAGATACATTAATAATAGGTGGAGCTATGGCATATACTTTTCTAAAATCACAAGGAGTGAAAATTGGAAATTCACTATGTGAAGAAGAAAAAATAGATTTAGCCAAAAGTTTAGTAGAAAAAGCAAAATCCCAAAATGTAAAATTAATGTTACCAGTAGATAATGTTTCTGCAACATCAACAGATGAAAATGCTGAAATAAGAGTAGGTGAAGGCGTAGACGATGGATTTGCAGGATTTGATATTGGACCAAAAACAATAGAAGCATATGAAAAAGAACTAGAAAAAGCAAAAACAGTAATTTGGAATGGACCACTTGGAATGTTTGAAATAGAAAGATTTGCAAAAGGAACAAACAGTATTGCTGAAAAACTTGCTGAAATTGATGCAATAACAATAATAGGAGGAGGAGATTCAGCAGCAGCAATAGAAAAAGCAGGATTATCAAGCAAAATGTCACATGTATCAACAGGAGGAGGAGCATCGCTTGAATTCTTAGAAGGAAAGAAATTGCCAGGAATAGAATGCTTAGAAAATAAATAATAGGAGAAATGAAAATGAGAAAAAAAGTAATTGCAGGAAATTGGAAAATGAATAAATTGCCTAATGAAGCAATAGCATTTATAGAAGAACTTGTGCCACTTGTAAAGAATACAAAAAATGAAGTCGTATTATGTGTGCCTTATACAGATTTGTTTTATAGTTTATTAGTAGCACAAAATACTAATATAAAAATAGGTGCACAAAATATGCACTGGGAAGAAAAAGGAGCATACACAGGAGAGGTCTCAGCAGAAATGCTAAAATCAATAGGTGTAGAATATGTTATAATAGGTCATTCTGAAAGAAGACAATACTTTGCAGAAACTGATGAAACAGTAAATAAAAAGCTAAAAAAAGCTTTAAAAGTAGGCTTAAAACCAATTGTATGTGTTGGTGAAACATTGGAACAACGAGAAAGTGGAAAAACAATAGAAATTATTACTAAGCAAACAAAATTAGCCTTAGAAGGATTAAGCAACGAAGAAGTAGAAAAAACAATAATTGCATATGAACCAATTTGGGCTATTGGAACAGGAAAAACAGCAACAGCAGATGACGCAAATAGTGCAATACACGAAATTAGAAATGAAATTTCAAAAATATATGGACAAAATGTAGCAAATGGGGTTATAATTCAATATGGTGGAAGTGTGAAATCAGCTAATGCAAAAGAATTATTTAGCATGCCAGATATAGATGGTGGATTAGTTGGAGGAGCAAGTTTAGATGCCACAGAATTTAGTAACATAGTAAATTATGAAAAATAGAAAGGGCACTTTATGGAAAAAAAATTAACAATGTTAATGATTCTAGATGGATTTGGAATAAATGAAAACGAAAAAGCAAATGCAGTAAAAATGGCAAAAATGCCAAATTGGGATAAAATAATAAAACAAAACCCTAATACAATAATAAAAACAAGTGGTCTAGATGTAGGACTGCCAGATGGACAAATGGGAAATTCAGAAGTAGGCCATACAAATATAGGAGCAGGAAGACTTATATATCAAGACTTTACTAGAATTACAAAATCAATAGAAGAAGGAGATTTCTTTACTGTACCAGAACTTACAGCAGCAATAGAAAATTGTAAAAAAAATAATTCTAAACTTCATATAATAGGATTATTATCAGATGGTGGAGTACACAGCCATACAAGACATTTATATGCATTACTCGAACTTGCAAAAAGAAAAGACTTTGAAGACGTATATGTACACTGCTTTTTAGACGGCAGAGATACACCACCAGCATCAGCAGAGAGTTATTTAATAGATTTAGAAAAAACAATGCAAGAAAAAGGTGTAGGAAAAATTGCAAGTATATGTGGAAGATTCTATGCAATGGATAGAGATAAGCGTTGGGAAAGAATTGAAGTAGCATACAGAGCAATTGTAAATGGACAAGGAGAAAGAAGCAATTCAGCAGTAAAAGCAATAGAAGATTCATACCAAAAAGAAATATTTGATGAATTTGTTAAACCAATATTAATAAGAAATGGTGAAAATGAAGTGACAACAATATCTAAAAATGATTCAGTAGTATTTTTTAATTTTAGACCAGATAGAGCAAGAGAAATAACAAGAACACTAGTAGACCCTAATTTTAAAGAATTTGAAACTGAAAATTTAAACTTGTATTATGTATGTTTTACAGAATATGATGCAACAATGCCAAATGTACATATTGCATATAAACCGCAAGATATTAAAAATACATTTGGAGAGTATATAAGTAAAAAAGGATTAACACAACTTAGAATTGCAGAAACAGAAAAATATGCACATGTAACATTTTTCTTTAATGGAGGAAGAGAAAAGCCATATCTAAATGAAGATAGAATACTAATTCCTTCTCCAAAAGTTGAAACATATGATATGAAACCAGAAATGAGTGCAATAGAAGTTACTGAAAAAGTAATAGAGGCAATAAAATCTGGAAAATATGATTCAATTATTTTAAATTATGCAAATCCAGATATGGTTGGACATACTGGAAATTTAGATGCAACAATAAAAGCATTAGAAACATTAGATAAGTGCATAGGAGATGTAGTAAAAGAAGTTGAAAACCAAAATGGTTATTTAATTATAACAGCAGACCATGGAAATGCAGAACAAATGATAGACTACAAAACAGGAGAACCACATACAGCTCATACAACAAACGATGTGCCACTTGTATTAATTGGAATGGAAGATGTTAAGCTAAAACAAGGAAGGCTATGTGATTTAGTACCAACAATGCTAGAACTAATGGGCTTAGATAAACCAAAGGAAATGACAGGGGTAAGCTTAATTGAAAAGGTGTGATGCAAGTAATGGTAACAACTACTGAAATAAAAGAAGTATACAAAGAAATTCAAAAAAAACTATATTATATGATTCCAGAAAAATGGAGTAGAGTATATTTATATGCATCTATAACAGAAAAAGCATATGCAGTTCCAGTTGGAGAAATGTATTTTTACTATTTTCCAAAAGGAATATTAAAAAAGAATCCTGTAAATGTATATGAAATACCTGCTAAATTTAATATGGATGAAGAACAATATCTTAAATTAGTAAAAAATTTGTATTCATCAATAAAAAAACTAAGAGAAATTTACAAAAAAGAAAAGCAACCTTTGTGGACAAATGTAACCATATCAATAGTTAATTATAAATTTAATATAGAATATAATTATGCAAACTTAGATAATAAAGAACAATCAAATTATGAAAGGCATATTATTTGGAGATATGAAAGACTTGGAATGGATATTAATTCATTTAGTAAAGAAGACAAAAAAATAATTGAAAAACATTTGGTAAATTCATGTATAAATATAGAAAAAGTAGAAACATATTCAGAGCCGCTATATAAAAAACCATTGCAAAATTCATTTGAATATGAAAAACCAATATATGAAAAAATTCAAGATGAAAACAAGTTAATGAATGAATTAGAAGCAGAAGGACAAAATATTAGCAACCAAATACTCGCAAATTTTAAAAAATAAATAAACGAAAGGAAGAATAAAAATGAAAGATTACTTAGGAATAGCAAGTGTAAAAGCTTTAGAAGTATTAGACTCAAGAGGAAATCCAACTGTACAAGTAGAAGTTGTTACAGAAGCAGGATTTTCAGGAATGGCAATTGTGCCATCAGGAGCTTCAACAGGAAGCTTTGAAGCAGTAGAATTAAGAGACGAAGATGAAGAAAGATACCTTGGAAAAGGAGTCCAAACAGCAGTTAATAATGTTAACAAAAAAATAGCAAAAGCAATAGAAGGAATGAACATTTACGACCAAGTAGAAATAGATAAAACATTAATAGATTTAGATGGAACAGATAACAAAGCAAAATTAGGTGCAAATGCAATACTTGGAGTATCATTAGCAGTAGCAAAAGCAGCAGCAAATTCTTTGGGAATGAGTTTATATAAATATATAGGCGGAGTAAACGCAAAAGAATTACCAGTACCAATGATGAACATATTAAATGGTGGAAAACATGCAGACAATAATGTAAATGTTCAAGAATTTATGATAATGCCAGTAGGTGCAAAAACATTTAAAGAATGTTTAAGAATGGGAGCAGAAGTATATCATAGTTTGAAAAAAGTTCTTAAAGCTAAGGGATATTCAGTAGGTGTAGGAGATGAAGGCGGATTTGCACCAAACCTATCAAGTGAAGAAGAAGCAATTGAATCTATTATAGAAGCAATAAAAAAAGCAGGATATAAACCAGGAAAAGATATAGTATTAGCACTAGACGTTGCATCAACAGAAATGTATGATGAAGCTAAAAAAATAGGAAAAGAAGGTTCATATTATTTCTGGAAAACAGATAAACTATATTCACAAGATGAAATGATAGATTATATAGCAGGATTAGCAGAAAAATATCCAATTGCTTCAATAGAGGATGGACTAGCAGAAGAAGACTGGGAAGGTTGGAAAAAACTAACTGAAAAATTAGGAAACAAAATTCAATTAGTTGGTGATGACCTATTTGTTACAAATATAAAAAGATTACAAAAAGGATTAGACGGAAAAATAGCCAATAGTATATTAATAAAACCAAACCAAATAGGAACCTTAACAGAAACTCTAAATGCAATTGAACTTGCAAAAAGAAATGGATACACAGCAGTAGTTTCACATAGATCAGGAGAAACAGAAGATACAACAATAGCAGATATAGCAGTAGCAACAAATGCGGGACAAATAAAAACAGGTGCACCATGCAGAACAGATAGAGTTGCAAAATACAATAGACTATTAAACATAGAAAATGAATTAGAAAGTGCTGCAATTTTTTCAGGGAAAAAATCATTAAAACAATAAAAAACTTGCGAAAAGCAAAACCTAATTTTGCTTTTCGCAAACCTAAATTAAATATTGGGGTATAGCCAAGCGGTAAGGCACCTGACTCTGACTCAGGCATTTCCTAGGTTCGAATCCTAGTACCCCAGCCAAAAGATAAATCGCTTTTTTATTGGCGATTATTTTTTTATAAAAAAATAAACTTTTTCAACTTTTAAGTAATCTAATAAGTGTATACAGAAAAGGAGAAAAATAATGAGTTGTGCTTATAGGAGAAAAAGAAATTTAAAAAGGTTTATTTTTATTGTAGTATTAGTGATATTAATTTTAACATTAATGCTAATTAGTTTAACAAAGGCATTTAATTCAAATGAGCAATATGAAAATACATTATCATATTTAACTGGTAATTTATATAAAAGCTTTTTACATAAAAATAATAATGAAATAAGCAACAAAATAAACAAGCAAAAAAATGCAGCAATTAGTAAAGTAAAAACAAAACAAATAATTGTAATACAAAAGCCTCAGGAACCTGCTAAAAGCAATAATTCAAAAAGAACATTTGGAAGTAATGTCGCATTTATTGGCGATTCTAGAACACAAGCATTTCTAATGTATGCAGGATTAAAAGAAGTAACAGATTATACAAACATAGGACTTATGGTAGATACTGCACAAACAAAGAAATTTATTACAAATGATAAAGGTGAAAAAATAACATTACTAGAAGATTTAAAAAATAGAAATATTGATACAATATATATCATGTTAGGAATAAATGAATTAGGTTGGGTATACAGTAGTATATTTATTAATAAATATGAAGAATTGATAGATAGTATAAAAGAAATAAAACCAAACTGTGAAATTATAATACAATCTATTATTCCAGTTACAAAATCAAAATCAGATACTGATAGTGTATATAATAATACAAAAATCGCAGAGTATAATTCATTAATAAAACAAATGGCTAATAGAAAAAATATTAAATATATAGATTTAGTTCCAACATTAACAGACCAATATGGTTACTTACCGGAAAATGCAAGCACAGATGGAATACATTTAAACAAAAAATATTGTCTAAAATGGTTAGAATGTTTGCAAAATAATTAAAAATAGGAGAAAATAGATATGAAAAAAATATTATTAATAATTCCAATAATAATTATTCTTATTATATTATTAGAAATAATTAATTTAAATACAGATAAAGATATAAATATAGATATACAAAAACTAGGAGAAGAACTAGCAAATTCGCAAATTTTTGAAGATAGTTTAAGTATTATAGACAAAGATATTGCTATAAAAAAATATTCATTAGATAATAAAAAAATAAATGACATGATTGCATATGAGGGAAGTGGAGCAACAGCAGAGGAAATTGTAATAATTAAATTAAATAATAAAAACGATAAAACTGAAATAAAAGAAATAATTAAAACAAAAATACAAGAAAGAAAATCAGACTTTGAAAATTATTTACCAAAAGAAGTATTTAAACTAGATAATTATATATTAGAGAGCAAGGGCAATTATATAATTTTATGTATTTCAAATGATTTCAATAGGGCCAAAGAAATAATAGCAAAATATATTAATAGTTAAAGGAGCTAAAAAAGTGCAAGAAGTACAAGAGATTTTAATAAATTATGTGAAAGACAACAAAGAAAAGCTTTACAGAGTAGCATTTAGTTATTCAAAAAACGAAGAGGAAGCATTAGATATAGTACAAGAAGCAATAACAAAAGCATTAAAAAATATAAACAAACTAAAACAAACAGAATATGTAAAAACATGGTTTTACAGAATTTTAATTAATGAGTGTTTACAATATATAAAAAGAAACAAAAGAATAATAACATGTGAACTTAGTGAAATTGAAAATCAAATAGAATCTAAAAATATGTCACCAGATGAATTAGATGTTTATAATTATGTTCAAAATTTAAACGAAAAATTAAAAACTGTAATAATTTTGAGGTATTTTGAAGATATGAAAATAAGTGAAATAGCAAAAATAACAAAAACAAATGAAAACACAGTAAAATCAAGATTATATAAAGCTCTTAAAATACTAAATACAAGTATGAGAGTTTAAATAAGAAAGGAGCTTAAAAAATGAATAATATTAAAAAAGCTAAAAAAGTTTATAATACAATAGAAATTCCAGAAGAGCTTGAATATACAATAAATAAAGCGGTTTTGCATAGTAAAATAAAGAAAAACAATAAATTTAATAATATAAAATATGCAATAACAGTCATGGCTTGCACGTTTTTTGCATTTATATTTATAGTTAATGTAAATCCAAGCTTTGCATCAAGTATATCAGAAATACCAATTATAGGAGATATGGCGAAAATTTTTACAATAAAAGAAATTAAACAAGAAGATAAAGAAAAATTAATAAATGCAAAAATCCCTGCATTAGAAAATACGGGAAATACTGAATTAGAAAAACGAATTAATTATGAAATAATGTTAAAAATAAATGGTATATTAGAAGAAGTAAATCAAAGAGCAGCAGAATACAAAAAAGCAGTTATAGAAACAGGAGGAAAAGAAGAAGATTATATACCAATTAATATAATAATAGATTATAAAGTTGGATATATGTCAGATGAGATAGTATCATTTATGATATTAAAAACAGAAACATTAGCGAGTGCATATACAGAAATGTATTTTTATAATATAGATATAGAAACAGGGAAGGAATTAAATTTAAGAGATGTATTTGGAAGTAATTACAAAGAAATAATTGACGAAGAAATTTATAAACAAATAGAAGAAAGAAGCAAAAACCCAGATAATATTTACTTTACAAAAGAAGAAGGAGGATTTGAGGGAATAGGAAATGAATATCAGAAATTTTATATTAATGAAAAAGGAAGAATAGTTATAGTATTTGAAAAATACGAAATTGCACCAGGCTACATGGGAACACAAGAATTTGAAATAGATAAGCAAATTAAATTATAAGAAAACCAGCTAAAAAGCTGGTTTTTTAAGACTTAATTAAGTCTTACTTCAAAGGGTCATGTCCCCAGTGAAAAGTGCAAAGTGTTGCTGAAACTTAGGACAATTAGTTACCTTTTTTACAACACTTTGGTCGCGGTTTAAGGTAACACTAAGGCTAGTTTCAGAACTGGTCTTTGCAATATGACCAATTTTACATTGATCACAGTTGCCACAGATTCCTTTCATAGCGTGTAACAAATTTTTGCGTGGAATCATAATGAGACACCCTCCTTAAATAGTTAGTATAATATAATTATATCATATTAATTATAATTATACAAATTTTACATAAAATAAATTAATAAAATAGGAAAGTTTTTAAGCAATAAGAATAGAATATAATAAACCTATTAAAAGTAAAAACAATTAAAGGAGATAATATATAATGAATAAAATTAGATATTTTGACCATGCTGCTACAACTGCTGTTCATGAAGAGGTACTTAAAGAAATGCTACCTTATTTTAGTATAGAATATGGTAATGCATCTTCAATGTATAGTATATCTAGAAGTGCTAAAAGAGCATTAGAACAAGCAAGAGGTAGAGTGGCAAAAGCAATTAATGCACAAAACAATGAAATATTTTTTACAAGTGGTGGAAGTGAAAGCGACAATTTAGCAATAAAAGGCATTGCATATGCAAATAAAAATAAAGGAAATCATATTATTACTACCAAAATAGAACATCATGCAGTACTAGAAACATGTGAAGTATTAGAAAAAGAAGGATTTGAAGTTACTTATTTAAATGTAGATGAAAATGGTTTTATAAATTTAGAAGAACTTCAAAATGCAATTAAAGAAAATACAATTTTAATAAGTATAATGTTTGCTAACAACGAAATAGGCACAATAGAACCAATAAAAGAAATAGGAGAAATTACAAGAGCAAGAAACATAATTTTTCATACAGATTGTGTGCAAGCGATTGGAAATGTTTTAATAGATGTAAAAGACATGAAAATAGATGCACTTTCTATGTCTGGACACAAATTATATGGACCAAAAGGAATAGGGGTTTTATATGTAAGGAATGGAATAGATTTTCAAAAGTTACAAAATGGAGGACATCAAGAAAAAAATAAAAGAGCCGGAACAGAAAATATTGCAGGAATTGTTGGAATGGGAAAAGCAATAGAACTAGCATATTCAAATTTTAATAAAAACACAAAACACATGAAAGAGTTAAGTGACTATTTTTTAAAAGAATTAGAAAATAAAATACCAAATATAAAATTAAATGGAGATAAAACAAATAGATTGCCAGGAAATTGTAATATATCATTTGAAAATATAAATGGTGAAGAACTTTTATTTAAATTAGATGAAAAAGGAATTTGTGCATCAGCAGGTTCTGCATGTTCGACAGGAACAAGTGAACCATCTCATGTATTAACTGCAATAGGACTTCCTTCCAAATTTTTAAATGGAACAATAAGATTTACATTTGGAATAGATAATACAAAAGATGATATAGATTATTTGGTAAATGAATTACAAAATATTGTAGCAAATTTAAGAAATAAATAGGTATTTTTTATAAAAATAGGCATATATATTTATAGAGGGGAGATTAGATGCCTATTTTTAATTTATTTAAATACTTTTCATACAATATTCAAGTTATATTGGACAAGTACTTTTCTGAGAATAATTCTAATCGATATTTAACATTAGAAGAAATTAGACTAAGAACTGGAAGACCTATTATATTAAAACATGGTAATGAAGAAAAAATTTTAAATTATATTGTAACAATAGAAGATATAATAGATACTTTAACAAATATTTGCGAAAATTCTATATATTCGTATCAAAATCAAATTTGTAATGGATTTATAACTATAAGAGGAGGGCATAGAGTACGGTATTACAGGAAATGTTATAATAGAAAACAACAAAATAATAAATATAAACAATATATCGAGTTTAAATTTTAGAATTGCAAGACAAATAAAAGGATGTAGTAATAAAATACTAAAATATATGATAGATATAGAAAATAAAACAATATACAACACAATTATAGTATCACCTCCACGGAGCTCGGAAAAACTACTATTCTAAGAGATGCGGTAAGAAGAATAAGTAATGGAATAGAATCTTTGTTACTAAATGGTTTAAATATTGGACTTATAGATGAAAGAGGAGAACTAGCTGCTATGTACAAAGGAATTGCACAAAATGATGTTGGTATGAGGACAGATGTGCTTTCCAATGTACCAAAAGGGATTGGAATGAAAATGCTTATAAGATCTATGGCACCAAAAATTATTGTAGCAGATGAAATTGGTTCATATGAAGATGTAGAAGCTATTAATCAAGCAGTTTGCTCAGGAATAAAAGGAATTTTTACAGCACATGGAGGTTCAATGGAAGATTTAATGCTAAATCCAGCATTAAAAGAACTTTTAAAGACTCATATATTTGAAAGAATTATTTTTCTAAGCACTCAAAGAGAAAAAGGAGAAATAGAAAAAGTTTATGCACTAGATAAAGCAAATCAAGAATATGTAACATATTAAAAGATAGAGAAATAAAATAAATCTCTATCTTTTTTCTTAAATTAATATAGCTATTGCAAGAATTGCTAAATGCAAAGGATAAAATATGTATAATAAATATTTTGTTTTTAACCCTTGTTTGCCATTATATAATAATATTGGAATTATCGCTAAAAATGTAAAAATAGCTAAATATATATTAACATAATTAAAACTACTTTGTATTAATATAGGTAAATATTTAAGCATTACAATTGCAGCAAAACCTATTACTAATAAAACTTTATTTGCTCTTAATATATAAAATGCAAAAACTAAAAGAACACCCCAATAACCATAATCCACATTAAGTAAATGACCTAAGTATACACAAATAGCAGACAATATTATTCCCATAAGCTTATTTGGAATTTTTTCAAAAGCACAAATTGCTAGCAATCCAAGTAGTAAAGTGAAGAATATATTTAAAGTTAAAGAAAAACCAAGTGCATATTGAAATAAATTAAATGGAATTTGAGATATTATTGCAAATAAAAATAATCTCCAAATATATTTTTTTAAATCATGTGTATGAGTATAGCCTTCTGAAATTTGGTAAGCAAATATTGGAAAAGCCAGCCTGCCTAAAAAATTGCACCAGCTAATGTGAGGTCCAAAAATAAAGTAACCAAAGTGGTCAAAACACATAGAAATTAGTGCTGTAATCTTTAAAACAAACGAAGACATGTTCAAGTCACCTCTTTGATAAAATATAGCATAGATTTTAAAAATATACAATATTTTAAGCATAACAAAAAACTAAAAACAAACATAATATTTTTAAAAAAAGTATCCAAAATTTAAATTTAATGATATAATTACTACTAATACGGAAGATTTTGGAGGAATTTTTATTATGGGAAAGATTGTTTTGTTAGATGAACTTACTATAAATCAAATTGCAGCAGGTGAGGTTATTGAAAGACCAGCATCTGTTGTTAAGGAACTTGTAGAAAATTCTATAGATGCTGGTGCTACCAATATTTGTATTGACGTTAAAAACGGCGGAATTTCTAGCATTCGTATTACCGATAATGGAAAAGGTATTGAACCAGACGATATGGAAATAGCTTTTGAGAGACATGCTACTAGTAAAATTAGAACAGCAGATGATTTAACTACTGTTAAGTCTATGGGATTTAGAGGCGAGGCTTTGGCTAGTATTGCCGCTATTGCCAATGTTGAAATGATATCTAAAACAGCAGATAATGAGTATGGACATAAAATAGTTGTTGAAGCTGGAAATGTTATAGAAAAAGATATTGTAGGTGCAGGAGTAGGAACTACAATTACAGTTAAAAATTTGTTTTTTAACACACCTGTTAGATACAAATTCTTAAAAAAAGACTATACAGAATCTGGATATATTGAGGATGCTGTTACAAGACTTGCTTTAATTAATCCCAATATTGCATTTAAACTTACTAATAATGATAAAACTATAATACAAACAATTGGAGATGGAAATGTTAAAAATTGTGTATATGGTATTTTTGGTAAAGAAATTGCAAATGGAATTATAGATGTAAATTACGAATATGAAAACATAAAAATTTCAGGAGTTGTTGGTAAAGCTGAAATTGCTAGAAACAATAGAACAAATCAAATGTTTTTTGTAAATAAGAGATATGTTAAAGATAAAACCTTATCTGCATCAATTGAACAAGCTTATAAGGGAATGTTAACAATAGGAAAACATGCCTTTTGCATTATTAATATAGAAATTGACCCAAATGAAGTTGATGTTAATGTTCACCCGGCTAAGTTAGAAGTAAGATTTAAAGAAGAAAATAAAGTATTTAAAGCAATTTACCATGCAGTAAAAGAAGCTTTATTAAGTTCAGATTTAGTAGTCCATTCTGAAAAAACAGAAGATGTAAAAGAAGAACAAAAAATTAATGAACCTGTAATTCCACTTGAAAATAAACAAGAAAATAATAATAGAAATAGATTTTCAAGTTTATTTAAAAGAAAACCTCAAAACTTGAATTGGGAAAAAGAAGAGGTAAGCGAAAGAATTAATTTAGTAGAAGCTTTATACAATCAAAAAAAGGAAGCAGAAAAAGATAAAACCATTATTGAACCAGAAGCAAAACTTGAAGAAAAAATTGAAGAACCAGTAAAAGAACTAGAAACTAATATACAAGAAAAAACAGAAGAACAAGTAAAAGAAAAAGAACCAGAAAAAGTAGAAGAAAAGCTTCCAAGTATAGAAGAATTAAACCTTAAATTTGAAGAAATGTATGAAAAAACATTTGGTAAAAAAATAAGAGATGTTAAAGAAGTAAAAGAAGAAGAAACAAATTATAATTTGGAGGAAAATTCAAAACAACAAGCAGACGATGTTGCAGCAACTGTTGTAGAAGAAAATAAAAAAGAGGAAGAAGCTAATTTATCTATATTTGAAAATAAAGATACATATGTAGAACCTATAAAATATAAATTTATAGGAATTGCATTTTCTACATACATAATTTTAGAAATTGAAAATGAATTATATATATTAGACCAACATGCAGCACATGAAAGAATTATGTACGAAAAAATAAAAAAGAATTTTTACAACAACGAGGCAAAAGATTCTCAACTAATGCTATTACCAGATATAA
This sequence comes from uncultured Clostridia bacterium, assembly GCA_944389425.1. Taxonomy (GTDB): domain Bacteria; phylum Bacillota; class Clostridia; order TANB77; family CAG-508; genus UMGS1864. Next base: position 86,401 of record CALXMH010000003.1, read on the forward strand.
TAACATTAACACATAAAGAAATGGATATTGCTAAGGCAAATTACAAAATGTTTGAACAGGCTGGATTTACATTAGAAGAATTTGGAGATAATACAATTAAATTAACAGGTGTACCTAATATTTGTATAGATTTAGATACAAAAGAATTATTCTTAAATATATTAGATGAAATAGATACAGTAGCAGTAACCGCAAGACAAGAAATAGAAGAAAAATTTATTGCAACAGTGGCTTGTAAAGCAGCAGTAAAAGCAAATATGGCGTTAAATTATCAAGAGGTAGAAGCATTAATGGATGATTTATTAAAACTTCCAAATCCATTTACATGTCCACATGGAAGACCAACTGCTATAAGAATGAGCAAAATGGATATTGAGAAAAAATTTAGTAGGAGATAATATGGAAAAACCAAAAGTTATTGTAATAGTTGGTCCTACTGCTTCTGGCAAAACTAGTTTAGCTATAAAACTTGCAAAAAAAATAAATGGAGAAATTGTCTCATGTGATTCTATGCAAATTTACAAAGATATGAACATAGGAACTGCAAAACCAACAATAGAAGAACAAAATAAAATTAAACATTATTTAATAGATATAATTTCACCAGAAGAAAGATTTAGTGTGTCAGACTATCAAACACATGCATTAAAAGCAATAGAAGAAATATTAAAAAAAGGCAAAACTCCAATTGTTGTTGGTGGTACTGGACTATATGTAAATTCGCTAATATATGGAATAAAATTTTTAGAGATTAGCTTTGATGAAAAATATAGGCAAGAGCTAGAATACAAAGCTGAAAAAGAAGGTTTAGAATCTTTATACAATGAAGCAAAAAAAATTGATCCAAAAGCAATGGAAACAATAAGTAAAAACGATAAAAAAAGAATTTTAAGAGTCCTTGAAATTTTTCATCAAACAGGAATTACAAAATCTAAACAAGATGAATTATCTAGAAGCGGAGATGTAAAATACGATTTTAGAGTATTTGGGATAAATATAGAAAGAGAAATACTTTATAAAAGAATTAATGATAGAGTAGATAATATGATTCAAAATGGACTTGTTCAGGAAGTAGAAAACATTTATAATAAATTTAAAAAATTTCCTACATCAATGCAAGCAATAGGATATAAAGAAGTAGTAGAATATTTAAATAAAAATATCTCAAAAGAAGAAATGATTGAAAAAATAAAAATGGAAACACGCAGATATGCCAAAAGACAGCTTACATGGTTTAGAAAAAACAAAGATATAATTTGGTTAGATGGATTAGAAAACGAGCAAAATAATATAAAAATTATTTTGGAGGAATATAGTGGAAAAGAAAAACAAGAAGATAACAAATATTGAAAAACAAAATAAAGTTTTAGGAATAGTTCTAATAATTATAGTAATTGCAATTTTTCTATTGTATATTATAAACTCAATATATGGTTGGCTTAAACAACCAACAGATGTATTCTTGGTTGAAAATGGTGAAGTAATACAGGAAGAAACAGCAGTTGGATATATTATTAGAGAAGAAGTTATTTTGCAAGGAGAAAACTATAAAAATGGAATATTACAAATAAAAACAGAAGGTCAAAGAGTATCAAATGGAGATCCAATTTTTAGATATTATAGCGAATCAGAAGATGAAATAAGAAATGAACTTACTCAAATAGATTTGCAAATAGACTCGCAAATACAAAATTTTATGGATAATAATATAAGTGTAGTTCCAAGTGATATTAAATCATTAGAGACCCAAATAAAGGAACAAGTTGATGAACTATATAAAAATAACAATTTGCAAAAAAATAAAGAATACAAACAAGAAATAGACTCAAACATGACAAAAAAAGCAAGAGCAATAGGAGAACTAAGCCCAGAAGGCAGTGAACTTAGAACATTAATAAACAGAAGAGATGAAGTGGAAAATCAGTTAAAAAATAATTCTGAATATATAAAAGCACCACTTAGTGGAATTGTGTCTTATAGAATAGATGGGCTAGAAGAAATAATGAAAACTGACGATTTTTCATACTTAAACAAAGAATTTCTAGAAAATTTGGAACTTAAAACAGGTCAAATAATAGGAACAAGTGAAGAAAAAGGTAAAATAATAAATAATTTTGAATGCTACATAGTATCTACATTAGAATCTGATCAAGCTAAAAATGCTAGAATAGGAGATAAAGTAAAATTAATATTATCAAATTTAGAGGAAATTTCGGCTACTATATCGTATATTAATGTAGAAGAAGACGATTCAAGAACAATAGTATTCCAAATTACAAACCAAATAGAAGAATTAATAAAATATAGAAAAATATCATTAGATATAGTATGGTGGAGCTATGAAGGCTGGAAAGTACCAAATTCTTCTATATTAACAGAGAATCGGAAAAACTTATGTAGTAAGAAATAGAGCTGGATACTTGGACAAGATATTGGTTAAAATATTAAGGCAAAATGAAAATTATTCAATACTTACTAGATATTCAACAGAAGAATTAAAAGAAATGGGGTATACATCTAGTGAAATTAATAATATGCCTAAAATTTCGCTTTATGATGAAATCTTGATAAGCCCAGATGGTTAAAATATTACAAACTTATTACAAGAATGTTATTTTTACATTACAAACATAAAAAAGTATTGACAAAATTCTTAAAAAGGTGGATACTATATATAATTTAAAAACAAAGGAAAATTGTGGGAGGTATTCGTATGGCAGGAGCTATAATGAACAAAGTATTAGATTTTTTAGGTGTAGAACCAGATGAAGAAGAGGATTATGATATCCAAGAAGAAAATAACTATCCTTATGGAATGGAAGAAGATGAAGAAGAAACATCAGATAAAAAGTTTTTTGGAAAAAGAGGAAAAGTTGTGAATATGCCACAAACTCAACAAGTAAAAATGGTTGTATTCCAAGTAACTTCTTTTGAACAATCAGAAACAATATGCAATTTGTTAAAACAAAAACAATCTGTTATTGTTAGTTTAGAATATGTTAACAAAGATGTAGCAAGAAGAATTGTTGATTTTATTAGTGGAAGTGTTCATGCATTAGATGGACATATACAAAAAGTTTCAAACGCTATATTTGTAGTAGCACCATTTAACTATGAAATTTCTAATGAACTTGCAAGAGAAGAAATAAAAAGCAAACTTTCTGTATCTTGGTTAAAAAACAACAATAACGGATTCTAAAAACATTTTATTAGGAGGCAAAGAATAAATATGTTAACACCGTTAGATATTGAAAATAAAAAATTTTCGAAGCAAATGATGAATGGGTATAGTGTTGCAGAAGTAGATGATTTTTTAGATGAACTAACAGCAGATTATGAAAAATTGTATAAAGAAAATGCAGATTTGAAAGAAAAACTTGAAACAGCAAATAACAATCTAACACAATATAAATCAATAGAAACAACGTTACAAAATACTTTGGTAATGGCACAAAGCACTGCTGAAAATATACAAAATGTTGCAAAACAACAAGCAGATCAACTTATTAAAGAAGCAGAATCAGAAGCAAAACAATCTGTATTAGAACTGGAACAAGAAGTTGTATTAAAACAAAAAGAGTTAGAGAATACCAAAAAACAATTTGATATATATAAAGCAAAAATGGAATCATTACTAATTTCTCAACTAGAATTATTAAAAGATATGAATGCAGAATAAAGCGGGAAAATATCATCCCGCTTTTTAGCACGTTTATAAAAACATTAAATTATTAAACAAATTTAACAAGTGTTACAAAAATTTTAAATATATATTACATTTATGTTATTACTATTGACATATAAAATAATAATTATACAATATATATGTGATTAGAGGGATAAAATGAGAATAATTAGTGGAAGAGCAAGAGGCACAAAACTTTTTACATTAGAAGGACTAGATACAAGACCTACATTAGATAGAGTAAAAGAGCCACTATTTAGCATAATAGGCTTAAAAATTCAAGATGCAGATGTATTAGATTTGTTTTCAGGCAGTGGGGCATTAGGATTAGAAGCATTAAGTAGAGGGGCAAAAAAAGCAATTTTATGCGATAATTCAAAAAAAGCTATACAGATAATTGAAAATAATATAAAAAAAACTAAATTAAATGCAGAAATCATTAATGATGACTTTATTAAATGCCTAGAAAAATTAAAAGAAAAACAATTTGATATAATATTTCTAGACCCTCCTTATGAAACAAATTATATAGAAAGAGCAATAAATAAAATATTAGAATGCAATTTACTAAAAAAGGATGGCTTAATAATTGCAGAAACCGATAATCAAAAAATAGTAGAAAATATAGAAAAATTAGATATAACAGTAAACAGCATTAGAAAATATGGAAGAGTTATTCTAATATTTTTGAAGCGAAAGGGGTAAAGCCATGGAAATTTTTACATTGCTAGAAACATTAGAAGATATTTTAGAAAGAAGCAAAACATTACCTTTTACAAATAAAGGAATTGTAGAAAAAAATGAATTGCTTGATATTATAAAAGAAGTAAGACTTAAATTGCCAGATGAATTAAAACAAGCTAAATGGGTAAAAGAAGAAAGACAAAGAATATTAGAAGAAGCCCAAAAAGAGGCAGACGATATTGTAAAAGAGGCAGAAAATAGAATAATAGCAATGATAGATGAACATGAAATAACGAAAAAAGCATATGAGCAAAAAACAGAGATTATAGAACTTGCTAATGAAATGTCAAGAGAAATTTCAAAAGGAACAAAAGCATATGCAGATAAAATATTAGAAAATGTAGAGGAAACTTTGCAAAAATCATTGCAAACAATGAGAGTAACAGTAGAAAAATCACTAAAAACAATGCAGGATGAAGTAGGAGGAGCATTAACAGGAATAGAAGATGATTTTGAACAAACTGTTGATAGTGTTATAAAAACTGTTAGAGAAAATAGAAAAGAATTGGAGTAAGATTATAGGAAAGTCAGAATTTGGAAGTCAGAGAAAAGCAATTTTGATTTCCTTTTCTGACTTTTTGCTTTAAAAGGAGCGAGTAAAAAATGGCAAAAAGAAGAAAAAAGAAGAAAGAGCAAGAACTAAAATCTACAATTTGGGTTGTAACATTAATTGTGATTAGTATTCTTCTTGCGGTATTAATATATTCAGAATCAGGATATATTGGTGAAACGATAAGTCCAATACTTGGTGGACTTATGGGATTTATAAAATACATATTGCCAATAGGAATATTTATTGTAGCAATAAGTATAGCTTGTAATAAAAAAGACTACGCAGTTGCTAAACTTATTGAATATGGAATACTATTACTTTGTATATCTGTAATACTTTGTGTATGGCAAATAAATGCAGGAAACTTAAATATAAATGGAGAATTTTGGGATGGAGTAAAAAATGCCTATGAACTAGGAGAGGATAATAAAGGAGGAGGCGCAATAGGTTCAATAGCTGCAATTGCTCTTGTAAAATTAATAGGGCCAATAGGAACACTTATATTAAGTGCAGGAATTGCAATAGTACTTTTAATATTTATATTAGAAATTAATGTAAACGAATGGATTGCAGAAAAAGTAGAAAATATTAAAGAAAATAGAAACGAACATAAACAAGAAAGAAAGAAACAAAGAAATGTAAAAATAGAACCACAAGAAACAATTTTAGATGACCAAATAACAATAGACATACCAGAATTTAAAAAACAAGAAGAAATTCCATTTAAAACATTTGATAAAAAACATGAGATAGAACCACCAACAGATGATTTTATAGAGGCAAATTTATTTAAACAAGAAAAACAACAAAAAGAAGAAAAAATAAAAGAAGTATTAACACTAGACCATACAATTACAGTAGAAGATGAACATTATGAATTTCCACCAATAGAATTACTAGAAAAAGGCTCAAAAACTTCTAAAACTGGGAAAAAATCAGTTACAGAAACAGCTTCCAAACTTCAAAAAACATTATATAATTTTGGAGTTAGTGCAAAAGTAGAAAAAGTATCAGTAGGACCTTCTATAACGAGATATGAATTAAAACCAGCAGAGGGTGTTAGAGTAAGTAAAATAGCGAAACTAGCAGATGATATAGCTCTTAATTTAGCAGCAGAATCTATAAGAATAGAAGCTCCAATACCTGGAAAGCAAGCAGTTGGTATAGAAGTGCCAAACAAAGAAAATGAAATGGTACATTTAAGAGATATAATAGATACAGAAAAATTCAAGAATTCAGAATCTAAACTAACAATGGCAGTTGGAAAAGATGTTGCAGGAGCGGAAGTTGTAACAGATATTGCAAAAATGCCACACGTATTAATTGCAGGATCAACAGGATCTGGAAAGAGTGTATGTATAAATACATTAATTACAAGTATAATATATAAATCAAAACCTAGTGAAGTTAAAATGGTAATGATAGATCCAAAAGTTGTAGAATTATCTGTATATAATGGAATACCACATTTATTAATTCCGGTTGTAACAGACCCTAAAAAAGCAGCAGGGGCATTAGATTGGGCAGTACAAGAAATGGTAAAAAGATATAGCTTATTTGCAGAAAAAGGCGTAAGAGATATAAAAGGATACAATGCAGAACTAGAAAAAGAAGAAGGTGGAGAAAAATTACCACAAATAATTATAATAATAGATGAGCTTGCAGACTTAATGATGGTAGCTGCAAAAGAAGTAGAAGATGCAATATGTAGATTAGCACAAATGGCAAGAGCAGCAGGAATGCACTTAGTAATTGCAACACAAAGACCATCTGTTGATGTTATAACAGGTATAATTAAAGCAAACATACCATCTAGAATAGCTTTTGCAGTTTCATCAGGTGTAGATTCTAGAACCATATTAGATATGGTAGGTGCAGAAAAACTACTAGGTAAAGGGGATATGCTATTTGCGCCAATTGGAGCATCAAAACCACAAAGAATACAAGGTGCATTTATTTCTGATAAAGAAATAGAAAAAATAGTAGACTTCCTAAAAGCAAATGGAGAAGTTACATATAATGAAGATATTTTGGAAAAAATAGAAAAGAGTGGCAAATCAGACAAAGAATTAGATAAAGACGATGATGAAGATGAAAGACTAATGGAAGCAATAGAAGAAGTTGTAGAATCGGGCCAAGCATCAACATCATTTATACAAAAAAGACTAAAAGTAGGCTATTCAAGAGCAGGAAGAATAATAGATCAAATGGAGAAAAGAGGAATAGTATCTGGATATGCAGGCAGTAAGCCAAGACAGGTTTTAATGTCAAAAGAAAGATGGCAAGAACTAAAAACAACACCAGCAGGTGGAAAACAAGAAACAAACGATTAAATTAAAAGGAGGTTTTTATATGACTAAAAAAGACTTTTTTTCTAAACTAAAAAATTACAATAATGAATTAGAACAAGTATTAGAGAAAAAGGTATTTTCTAGTAATATAAAAAACCTTCTTTTAAACATGTTTTATAAAATAGAAGTATCTTATAAAGACTACCAAAAAGTTAAAAGAACTACAAAAGAACAAAATGATTTAATGCAAGAATTAATAAACATAATAAATAAAAGTTGCAATAAAATTGAGCTTGTAGAACCTAATTCACAAAAAGGAAAAGTACTTAAAAAATATAATTTACATTCAATTTCAGATAGAGCATATAAAAAAATAATATCATACCCAGTAGAAGCTGATTTATTATATGCATTAGCTGATATAGAAAAAAAATATTTCTATATAAACGAAGACTATTATATAGAAAAACAAGCCTTTGAAAAAATGTTAAACATAGGATATTGCATAAATTTAAAAGAAATACTAAGAGATTTTAGTGGATGGTCTTGGCAAGTAGAAGCAAAAGAAATTGAAAATATAAATTATAATTTAATATATCAGATTTTAAGAATATTAGTTGGATTCAAATTCCTAGACGAATGGAAATCAGATTCAAAAAAAGATACAGATTATATTGTAAAATTACAAGAAAAATTAAGCCATGCATATGGAACACAAAATGCAATAATGTTTTTTAAAAAATTATATATAACATTAAGTATGATTTTATTACAAAAAAACAACAAATTAAAAAAAGAATTATATGATGAAAGAAAAAAAGCATTAGAAGAAATAGAAGTAGTAAAAAACAAAGCACAATACTTAGAAAAAATAACTAATAGTAAAAAGAAAATGACAAAACAAATAAAAAACATAGATGAAATTTTAAACGATGAAGAATTATTAAAACAAGAATTAGAAAAAAGAAAACAAAAACTAGGCAAAAAAAGTAATTTGTTAAATGATCAATATTTAAGGGCAATACTTTCACAAGAAAGAAGAGAATTACTAGAAAAAATACAAAAGTCAACATCACTTATGAATCCTAAAAACTATGTAGCAAATAAAAGAAGAATTGAAAGCAAATACGAAAAAATAAATGAAGTTTTAGAAAGTTTAGAAAAAAAAGATGAAAATACTTGTATAATAGAACTTCAACAACAATTTTTAAAATGCCTTGAAGTTAAAGCTAATAATACAAACAATAAAAAAGAGTTAATAGATTTAATATATTTTGTAAGATATTATCTTTATATACCAGTTGATGAAAATAAAACAATAAAAGATTTAGACAAATTAAGAATGCAAATAAATAAAATACAAGAGATATTAATTGTTAAATGTATAAATTTAAAATTATTAAATATAATCAGCTTAGATAATGAAATTAACAATAAAATAGTAAAAAAAATAATATCATCTCATGCAGTAGACATGGAAAATTTAGAATTAGAAATAAAACCAAAATATAATAAACTAAAAGTAAATGTTTATGAAAGAGAAGAACTAGAAAATAGTTTTGAAATAGAAACAGAAGGAGCAGCAGAAAGAGTTAATATAAAAACAGATAAAAAATTTAGATTATTTATAAAATAAAAATGGAGGTAATGTATGAAAATAACTTTTTTAGGAGCAACAAAGACAGTAACTGGCTCAAATTTTTTAGTTGAAGGAGCGGGTAAAAAATTTATTGTAGACTGTGGACTATATCAAGGAAAAGCAACAGATGAACTTAAAAACGAGGAAGACTTTTTATATGATGTAAAACAAATAGATTTTATGCTTTTAACACATGCACACATAGATCACTCTGGAAGAATACCTAAATTATACAACGAAGGATTTAGAGGCGATGTATATGCAACAAAAGCAACATGCGATTTATGTACAATAATGTTACCTGATAGTGGACACATTCAAGAAAACGAAGTAGAATGGAAAAATAGAAAAAGAAGAAGAGAAGGTTTATCAGAACTACCACCATTATACACAGCAGAAGAAGCAATAAAATCCATGGAAATATTTAAACCAGTAAAATATGACGAGATTGTAGAAATAAGCGAAAATATAAAAGTAAGATTTAATGATGCGGGACACATGTTAGGATCAAGCATTATAGAAATATGGGTAACAGAAGATGGAGAAACAAAAAAAGTAGTATTTACAGGAGACTTAGGAAATAACGATATCCCACTTTTAGACTCACCAACAATGATAGAAAGTGCAGACTATGTAGTAATGGAATCTACGTATGGAAACAGACTTCATATGAGAAATGATGATAAAGCTGAACTATTTTTAAATATAGTAGCAGAAACACTAGAAAAAGGTGGAAATGTAGTAATTCCATCATTTGCAGTTGGTAGAACACAAGAAATATTATATGAGCTAAGCAGATTAAAAGAGAATAATAAAGATAATGAAGAATTTAAAGCAAAATATAAAAGATTAATGGACGCACCAGTTTATGTAGACAGTCCTCTTGCAATATCTGCAACAGAAGTATTTAGAGAAAATATGGACCTATTTGAAGAAGATGTAAAAAAAGAAATTGCAAGTGGCGAAAATCCGCTAGAATTTCCAGGATTACAATTTACAAGAACAGCAGACGAATCAAAAGCATTAAATGAAACAGCGCATGCTTCAATAATAATATCTGCTAGTGGAATGTGCGAAGTTGGTAGAATTAAACATCACTTAAAACATAATTTATGGAATCCAAACAACACAATACTATTTGTGGGATATCAAGCACCAGGAACACTTGGAAGAAATATTGTGGATGGAGCAAAAAAAGTAAAAATATTTGGAGAAGAAATAGCAGTTAATGCGAGGATAGAATATATAGAAGGCTATTCTGGACATGCAGACCAAGAGTGGTTATTAAATTTTGTGTACTCATTTATAAACAAGCCAAAGCATATATTCTTAGTACATGGTGAACCAGAAGGACAAATAGAACTTAAACAAAAAATTATAGAAAACACTAAAATACCAGTAACAATACCAGACTTTGGAGATGTTTATGAACTAAATGAAGACTTAAAACTATTAGAAAAAATGGAAGTACCTGATAGATATAAATACATTAGACTTGCTATACTTGAAAGAGTGGAAACACTTAAAGAAGAAATTGAAGATATGGGAGAAATTATTAAAGAAACAATGCTTACAGAAGATGCAAAAGATACAGACTTAGCAGAACTTAATGAAAAAGTTAAAGAATTAGAAAAACAAATTGTAAATATTATTGATGAAAAATAACTAGTGATAAAAGTGCATACTAAATAAAAAGAGGAGAAAATAATGAGAAATAAATATTTTAATGACGCAATAATTGGAAATAAAAACATGGTTGCAAGCTTTACCCAAAAAGGTGAATTATTAAGATTGTTTTACCCACAGTCAGACTATAAGCAATTTATAGATTTTTTGAATGTTGGCATAAAAATTAATGACTCTGGAATTATTTATTTACATGATGATATTAATAATTCATATGACCAATACTACTCAAAAGATACTAATGTTTTAAATACCAAAATTAATAATTCATATTTTAAAATAGACATATTACAAACCGATTTTGTACCAACAAAAGAAAATGTTTTAATTAAAAGATATTCTTTCGAAAATAACAACAATATTGACTTAAATGTAAGCCTACTTTTGCATTCGGGACTTCTTACTAATTCAAATAACCAGGTAAGTGGAGCATTTAAGGAAAATGCTCTAATGCAATATACACATGATTATACAGTTTCTATATTTTCAAAAGAAAAGCCACTTAGCTTTCAAATAAACAATACAAATGAAAGTATACCAAGTGGTGTAATAGGAGGAAAAGACTATGTAGGAATGTCTAATGACTCAAGTATAAGCTATGATATAGGAACTATAAAACCGGGTGAGAAAAAAACTATTGATATATTTATATATATAAATGAAAATAGTAAAAATAAAGAACTACTAGAAAAACTAGAAGAAATAAAATTGCTAGACACAAAACAAGAATTAGAAAATACCAAAAGATATTGGAGAAAATATGTTAAAAATCATCAAAGCATAGAAATAGACGAAGAAAAAAGTGATTACCATAAAAAAATAAAAAACATATATACAAGAACAATTCTTTTATATCCATTAATTATAAATGAAACAACAGGAGGAATATCAGCAGCAATAGAAGTAGATGAAGGCAGAACAAAATGTGGCAGATACTCTTACTGTTGGCCAAGAGATGCGGTTTCAATAACAGAAGCATTTGACATTTTAAAAATGGAAAAAGCAACAGAAAAGTTTTATAAAAACTTCTGCAAAAATACCCAAAACAAAGATGGAATGTGGGAACAACGCTTTTATACAGACGGAACATTAGCTCCATGCTGGGGATACCAAATAGACGAAACAGCATCTGTTGTATATGGTGTATATAACCATTATTTAAAAACAAAAGACGAAAAATTTGTAAAAGATAATTTAAAAATGTGCGAAAAAGCAGTACACTTCTTAGAAAGATACATAGACGACATAATAGAAGGCACAGGAAAATTCGGAAAAAGCTATGACATATGGGAAGAAAGGGAAGACATTCACACATATTCGTTAGCCGCAATATTTGCTGCATTTGAAGCAATACTTAAAATGTATGAAATAGTAAAACCACAATATGAAGAAAACAGACTAAAACTAGAACAAATTGCAAAAGCAAATAGAAGACTAGATAAAAAATTAAGACAAATAAAAGAATACATATTAATGCATTTATATAATAACAATCAAAAAACATTTGTAAGAAACACGCAAGACAATAAAATGGACATAAGCTTACTAGGATTGGTATATCCATTTAAAGTATTTAAACCAACAGAAAAGAAAATAGAAAATACAGTAGAAAGAATGAACTTAACACTAAGAACATACACAGGAGGATATTTAAGATACGAAGGAGACAACTACATAAATGGAAATCCATGGATAATATCAAACCTATGGCTAGCAAATTACTACTTAGACAGAGGAGAAAAAAAGAAAGCGCAAAAATGTTTTGACTTTGCAGTAAAATCATCAACAAAACATGGCTTCCTACCAGAACAAGTAAACAACCAAGACCTATCCCCAGCCTGGGTAATAGGCCTAGGCTGGTCCCACGCCATGTTCACAATAACAATGCAAAGACTAATAAATTAATTGGGGACGTTTCCTAATGGGGTATTTTACCCCACTGGGGACACATCTTAGGACACAAAATGGACATATAAATAGAGTATAATGAAAAAAATTTAAAAATGGGGGCTAAATAATTTACAGAAGGATGTGAAGTTATTTGGCAAGAACACCAAGACAAATAAGTGAAACGGGAGTATACCATATAATACTTAGAGGTATAAATAAAGAAAATATTTTTTTAGATACATATGATAAACAAAAAATGATAAAAGAATTAAAAAGGACGAAAGAAAAATATAAATATGATATTTATGCATATTGCATTATGACTAATCATATACATTTGCTATTAAAAGACAATCAAAGTAATATGTCAACAGCAATACAGAGTTTTGCTGTTTCATATTCATCATATTTTAATAAAAAATATAATCGAACTGGACATCTATTTCAAAATAGGTTTAAAAGTAAGTGTGTAGAAAGTGAAAGCTACTTATTAAATGTTCAAAGATATATACATAAAAACCCTGAAAAAGCAGGAATTTGTAAGATGGAAGACTATTATTGGAGTAGTTATAAGGAATATATTGAAAAGTCGGATTTAATTGATACAAAAAAGATCTTATCTTTATTTTCTGAAAATAAAAAGGAGGCAATAAAGTCTTTTAAAATCTTTAATACAAAGGAAAACATAAACAGTAAAATTGATGACTTTTCAGAATATGAAATAATTAGTAAACTAACAGATGAAGAAGCAAAAGCCACGATAGAAGAATATTTAAATATTAAGGACATTACAAAAATAAAGAACTATAATTTTAAAATAAGAAATGAAATGATAAGAGAATTGAAAGGAATGAGGGGGACATCTAACAGACAATTATCAAGAATAATTGGCATAGACCATAAAATAATAAGTAAAATATTAAGTGAAGATGTGTCCCCAATGGGGTAAAATACCCCATTGGGAAACGTCCCCAGGAGGAGAAAAATGGCTAAGGTTAAGAGTGTGTTTGTTTGTAGTAGCTGTGGGTACGAGTCAGCTAAGTGGCTTGGCAAGTGCCCAGCTTGTAATGAATGGAATAGTTTTTATGAGGAAAAAATTTCGAAAGATAGTTCAAAAAGTAGCAGTGAAAAAAGGAAAACTGCTACTCCTCAAAAACTAAATAGTGTAGAAAGCAAGCAATCTGTTAGAATTTCTACTGGAATTGGTGAATTAAATAGAGTTTTAGGTGGAGGACTTGTTGAAGGTTCTCTTGTTTTGCTGGGAGGAGAGCCAGGTATTGGTAAGTCTACATTGATTTTGCAAATTTGTGATAAAGTTAAAGTAGATGGTCCTGTGCTTTATATTTCTGGTGAGGAATCGGCAGAACAGATAAAAATACGTGCTGATAGATTAAAAATTAAAAGTGAAAATATTATGTTTTTATCTGAAACAGATATAGATGCTATAGAAGAGAATATTAATAATATGAATCCAAAACTTGTGATAATAGATTCTATACAAACAATGTATTCAGATGAAATAACTTCTGCACCAGGAAGTGTAAGCCAAGTTAGAGAAATAACAGCTAGAATAATGAAAATGTGCAAAGCAAATGGTGTTACAACTATTATAATTGGACATGTTACAAAAGACGGAAACATAGCAGGTCCAAGAGTACTAGAACATATGGTGGATACTGTTCTATACCTAGAAGGCGAAAGATATTTTTCATATAGGATTTTAAGAGGAGTAAAAAACAGATTTGGTTCAACAAATGAAATTGGTATGTTCGAAATGCAAAATGAAGGAATGGTAGAAATAGATAATCCATCATCAATACTTATTTCGGAAAGAGAAGATAATCCATCTGGCTCTGTAATAGTAGCAAGTTTAGAAGGAACAAGATCTTTACTTTTAGAATTTCAAGCATTAGTTACACCAACAGTTTTTGGAATGCCAAGAAGAACAGCAAATGGAATAGATTACAACAGATTAACACTTTTAATTGCTGTATTAGAGAAAAAAGCAGGATTAATGCTAGGAAACCAAGATGTATACCTAAATGTAGTTGGAGGAATAAAGGTTAACGAACCAGCAGTAGATTTAGGCATAATACTTGCAGCGGCATCTAGTTTTAAAAACATAAGCATAAAACAAGATGTAGTAGCAATCGGAGAGGTTCGGATTAACAGGAGAAATAAGAGCAGTAAACCTTATAGAAAAAAGGTTAAAAGAAGCTGAAAAATTAGGCTTTAAGACATGTATCATTCCAGAAAATAACAAAAAACTATTGAAAGAAAAATACAAATTAGATATAATAGGTGTGAAAAACATAAATGAGGCAATGAGAGCTTTAGGATTAAAGTAAGGATGTGAGATTTCTTTGGAAGAAAATATAAAAAAAGAGGAAATGCTAGTAGAAATTCTAAAGATGATAGCACCAGGAACTGAGCTTAGAGAAGGTCTAGAAAATATACTAAAAGCAAAAACAGGTGCTTTAATAATAATAGGCGATTCAAAAGAGATAATGGAAATAGTAGATGGAGGATTTAAAATAAACGAAGACTACACACCAGCAAGATTATATGAGCTTGCAAAAATGGATGGGGCGATAGTTCTAAGTAGTGATATGAAAAAAATATTACTAGCAAATGCACAAATAATGCCATCTAATATAATTCCTACACAAGAAACAGGAACAAGGCACAGAACAGCAGAACGTACCGCAAAACAAACAGGTGAACTTGTAATTAGCATATCACAAAGAAGAAATATAATAACAGTATTTAAAGGAAATCTAAGATATACAATAGAAGATACATCTAAAATAATAACAAAAGCAAATCAGGCTCTACAAATATTAGAAAAATATAAAAAAGTATTTGACAATAATTTAAGCATATTAAACGAATATGAATTTAACGATATAGTAACATTAGACAATGTAATAAATTGTTTACAAAGAGCAGAAAAAGTAATGAAAGTTGTAGATGAAGTAAAAAAGAGTATATACGAGCTTGGAACAGATGGACGTTTAGTACAAATGCAATTAGATGAATTAATTGGTGGATTGGAAGCGGAAGAATTACTAATTATAAAAGATTATATAGCACAAACAAATAAAAGAAAAACACCAGAAAAAGCATTGCAAGAAATAAGAAATAGCAGTATAAATTCTGGCATAAACGATGTAACAATAGCAAAAGCAATAGGCTATGAAAACTTTGAAAATTACGAAGAAATAGCAGTATATCCGAAAGGATACAGAATACTTAGCAAAGTACCAAAAATTCCTTCTAACATAGTAGATAATTTAGTAAAATATTTTAAATCATTTCAGCACATACTACTTGCAGAAATAGAAGAACTAGACAAAGTAGATGGAATTGGAGAAGTAAGAGCACTAAACATAAAACAAACTCTAAAAAGAATGCAAGAACAATTTGTATTTGATAATATAATGATTTAAACCAAAGAAGGAGGAAAAATGTTATCACAAAACAATGGAATAACCCTAATAACACTTGCTATAACAATAATAGTACTTTCTATTTTGGCAACAGTATCTATAAATGTAGGATATGACACATATAAAGATATGGTAATGACTGGTTATGTATCAAGAATGAATATGATACAATCCAGAGTAAATGTAATAAGCCAAAAAATAGAGCAAGGAGATACATCTTATGAAAATATAGGAACCCCAATAAGCTCACTTCGGAACGGAACTTAAAAACAAAGCCAATGCAATATTAAGCGGAGAAACAGTTTCGGATTTTAAATACTATAATATGCAAGACTTAGAAAAGCTAGGAATAGAAAAAATAGATCAAGAAGTATTTATAAATTTAAACACAAGAAAAATCTACTCAGTAGATGGGGTAAGCTATGAAGGGCAAACATATTATAACCAATATAATCTACCAAATGGAGTACAAATAGTAGAATATAGCAATCTTCAAACAGAAGCACCAGAATTTACATTAGAAAAAGACAATTTTGGGTTAACAACACAAGTTAATATAACAAACATAATATATGATGAGCAAATAAGTGGTTCAGACATATATTATGCAGAAGTAACAGATGCAAGTACTACACCTGTTACAGTGGACTTTTGGAGACAAGTAAATGGTACAAGCTTTCAAGTTACAAAAACAGCAACATATGCAGTAAAACTAATAGATAGAAATGGTGGAGAAGCAATAAAAACAGTAGATGTTGTAACATGCAATAGTCCAGAGCTAACACAAGGAATGGTGCCAGTAATATATGAAAACGGAACATGGAAAAAGGTTCCAGATAACGAAATAGGAAAATGGTATGACTATGCAGAAGGCAAATGGGCAAATGTAATGCTAAGTGACGGACTAGAAATAGCAGAAGATGGAACAATAACAACAATGGGAAGTATGTTTGTATGGATACCAAGATATAGCTACCAAATAACAAGCAATTATCACAATGGTGGAGAAGGAATTAGTGGGAACATAAATGTAAAATTCCTAAAAAATTTAACATATTTAACAACAGACGAAAAAACAACAAAAATGGTAAATGCCTCAGGAGAAGGAAACTGGAATGTACACCCAGCATTTACAGATGGCTCAGAAAATAACTACGCAAATGGCGGCTGGGACAGAGAACTAACAGGCTTTTGGGTAGCAAAATTTGAAGCCAGCAGCACAGCCCCAGACCTAGACTACGGAGGAGGCAATGTAACAAACCTTAATGTAAAAGTACTTCCAAATGTAGTAAGTTGGAGAGGAATAAATATAAATACATGTTTTGAAAATTGCTTAAAAATGAATGAAGCAGATAATATATATGGGATACCTACAAATGCAGTCACACATTTGATGAAAAATAGTGAATGGGGAGCAGTAGCATACCTGACACAGAGCCAATATGGTAGAAGTGGAGAAAAAGTAATGATAAATAATAGTGCTACTTATATAACAGGTAACGCTGCAAATGTAATTAGTAGTGCAAATAATTCAGGAGGTATCACAAATGCATATGATACAGAAAAAGGTATGCTGGCAAGTACTACTGGAACAATTTATGGTATATATGATATGAGCGGGTGTGCGAGGGAATTTGTAGCTGCTGCATTATCAACAAGTATTGACGAAGGTATATATGCATTAAAAAATATTAATAGATTCAGCGAAAAATTAGTAGATAGATATAAAGATTGTACAAATTCTGTTGAAGGCTATGAAGCAAGTAAGGAGAGATATGGGGATGCAATGTATGAGGTGTCTTATGGTGTGTATGATGGAATAAGTGGTAGTGAATCTAAGGGATGGAATAGAGAAGAAGCTCATTTTCCTAATTATGATTATTATCCATATATTACAAGAGGAGGAACAGCGTCAGGAACTTATCATTCAGGAATCTTTGCATCTGGAAAAGATGAAGGAAACCAAGGCACATGGAAACCAGTCAGCTTCCGCCCAACAATAGTAATAGAATAAATATGAATTTTCTGTGAAAATAACAAAAAATATTGACACAAAAATAAAATAAATATATAATTTCAAAATAGAAAAAGGCAAAAGCCAAAAAAGGAGACAGAAGTAAAAATGAGAAATTCAAAAATATGGTTAATAATTATTTTAATTGCATTATTAGTAGTAGGCGTAGTACTAGGAATAGGATATTACAAAAAAATAACTGAAAACAAACAAAACCCAGTAGTAACAATGAATATAAAAGACTATGGGACAATAAAAATAGAGCTATATCCAGACATGGCACCAAATACAGTTGCAAACTTTATAAAATTAGCACAAAATGGTTACTATAATGGACTAACATTCCATAGAGTAGTACAAGATTTTATGATACAAGGTGGAGATAAAGCAGGAGATGGAACTGGAAGTGTAACACTAAAAGACCTATATCCAGACGGAGAAAGCGAAGATGAATATTGCATAAAAGGAGAATTTGTTGCAAACAATTACACAGATAACACTCTAAAATTAGAAAGAGGAGTTATTGCAATGGCAAGAGCTGATTATGGAACAAATTTAAGAGAACAATCTTATAACTCAGGTGGATCTCAATTCTTTATAATGGTAGCAGATACACCAAGTATAAATGGTATGTATACAGCATTTGGTAAGGTAACAGAAGGAATGGATATTGTAGATAAAATTGTAGCATTAGAAACAGTTGTAGAGACCGATGAAGAAACAGGTGAAACAACAGAAACCGATATGCCAGTAAATAAACCAGTAATAGAAAGTGTAACAGTAGAAACATTTGGAAAAGATTATGGATATCCAGAAACACTAGAACCATTTGATTACATGAGTTATTTAATGTCAATGTATTCAGGTAGCTTAGTTTCATCAGAAGAATAAGAATAGTTCCAGAAGATTGAATGCTTCTGGAATTTTTAAAAATGCTATGTATAAAAATACATATATAAATTTACTTTGCAAAAGGAGGAAATTAGTTTATGGCAAAAAACACATTAATCATTGTAGAAGGTCCACAAGGGGCTGGTAAAAGTACATTCACAAATTATCTAAGGGAAAACTTAGCATCAGCAGATTTGCACAGACTTACAGGAATTAAAGATAAGTCTAAAACTGGTCTTGCAAAGGTAACTAAAAGATTTAAACGTGAAATGGATTATATTAAGCAAGGCTGCTCATCAGATGACCCTATAATGATTTACGACAGAAATTTCTTTACAGACGAGGTATATGCAAGGCTTGGTTACAAAGAATATTCTTTTGCTGAGACATATCAAAGTTTGCTAAAAACGCTAGATGAAATGGAACTTAATATTTATCTGGTTATTCTTTATTTGGAAGATACTAATCTTTATAAGGAACGTTTAGCAAGTAGAGATAAATTTGAGTATCAAAAATTTGATGTAGAAAATAGTGTTAATCAGCAAAAAGAATATTTGAATTTGGCAGATGAGGTGGAAAAGCAGACAAATAATATTAAAGTAATTCGTTTTGCAAATGATACTGAGGAAGAGTTTGAAGGCAAAGTAAAAGAAATATTTGGACAATTGTTCAAATAATGTTGTGTGGCATAATTGCCTTGTAAATGAGGAGATTATGCCTTTTTTTATTTTGGGGTAAAATTTATTTGAAAAGAGTGTGGACAAAAGGATGTTTTTTGTATATAATGTTTGTGTTAGATATAACGAAAGAAGGAGAATATTTTATGAATAAAATGACTGAAAGTCGCATGGTTGTACACACACACACACACAGGTAGTTTGTTAGAGAAAATAAATAGGAGGAATATATAGATTGCATAAGGCATATGAACTTAGCTTGGGGGCTAGGTTTATGTGTCTTTTTGTTTTGCGTGTGAGTATGTGTGGCGGTTTTAAAGGTAGCCGCCCGAGAAGTTGATATATATTATTTCTCGCCTCACATGGCTTCGCGGGTGGGAGCGTACGACGTATAACTTCCTCGGACTTCAAAATAATATATATCAACTTCTCGGGCTACTCTACTAAAATTATTCATTATTAATTTTTTACTATTCATTATTTATTAAATAAAATTAATGTGAGAGGCAACTTTTTATAAAAAATTAGCAAAATAGCGGTATAAGGTTAGTAGTTTTAGAAGATAATATGATAAGATAGAAAAAATAAAAACAAATGAAAGGATGTATGGAGAAAATGCAAGAAAAGAAATTAAGACAAAGAGT
>CALXMH010000004.1 GCA_944389425.1 uncultured Clostridia bacterium
GGAGAAATCCCAGGGGCAAAGGGTGTGCCAGATGAAATGCTTAAAAAAGCAAGTGAGCTTGGTGTTTCTAAGATTAATGTGGATACAGATTTAAGATTGGCTATGACTGCTAATATTAGAAAAGTTTTTGCAGAAAAACCATCTGAGTTTGACCCAAGAAAATATTGTGGAGTAGCAAGAGATGCAATTAAAGAAGTAGTTAAACACAAAATACACGATGTATTTGGTTCTACTAACAAAGCATAGGAGGAATATATGAAAAAATATTTAAAAATTGTTATAGTCGCAGTAATATTAGTATTTGCATTATTGGTATTATCTGGCTGCCAAAATACTGACAATAATGTAAATAATGAAAATAGTGGAAGTAATACATCTTTAAGAGATGAAATAATGGGAGCGAATAATGCAGTAGATTATAATACTGTAAATGTTGAAGATTTGGAAGAATATACCAAAACAGAAGATAGTAATTATACAACATATACTGCATCAAATGGAGCAAGTTTTATGTATCCAAGCAATTGGGATTCAGTAGGTACAGAGGAAGAACCAGCCTTTATGGCGCCAGATGCAAAAGGAGCTTCTGTTAATATTGCAGAAGATATAATTAAAGAGGAAGATAATATAAGTTTCCCAGAGTATATTGAATTTCAAAAAGCATATTTAAATCAGCAAATGACAATGGTACAAGATATAGATGAAAAAATAGTTAATTTAAATGGAAGAAAAGCATATATTTTAAATTATGTAACAGAGTCTGAACAAGAGGGAGTAAAACTACAATTAAATGTTACACAAGTAGCTTTTGAAGATAATGGTAGTGTAAATATATTAACACTTGCCGTTTTAAATGATTATTATGATGATTTAAAAGACACATTTGATAAAATGGTAAGATCATTTACAAAATAGAATTAAAGAGCAAAGAAAAAATCTTTGCTCTTTAATTTTAATAAAAACTTGAAAATTGGTATAGAAATATAGTATAATATAAAGTAGGTTACATAATTCTAATACAAACCCTGTATTTAAATTTAAAAGGAGGGAAATAAAATGTTGGATAAGACTTTCACTGGTGATGAAAAGCAGAAAAAAGAAGAAAGCAAGGGATTAAACATTGTTGTAGTGGCTAGTGGGCCTAATCCAAGACCAATGCCTAAAAAGGTTAAATCCAAAAGATTTAAACTTCCAAGCATGGCTGTTTTGCAGTCCAATATTAAAAAATATATTATTGGACAAGATGAAGCAGTAGACCGGGTTATTTTAGCTATATATCGTAGCTTAAAAATCCAAAATATTAAAACCAACATGCTTATAATTGGAAAGTCTGGTTCAGGGAAAACCGAAACAATGAAGCAAATTGCAAGGGCTTTAAAATTGCCCTATACAATTGAAGATGCAACCAAATATACAAAAGAAGGTTATGTTGGACAAGATGTAGAAGACATGATTTATAATTTGTATGATAATAGTGGTTGCAATTTACAAAGAGCTGAAAGAGGCATGCTCATTATTGATGAAATTGACAAAAAAGTTAATAATGAATATGAAGGAGACATTTCTGGTAGAGATGTACTAAACAGCTTGTTAAAAATTGTAGAGGGAACCAAAATTTTCCTAGATGCACCTATTCCAAGTGCAATACCAGAAGCCGCAATTTCTGAGTATTTTGACACTTCTAAAATGATAGTAGTGTTTATGGGCGCTTTTGAAGGAATTGAAAAAATTCGTGAAAGACGCTTAAAAAGAGGAAAATGCTCTAAGATTGGATTTAACAAAACGGAGGAATTGTCACAGCAAGATATGAACCCAAGGTATACCAAAGACGATTTAATTGAATTTGGTTTACCAATAGAGTTTGCAGGAAGAATTGATACAATTGTTGAGTTTAAAGAGCTTTCAAAAGAAAGCTTATCAATGATTGCCAGGAATTCTAAGCTGTCTATTTTTAGAAAATATGAACAATATTTTGCTAAAAATGGAATAACTCTAAGGTATGATGAAAGTATTTTTGATGAAATTGCAGATAAAGCTATAACCAAAAATACCGGTGCTCGTGAGATTTCAAATGTTACAAATGAAATTTTTGAAAACATACTTTCTGAAATATTTACTGCTCCAAATGGTAAATATAAAGAATGTATTTTAAAAAAAGAATTTGTACAAGATTCAAAGGCATATGTATTAAAATAAAATAAGGAGTTGCATTTGCAACTCCTTATTTTATTGCTCTTCTTATTTTCATTTCTGCATCTTTTTTTGCTAATTCTTCTCTTTTATCATATAGTTTTTTACCTTTACAAATTCCAAGTTCTACTTTTACTTTGTTTCCCTTAAAATATAAACTAATTGGTATTAATGTATAATTTTTTTGTTTAACCAATCCTAAAAGTTTTAGAATTTCTTTTTTATTTAACAAAAGCTTTCTGTCTCTTAATGGATCTTTATTATATATATTTCCGTGTTCATATGGGCTTATATGCATATTATGTACAAAAATTTCTCCTGCAATTATACTTGCATATGCGTCTTTTATATTAACTTTACCATTTCTAATAGATTTAATTTCAGTACCAGAAAGTACAATTCCAGATTCTATTGTATTCTCAATAAAATAATTATGCCCGAGCTGTTGGATTTTTTGCAATTAATTTATTCATAAATAACCTCTTTAAAACTTGATATACTAATTATAACATCAAAATAATTAAAGTCAATATGTAAGGCAGACATTAAAGTCTACCTTGGTCTTATTTATTACGAGAGTTGTTTGTATTTTGAGCTCCATAATACCAAACAAGTCCACCAATTGCAACAGCAAGTACAGCTAATATAAGCCATGTCCAAGCAGTACTATTCATCCCAAATAATCCACTATTTGTATTATTCATGCTAGATGTTCTTGTGGCTTCATATCCATCATTACCATCCATTACATCTCTCATAGTATCGCCCATTGATTGAGCGGCATCTTTCATGCTATTTCCCATAGATTCTGTTGTGCCTTTTATGCTATTTCCCATAGTGTTCATTGCACCTTTTATATTATTTCCAGCATTTTGTACCGTACCACTCATTTTATCCCATGAATCTTTAACCTCTGTTCCCATATCTTTTACACCATCTTCAAGGGCATTTGTTGCAAATACAGAAGAACCTAAAAATAATGTAACAAATAAAACAGTTAAAATTACAAAAATCTTTTTAGTCATAATTTACCTCCTTTATTTTTAAATAATTTTCATAAAGAAAACTAATAATATTATTAGTTTTATAAAATAAAATATGCTAATAAAAATAACTAAAAAAGGCAAATAATGAAAAAAGAACTAGTTAAACACTAGTTCTAAAATAAAAAATTATTTACTTTAATCTAATAATAATTGCAATTCCTAAAAGAATTAATAATATACCAATTACAATAAGTAAAATATTTAATATATTATTTAAACCTAAATCTGCTTCTGGTAATGAATTTAGTAAGCTAACCTCAGTACTACTACTTGATGAAGAATTAGGTGTAGATACTTCTGTATCTAATTGTCCATTAAGAAGTCCAGAACCACTGCTTACATTATTTGTTGTGCTAGTAGAAATAGAATTATTAGCACCTGACATATTATTTGAAACTATATTATTGCTAGAACTAATTCCAGAAGTTGTATTTCCAGTTACTGTGTTTGATGTATTACTATTTAAATCCATATTAATTGCATATACTGGTGAAATAAAAAAACAAAATATAATTAATAAAAATACTAATATTTTTAGTGTTTTAGACATATAAAATCCTCCTACCATATAGCTCATTTGTTAATATTATGATATAATAATACACAAAATAAATAAAAAAGTCCATACATTTTTGTAATTTTTTACAAAAAATATTATAGTAAAATGTAATTTTATTATAAGTGGGAGGAAAACATGTTAAAGTTCTTAAAATACATATTAATAATTATAATAATAATTATATTAATTGTACTCGGAATAAATTTATTTGTAATAGCAAGTACAAAAGAAAATATAATAACAGAAGATGAAGCAAAGCAAATAAAAGATATAGATTGCATTATAATATTAGGAGCTGGAGTAAGAGGTAATAAACCAAGCCCAATGTTAGAAGATAGATTACTTCAAGGAATTGAACTATATAAAAAAGGTGTAGCTAAAAAAATAATAATGAGTGGAGACCATGGAAGTAAAGACTATGATGAAGTAAATGTAATGAAGAATTTTGCAATAGAACATGGTGTTCCATCAGAAGATATTTTTATGGACCATGCAGGATTTTCATCTTACGAAAGCATATATAGGGCAAAAGAAATATTTGGGGTAGAAAAAGCAATTATAGTAACACAAAAATATCATTTGTATAGAAGCTTGTACATTGCCCAAAAATTTGGAATAGAAGCATGGCGGAGTAGCATCTAATCCACGACCATATGCTGGGCAAATAATAAGAGATTTAAGAGAAATAGTAGCTAGAAATAAAGATTTTTTTCAATGTATATTTAAACCAAAACCAACATATTTAGGAGAAACAATAGAAATTAACGGTAGTGGAGATATTACAAATGACGACTGATTGTTCGAATAATTGATTTTTAATTAATTTTGGAATATAATTTTTACAAAAATAGGCAGGGGAGAGAAATGAAACAATCGTTAAAACGAAAATTTAGTATAGAAGTAAAAAAGTTTGTATCAAAAATTGTATTATTTTTTTTATATAAAGGTTTTAAAGTTACATACAAATACGATGAAAATGTAAAAAAAGAAATAAATTCACTAGAAAATGGATTTACAGCTATAATTGATACAGGAATGAAAAATGTTAAATTAATTATAAAAAAAGAAGAGAATAAATTAGTTAGATTAAAAAGTACAGAAAATGCAGATATAGAAATTGTTTTTAAAAGCATAGATGTAGCATTTCGAATGTTTACAGGAAGACTTGGAGTAAGCAGAGCATATGCAGAACACAGATTTACATTAAAAGGAGAAATTTCTCAGGCAATGGTTTTAGTAAGATGTATAGATATAGTAGAAGCATATTTATTCCCTAAGATAATAACAAAAGGAATTTTAAAATACCAGCCAAAGAAAAATATAGGAATACTTAGAACTTACATATCAGCTTTATTAATTAAATAATTTTAGGAGGAATTATGATACCAAATTATTATGAATTTCAAAATGCAGCAAAAATTTTATCAGGAGAACTTGCAATAGAAAATATACCACATGAGCTAATAGCATTAGGAGCAAAAAAAGTATTAATATTAACAGATAAAACATTAGAGAAAATAGGAACACTTCAAATAGTAATAGATGCATTAAGCGGAAAAGATGTTGAAATAGCAGGAATTTTTTCAGATATACCAACAGATTCGTCAATAGACGTTATAAACCAAATAGTAAAAATGTATAAAGAACTAAATTGTGAGGCTATTTTAGCATTAGGTGGAGGCTCTGTAATTGATACTGCAAAAGGAACTAGAATGGTTTTAGCACAAGAAAAAGAAAATATAATGGATTTAGCAGGCTGTGAACTTATTACATACGGAAAACATATACCATTTATAGTAATTCCAACAACATCTGGAACAGGCTCAGAAGTTACATTGGTTGCAGTAATTTTAAATAAATTGCAAAATATTAAAATGGAGTTTATTTCATATTATTTAGTGCCAGATGTAGCTGTACTAGACCCAAGAATGACATTAACATTACCTAAGAAAATATCTGCTTCAACAGGAATAGATGCATTATGCCATGCAGTAGAAGCTTATACTTGTTTGCAAAAAAATCCATTAAGTGACGCATATGCTACAAGTGCAATTGAAATTATAAGAGATAATTTAATAGATGTTGTAAAAAATGGTGGAGACAAAAAATTAAGATTAGCAATGGCAAATGCTTCTTTAATGGCAGGAGTTGCTTTTTCTAATTCAATGGTAGGTGTTGTACATGCCATAGGACACAGTGTTGGGGCTGTATCAAGAGTGCCACATGGAGATGCAATGAGTATTTTATTACCACATTGTATGAGATTTAATAAAGATAAATTAGAAGCAGAATATGCTAAGCTTTTATTATACATAGCAGGAGAAGAGGTTTATGTAAACACACCAAGAGATAAAAAGGCAGATAAAACAATAGAATGCATAGTAGAATTGTTAAAAGAATTGCACGATATTTCTGGTTTACCTACAAAACTTTCAGAAGCAAATGTAAAAAAAGAAGATTTTGATGCAATTGCAAAAAAAGCTTTAAATGATGGTGCAATAATTGTAAATCCAAAACATGTAGATTATGATGATGTTATAAAAATATTAAAGCAAGCATATTAGGAGATTAAAAATGGATAATATAGAAAATATAATAAAAAAACAAAGAGCATTTTTTATGACACAAAAAACAAAAAATGTAAATTATAGAATTGAACATTTAAAAAAGTTAAGTAACATAATTAAGCAAAGACAAAATGAAATATGTAAAGCATTAGAATTAGATCTTGGAAAATCAAACACAGAATCATATATGACCGAAATAGGAATGGCTTTAGAGGATTTAAGATATGCAATAAATCATACTAAAAAATGGAGCAAAAAGGAATATCATATAGCTCCACTTGCACAATTTCCATCAACAAGTTTTAGAATAGCAGAACCATATGGACTAGCATTAATAATTTCGCCATGGAATTATCCTTTTTTATTAACAATGCAGCCACTAGTAGGAGCAATATCTGCTGGAAATTGTGCAATTGTAAAGCCTTCTGAATATTCTGAAAATACATCAAAAGTTATGAAAGAAATAATAGAAGATGTATTTAGCGAAGAATATGTAGCAGTTGTTTTAGGAGAAAAAGAAGTTGCAGAAGAATTGCTAGATAAAAAATTTGATTATATATTTTTTACAGGAAGCACAAGAGTTGGAAAAATAGTAATGGAAAGTGCAGCAAAACACTTAACACCAGTAACATTAGAACTTGGAGGGAAAAGTCCATGTATTGTAGATAAAAATTCTAATGTAAAACTTGCTGCAAAAAGAATAGTATTTGGAAAACTTCTAAATTGTGGTCAAACTTGTGTTGCACCGGATTATGTGTTTGTGCAAAAAGAGGTAAAACAAGACTTTATAAACGCATGCAAAGAGTACATAGAAAAATTTATTGGCGAAAACTGGAATGAAAATACAGAATATCCAAAAATGATAAATAAAAGACAATTTGAAAGAATGGTAGAATTAATAGAAAAAGATGACTTAGTATATGGAGGAAACTTTGATGAGAAAACACTAAAAATTCAGCCAACATTACTAGACAATAAATCATTTAATTCAAAAGCAATGCAAGAAGAAATTTTTCGGGCCAATTCTTCCGATAATAGAATATGAAAACATAGAAGAACCAATAAAATACATAAATGAAAACCACAAACCACTTGCATTATATATTTTTTCAGACAGCAAAAAAATTCAAAATAAAATTCTAAAAGAAGTTGCCTTTGGAGGAGGTTGCATAAACGATACTGTTATACATTTGGCAAGTACCAAATTAGGCTTTGGAGGAGTTGGATATAGTGGTATGGGAGAATATCATGGAAAGTTTAGTTTTAAAACATTTAGCCACTATAAAAGTATAATTAATAAATCCACATTAATAGATTTGCCAATGAGATATCATCCATTTAAGAAAATAAATGATAGACTAATTAGAATTTTTATGAGATAATAATAGCAATATGAAAAATGGAGGAAATAAATGAAACTAAAATTTGTAGATGACTATATTAACAACAAATTGCAAGAAAACGACGAATTTGTAAGATTTACATTTTACGAACTTCGAGTAAAAAGCAACTTAACAGAAGAAGAAACAAACGAATTTTTAGAACTTGCAAAAAATAGGTTTGAGAATATGAATTATAGGGTTTATTTTACAAATGATGTATATAATTATAATAATCATGAAATGGCAGTACAAATAAATGAACTTATGGTTGCTATAAAAAATTAAAAATTATTGGGGACGTGTCCCAATGGGGTATTTTACCCCACTGGGGACACATCTTAAAAAAGTGTAGACAAATTGAGTTTGATTGTATATAATGTTTTCATTAGATGAAACGAAAGAAGGAGTTGTAGTAAAAATGAATAAAATGGCTGAAAGTGGCTTAGGAGTACACACACACACACACAGGTAGTATATTAGAGAAATTGAATAGGAGAAATATATAGATTTGTGAGATATATGGACTTAGTTATTGTTGGATAGCTAGGTTTATGTGTCTTTTTGTTTTGCGTGTGAATGAGTAAGTGCTTTTAGTTGCAGCCGCCGATAGGAGTTAGATTAAAATTTATTACGTTCCTCGGCACGCCTGTGTGGTCTACAAACTCTAATAGAACATCAAACGAGCCTCTCGAAAGAACGCGCCCTCATTTAATGTTAATAAGAGTTTGTACGACCACTCCGGCTACATTCGTCGCTCCATAAATTTTAATCTAACTCCTATCGGCTACTCTATAGAATAAAATATTCATTAGACGAATTAATGTGAAAAGCTAATTTTTATAAAATAAAAAAGTCAAAATAGTGATATAAGGTTAGTAGTTTTAGAAGATAATATGATAAGATAAAAAAGTAAAAATAATATGAATGAAAGAGTGATAGAATAAGATGATAAAGGGAAAGAAAAGCGGAATAACATTAATAGCATTAATAATAACAATAATAGTGCTACTAATATTAGCAGGAGTAGCTATTTCAAGTTTAACAGGACAAGGAAATATAATAGAAAACGCCGAAAATGCAGTAGGTAAATACAATAATAGTGTTACAACTGAGCAACAGTTACTAAATGAAATTGAAAAATACTTTACAAATTATCTTGATTCAAATAAAAATCAAGATACAACAATTGACAAAACAGATATATCAAGTAATCCAAATGAATTTTATGGTGCGTATGTAACCAATTACACTACAAAGAATGGAGACCCTAATGTAGGGTGGAGAATTTTTTATGCAGATGATAATAACATTTATTTAATTGCAGATGATTATATACATTATGAGTATGCACCACAATCTTTAAATTATAGCCTAGATAAAACTACTGAATCTGATTATTGTTTGGCTTTTGATAATGTATATAAAGATTACTCTAATGGAGCAAAAGACATTACTGATACAAGAGTAAAAAAATGGTTAGGTTATATAAATGATAATGCAGAAACCACTAATATATCTATTAGCAGTGTAGCTTTTATGTTAGATACTAGCTTTTGGGATATTTATTCAAATGATGAATATTCAGAATATGCAGTAGGTGGACCAACTCTGGAATTGTATAGTGCATCATATAACGAAACACATAAAGAAAAACAAATAGAATATATGTATGATGAAGTTGGTTATTGGGTAAAATGGAATAACGGTGAAGAGTATAGTAGCAATATTTTTATTAGTGATACATTATTTAACAATTTGTATATGATAGACAAAGCAGATAAAAAAGCTGAATCAATGTGGATAGCATCTCCTTCTTGTTATGATCCAAATTATTTAATGAAAGTTGGAACTGGATTATTAAAAAGTGAATTATATGATGGAAGTGTTGATGATGAGGATTTAGAAGAATACGGAATTAGATATATTAATCCTGGCTTTAGACCAATTGTATGTCTAAAATCAGAAACTAAATTAGAAAAAATAAGTGATACAGAATATAGAATTATAGAATCATAAATGATTTTACAAAAAAACAAGGCAAAAAATATGCCTTGTTTTTTTGTAAAGAAAATGATAAAATTATATATAGTGTTAATAAAATTAAAGGGGGAGTTTTTGGTATGAGTAATAAGGGGAAAATAGTTAGAGTAATATTTTTAATAATTTGTATGATTGCACTTTTGTTTTTTCTAACTGGTTGTGGAAATGATGAGGTTAGTAATAATAATGATGTACAAAATAATGATAATCCTACTCAGCAATCTATTAGCATAGATAGGGCAATGGATTTTGATGGAGATATTGCAGTTGTTACACAGACTGTTAATATGATGGGTACTCATTATGTAATTGATAGAGAGTTTAATGTTTTGTATTCTTATAAAGGTAATTCAACATATTTAGATGGATATATGCAAATTCCTGTTGAAGAAGAGAAAAAGACAAATATTGTAGATAAAAATGGAAATGTTGTTTTTTCTTATGGTGATTATGAGTACGAAAAAGTGGAGCTAGTTGATAATGGCTGCATTATTACTACTAAACAAAACGATACATATAATTCTTCTAATACTCTTACAGGAGTATACAGTTTAGCTGACCAAAAGTATTTAATAGAGCCTTCTGAAACTTATGTTGGAAAAATTAGACCTTATGGTGATGATATGCTATTATTAAATGATGAAGGTACAGAATTTTTCAATTTAAAAACTAAATCAATTGTTAAATATTCAGAAAGAGTACCAGAGGAGTTTAAGGATGGATATTCAGTTGTAGATGATAATAGTAATTATAAAGTATGGTATTTAAAAGTATTTGATGATAATGGCAATATTAAGAAAATAGCAGCACCATATGATGAAATTGTGTATGGAGATGAAAATCAAAATGGAATGGTTTTTGAGATAACTTCTTATGTGTATAGAAATGAATCTGGCAATGAAAGAGTAAGAACATATTGTTCAATATTTAATTTAGCAGAAGGCACGGCAAAGGATTTATCTAATGAATTTTGGATTGTTGAAAATAAACCACATTACACAAAAGAAGGATATGCATTAGTTAATTTTACAAACCAAGGTGGAACACCTTATTATACAGTAATAGATAAACAAGGTAATATGTTATTTGAACCTCAAAAGGTAAATGATAACAGTACATTTGCAGCCGATGATAATGGAGAAGAAAGAAAAATTATTTCAACAGATTTATCAGAAGATGGATATTTTATTGTAACAGATAATGGGGTATATAAAGTTGTAGATAAAAATAACAATGTAGTATTAACAGCAGAGGACAATGAAATATTTGATGGAGTTACAAATAATACAGTAAAAGTTCACTGGAAGAAACAAGGATACTATGAGCAATTTTATTATAAAGATCTAGAAGGAAACAGAATTGGATTAAATATAGAAGCATAAAAGAATCAAAAACAAGGCAGAATTTAGCCTTGTTTTTTTGCAAAAAAAATGATAAAATAATATGGAAAATTTGTTTTGAATTGTAAATAATAAAAAAGGAATATATACAGTATGAAAGTCATTTTTTTAGATGTAGATGGAGTTTTAAATTCAGATGAATACTTTAATAGTATTAAAGACCAAAAAATAAATACTATTGAAAACCAAATAGATATAAACAAAGTTAAATTATTAAAACAAGCAGTTAATACAACAGGCGCAAAATTGGTACTTAGCTCATCTTGGAGATACACAAAAAATGCAAACAATTTAAAAGCATTATTACTAAATTATGGAATGATTGTAGATTCTACACCTTTTTTGAATAATGAAAGAGGAAAAGAAATTAAAAAATGGCTAGATGAACACAAAAATGTTGAAGATTATGTAATTTTAGATGATGAAATATTTAAATCATATGATGAAGAATTACTAAAAAAATTAGTTAAAATTTCTAATCGGAAGCGGAAAAAGTTTTGGAGAAGGATTACAGGAAAGAGATGTTAAAGAAATTGTTAAAAGATTAGGAAGAAAAAAGCAAATAGAAAATGAATTAGAAATTTAAATATGAAAAATGCACTATAAGGATGTGTTTTTATGGAAGAAAAAAAGAATGAAATTATTTTATTTGAAAACCAAGGCGTAAAGCTAGAGGTTAACTTAAAAGATGAAACAGTTTGGCTTACACAAAAACAAATGTCAGAACTGTTTGATAGAGATAGAAGAACAATTACAAGGCATATTCAAAATATTTATAAAGATGAAGAATTAAACGAAAATGAAGTATGCTCATTTTTTGAGCATACTGCCGAAGATGGAAAAAAATATAAAGTACAGTATTATAATCTTGATATGATTATTTCTGTTGGATATAGAGTAAATAGTAAAAGAGGCATTTTATTCAGAAAGTGGGCAACTAACATACTAAAAGATTATATGCTAAAAGGATATGCATTAAATAAAAAAAGATTAGAATATTTAGAAAAAACAATAAAATTGATTGACATAGCCAATAGAATAGATGAAAGATTAGAAGGAAATGATGCAAAAGAGATACTAAAAGTAATTGGTGAATATTCAAAAGCATTGAGGAAAAGGGAGCAAATTTTTTGTACTTAATAGTAAAAAATCATGTTTTTACAGATGGTAACAAAAGAATTGCAGCAATATTGTTTATATATTTTTTGAATTTTTACGGCATTTTATATAAAAATGGACAACAAATAATTGATAATAACACATTAACAGCATTAACATTACTTATAGCAGAATCTAATCCAAAAGAAAAAGAAATAATTATTGACTTAGTTATGAATTTTTTAAACAATGAGTGAATGATAATAGTTTTCATTTTTAGCAAAGTTACAAGGAGGAAACATGTTCAAAATAGTATCAGATTACAAGCCAACAGGGGATCAGCCAAAGGCTATTGAATATTTAAGTAATGGAATTAAGCAGGGCAAAAAGTTTCAAACTCTTCTTGGAGTTACAGGCTCTCGGTAAAACTTTTACAATGGCAAATGTTATAAAAGAAGTGCAAAAACCAACACTTGTGCTTGCACATAATAAAACACTAGCAGGGCAGCTATATTCGGAATTTAAAGAGTTTTTTCCTAATAATGCAGTGGAGTATTTTGTTTCATATTATGATTATTATCAGCCAGAGGCATATATAGCATCTTCTGATACATATATAGAAAAAGATGCTTCTATCAATGATGAAATAGACAAGCTTAGACATTCTGCTACTGCTGCACTTTTTGAGAGAAAAGATGTAATTGTAGTAGCTTCTGTTTCTTGTATATATGGATTGCGGAGATCCTATTGATTATGAAAATATGATTGTATCTCTAAGACCTGGTATGCAAAAGGAAAGAAATGAAGTACTAAAAAAACTTATTAATATGCAATATACAAGAAACGAAATAGATTTTAAAAGAGGAACTTTTAGGGCAAAGGGAGATATTGTAGAAATTTACCCATCGGATATGTCTGAAAGTGCTATTCGCGTTGAGTTTTGGGGAGATGAAATAGAAAAAATTTCGGAAATTAACCCACTAACAGGAAAAGCAATTGCTACAAGAAGCCATGTTATGATTTTTCCTAATTCACATTATGTTACAACAGATGATAAAAGAGACAGGGCAATTGAAACAATTGAAGAAGAACTAGAAGAGAGAATTAAATATTTTAAAGATAATGGCAAATTAATAGAAGCCCAAAGAATAGAAGAAAGAACGAATTTTGATATAGAAATGTTAAAAGAAACTGGATTTTGCCAAGGTATTGAAAATTATTCAAGACATATAAGTGGTAGACCTGCTGGAAGTCCACCTTTTACACTTTTCGACTATTTTCCAAAAGACTTTTTACTTATGATAGATGAATCACATGCAACAATTCCACAAGTAAGAGCTATGTATAATGGAGATAGAGCAAGAAAAGATTCTCTTGTTAATTATGGATTTAGACTTCCTTCTGCATATGATAACAGACCTTTAAAATTTAATGAATTTGAAGAAAGAATAAACCAATGTATTTTTGTTAGTGCAACACCAGCAGATTATGAAAAAGAACATTCAAAAGAAAATGTAGTTGAACAAATTATAAGACCAACAGGACTTTTAGATCCAGAAATAGTTGTAAAACCAGTTGAAAATCAAATTGATGATTTAATTGAGCAAATAAGAGAAAGAGTAGAAAAAAACGAAAGAATACTTGTTACAACACTAACTAAAAAAATGGCAGAAGATTTAACCTCTTATCTAAGGGGACTAGATATAAAAGTTAGATACATGCATTCAGATATTAAAGCATTAGAAAGA
The DNA here is from genome assembly GCA_944389425.1 of uncultured Clostridia bacterium. Classification (GTDB taxonomy): domain Bacteria; phylum Bacillota; class Clostridia; order TANB77; family CAG-508; genus UMGS1864. The sequence continues at coordinate 14,031 of CALXMH010000004.1, forward strand.
ATGGAAATAATAAGAGATTTAAGAATTGGAGAATTTGATGTTTTAGTAGGCATTAACTTATTAAGAGAAGGACTAGACATTCCAGAAGTTTCACTTGTTGCAATACTAGATGCAGATAAAGAAGGATTTTTACGTTCAGAGAGGTCATTAATTCAAACAATAGGACGTGCTGCAAGAAATACAGATGGAAAAGTTATAATGTATGCAGATGAACTAACAGATTCTATGGAAAAGGCAATTAGCGAAACAAACAGAAGAAGAAAAATACAAAAACAATATAATGAAGAACATGGAATAGTACCACAAACAATTAAAAAATCTGTACGTGATACTATAAAAGCTACTGTTGTAGAAGATATTTCTTCTGAATATGACATAAGCAAAGATGAAAAAACAGAAGACATTATTGCAAAATTAACAGATGAAATGTTAAAATATGCTAGTGAAATGGAATTTGAAAAAGCAGCAGAATTAAGAGATAAAATCAAAGAATTAGAGAAGTTGCTATAAGGAGTTAGATAAAAAAATGTTATATTACAAAAATGGAAAACTATTTAGATTTTTTGAAAAAGAAAGATATAGTATAAACAAACTTCCAACATGGGATGAAATAGATTTTGTATTCGAAGATTTTAATCTAGAAGAATTAGAAAATAAAATAAAAGATAAAAATCAAACTGTACCAGAAAATATTTGGAAAAAACTAATTAATGTATTTAAATATCAAGATAACCAAAAAGAAATTGAAACTTTAAGAGATCCAGCAATAAAAATGCAACCTAAAATAAAAGAATATATGGATAAAAAAGAAATACTAACATTTGAGGAGTTTGAATATAAAGATGGAAAAACATTACTAGAAGAGACAAAAAATATAAATGTAGAAAGCTATTCAAGTATGTATGAATATTTTAAAAGAGGAGATCATATAGGAACTTGTATGAATACAAGTAGACTAATGGGTGTAATTTTTAAAGACCCACTATTTTATAAAGGATATGCAGATTTCCTAACTGGAACTAAAAATTGTTCAGATGGCATACATGCATGGATAGAAACTAAAATTAATAATAAAGATTATGTAGTAGATACATCTATGATGTTATTAATACCAACTAAACTAAAAGAAGAATTAGGATATAGAAGCCCTCAAAAACCATATACAGTAGAAGATATAACATCATATGGAGATAATTGTGACACTTTTTATACTCATTACGAGGAAATGACAAAATATACAACAAAAGACAAGTTTTCATATGTAAGCTATGATGAGAATTATAGAAAAATTAAAAAAGAAAAAGATTTTGAAATAGAGTTATAGGAGTAATATATGAATAATTCAATAATAATAAAAGGAGCAAAAGAACATAATTTAAAAGATATTAACTTAGAAATACCAAGAGATAAATTAGTAGTAATTACAGGACTATCTGGTTCTGGAAAATCTTCATTAGCTTTTGATACATTATACGCAGAAGGACAAAGAAGGTATGTTGAAAGTTTGTCATCATATGCAAGGCAATTCTTAGGACTTATGGAAAAGCCAGATGTAGAGCTAATAGAAGGACTATCACCTGCAATATCTATAGACCAAAAAACTACATCTAAAAATCCTCGTTCAACAGTAGGAACTGTTACAGAAATTTATGATTATATAAGACTTTTATATGCAAGAATTGGTATTCCTTATTGTCCACAATGTGGCAAAAAAATAGAAAAACAAACAATAGACCAAATTGTAGATACAATTATGGAGCTAGAAGAAGGAACTAAAATTCAAGTATTAGCACCAGTAGTAAGAGGTAAAAAAGGTGAATATGTAAAACTATTGCAAGATTTACAAAAAGAAGGATTTATAAGAGTAAGAGTAGATGGAGAATTGCATGAAATAACAGACGATTTAGATATAGACAGAAAGAAAAAACATAATATAGATATTTTAGTAGACAGATTAGTAATAAAACCAGATATAAGAAATAGATTAACAGAATCGGTGGAAATTGCATTAGCACATGCAAATAATTTAGTTAGCATAGATATTCCTGGAAAAGAAGAGAAACTATTTAGCCAAAATTATGCGTGCCCAGATTGTGGTATTAGTTTTGAGGAGCTTTCACCAAGAATGTTTTCATTTAACAATCCATTTGGAGCATGTCCATCATGTGGTGGAATTGGGTACTTAATGAAAATGGATGAAGATTTAATTATACCAGATAAAAACAAAACATTATATGATGGAATAAAAGCTTTTGGAGCAAGTACCATGAAAAAGTCTGAAACAATGGCTAAAATGTATTTTGAAAGCATTGCAAGACATTATAAAGTAGATATATCTGTTCCAATAAAAAAATTACCAAGAGATTTCTTAAATAAAATATTATATGGAACAGGAAACGAAGAAATAAAATTTGAGTATACATCTGCTGCGGGTACTAGAAAATTTAAAGCACCATTTGAAGGTGTTATACCAACTCTTGAAAGAAGATATGCAGAAACAAAATCACAAGGTATGAGAGACTTTTATGAAATGTATATGAGTAATAGTCATTGTGATGCATGTAATGGTGCAAGACTAAATAATATGAGTTTGGCAGTAAGAGTTAAGGATAAAAATATTAATGAACTTACTAATATGGCTATTAATAAAATAAAAGCATGGTTTTCAGAACTAGAATTAAGTAAAACAGAAGCAATGATTGCAGAACCAATTTTAAAAGAGTTAGATAAAAGATTACAATTTCTAATAGATGTAGGCCTTGAATATTTAACACTTTCTAGGTCAGCTGGCACTTTATCAGGAGGAGAAGCACAAAGAATTCGTTTAGCAACACAAATTGGCTCTGGATTAACAGGTGTATTGTATATACTAGATGAACCAAGTATAGGACTTCATCAAAGAGATAATGATAAACTTTTAGCAACACTTAAAAAATTAAGAGATTTAGGAAATACTGTTTTAGTTGTAGAGCATGATGAAGATACTATGTATGCAGCAGACCAAATTATAGATATAGGTCCAGGTGCAGGAGTTCATGGTGGACATGTTATAGCACAAGGAACAGCAGAAGAAATAAAACAAATTCCAGAATCTATTACAGGACAATATTTAAGTGGAAGAAAGAAGATATTAGTTCCAAAGCAAAGAAGAAAGTCTAAGGGAAAAGCAATTGAAGTTATAGGTGCTGCTGAAAATAATTTAAAAAATATAGATGTAAAATTTCCATTAGGTGTATTTACTTGTGTCACAGGGGTTTCTGGTTCTGGAAAGAGTACACTTGTTAATGAAATTTTATATAAAAATATTGCTAAGGAGTTAAATGGAGCAAACGAAAAACCAGGTAAATGTAAACAAATAAAAGGATTAAATAATATAGATAAAATTATTAATATAGATCAATCTCCAATAGGTAGAACTCCTCGCTCAAACCCAGCAACTTATACAGGTGTGTTTGATATTATAAGAGATATTTTTGCAGGAACTAATGAGGCAAAAATGAGAGGATATTCAAAAGGAAGGTTTAGTTTTAATGTATCAGGTGGTAGATGTGAGGCATGTAATGGAGATGGAATTTTAAAAATAGAAATGCATTTTTTACCAGATATTTATGTGCCATGTGAGGTATGTAAGGGTAAAAGATATAATAAGGAAACACTTGAAGTAAAATATAAAGGTAAAAATATTTCAGATGTACTTAATATGACTGTTGAAGAAGCGTTAGAGTTTTTTGCAAATATTCCTAAGATTAAACCTAAATTACAAACTTTGTGTGATGTAGGACTTGGGTATATTAAACTACGGACAACCTTCTACAACATTATCAGGAGGAGAGGCTCAAAGAATTAAACTTGCAACAGAATTATCTAAAAGAGCAACAGGTAAAACACTTTATATTTTAGATGAGCCAACAACTGGGTTACATATTGCCGATGTACATAAATTAGTAGATATTTTGCAAAGATTGGTAGATACAGGTAATAGTATTATAGTAATAGAACATAATTTGGATTTGATTAAAACTGCTGACCATATTATAGATTTAGGACCAGAAGGAGGAGACAGAGGTGGAGAAGTTATTGCAGTAGGTACTCCTGAGCAGATATGCAAAAATAATAGGTCTTATACAGGTAAGTTTTTGGAGAAATATTTAATGTAGGGCATTTTATAAAACAAAAAGAATCCTTTTTTGAATTGTTTTATTGTAAAATAGCAATTCAAAAAGGATTCTTTTTTAAAAACTATTGCTCGTTTTGGCTATTATTTTTTTCGTTGTTTTTCCCATTATTGTTTTTATTATTTTTGTTGTTTTTGTTTTCTTTATTTTTGTTTCCCATTAGAAGCACCTCCTTAATTTGTGGTAGTATTATTTTGCCAATTTTTATTGGAAATATACATATAAAAATTTTTAAATTTTTGCGAAATTTTTTATGTTTGTTGGATAAAAGTGTAGACAGTTTTTCTTCTTTTGTATATAATATTTGTGTTAGATATAACGAAAGAGGGAGTTGTATTAAAATGGCTGAAAGTGGCTTAGGAGTACACACACACACACACAGGTGATTTGTTAGAGAAATTAAATAGGAGAAATATATAGATTAATGAGGCATATGGACTTAGCTTGGGGGCTAGGTTTATGTGTCTTTTTGTTTTGCTTGTGATGGCGTGGGTGGGTTTTAAAGGTAGCCGCCCTAGGAGTTCATATATATTATTTTTCGCCTCACATGGCTTCGCGGGTGGGAGCGTACGACGTATAACTTCCTCGGACTTCAAAATAATATATATGAACTCCTAGGGCTCCTCTACAAAATAAAATTATTCACTATTCATTATTCATTAATTCGAAGAAGTATCCGCATAGGGTTAGTAGTTTTTGGAGATAATATGATAAGATAGAAAAAGTAAAAAACAAAGGAAAGAAGGAATGAAGAAAATGAAAGAAAGACCAAAAATATTAGAAAACACAAGAAGCAAAAAGCGGAATAACACTAATAGCATTAGTAATAACAATAATAGTGCTACTAATACTAGCAGGAGTAGCACTAGCTACTTTAACAGGACAAGGAAATATAATAGAAAATGCGGAAAATGCAGTAGGTAAATACAATAATAGCGTAGCATCAGAACAACAATTATTAAATGAAATAGAGAAATACTTTCAAAACTACTTAGAAGGAGGAGACGAAGGCAATCCACCAACACCACCAGACCCAGTAGAGCCACCAGAGGTCAATGAAGATGGGCTAGCCACAGAAAACACAACAATAAAACCTGACCCAAACAGTGACATACAAATAACAATACCCGCCGGATTTGCACCAGCCATATTAACAGGAAGTAATTCAACATATAGCTTACCAGGGCAAGATGGAAGTGTAAAAGAAATAATGCCAGCAGACCAATGGAATAATATAACAGTAGATGATATAAATAAAGGAATAGTAATAGTAGACAATTCTATAACATACGACGGAGGAAATCTAACAGGAACAACACCGGACTTTAACGAATATGTGTGGATACCAATACCAAATTTTGAGGAAGATTTTAAAAGAACTGCATGGACAATAGGAACCAGTTCAACTCATTTAGCTAATGAATCAACAGAAGATGCTTATTGGGAAGATACCACAACCCAAGAATACAGAGACATGTTAGCCAGTGTAGAACAATACAAAGGTTTCTACATCGGACGATATGAAGCCAGTCGAGGAGCAAATAGTATAGCTCAAAGTAGGCGTAATAAATCTGTATGGAATTCTGTATCACAACCAGAAGCAATAACAGCATGTGCAAACAATAAAACAATAGTTAACATGCATTTAATGTATGGAGTAGAATGGGATAGCGTGTTAAACTGGTTAAAAGATAACGCAGCTATATCATCATCTACAACAGAAACAACAAAAACAGTGGACATAGATGACATACAAAGGGATAGCCGTAGCTGGGGAAATTATCCTGATTCCACAGGAGATGCAGCATCAGAGCCTTGGAAACAAAATACATTACAAAAGGCGGGAGCAAGTGAATACTGGAAAGCGAACAACATATATGATTTAGCTGGTAACGTATATGAATGGACCCAAGAAAAATATTCAACAGGGACTGACAGAGCTGCTAGGGGAGGCGATTTATACAATGGCGGAGGCGGTCGTCCAGCAGCTTGTCGTATCAGTTACGATGAGAGCGTTACGTACTTATATTCACGGATTCCGTGCAAGTTTTTTTGTAGCACTGGACGCTGGTAGCGATTCATAAGGAAAGACTCTTACCAGAGTTTATAGATTAATCTGAATAGCGGATAATGGATTTGCGCGCATGAGTAGCGAAAATCATTATCCGCTATTCTTTATACTGAGGGACGAGTATCGGAAAAAGTATTGATATGACTGAACTTTTTAATGTAAAATATAAGTGCAAACATGTAACTAAGTAGTAGATAGGGAGATGGTGAATATGGCAATAGCGCAAAACAAATTAGTAGAAAAGGCACAAAAAGAATATGAATATTTAACAGGAGATGCAGCAACAAGGAGGTTAGAAGAATTAAGAGAGAAAGCAATATATGATGAATATTTTGCATATGAACGAGGAGAAGAAAAGGGAGAAAGACGAGGAAAAATAAAAATAGCAATAGAAATGGTGAAAAACAATATAAGTATGGATATTATTGCAAAGTGTACGGGACTTAGTAAAAAAGAGTTAGATAAATTGGTTTTAGAAAAACAGAGCAATATATAATTAAATAAATTTTCATAAAAAATAGGGATATCTAAAAATAGACATTCCTATTTTTATTAAATATTTTACATTGCCAGCAATCTATGATACAATTACTAACCAAAGGAAGTGTGATTTATGGGAGATAATATAGTTATAGGTATTGAAGGATTGGTTGGGTCTGGGAAGACTAGTATTTGTAGGGGATTGCTACATGAGATTCCTGGAGCGGTTTTTTTGAATGGGAGTAATTTGTATAGGGCTATTGTTTATGTTATGATGAAGAATGCCGATTTAATTAGTGGAGTGAAGGATAATGTTAATAGTATTGATATTAAGAGCATGATGGATAAGCTTGGAATTAAGATGGTTATTGAAAATGGTGAGACTGTTTTTTATTTTAATGGCGAAAAATTAAGTGAAGAGAATTTACAGTCTGAGGAAGCTTCTCTTGCGGTTTCTAAGGTTGGAGGAGTTGCTAATAATGAGAAGCTTTTTGAGTTTGCACGTGAGATTATTAATAATTTAAAAAAGTCTCATGTTGTTATTATTTCTGGTAGGGGTATTATGAAGATTTACCCTGATACTGATTATCATTTTTTTATTACGGCAAGTTTAGATGAGCGCGTTAGAAGAAAGTGCATTCAATATAATTCTAATGATGAACAAGAGATTAGAGATAATATTGTTAAAAGAGATGAATTGCAAGAGAAAGCTGGCTTTTATTATAAGAGCGATAAAACAATAGAAATAGATGTTACTAATTTTAAGTCTCCGAGTGAAGCAATTTGTAAGTTGCTTGAATATATTAAATAAATGGAGGTGTGCTAGTTTTGAATTTTAAAAATGAAAAGTACATTGATTTTTGTAATTACATAAAAAGAAAAAAAACTGCTATAATAGGCTTAGGGGTTAGTAATATACCACTTATAGATTTTTTGTATAAATTAGGTGCCAATATTACTGTTTTTGATAATAGAAGTATTGAAATCATAGATAAAGAGATTTTAGAAAAAATTACAGATAGGAATATAGAATTTTCTTTTGGACCAAATAATCTTTCTAAATTAATTGGATTTGATATTATTTTTCGATCTCCTACATGCAGACCAGATACGCCTGAATTAATAGAAGAGGAGAAAAAAGGAGCTATTATTACTTCTGAAATAGAAATGCTTATGAAGTTATGTCCTGCAACTATTATAGGAGTAACAGGTAGTGATGGTAAAACTACTACTACAAGTTTAATTTATGAAATTGTAAAGCAGCAAGGCTATAAATGTTATTTAGGAGGTAATATAGGTATACCACTTTTTACTAAGATAGAAGAAATGAAACCAGATGATATTGTGGTTTTAGAGCTTAGCAGTTTTCAGCTTATGAATATAAATGTAAGCCCACAAATTGCAGTTATTACAAACATATCACCTAATCATTTAGATGTTCATAAATCTTATGAGGAATATATTGAATGTAAGAAAAATATTTTTAAATTTCAAAATGAAAATGGTGTTGTAATTTTAAATTATGATAATGAAATTACAAAAGAATGTGCAAAGGAAGCCAAAGGGAAAGTAGTATTTTTTAGCAGAAAAAGCAAATTGGATAATGGTGTTATTTTAGATGATGGTGTTATAAAAATTTGTAATGATAGTTTAAGAAAACATCTTGTGTCTACAAAAGAAATATTATTAAGAGGTGTACATAATTATGAAAATGCATGTGCTGCAATTGCTGCTACTATGCGGAATTGCCGATACAGATGTTCAAGTTAAAGCAATTTCTAATTTTAAAGGTGTACCACATAGACTTGAATTTGTAAGAGAAATAGACGGAGTTAAGTGGTATAATGATTCTATTGGAACTAGTCCAACTAGAACAATTGCTGGTCTTAATTCTTTTGATGAAAAAATAGTTTTAATAGCAGGTGGATATGATAAACATTTAGATTACACTCCAATTGCTAAACCAATTTTAAACAATGTGTCTACATTAATTTTAGTTGGTGCTACTTCTAAAAAAATTAAAGAAGCAGTAGAAAACGAAATGAAAAAACAAAATAAAAGAATAGAAATTATAGAATGTGAAACACTAAATGAAACTGTAAGTATTGCTAAAAAAATTGCAAAAAAAGGAGAAATTGTATTGTTTTCACCGGCTAGTGCAAGTTTTGATATGTATAAAAATTTTGAAGAAAGAGGAGATTGCTTTAAAAATTTAGTTAATTCTTTGTAACCAAAATAATTATTTTGAATAGTATATAAAAAATAGCTATTTAGGAGGTTTATTATGTACTATCAAAGTTATGAAGAATATATGAGGGATGTGCTTGGGTATCCAAGAGAAGCTGCCAATTCTACATATAATAATTTTTATGAATTAGAACCAAGAAATATGGAAATGCAAGATACAGATGTGGAAGATTTATATCCAGAAGTTTATAGATTAGTATATCCAATGGTTTGCAAAGCATGCACACAATATAGAGGAGAAATTACAGAAGACTTAGTATCTAGACTTACAGATGAAGTATATTCAAATATAGAAATAGAAAATGAAGTAAGAGGAGAAGAAAAGCAAAGACAAGAGACAAGAACTACTTCTACAAATAAAACTTCAACATCATCAGCTAAAAGTGAGTCAAATATAAAAACAAGTGAAACAAGGCATTCAAGACAAAATAATACTTTACGCGACTTAATAAGAATTTTAATTATAAGAGAATTATTAAGACAGAGAAGACATGGAAGACCACAATTTCCTGGAAGACCACCTTTCCCAGGGAATCCAAGACCACCTATGCCAAGAAATTCTCAAATGCAAGCATATGGAATAAATGAGCATAATCCAGGGTTACAAGGATATTATGGTAATATGTTTTAAATGAATATTAATTTAAATTACTGAGAAAAATAAACAGGTACAAAATTTTAATTTGTACCTGTTTATTTTATTTTTTGAAAGGTGGTTTTTATATTATGAAAGTACAAGAATGTATGTGTAAACAAGTAGTTTGTGTAAATCCAGAAGATACTGTAACTACTGTTGCTAAATTAATGAAGGAACATCATGTAGGAAGTATTCCTGTTTGTGGAAAAGATGGAAAGTTAGTAGGTATGGTAACAGATAGAGATATTGTTTTAAGAAATACTGCATGTGATAAAGATGCAAATAAAACACCAATTTCAGATATTATGACAACTAAAATAATAAGGACATCACCAGATACAGACACAACAGCAGTAGCACAAATAATGGCCGATAATCAAGTAAGAAGGATACCAGTTGTTTTAGATGAAAAAGTAGTGGGGATGATAACTCTTGGTAACTTAGCTCAATTTCATTGTATAACAGATGAATGTTTGTCTAATACAGTGGAATGCGTATGCCATACAAAGGGACAAGATATTAAAAATGCAGAATAAAACTAATTACAAAGAATAGAATATAAAATAGGAGGTGGACAAATGGTAATAGATATGGGATATTGGAGTAAAGTCTTAAAAAGAATTTTTATATTATTGCTAAGCATTTTAGGTTTTTATTTACTAATAAAGTGTTCTATATTTTATATGCCATTTGTTATCGCCTTTATAATTGCAATGTTAATAGAGCCTATAATTAAATATGTACACAAACGTACTGGGCTCCCCAGAAAAACATCTGCAATTATAGTACTTATAATAGTTTCTACAATATTAATTGGTATAATAACATGGGGGATTATAACATTAGCCTCAGAAGCATATAACATGCTTGGTGGGATTAATGAATATTCGGAAAAAATTTATAACCAGTTTCAAAGTTTAATTCAAAATATTAATTTAGATAAAATTAATATGTCAGACAAAATAACAGAAATATTTCAAAATTCTATGCAAGATATTATATCTAATATTTCTAAAATGATAAGCAACATGTTAAACTCAGTATTAAAATGGATTACAACATTGCCTACACTTGGAATATATATAGCAGTTACTTTAATGGCAACTTACTTTATATGTGTTGATAAATTATATATTTTAGATCAAGTGGAACATCACTTTCCAAAAACATGGGTAAAAAGATTGCTTATGCATTTAAGAGAATTAATAAGTAGTTTGGGATATTATTTAAAAGCAGAATTTATATTAGTTGGAATATCTTTTATTCAAGTTTTAGTAGGTTTATACATTTTAAAATGGATGGGATTTAATATTGGGTATCCATTTTTAGCTGCTTTAGGTATAGGATTTGTAGATGCTCTGCCTATTTTAGGTGCTGGCACAGTAATGATTCCATGGGCTTTTATAGAGGCTATTAATGGCAATATTCAGCTAGCAATAGGAATACTTATTATATTTGCAATTATTTCAATAGTAAGACAGTTTGTAGAACCCAAAATAGTTAGTAAACAAATAGGAATTCATCCAATTTTTACATTAATTGCAATGTATACAGGATTTAAACTTATTGGTATTTTTGGACTATTATTAGGACCAATTGCTTTAATTGTTATTAAGAATGTATATGGTGCTTTAATAGATAGGGGAGTAGTTAAAACAATTTTTGATAGAAAATAAAAATTCAGTATGAAAAATCATACTGAGTTTTTTTAGTTATAAAATAACAGATGTAGGAATATATGTAGCATCTGGAGGGTAAACAAATTCATCGTCTGGCTTTTGTATTTTATTTATTTGTGTAATTTTAATAACAGGAATTTCACCATGATAATCTCCTTTTGTAATTTCGCCAGTTATTTCTATCCAAGTATTATCAGGATATGATTTTATATCATCATAATTACATAAAAAACCTACTATAAGACTTTGAGAGTTATTATTTACAAGCATATTTCTAGCTAAAACAAATTCACAATCTGTAAAGTCTGGCGCTCTATATACATATCCAGAGAACTTAATTTTTTGACCTATGTATGTATCTAAATCGTCATGAACCATTTTTAGTACATCGGTATAATTATCAGCAGTTAGAGAGGCAACTTCTCCTTGAAATATGGAATCGTTAACTTTAAAATTGTTAGTGCCACCTAAACTTGCAGAAACAATGCGATATACAGCAATTCCAAAAAGAATTATAAAAATTAATGCCGCTATAATGAGTATACATTTAAAAATACTTGTACGATTAACTTTAAAATTATAAACAAACATATATTAACCTCCAAAAAAACAATCATAAGCTTTTTATACAGTTTATGATTGTTTTTTTGTTTATATTCATATACAAAGATTATCTTTCCATATCTATGTCTTTTTCTAAATCTATATTATTAACTTGCATTAGTTTTCCATCCTTAGCAATATATGTTTTGTTGGCTGTTTTAACAGATTCATTGTATAATCCATATAATGAGTTTGCTTTTCTTGTTTTTTCAAATAATGAATCATTTGGCAAATTTTGAACATCTGCTAGTTTTAATATTGTTTTAGATAAATTAGTTTGATCTCTATCTATTGAATGAAATAGAGGTTTACCAGTTGTTCCATCTTGTGCTACAAAAGAATGAGTTTCCATATCAACCTTTATTTTAACATCTTCATAATGGCTTAAATGGTATGCATCTGCTAATTTTGCTTTAGCTGTGTTTAGTGCTAAATTTTCAATTATACTAGAATTTGAATTAATTTTATCTATTAATTGCTTTAACTCAATTTCATCTTTGTCAGAACGTATATGCATGTTGTGTAACTCTTTATATCTTAATAAATCTTGTTTAATCATTTCAAATGTTTTAATATTTGAATTTTTAAATTTTGAAAAAACAGGAGATTCCATATCAGATTTTTCATTTAACCTTGTTTCAACTGATGAATGTTTCACAATATCATTATTTGTTATATTATCTTTACTATGAGCAAAAGCAAAACCAGCAGCAATAGAAACAACAGAAACAATTGCTCCAATTTTTGCTAATGTTTTCTTATCTATTGTATTGTTTCTTTTCATATCTCTTAGTTCTTTAAAACTTTTATTACATTTATATTTTTCCATATAAATCTCCTCCTTAGCTTAGTAGATACTTATATTATAGCACAAAAAAGAGAAAAATACAAAATTAAAAAGGAGAGTGGACTTTAAATCCATTCTCCATATTTTTTGATATAAACTTTTTTTGCGAACATTGCGATTATACAGTATAGGATTGGAACACCAATTATTATGCTTAAATATTCAAATGGGATTGCTACTAATCCTATGAATTTACCTATTATGGTAAATGGTACTATTATTGCTACTATACTTAATAATATAGATGATGCATATACCATTTTTGATGCATTACTTTGTACAAATGGAACTTTGGCAGTTCTTATAATATGCATTCCTACTAAGTTTGATACTATTCCATAAGAGAACCAAATTGTTTGGAATATTGCTGCTTCTCTAACTCCAAATATAAACCAAAGTGAAGCAAATACTATTAAGTCAAAACATGAGCTTAATGGTCCCATAAATAGCATGAAGTGTTTTAAGCTTTTTAAATCCCATTTACGTGGCTTTTTTAAATATTCACTGTCTACATTGTCAAATGGAAGTGTTAGTTGTCCAAAATCGTATAGTAAACTTTGTACTAGTAATTGTATTGGAGTGATAGGTAAAAATGGAAGTAATATACTTGCTATAATAACAGATGAAACTTCACCAAAATTAAAGCTTACTGCCATCTTTATATATTTCATTAAATTTGCAAATGTTCTTCTTCCTTCTGTAACACCATCTTCTAACACATTTAAGTCCTTTTCTAGAAGAATTATATCAGCAGATTCTTTGGCAATATCAACTGCTGTATCAACAGATATTCCAACATCTGAATTTATAAGTGAAGGACTATCATTAATACCATCTCCCATATAGCCAACAACATTATCCATTTCTCTTAAAACTCTAACAATTCTGGCTTTTTGAATAGGAGAAAGTTTTGCAAATATATTAGTCTTTTTAAGAAGTCTTTTAAGTGCAATATCTTGTAATTTATCTATTTGGCTACCTAATACTATTTTGTCTGACTTAATACCAACTTTGTTACAAATACATCTAGTAACATCTGCATTGTCACCTGTTAAAACAACAACTCTTATACCAGATTCATTTAATCTTTTTATAGCAACTTTGGCACTTTCTTTTGGCGGATCTAAGAAACCTACAAATCCAAGTAATACCATATTTTTTTCATCTTCTACACCAAAACTTTTATTTTCATCAATATCATTTTTTTGGCAAACTCCCAAAACTCTAAGTCCATCTTGATTTAATTTTTTACTTAATCTTCTTATATTTTCTTTAATATCATTTGTTAACTTAGTAACATTTCCTTGCAAATCGGCCATTGTACATATACTTAAAATTTCTTCAACTGCACCTTTGGTTATTAATTGCTTTTTCTTACCATCAGATACAATAACAGAAAGACGTCTTCTTGAAAAATCAAAAGGTACTTCATCTATTTTTTTATATGTGTCTGCAAATTTGCCCATATCATGTTTTAAAGCTCTTGCTATTATTGCTTCATCTATATTTCCTTTTAATCCTGTTTGAAAATAGGAATTTAAAAATACATGTTTTAAAACTCTAATATCTTCATTTCCTTCAATATCCAAGTACTTTTCAAGTACTATTTTGTCTTCTGTTAAAGTACCTGTCTTGTCTGTACATAGAATGTTCATAGAACCAAAACTTTGTATAGAATCTATTTTCTTTACAATTGTTTTCTTTTTAGACATTCTTATTGCCCCTTTGGACAAACTAGAAGATAATATAACAGGAAGAAGTAGGGGGGTAATTCCAATTGCAATAGCTACTGCAAATGTAAATGCTAATAATACATCGTGTTTCCATGCATTGAAAATAAACACAAGTGGAATTAGTATAAGCATAAATTTAATTAAAAGTTTACTTATACTTTCAATACCTTTTTGAAAGCTTGTCTTAGGTTTGCCTGTACTTATTGTATAAGCTACTTTACCAAAATAAGTATTATCAGCAGTTTTAATAACAACTCCTTTGGCACTACCACTTATAACATTAGTACCCATAAAACAAATATTATCTAAATCAGATAAATTATCAATTTCTTCTAATGAAATATTTGTATCAACTTGTTTTTTTACAGCATCAGATTCACCTGTAAGAGAAGATTGTCCAACATATAAATCTTTTGCTTCAAGTATACGCAAATCAGCAGGTATCATATCACCAGCAGATAAAACTACAATATCACCAATTGTTACTTCTTTTACCGGAATTTGAATTTTTTGACCATCTCTTATAACATTTGATTTTGTTGCAACCAGTTCTTTTAATTTTTCAGCTGCTTTGTTTGAACGATATTCCTCAAAAAATTCAAGTATACTACTAATTAATACTAATACAATAATAACTACTATATTTGCATAGCTTGGTGTCTCTGGTAATAAAACATCTGTATAAAATAAAACAAGAGTAATCCCAAGTAAAATACTATTAAAAGGGCTAAATAAGCTCTCTAAAAAGTAATTATACCATTTTTTAGGCTTAGCTTGTTTTACTTCATTTAATCCATATGTATTAATATGTTCTTGTGCTTTTGTAGAAGAAAGACCGTTTAAATTAGTATTATACTTTTTAATAAATTCATCTTTTGTTAGTATGGCATCTTTACCATACATTTCGTTTATGTCGATATCGTCTTTTTTTACATTTGCCATTTTTAATCACCTCATTTGTTTAATACATATAATATACCACTAAAAATAAAAAAATACACCCTATTTTTAAAAAATAGGGTTATTTTATTTGTACAATAGTTACACCCATTTCTCCTTCGCCAAATGTTCCAAGCCTAAATGACTCTACATGAGGGTGTTTGCGTAAAAACGTATGAATACCATTTCTAAGTGCACCAGTTCCTTTTCCGTGAACTATTCTAGCAGTTTCTATTTTAGCAAGAGCACAATCATCTAAAAATTTATCTATTGCAAATGTTGCTTCATCTACATTATAACCAATTACATTTATTTCAGTTGTAGCAGTTTTAGATTTAAAATGTGAATTTACTTTTGGCACAATGCTTTTATTTGTAGAAACATTATTTTTAGAATAAGAAAGAGCAGATATATTAATTTGCATTTTTGCATTTCCTATTTGTATAGTAACATTATTATTTTTATTAGGAAGTGAAAGTATAACTGCATCTTGTTTTAATGTATTTACAAATACATGCATTCCAACTTTAATTTTATCGGCAGGAATAATAGCTAGGTTTTCTTCTTTATCTACTGATATTTCTTTAATTTTATTTGCCAGTTCATTTCTAATTTTACTAGTATTTTTATTTGTAGAAAGGTCTTTAATTATTTTGTCTGCATCTTGCTTAGCTGATAAAAGTATGTTTTTGGCTTCTAGTTTTGCATTTTCTATAATCTCATTTTTCTTTTCTGCAAAACTGCTTTCTTTATTTTGAAGTTCATTTTTTAATTTTTCTATTTCCTTAGAATTAAGTAATATTTTTTCCTTTTCTTTTTCAATAGTTAATTTATCATCATAAATCTTTTTTAACAACTCTTCTGTACTTACATTAGTTATATTTATTTGAGATTTTGCTTTATCTAAAATAGATTTATTAAGTCCTAGTTTTTCTCCAATTTCAAATGCCATACTTTTACCTGGAACTCCAATTAATAGTCTATATGTAGGAGATAGGGTATCTAAATTAAATTCAGAGCTTGCATTTTCAAATCCAGATGTAGTTAGAGCGTAATTTTTTATTTCTGGGTAATGTGTAGTTGCAAGTGTAATACATCCTATATTATGCAAGAAGTCTAAAATGCTAATACCAAGGCTTGCACCTTGAACTGGGTCTGTACCAGAACCTAATTCGTCTAAAACAATTAAACTTTCGCTATTTGCTTTATTTGTAATTTCTACAATATTTGTTATATGAGAAGAAAAAGTACTAAGTGATTCACTAATACTTTGCTCATCTCCAATGTCTGCGTAAATATTATCAAACACATAAATAGAGCTATTTTCACTAGCAGGTATATGAAGTCCACTCATTGCCATTGCAGTAAGTAGGGCAACAGTTTTTAATGTAACAGTTTTACCACCTGTATTTGGACCTGTTATAATTAAAGATGTATAATTTTTACCAATACTTATATTTATTGGAACTACTGTATCTTTATTTATAAGTG
Organism: uncultured Clostridia bacterium; assembly: GCA_944389425.1. GTDB lineage: Bacteria > Bacillota > Clostridia > TANB77 > CAG-508 > UMGS1864. The sequence goes on from CALXMH010000004.1 coordinate 30,933, forward strand.
GGTGTCTAGCTTGTTTTAAATTTATATATTTTTCTGTATTAATAATTGGTTCGGTAGCATTTATGTTTTCTGCATATTTTGCTTTTGCAAAAGCAAAGTCTATTATACTTATAAGTCTTTCATTATTTTCCAATTCTTCTGTTAAATCAAAAAATAGGCTAGATAAGCTTTCTAGTATTTTTTCTATTTCTATATTTTCTTCAACTTTTAAAGAATTAATTTTGTTATTCATTTCGAATACACTAAATGGTTCAATAAAAACAGTTGAACCACTAGAAGATATATCATGAATCAAACCTTTTATTTCACTTCTGTATTCATTTTTTACAGGTATTACAAATCTTTCATTTCTAATTGTAATAATAGGTTCTTGTATAAATTTGCTATTTAAAAGGCTACTTAAATTTTTTCTAATATCTTGTTCTAATTTTCTTTTAGTATTTCTTATGCTAGCTAATTTAGTTGATGCATTATCATCAATTGTATTTTCATCTATAATACTATTTAAAACTGTTTTTTCTATTTTAGGATTAGTATATAAGTTAAAAAAATACCTATTAACAATTGGTGCAAAATCTGTTTCTATATCACTTATTATATATTCTTTTAATTCACGAGATATTTTAAGCAAATGCCCAAGACCAAGAAGTGCAGGTGCAGATAGAGAGCTTTTACTTTCTAGTGCTTTTGTGTATGTAGTAATATTATCAATTTCTGCAATAGGAGGAAGTCCCTTTCTAATTTTTAAAATAGTACATTCTGTTGTTTCGCGTATAGAGCGAGAAACAGTATCCCTATTATTAGAAGGAAGCAAATTTATGCAAAGCTCTTTTCCTTTAGAGGTAATAGCAAAGCCTTTTAATATTTCAGTTATTTTATTAAATTCAATTTTATCTAAATATTTCTTTTCCATAATAAAACATTATACAACAAAACCACAGAAGCTGTCAAAGCTTAGATTATTTCTATTATGCTATGAAAAATGTTGAAAGATAAATAGACAAATGAGACCTCTCTATGATAAAATACTATAAAAGCAAATTTTAGGAGGACGCATATTTTTTATGGACAAGCAGAAGAATATTAGAAATTTTAGCATTATTGCACATATTGACCATGGTAAATCTACCTTAGCAGATAGATTAATTGAGATGACTGGTGTTTTGTCTGAAAGAGAGATGGAAAGCCAAGTTTTGGATAATATGGATATTGAAAGAGAAAGAGGTATTACTATTAAGGCTCAGGCTGTTAGGATGCTTTATAAGGCAAAGGATGGGGAGGAGTATATTTTGAATTTGATAGATACTCCTGGACATGTTGATTTTAATTATGAAGTTTCTAGAAGTTTGGCTGCTTGTGAGGGGGCTATTTTGGTTGTGGATAGTAGCCAGGGGATAGAGGCTCAGACTCTTGCTAATGTTTATTTGGCATTGGATAATAATTTGGAGATTTTGCCTGTTATTAATAAAGTGGATTTGCCTAATGCGAGACCAGATGAGGTTAAAAAGGAAATTGAGGATGTTATTGGTATTCCGGCAGAGGATGCTCCTTGTATTTCTGCTAAGTCTGGACTTAATGTTGAGCAAGTTTTAGAGAGAATTATTACGGATTTTCCATGCCCTAAGGGAGATATTAACGGCAAGCTTCAAGCTCTTATTTTTGATTCTTTTTATGATAATTATAAAGGGGCAGTTAGCCATGTTAGAATTAAAAATGGAACTGTAAAAGAAGGAGACGAAGTTTTGTTTATGGCAACAAATAAAAAGTTTGTTGTTACAGAAGTAGGTTATTTTGGAGCTGGTAGATATATTCCTTGCAAAGAACTTTCAGCAGGTGAAGTTGGTTATATTGCTGCAAGTGTAAAAAATGTTACAGATGTACATGTTGGTGATACTATAACAGGAGCATTAAACCCAGCAGATAAGCCACTTCCAGGTTACAAAAAAGCTAATCCTATGGTGTATTGTGGGCTATATCCAATAGATGGAAGCGAATATGATAATTTAAAAGTTGCACTTGAAAAGTTAAAATTAAATGATGCTGCACTAGAATATGAACCAGAAACATCAATAGCTCTTGGCTTTGGATTTAGATGTGGCTTTTTAGGACTTTTACATTTAGAAATAATACAAGAGAGATTAGATAGAGAGTTTGATTTAGGATTAATAACAACAGCACCATCTGTTATATATAAAGTACATAAAACAGATGGAGAAATAATTGAACTTTATAATCCAACCGATTTACCATCAACTCAGGAAGTTAAATTTATAGAAGAACCAATTGTAAAAGCTGAAATTATGCTTCCAAAAGAATTTGTTGGGAATGTAATGGAAATTTGCCAACAAAGAAGAGGTACATATATAGATATGAAATATTTAGATACTTCAAGAGTTATCTTAGAATACGATTTGCCTTTAAATGAAATTATATATGACTTTTTTGATACATTAAAATCAAAAACAAAGGGATATGCTTCTTTTGATTATGATTTTAAAGAATATAGAAAGTCTGATTTAGTAAAATTAGATATCCATATAAATAATGAACCTGTTGATGCGCTTTCATTTATAGTACATAAAGATACTGCATATACAAGAGGCAGAAAGATGATAGAAAAATTGAAAACAGTAATACCTAGGCAATTATTCGAAATACCTCTTCAAGCTGTTATTGGAGGAAAAATAATTGCAAGAGAGACTATATCTGCCATGAGAAAAGACGTTTTGGCAAAATGCTATGGTGGAGATATAACAAGAAAGAAAAAGTTACTAGAAAAACAGAAAAAAGGTAAAAAGAAAATGAGACAAATAGGTAATGTAGAAATTCCACAAGAGGCATTTTTAAGTGTACTTAAACTTGATGATGAAAATTAAAAATTAAAGGAGTATAAGTATATATGAAAGAAAATAAAAAGGAAAAAGTTTACGAAGATAAAGTCGAAGGAAGAAATAGTGTTCTAGAACTTTTAAATTCAGACAGAGATATTAATAAATTATACATACAAAAAGGAGAAAAGCATGGCTCTATTAACAAAATTATTGCTATTGCTAAGGAAAAAAGAATTGTAATTGCAGAAATGGATAAAAATAAAATGGACGCTATGTCTGAAACACATAATCATCAAGGAGTAATTGCAGTTGTACCGCCATTTAATTATTGTGAAGTAGAAGATATTTTAGATTATGCAAAAAGCAAAAATGAAAAAGTATTTATTCTAATTTTAGATGGAATAGAAGATGTTCACAATCTTGGTTCTATTATTAGAACAGCAGAAACGGCAGGTGTACATGGAATAATTATTCCTAAAAGAAGAGCTGCACGGAGTAAATGCAACAGTAAGTAAAACATCAGCTGGGGCAGTGGAATACATGAAAATAGCAAGAGTAAATAATTTAGCAGAAACCATAAGAAATCTAAAAGAAGAGGGATTATGGATAATAGGCACAGATATGGAAACAGAAGTAGAGTATGATAAACAAGACTATACAGGAGATATAGCAATTGTAATTGGAAGTGAAGGCTTTGGAATGAGCAAAATAGTAAAAGATAATTGTGATTTTCTAATAAAAATTCCAATGAAAGGTAAAATAACTTCACTTAATGCTTCTGTATCAGCTGGAATTGTAATTTATGAAGCATTAAAGCAAAGATAAAATAAAAGGATGTATTTTTAAAATACATCCTTTTATTTTATAGTTCCAACTTATGATAAGTTTTCTTTCCTTTTTTTATAATAGCAGAACCATCTTTAAAATCGCTATCATTTAAAACATATCCAATATCTAAAACTTTTTCATCATTTAAAGTAATTCCACCTTGCAGAATTAATGTTTTGGCTTGCCCTTTTGAAGGAGCTATACCTGTTTTTACTAATGCATCTAAAATAGAAATGTTGCTATTTTCTATCTTAGTAGAAGGCATGTTTTCAGCTATGCCTTGACCATTAAATAAAGCTATTGCTGCTTCTTCAGCTTTTCTTGCTTCTTCTTCACCATGAATTAATTTGGTGATTTCAAAAGCTGCTATTTTTTTTGCTTCATTAATTTGTTCACCAGGTAAATTACTTAATCTTTTTACCTCATCCATAGGTAAGAAAGTAAGAAGAGAAAGCACTTTATATACATCAGCATCATCTATATTTCTCCAATATTGATAAAATTCATATGGAGAAGTTTTGCTAGCATCTAGCCATAATGCACCTTTTTCAGTTTTACCCATTTTTTTACCTTCTTTGGTTGTAAGAAGTTTAAATGTTAAACCAAATGCATCATCTTTTCCAATTTTCCTAATTAACTCTACACCACCTATAATATTAGACCATTGGTCATTACCGCCAAGCTGTAATTTACATCCATATGTTTCATATAGATGTAAAAAGTCATAAGATTGCATAAGCATATAGCTAAGCTCAAAAAATGTTAGACCTTGTTCCATTCTTTGCTTATAACATTCAGCTGCAAGCATTCTATTTACAGAAAAATGTACACCAATATTACGCATAAAATCTATAAAATTTAAATTTAAAAGCCAATCTGCATTATTAACAATAATAGCAGCATTTTCACCTTCGAAACTTAAAAACCTAGAAAATTGTTTTTTAAATTGCTCAACATTGTGGTCAATTTCTTCGCGACTCATCATTCTTCTCATGTCAGTCTTCCCAGAAGGGTCACCTATTGTTGCAGTACCACCACCAACTAATAAAATTGGCTTGTGACCAGCTTTTTGCATATGTGAAGCAACCATAAGGGAAATAAAATGACCCACATGTAAACTATCAGCAGTAGGGTCAAATCCTATATAAAAAGGAACGCTTTCTTTTGCAAATAATTCTTTTACTTCTTTTTCATGAGTAATTTGTTCAACAAATCCTCTTTCTTCTAGTATTTTAAAAACATCTGTCATAATATCCTCCTAAATTATAAAGAAATACTTATATTATTAAATCCTTTTGCCAAGGAATTTTTATTTAAATTTTTATACACATTTTTGAATTCATCAGAAGAGATGTGCCTTGCCAAGTTAGCTTGTGTAATTCCTATATTACTAGAAATTTCATCTAATGAATATACTTCATTATTGTCTAAATAATTTCTAAGTTTAATTATTTCACTATTATCTTTTAATTCGCATTTTGGACAAACATCATTAGTAGAAACAAAAAAACAACCACATCTTTTACATCTTTTACAGTCCATTTAAATTCCCCCTATTTTTTATTATTCTAATTATTCTATCATAATATAAAGAAAAATAAAATAAAATTTTGCTAAAAAACTAAAAAAATATCAAAAATATAAAAATTAGTACTAAATAATTTAAAATAACATTATATTAGTATATTTATAAATAAAAAAGAAGGGAAAAAATCGATGATACAGAAATATTAAAAGGAGATAAATAAAAATAAGTAAGAAAAGGGGTAAATATGAAAAAATTTGGAATTGGATTATTAGTTGTAATTTTATTAGTATTAGGAGGTATTGAAACTGGAATCTGGCTGAAAGATAATAGTAACTTAAATAATATACACCAAAATTCCAATATAGAAAATAAGGAAAATATTAATGAAATCAATAACAATACAGAAAATGAGATTGAAGAGACAAAATCACAGGCAGAATTAATATTAGAAAAAATGACACTAGAAGAAAAAGTTGGACAAATGTTTATTGTAAGGTGTCCAGAAGAGGATGCTATTAGTAAAGTTTCAGAATATAAGATAGGTGGATACATTTTATTTGGAAGAGATTTTGAAGGTGAAACAAAAACAAGTTTAACTCAAACAATTGAAAATTATCAAAATGAAGCTAAAATACCTTTATTAATAGGTGTAGATGAAGAAGGTGGAACGGTAAATAGGGTAAGTAAATACAAGGCTTTTCGAAACACACCATTTAAATCTCCACAAGAACTATATAAAGAAGGTGGAATGGATTTAATAATAAGTGATACAGAAGAAAAGTGTGAATTACTAAAAAGCTTAGGTATAAATGTAAATTTTGCACCTGTTTGCGATATATCTACAAATTCAAAAGATTATATGTATAAAAGAAGTTTTGGTAAAAATGCTGAAAAAACAGCTGAATATGTAGAAAACGTAGTATCTACAATGAAAGAAAATAAAGTGGCATCAGTATTAAAACATTTCCCTGGATATGGCAATAATGTAGATACACATACTGGAATATCTTATGATAAAAGAGAATACAATCAATTTGTATCATCCGATTTTATACCATTTGAATCAGGAATAGAAGCGGGGGCAGATATAGTACTTGTATCACATAATATAGTAGAATGCATGGATGAAAAATATCCAGCTTCATTATCTGAAAAAGTACACAAAATTTTAAGAGAGGAGTTAAATTTTGGTGGAATAATAATAACAGATGATTTATATATGGATGCAATAAAAGAATTTTCAAATGACGAAGCGGCAATATTAGCAGTGCAAGCTGGAAATGATTTATTATGCTGTACAGATTTTGAAATTCAAATTCCGGCAGTAATAAATGCTGTAAAAGATGGAAAAATAAGTGAAGAAAGAATAAATGAATCAGTACTTAGAATATTAAATTTGAAAATAAATTTAGGAATATTATAAAATTAAAATTGATAACTTGAACCAAAAATAACCCCTTTTCATATTATATAAAAATATGAAAGGGGTTTGATTTTATGGATTATGAAGTTATGATGAATGGCAATGTAAAAATAGGACAATTTGCACCAGATTTTGAAGCAAATACTACAATGGGGAATATAAAATTAAGTGATTACAAAGGAAAGTGGGTTATACTTTTTTCTCACCCAGGAGATTTTACTCCTGTAAAGTCTTAATCTTTGGATGAATATAAAAAATGCCTGATATTGCCTATAATTTTCGATGTAGATAAGTTAATCAAATTTTGCTTTTAAGTGGCACAGAATCGATTGTGGAGCGATTGACCAGAAAAAATGGAGCCTTTTTAAGGCTCCGAAATTTCTATCAAATTACATTTATTCTTTTAGCATTGATTAATTTGGCGATTCTTTTGATGTTTTCTCCTCCCTTTCCTATAACAAGACCTTTATACAAATCATGAACTTTAATTGTAACTACTTTTCCTTTGGCATCCATTTTTTTAATAAATACAACATTATGCCTGTTATGTGTAAATGGTAGGTTTTTCTCACAAACCTTAATATATCCTGTAGGAATATACTGTTCATAACAGCGATTAGGTTCATAGTCAGGAATTGAAAATGTTGTTATTAAGGAAGAAATTCCATCATCAAGAGATTTTGCCTTAAATTCTTTTTCAAAAACCTTTGCTTGTTCTGTAGCAACTTCTTGGCAACACCGGAAATAAATAGATTTGACTAATTCATATTCATCCGGATTACGTACTTCCTCTGTATACGATTTAGATATGAGTACATAATCTCCAATTTTCAAATCGAATTCATATAAAGGTGCTGTAATTTCAACAACTTTCGTATCAACAGCTGTTAAAACATATCGACAAGGTTCGAAAAATCCATCACCTTCCAAGTAAGAATCAATGCCATTTTCCTCAAGTTTTTTCATAAGTAAAGAATCAATTTCATTTACCTCAAAACTAGAAACTGAAGAAAAATCTTCTTTACGAAGTTCTGCATACATATCGTCCAATTTGACCCATTTGTAATTTGACATATAAAATACCTCCTTTTAATTGTATCGGAGGTTTCCCTCCGAAAGTTTATTTGTTTCGAAGAGAATTACTCTTATATATTAAAAGTATAGCATAATTTACATAAAAAAGCAAATTGAAGTTTTTATGAATCAAAAGTAATTTATTTCATACAGTTATTGGTCTAAAATTAGAGACCTACAAAAGCCTACTCCATTTTTAAAGAGCACCCTGCTAAAAGCCACGCTTTTAGGCAGTTAGAGGGATACGAGACGTCTCCCTGATCCTGCAAGCAAAAGATGAATAAATTTTATAGAAATAAATACACTAATGTTAGTAGGTAGAAAATTTAATGTTTTGCTTGACAAAATCAAGTATAAGATGTTATACTATCTACAGTAGATCAGTACTTCAGCAATCCTACGGGACTGAAGTCGGAATAGATTAGTACCTCGTGTAACCTTAGGTTCCGAGGTCTTTTCTTACAAGATAGGAGGTAATTATTGGAAAAAGAATTCAAAACAATAGATGAGCAAATAGAATTATTGCAAAACAGAAACTTACACATAGAAAATGAAAACATTGCTAGAGAAATACTATTAAACAATAACTACTATTATTTGATAAATGGATACAAAGATGTATTTTTAAATAAAAATAGTAAAGAAGAAAAATTTGCTAATGGAACTACTCTAGAAGAAATTTATAGTTTATACGAATTTGATAGAAAAATAAGAATTATATTTTTAGAATATATCTTATTAGTAGAAAGAAAAATTGATACTTATATAGCATATGATTTCTCAAAAAATTATGGTCATAAAAATTATTTAATTCCAGAAAATTTTAATAATTCAAATAAAAATAGAGAGTTAATTCTTAAATTTATAAATGATATTAATCTTGAAATATCCCATCAATATAAAAATTCCAATAAGATGATTATACATTATTTAGATACGTATAAATATATTCCTTTATGGGTATTGATTAGAATTTTATCTTTTGGAAAAGTTTCAAAATTTTATAGTTTTATGAAGCAAAAAGAACAAAATAATATAAGTAGAAAATTTAATATACAAAGTGAAACGTTAAAAATATATTTAATAAACCTAGGCAATGTACGAAATATATGTGCTCATGATGAAAAACTATATGATGTTAGATTAAAAAAGAGAATAAATATTACTGATTATCACAGACAATTAATGTTAACAAGAAAAGATAATAAAACTGCATATGCAACAAGAGATTTATTTTCTGTAATAATTATATTAAAAATATTGTTAGAAAAAGACGTTTTTAATGAATTTTATCATAATATTATTGCAAAAATAGAAAAATTAGAAACTCAACTTTTTACAATAAAAATAGATAAAGTATTATTCAAGATGGGATTTCCTAAAAATTATAGAAATTTATTTGAACTATGAATAACTTTTTTGCAACATTTATATAAAAAAATTGGACTCCTATTGTCAGAAGGATATATTTTGTGTATCTAAAACAGGAGGTGATTTTTTGATTGTAAAGAAAAATTATAGGTATTAGAATTTTGTAAAGTAATTTTAGACTAAAAGAGATATTTGTTTATTTCTTTTTGCATAATATTTAGAGAGAAATATTATGGAGGAGTTAAATAATATGCAAATTACTTCTAATGGAATTTCTAATACAAAATATATGCAAATTTATTTAACTAAAGAGGAGTTAAAAATTCAAGAAATACAAGATAAAATAAAAGAATATGAGAAACAAAAGTATAAAATAGGAATATTTGTAACAGGAAAAGAAAACTATCCCGAAATTCTTAAAAAAATAGTTACAAAACAAGTGGAATTATCAGATAATGTATGTTAACATAGACCAAGAGCAATATCAGGCAAAAGGAGGAAAAATGACAGTTGTGCGGATATTGTAGATTGTCTAGAGATGAAGATAAAGAAAATTATTCAAGCATAGAGGAACAAAAAAGAATTATTAAAGAATATGCTTCAACTCGTAATTGGAATATTGATGACAAAGACTTCTACATAGATGACAATGTTTCGGGATATACCTTTAATAGACCTGAGTTTACAAAGATGTTAGAAAAAGTCAAAGGAGGAAAAATTGATGTAGTTATAGCAAAAGACTTATCAAGAATAGGAAGAAACAATGGAAAAGTTTTGGTACTTATTGATGAATTTAAAAATATGCAAAAAAATTTAATATTAGTTTCTGAAATGGGTGGTTCTTATGATGTATTAAATGACAGAGATGATTGCATAGGAATTACAACTTGGTTTAATGAAAGATATGTAAAAGATTGTTCAAGAAAAACAAGAGATCATATGTATTCAAAACAAAAAACAGCAAGGCTTATAATGGGAAATTACTATGGTTATGAAAAAATTTTCAAAGACAATATACCAATGTTATATGTTATTGAAGAACTAAAACCAGTTATTAAACTTATATTCAAATTATATGTTGAAGATAGAATGGGTTTTCAAAGAATTAGTCAAGAATTAAATACAAAATATAATTATCCTACACCATCTAAATATTATAGAGAAAAACATTTAGAAAGGGGCAGAATATATAAGCATAAAGTACAGGAGAAATGGACAAAAGATATGGTAAGTAATATTTTGAAAAATGAAATTTATACTGGAACTTTGATTACTCATAAAAAAAGAACTGTAAATATAAGAGGAAAAGCTGTAAAATTACCTAAAGAGGAACAATTTATATTTGAGAATCATCATGAAGTTATTATTTCAAAAGAAATATTTAATTTAGCACAAGAAATAAGAACTAAAAAATCAAAACAAAATACATCAAGCACAAATAAAAAAAGAGACTATTATTTTTCAGGAATGTGTGTATGTAATGATTGTGGCTCTGGTATGTCAGGAATTATGATTAAAAGGAAAGTAACTGAAAAAGGTTATGATTGTTCAAAGTATAGGCAATTTGGAACAAAGGCTTGTCATTGTCATGAAGCAAAGGAAAAAGATATTTTAATTCATTTAAAAGAGTTTTTAAAATTTACAAAACAGAAATATTTAGAAGAAATAAAAAGTATAAAAATTGAAATGAAACAAGATAAAAAAGAAAATAATAAATGCAAATTGCAAAATAAATTAAACATTTTAAATCAAGAATATAAAATGCTTGTTAATCAAAAAATAAAAGAATTAGCATCTGCAAACAATGAAATGGCAAGAAAAATTATTGAGAATACATATAAAGAGTTAGAGAAAGAAAAGATGCAAAGTATATCTTACATACAGACATTATTAGAAAAAGATGAAAAGAAAAATTTAGAAGAAAAAGTAAATAAACTAAAAACTTCAATAGAGTATTTTGACGATATTATAAATTCAGACGTACCAAACAAAATGATATTACAAATGATTATTGATAAAATATATATTGATAGAGATAGAACTATTAAATTTGGATTAAAAGTTGATATTAATAAAATGATTTAAACACATCCAAAGATGTGTATTTCACCCCGGTTTGTACAACAGAAATGATTGCTATGACAAGAGCAAATAATAAATTTGAAGAAAAAGGAGCTTGCTTACTTGGATTAAGTGTGGATAGTAATAGTTCTCATTTGGCATGGGTGTTTGATATATATTGTAAAACAGGAATTAGGATATCATTTCCAATAATAGCAGATAGAAATGGAAGTATTGCAAGAAAATATGGAATGATATCTACAAGTATAAGCAATAGTGAAACTGTAAGAAATGTGTACATAATAGATGATAAAGGAGTAATAAGGGCTATTTTAGTATATCCAATGACAATAGGAAGATGCATACCAGAAATTTTAAGAATATTAGAAGCGGCACAAGCAGTAGATAAATGTGGAGGAGCAACACCAGCAAACTGGATGCCAAATTGTCCTATGATTCAACCAATACCACAAACAATGAATGAATTAAAAGAAAGAATAAAAGAAATAGAAAAACAAAATAACGGAATAGGCTGGTATTTAAGCTTTAAACCACAATGCAATGTAAATAATAAAACATGTTAAAGAAAAAAAGTCGTAGGAAAAATGTGTAAGATAATCACAAAAGTCCTTTGACTTTTGTGATATAGTATAGAACAAAAATCAACATTAGAAAATCAATGTCGGATTTTAGAGAAGATGATTGGCTTACAAATGTGCCATTATATTGCATTGGAAATATTGAAAAGATTGTAAAGAATCAAATATGAAAAAAGTGTTGAAAAATTTTGAGAGTTAGAATATAATAGAAAATAATAAATTTATAAAAGAGGTAGAAAATATGAACAAAAACGCTGTAACCCTTGCTGCTGTATACACACACACACACAGGTAATTTATTAAAAAAATTAAATAGGAGAAATATATAGAGTTATTAGACATATGAACTTAGCTAAGCAGGCTAGGTTTATATGTCTTTTTGTGTTGCTTTTAAAAGTAGCCGCCCGAAAACTTAATATATATTAAGTTTTCGGGCTACTCTACAAAATTAAGGAGGAGAGATTACATATGAAAAGGAATAGACGGAATAACTTTAATAGCATTAATTATAACTATAATTGTATTATTAATATTGGCAGGAGTGGCAATTTCTACTATTTCACGGACAAGGTAATATAATAAAAAATGCCGAAAATGCAGTTGAGCAAAGTAAAATTGCATCAAAGAAAACAGATATAGAACTGGAAATATTGGATAGAACCATAACAGAGCAAGGTAGCATAAGTATAGAAGATATAATAGAAGAACTAGAAAATGCGGGTATAATAGAACCAGGAGAAGCAAATCCCGATAATGGACAGGTAAAAACAGAGCCAGATGGATATGTGTATGAAATAACAGAAGATGGAAATGGAAATTGGAAAGTAGAATATGTAGGAAAAGGAGAAATAGAAAGACCAGAAATAACAATAAGTATATTTGCAAATCCAACAGGGATAACAAATAAGGTAACATTAACAGTAATATCTAAATCAGAAGCTGGAATAAAAAGTTTAGTTTCATCAATAGGAGAAACAAAGACATATGGAGATGGAACAAATGAAATAAACGAAAGTTTTGAGATAACAGCAAATGGAACATATACATTTACAGTAGAAAATAATAATGGAACACAAATAAGTAAAGAAATAACAATAAATAACATACTAGAAGGAATAATACAAATAAGATCAAATACAACAATGCCAACAAAAGATAATGTGCAAGTAACAATAACATGGCCAGAGGGAAGCGAAAGAGGAATAAAGGAAATAAAAGTAGGAAACAATAGCTGGCAAAGTGCAAGTGGAGATACAAGTGTTGTAGAGGTAATGGAAAATTGTACAGTAGTGGCAAGAGTAAGTAATAATGAAGGAGAAATAACACAAGCAAGTATAACAATAAGCAATATAGACAAAACATATCCAAGTATTGTAGCAAATGAAACAGAAGAGATATTATATGGAGAAAAAGTTAATGTAAGTAATTATTTTGAAATAACATCAAATGGGAAAGCAGAAATTATTAATATAGAATACAGAGATGAAAATAACAATCAAATAGAAAATACTTCCGGCTTGCAAGAAGGAGAACATAAAATAAAATGCACAGTAACAAAAGAGACTGGATTATCAGCAGAAAAGACAATAACAATAGCAGTAAAACAAATAGTAAATGAGCCACAATTAACAGAAGGAATGATACCAGTAAAATACAATAAAGAAAGTAAAAAATGGGTAATATGCGAAAAAACAGATAAAGACTGGTATAGCTATACAGAAACGGACAAAAAATGGGCAAATGTAATGTTATGTGATGGAAAATATAATGAAAGTACACCAGTAGGAACAGAAGTAGAAGAAAAAGATTTAGGAAGTATGTTTGTATGGGTACCAAGATATGCATATAAAATAACAAGTGGATACCATAGTACAAGTGGAAGTATAGATGTAAAATTTGTAAATGGAACAGAATATGATTATATAGATGAAGAAGGAATAAGGCAAACAGCCAAAAGAGGAACAGATAGTGGAGTAATAACAACAAGTGGATATACAGATTATATAGTACACCCAAGTTTTACAAATGGAAATGGAACATATGATTATGGAGAATGGGATAAAGAAATAAAAGGAATATGGGTAGCAAAATTCCAAGCAGGAATATATACAACAACAGAAGATACAAACCAAAAAGTAACAATAGGGTCAACAAGTATATATTATCCAGTATTTAAAGGAAGAAAATTTGCATACAATTATTTAGACGTGTCACAATGCTATAATTTAAGCTTGGCATTAGATGATAGTAATAATCCATATGGATTGTCAACAAAAGCAAATAGCCATTTAATGAAGAGTAGTGAATGGGGAGCAGTAGCATATTTATCAATAAGTAAATATGGATATTCAGGAGGAACAGCAAATGCAAGTACAGAAAAATACAAAAATAATGTAAGCTTAGTAAGTTCAGCAGATATAACCAAAAGCCCAGTAACACATCCAAACAATTCTTCAAGGAAAATAACAGCAATAACCGGATATAGTGCAAATGGAGGAAAGACAGCACAAAATATAATAAAATCATACACAAATCCAAATAGTAGTTTTACAGATGTAATAACAAATACAAGTACATCATATGCATGGAATTATACAGATACAAATAGTGATGTAGGAGCAGGAACAAAATCTAGCACAACAGGAAATATATATGGAATATATGATATGGGAGGATGTTTAGCAGATTATGTATCAGCATATATAAAGAATGGAAATACACAAACATATGGAAGTGCATTTGCAACAAATGTATCAACAAGATTAGCAACAGCATATCCATCAACAGCATGCACAAGTTCAGGAGTATATGATTTTAATACAGCATATCCAGGATTTAATAGAATGTTTGGAGATGCCACATATGAAACATCAGCAAAATGTGGAGACAATTCAGGATGGTTTGGACAAAACCTAGAAGCAGATGTTAACAACTCATCAGGAGACGAAAGTTTCTTCCCACGTGGTGGTTATTGGAATCATACCGGTAATGTCGGTTTATGCGGACTGAGTGACAATAATGGGACTGCGTATTGGAGTTACGGTTTCCTACCGGTCCTAGTTGTCGAGTAGCACTTTGAACTTTCCTTGCCCCTAGTCCCCTTTTAAGCTGAGAAAAGCAATCTGGGCAGACTAGAACTTGGAGTTTTGAAAAGTAGAGTAAAGGATATTATCTAGATTTTTCTAGCACTAATATTAGGGATTAAACTGGCGCAGTCTAAGTGTCGTGTGAAGCTAAGTTTCTTCCCACGTGGTGGTAATTGGAATAATACCGATAATGTCGGTTTATGCGGACTGAATGACAATAATGGGAATGCGAATTGGAATTACGGTTTCCTACCGGTCCTAGTTGTCGAGTAGCACTCTGATACAATGAATAAATAAATTATTCAAATAAGTCGAGAGGGGCAAATGTTCAAGGACTTTGCCGGGTGATATTGTATCAAAGAAGTTTAATTCCTTTAACATAATTTAAATGTTATAAACACATAAACAGCATGTTTCGTTTTAGTAGTAAAATGGCGAAATTCCGAAATTGCGAAAACCCGAAGTATATACTTTATACTTCGGGTTTTATATTTTTCATATCTTCAACTAATTGATTTTGAATTTTAGAAAAAGCAGAATTATTATATAAAAAATCACACTTTCCTAAAACTTTTTGTTGCAATGTATAAGAATTACAATATGAAGAATGACCAAGCCAGGAATTAATTCTTTGCACGGTAAGTGGAATATTAAGAGTACGATTTTTATAAGATTTGTTCCATTTTTTAACATGTCTTTTAATGCGCTTTTTTGACGAGTTTCTAAGTAGCCTATGTGTTGCAAATATTCTATATCCGCAAAAATCAACACCCATTTTATTTGGATAATACTTAGATTTGTGGTTTAATTCTAAATGCAAATTTTCCTTTAAAAAATTAGAAATATTTTCTTTAATTAAAATACAAGATTCTTTATCCTTTAAAAGTAATATAAAATCATCCATATACCTAACATATTCATGAATATGTAGTTCTCTTTTAATATATTGATCAAGTTCATTTAAATATATATTTGCAAAATATTGGCTTGAATAATTTCCAATTGGAATACCGTACTGAACTTTCATTTATGTAAAATGGATTGTTTTCATATATAATTTTTTTGCTAAAATTAAGCAATGCTTTATCTGTTATATATTTTTTTAATATATTAAATAATATATTTGGGTCTATACTATTAAAATATTTTTTTATATCACATTTTAAAATATAAAAATCAGGATATTTTTTCTTGTAAGTTCTTATCATTTTTTCAATTTCTAAGGCAGCTGCATGTGTGCCTTTTTCTGGTAAGCATGCAAAACTTGTGCTAATAAATTTTGGCATAATATATGGTTTAATAAATTCTTCAACATACCATTGGTGTACAACTCTATCTCTGTATGGAAGAGAATGTATTATTCTTTCTTTTGGTTCATATACTTTAAAATTTCTATATTTACCAATTTTGTATGTTCCATTTTTAATTTGTGTTATTAGAGAAATAATATTACTTTCTAAATTTAAATCAAATTGCATTACTTCGTTTTTATAAGTCTTATTTTTCTTAGCTCTGTTATGAGCTTCAACAAATTTTTTAAATGTTAAGTTCTTGTAAAATACATTTTTTATCTTTTTTGGCACGATACAATCCAACCTCCAAGCATATTACATATATCTGTAACCATTTGGCTCCAAGTAGCATAGTTTTTGTTTGAAATATAGTGATATCTATATGAAAGCCTAATATGTACTTTAAGAAGACTTAAATTAACATCTAATTCACGCAAATATTTTAATTTTTCTTGTGCACCATATGTTTTTATAGCATACATAAGAACCCTAAGCCCACTATATACAGCACGCTTAATTTCCTCTACAAGTGAGAAACGTTCAGATTTAGGATATTTCCTAACAATATCGTTTGTATATAAAATTAATTCCATATACTTTTGATAAATTAATAAATTTTGATTTTGTTTACTCATAAAAATCTCCTAACTATACAATATTTTACATATATTATAAACTAACTAAATGTTAAAGGCAATTAAATAAAAATGTGTTTTTTTAAACATTTAAACATTAATAAACTATTGAAAACTAAAAAAAGTTAGTATAAAATAAGAGGCAATATAGGGGAGGTATTTTGTATGAGAGAAGAGTTTAAAAAAATTGAAGAATTAGAAGGATTTAAGGATTTGAGAATGGTTGATAATTTTTACCAAACTTCAAGCTTTTTTCCAATGCCTACTACTGAAATTGGAACATTAAGTGAAAATGGAAAAACTAATATTGGTTCATATTCATTATGTTTTCCATATTACATTGCAGGAAAAGATTATTATGCTATGCTTCTTTGTTGTAGAAATAGCTCAAATACCGCAAAAAATATTTTAAGAACAGGAAAATGCTCTATTAATTTTATAACAGACAAAAGAAAATACTTTAAAGAAGCAGTGCGTTTAGGTTACCCAGGGGAAACAACAGATGAAAAAATGAAAGATTGTATTTTTACATTAGTTGATGGAAAAAGAGCCAGAGAAAAACCAAATGAACAATTTCCTAAAATTATTAAAGAAGCATTTCAAGTTTTTGAATGTACATGGGTAAAAGAATTAGACAATGCACAAGATGATAAAGTTCAAGACGAGTATTTGCCACCATACCACAATTTTAATGGTATAACAAGTCCACATGGAGCCCATTTTATATTAAAAATAGATAATATATTAATAAAAGATAAATATTATAATTCTATTGTAAATGGTGTTACTGCTTCAAGCTTTCCATCTGTTCCTGTTGATTATGGATATAGAGATAGTAAAAATTTTTGGTATACAAGATTTAAAAGACCAATAGCAGAACCAATACCAGAAACTAAGGGAATAAGCTTAGACACTGTAAAATATGCCGCATCTAGAATTGATGATAAAGTTAAATTTACAGATGAAGCATGTATGAAACTTATAAAAGTTCCAAGAGTATTTTTAAATACTGTTTTAAAAGGATGTGTTGCATGGGCAAAAGAAAATGGTGTTGAATTGATAACTGAAAAAGAAATGGATATAATTAATGATAAAAGGAACAAAGAAAAACAAAGATAATAGAAAGAGGAATTAAAATGAATATAGAAAAAATATATTTTGAGACACAAGATAATGCAAGATTAGTTGGACTACTACACAAAGGTTCTAAAACAGATAAAGTAATTATATCAGTCCATGGTATGACAAGCGATTGCTTAAAAAGAAGAGATGATATAATAGCAAGAACTATGACAGAAAATAATATAGACTTTTTTAGTTTTAACAATAGAGGACATGATGTAATATCATATCTTACAAAGGAAATGCAAGGAATAAATGCAAAACAAAAAGCAGGAACTGCTTATGAAGATGTTCAAGATTCATATTTTGATATAAAAGCTGCAATAGATCAAATGTTAGAACTAGGATATAAAGAAATTATTCTACAAGGACATAGTTTGGGATGCACAAAAATAGTTTACACATATAATAAATTTATTACTAAGAGTGAAGAAAAATATTTAGATAGCATAAAAGCAGTAATATTACTTTCATTGGTAGATATTCCAAAAGCACAAAAAATTAATCTAGGAGACAATTACGATTTTATGATAGAATACGCACAAAAAAGAGAAGAAGATGGAAGAAAATATCATCTAATGCCAAATGAAAGTTTTATACACCCAATAAGTGTAAAATCATATCTTAGATATTTTAGAGATAATGAAGAAATAAACTTTGCACAATATAGTAATGAAGAATATGAATATCCAGAATTAAATAATATAAAGGTGCCATTGTTTATGAGATGGGGAACAGTGTTTGAAATGATAGAACAACCAGCAAGTGAACTTGCTCAAATTTTAAATAAAAAAATTACAAACTCTAAAAAGGATATAGGCTATATAGAAGGAGCTAACCATGGATATTCACAAAAAGAACAAATTGTAGCAGATGAAATGTTAAGCTTTTTAAATAAAAATATATAAAATAAAAAAGGCATATAAATTTTAAATTATATGTCTTTTAATTTTCACAAAATAAAGATAAAAAACATATTATACTCCTAAGGAGGATAAAAATGTTAGACTTTATTTTATTTGGCGTTTTATGGACATTTGCAATTTATGGATTTATTGAAATTATAAAAACAATATATTTTGTTTTAATACATACAAAATTAAAAAGTGATGGAATTTATTTAATACTTGCGGTTAAAAATCAAGAGGAAAAAATAGAAGGAGTTTTAAGGAGCATTTTATTTAGGTTTATTTATGGAAGAGAAGAAAATATAAATGATATTATTGTAACAGATTTAGGCTCAAAAGATAATACCCCTATAATATTAGAAAAACTTGGAAAGGATTATGATTCGATAGAAATTTTAAGCTGGAAGGAATGTAAAGAACTAATTGAAAAATTAAATGAAAAATGATAAACTAATGTAAGTAATAAAAAAGAGAGGATACATATGGAGCTAAAGGGAATTGTAGGAGAGTTTATATATCAAAATGAAGTAAATCGGGTATAGCATTTGTGAATTCTATTTAGATGATGGAGAATTAATTACAGCAGTAGGATATTTGCCATTTATAAACTCAGGAGATACATTAAAAATCATAGGAAATTATGTAACACACAAAGAATATGGGGAACAATTTAAAATAGAAACATTTGAAAAATGTTTACCAGAGACATTAGAAGGATTAGAGCACTATTTAGCAGGAGGAGTTATAAAAGGAATAGGCCCTGCAACAGCTAAAAAGATAATTGCTACATTTCAAAATGAAACACTAGAAGTACTAAGAGGAAACCCACAAAGACTATGCCAAATTAGAGGAATAACATATGAAAGAGCAGAAGATATTGTAAACGAATTTAATGAAAAATGGGAGCTTTGGCAAATAGTTGGGTTCTTAGAAAAATTTGGCATAAGCACAGCTAATTGCAAAAAGGTATATACAGAATTAGGAGTAAATGCAATAGATGCAATAAAACAAAATCCATATATTTTGGTAGATATAACATATGGAGTTGATTTTAAAAAGATAGATAAAATGGCATTAGACATTGGAATAGATGTAAATAGTACAAAAAGAATAGAAAGTGCAATAAAATATGCACTGAATTTAATTTCTAATAATGGACATACTTGTACTTTAAAACAAAGCCTAATATCATTTGTATCAGAACTATTAAATGTTGAAAAAGACAATATAGAAGAAGGAATAATAAATTTAAAAGCAAAAAAAAGTATAGTAGAAGAAACAAGAGAAGACGAAACAACATGGCTATATTTATATCCAACATATGTAGCAGAAGAAAATATAGCAGAAAAACTATTAAGGTTACAAAAAGCAAAAAATATAAAGAAAATAAAAAATATAAAAGCAGAAATTTTAAAACAGGAAAAACAAATAGATATAATACTCTCAGAAGAACAAAAAGAGGCAATTGAACTTGTAAATGAAAATAATGTATGTGTAATAACAGGAGGACCTGGAACAGGAAAAACAACAATAATAAAAACAATAATAGATATATTTAAATTACATAAAAAGAAAGCTGTTTTATGTGCTCCAACAGGAAGAGCAGCAAAAAGAATGCAAGAAACAACAGGAGAAGAAGCAAAAACAATTCATAGATTATTAGAAATAGGAAAATTAGAAGAAGATAGAAATAGAGTAGAGTATGAAGTAGCACCAATAGATGCAGATGTAATAATTATAGATGAAATGTCAATGGTAGATTTATATATTATGAATTATTTAATGAAAGCAATATATTTAGGTACAAAATTAATATTAGTAGGAGATGAAAATCAACTTCCATCTGTTGGACCTCGGTATGATACTTAAAGACATAATACAATCAGAAGAAATTCCAGTAATAAAACTAAAAAAAATATTTAGACAAGCAGCTCAGAGCCAAATTGTAGTAAATGCACATAATGTAAATAATGGAATTAGTTTTACAAATAAAGAAAAAAATAAAGAAGAAGGAACAAAAGATGACTTTTTTTATATTAATGATGAAATTCAAGAGAGAATATTATTAAAATTAATATCACTAAGTACTGGCAGAATACAAAAGTATGGAAATTATGATTTTTTTGAAAATATTCAAATACTAACTCCAACTAAAAAAGGAATGCTGGGAACAAAAGAACTAAACAAACAACTTCAAAAAGCAATAAATCCAGAAAGCGATTTAAAAAATGAAAAAACATATGGTGAAGTAACATTTAGAGAAGGCGACAGAGTAATGCAAATAAAAAACAATTATGATATATATTGGGAAAAACAAAAAGGAACAGAAACTGGTGTAGGAGTTTTTAATGGAGAAATAGGAAAAATTATTAAAATAGATAATACAGAAAAATATGTGAAAATAGAATTTGATGATGAAAAACAAGCTATGTATGCCTTTTCAGAATTGGATCAAATAGAACATGCGTATAGTATAACTATACATAAATCGCAAGGAAGTGAATTTGATGTTGTAATATTAATTATACCAAGAACTTATCAAATGTTACTTACAAGAAATTTACTATATACAGCATTAACAAGAGCAAAAAAATTACTTGTAGTAATTGGAGGAAAAGAAACAATAGATTTTATGGTACAAAACACTGATACTAAAAAAAGAAATACAGGATTAGAATATAAAATTAAAAATAATATAATGACAAATTTCTAAATTAAGTAGGGGGCAGAATAAGGAGAAGAGTTTGTTAGACAAAATATTAGAGATAATATTTCCAAATGTATGTGGAATGTGTGGAAGAATAAACAAAAACAATTTATGCCCACAATGCAAAATAAAACTAAAAGAAATAACAAAAGCAAATATAATAAAGGTAAAAAATAAGAATTTTACATATCTTGCTTATTTATTCAAGTATGATGGAATAATAAGGGAAAAGATATTAAAATATAAATTCAAAGATTCTGCATATTTATATAAAACATTTTCAGAAATTATAATAAAAAATAAAAAAATGTGTGGATTTATAAAAAAGTATGATATAATAATCCCAGTTCCAATACATAAAAAAAGGTATAAAGAAAGAGGGTATAATCAAAGCGAATTATTAGCAAAAGAAATTGCAAAAATACTTGAAATACCCATGGAGAAACATGTATTAATAAAAGCACTTAATAATACACCACAGAGCAAACTTTCAAAGCAGGAAAGAAAAAATAATGCAATAGGTGTATATAAAACAATAAACAATCAAAAAATAATAAATAAAAAAGTTATTTTAGTAGACGACATATATACAACAGGTAGTACAGCAAATGAATGTAGCAAAATGCTAAAACAAGCAGGCGCAAATGAAATTGCAGTATTAACAATAGCAAAAGATTAGGAGGAAATAATGGAAGATTTAGTAGAAAGTATATTAGATTATGTAAGAGCAGATTATACAGATTATGCCATAATGATAAATGGTGAATGGGGAAGCGGAAAGACATACTTTTGGAACAATAAAATTAGAAATAAAATAGAATCCTTAGAGCTAAATGGAAAACAATACACAACAATATATATGTCATTATATGGTATATCAAACCTAGAAGATATAAGTAAAAAAATATTTATAGAAACAACACAATTGATGGATAAAAACTTAAAAAGATATATGAATTTAAATCATCAAACAACAATACCTGAGTATGCAAAAACAGGACTAGATATGGCAAATTTTTTTGGTGTAACACAAAATGGAGATAGAATAGACTATTCGGAGTTCTTCTCAACAGATGATAAGGTTTTATGTTTTGATGACCTAGAAAGAGCTAATGTTGATGTTATAGATATATTAGGTTATATAAATAACTTTGTAGAACATGATCATATAAAAACAATAATTATATGTAATGAAAAAGAACTTTCAACAAAATTAAAAAGTAGCAATATAGAAATGAAAACTTTTATAGCAACATATTTGCTTGATAAAGAAGGAGACTTAGCTAAAACTGACAAGCCAATGGTTGAAAAAATAAGAGATAAAATTGAATATGTTTTTGATAAAGCAAATGATTATGAAAGAATAAAAGAAAAACTAATAGGTGAAACATTTGAATATGCACCAGAATTTACTTATATAATAAATGGATTACTTATGCGTTATGAAATAAATCCAGATTTAATTAGATTTTTAAGAGAAAACACACAACTTATTATTTCAACATTCAATAAAAGTGGTACAAGAAACCTAAGAATCTTAAAACATGCATTAAATGATTTTAGAAAAATATTTGAAATGGTTAATAAATATTATCCAAATACTAGTCAAAAAGTTTTAAAAACAATGCTTATATTTACAATTGCCGTTTCTTTTGAAATAAAAGCAGGAAAAATAACTAAGGACAAATTTATTAATATTGAAAGTAATGAAGAATATAAAGCAATACTTGTTTCATCAAGAGTTTTAATGGATAATAGACAATTTTATATTAAAGAATTTGATAACAACTATTATTATAATTTTAAAGCAGAATATAGATTTTTTAAATTTATTGAAATATATGTACGTACAAGAATTTTTGACATGAAAACATTTAAAAAAGATATGGAAGTAATTATAAATACAATAGATACAGATAAGCTTCCAGGTTATAAAAGACTACTTACAGAAGAATATTGGAAAATTGCAGATGACCAATTTGAATCTGTAATTGATGAAGTAATGGAAGATGTTAAGCATGGTAGAATTGAAGTTATAGATATTGTAAAATTATTTGTTTACTTCTGCTACTTTGTGGAAAAAGATTTAATAAAATACGATATGAGAACAATAAAAACAACGTTTATTAATGGCATGAATGTATCTGCATTAACTTCTAAATATTGCGATAATGTAGATGAACAACTAGCACAAATAGGTTTAACACATATAACACCAGATATGAGAGAAATATTAAACCATTTCCACTTAATTAATCAAACTTTAAAAGATAAAATGTACAAAGAAAAAGCAGAAGACATATTCAAATGTATACCTATGAAAATGGAAACATTTTTTGCCAGGTTTGAACAAGAATGTATGGATATACCTATTTTTAAATACTATGATGTATATCAAATGTTCCAAAGAATTTCTTGTGCTAATAATGAAGATATTGTAACAATTCGTGAAATGCTTATAAAAAGAGTTAACAAATATAAAGATGAAATAGAACCAGAAATGGATAATATTGCAAAACTAAAACAAGTAGTAGATAACTACACAGAAGGGAAAGACATTGGAATTAAAATTGTAATGCTAAAAGAATTTTCTAAGGATTTGGGGGTTATATTAGACAAATACAAATATGCCAATGCAAAAATTCAAATGAATAATATAATAGAACATGATGCAATAAATCAAATACAAGATACAACACCTCAGCTTCAACCAGTAACAGAACATAATATAAATGCTGCAATGGAGGATGTGGTTAGCTTCCCAGACGATAATGAGTAAAAAATGTTGACAAAATAGCAGATATCATCATATAATATAATAAATCCAAAATGAAAGGAAAATTTGTATGAAATATAGAAATATAATCTTTAATTGTTGTTGTATGTAATAATACTCTATCTATTGTAGATATGAGTATTAGGAAACATGCCTACAATAGAGATTATATTTTAAGTTAAATAAATTATAAGAACTATGTGGGTTAATATATATTCACATAGTTTTTATTTATATGGAGGGGATTTTTATGTTAAGTAGTATTAGTACAATTGGAAATACACCTATGATTAAAATTAATTATGATTATAATGGAAAAGAAAGATATGTTTACACTAAATTGGAGTATTATAATTTAACAGGAAGCATTAAAGATAGGGTGGCTTTTTACATTATCAAAAATGCAATAAAAAACGGAAACTTAAAAGATCGGAATGCCTATTATTGAAGCTACTAGTGGAAATACTGGAATTGCACTTGCTGCATTAGGAAGTTTATATAATTATCCTGTATACATTTTTATGCCTGATTGGGCAAGCAAAGAAAGAATTAATCTAATGAAAAATTATGGAGCAACTGTTACTTTATTTTCACGTGAAGAAGGAGGATTTGTAAAATGCGTGGAAGAAGCTCAAAAAATGGCAAAAGAAAAGAATGGATTTTTAGCTAATCAATTTGCAAATAGAGATAATTTTTTAGCACATTATGAGACAACTGCAAAGGAAATATTAGAACAAATTCCGGAAAAAGTTTATGGCTTTGTTTCTGGTGTTGGAACTGGTGGAACCTTAATGGGGGTTGGAAAAAGATTAAAAGAAGAATTTAAAGATTTAGAAATTGTAGCAATAGAGCCAGATAAAATGCCAATAATTTCAAAAGGCGAAATAATAGATAATCATAAAATAGAAGGTATTGGAGATGACTTTGTTCCAGATTTAGTAGATAAAAATGCTATTGATGACATTATTCTAATTAATGATGAAGATGCAATTAATATGGCTAGAATATTAGCAAGAAATTTAGGACTTGGTGTTGGTATTTCTTCTGGTGCCAATTTAATTGGCAGCATTTTGCTTAGCGAAAAGCTAAATAAACCAGTAGTTACCGTGTTTGCAGATGATAACAAAAAATATTTATCAACAGATTTATCAAATGATATAGATAAAAACAAAAAATTTATTTCTAATAATATTAATTTTAAAGGGTATGAAATTATTGAAAACAAGAACATAAATTGATATAATAAACCTAATTAAGGAGAGTGAAAAAATGTTAGACTTAGAGCAAAATAAATTAGTTTTAAGAGATTTAAAATCAAAATTAGAAAAGATAGGTGTTTCTCTTTGACTTAGATAATATAAACAACAAAATCAATGAATTAAATAAACAAACATTAGAAAATGGATTCTGGAATGATAGAGAAAATTCTAGCAAGATTTTAACTGAACTTAAAAGATTAGAAAAAAAGAAAACAGCTTTTTTTAAAGTTAAAGAAGAACTTGAAAATATAATAGAAGTAAACGAAATGCTTTTACAAGAAAATGATGAAGAATTAGGTAAGGAACTTGCGGAAAATACAAAGAAACTAGAAAAGACAATAGAAAACATGGAACTAGAGCTTATGTTTACAGGAAAATACGATAAGAATAATGCAATAATTACATTACACCCAGGTGCAGGAGGAACAGAATCACAGGACTGGGCTGAAATGCTTTATAGAATGTATACAAAATGGGCTATTTCAAATGGATTTACTGTAAAAGAATTAGACTATTTAGAAGGAGATGAAGCAGGAATTAAAAGTGTTACAGCATTAATTTCTGGTGAAAATGCATATGGATATTTAAAATGTGAAATGGGAGTTCATAGATTAGTTAGAATTTCACCTTTTGATAGTGGAGGAAGGCGCCATACATCCTTTGCTTCTGTTGAAGTTTTACCTGAAATTACAGAAGACATAGAAATAGAAATTAATCCAGATGATTTAAGAATAGATACTTATAGGTCATCTGGTGCTGGTGGTCAGCATATAAATAAAACAGATTCAGCAATAAGAATTACTCATATTCCAACAAACATAGTAGTTAGCTGCCAATCTGAACGTTCGCAAATACAAAACAGAGAAACAGCAATGAAAATGCTTAAATCTAAATTATTAGATTTAAAAGAAAAAGAACAAAAAGAAAAAATAGAAGACTTAAAAGGAGTACAAAAAGACATAGCATGGGGAAGTCAAATTCGCTCATATGTATTTCATCCATACAGTATGGTTAAAGATCATAGAACAGGATATGAAACAGGAAATGTAGAAGCAGTTATGAATGGGGAGCTAAACGAATTTATGAGAGCATATTTGCTTTGCAGCAAGTAACATATTTTAGATTTGAATATTATGTTAAATTGTGATATAATATTTATATTCTAAATAAATTATTTGGAGGTGCTTAAAATGAAGGAGCGGATATTAATTGCTGTACTGTTTGTGTTCTTTTTAATTGCTTCTGTAATTTTAGCTTTAAATTTACAGACAAATTATTTAGAACAAGGGATTTTAACGTTTTTGGGCTTTTTTGTATTTAACTCATATGCCATTATTAGTCTTGTTGAAGAACAGAGAAAGAATTGGAAAGATATAGCATATATTTCATATTTGCTTTTGGGTTCAATTATCTTATGGGGAATATTTATCTTATTTATTTTTGAATCCATGGATTGGACAGAAAATTATATGGATATGATTTTAAATTATGCTAATTCTTACATTGCGATGCTTCATGTCATAGCAATTGTACTTTCCATGACTATTGGATGGCTTTGCGGCAGTATGGGGATTTCCGATCAAATTGAATAGTAATTTTAAGCAAAAAGAAGACAACCTAAAAATTAGGTGTCTTCTCTTTTTATATTGTAACTACTGGAGTTGTAAAATCCAAGTTACTAAATGATTCATATTCATATCCTAATGTATAAATATTTGTTGCTTGTAAATCTTTTGAAAACAAACTTTTGGCAATTTTATTATTACTACTATCCATAAATTTTTTAGGTGACACTATAATGTTTAGCTTTTTTCTAGAAACAATTTCTGAAAGTAGTTTTTTTCCGTCCTCTGTCATCCCAAGAACTCTTATATAAGGAATTCCTTTTTTAGAATTTTCCATATCTTGTTTTGTAATATCAAGCAAAGCATAAAGCAAAATTCTTTGTATTCTTGTTTGTGTATATCTTTTGGATTTTACTATACTAATTAAATCCATTATATTATTACAAGAATTAGCAGCATTTTTTATTGCATTTTCTAATCCTTCTGAAACATCGGGAAGATTTGAAATAAATTGTGTAGAAGATGTTCTAAGTTTGTATAATATTTCTTTTTCATAAGTAGCTAAGCCTTTAATTATTTGTCCATGTTTAATCTTATTATTTAATATATCATAGGTTTCTTCTGGCACAACTTTTCTTATTGCATCAAGTTTATTAATATTTTTTCTAATTGCAGTTGAACTTGCTGTTTTTTCTGCAATTGATGTGCTATTATAATTTGAACTGGTTCTTTTAACTGTAATAGGTTTTATTTCGGTTTTTGATTTTCTTATGGCTTTTAAATACTCAATTCCTAAAATATTATTGGGGTTTGATAGTACATTTGCATATTTTCTAATATCATTTAAATACATTAAAAGAGCTTTTTCACGAGCTTTAGGATATGAAATTCCTTTTGCAAGTTCATGATTTAAAAGAGAAATATATTCTTTTGGCTCATTACATAAAATTTCAGCAATGGAATCTAAAATTGCCATATCTCCAACTTCACTACCAAAAGAAATATAGTCTACTATTCCAAGTTTATCCAGCAAGCTTATACTTCCATATGCAAAATTTTCGGCACTAGAAATACTGTATACAAGTGGAAGTTCAATAACCAAATCCACACCATTTCTAAGTGCTATTTCGGCTCTTGACCATTTATCTATTATAGCTGGTTCTCCACGCTGAACAAAGTTACCACTCATAACACAAATAGTATAATCAGCATCAGTACGTCTCTTTGATTCATTTAAATGATACAAATGTCCATTATGAAATGGATTGTATTCTGCGACTATCCCCAATATTTTTTTCATTTTAATCTCCCTTATTTAAATAACAAATATTGTGTTATTTATAAATTATTGATATAATATCACAAAATATGACATTTGACAATAATTAATAATCGAAAAATAGAAATGGAGAAAAAATGGAAAAGATTTTAATTTACACAGATGGAGCCTGCTCTGGAAACCCTGGACCAGGAGGTTGGGGAGCAATACTTATGTATAAAGAATACAAAAAAGAAATTTCTGGTGGAAATAATGATACAACAAATAACATTATGGAGATTACAGCAGTTATAGAGGCACTAAAATTATTAAAAGAACCATGTAATTCAGAAGTAGAAGTATATAGCGATAGTGCATATGTGGTAAATGCATTTAATAATGGATGGATTTATAATTGGAAAAAAAATAATTGGAAAACGGCTTCAAAAGATCCAGTAAAGAATAAAGAATTATGGGAAATTTTATATGAACTTGTAAGAAAATTTAATGTTAAGTTTATAAAGGTAAAAGGACATAGTGATAATGAATTTAACAATAGATGTGATGAACTTGCAAGAGGAGAAATTTCGAAG
Organism: uncultured Clostridia bacterium; assembly: GCA_944389425.1. Taxonomy (GTDB): domain Bacteria; phylum Bacillota; class Clostridia; order TANB77; family CAG-508; genus UMGS1864. The sequence continues at coordinate 59,849 of CALXMH010000004.1, forward strand.
TTATAAATGCAAAATATTACAAATATTACATTAATATTACATTTTGATAACATTATTGAAAACTCTGTGAATTTGAATTATAATGAAAGAAAAATAAAGAAGCCGTATTGGAGGAAGAAAAATGGAGACCTTTGCTGAATATATTTTAAACGAAAAGGACTATATGAAAAAGCTTGGTATAATGTATTTCCTAGAAAAAAAGACTAATATTTTCTTTGATAATTCTGTTGTTTTTAAAACAGGGCTTGCTAAAATGTTTATAGAACAAGCTAAACTTGATGTCGATGAAAATTTAGTGATTACAGCATGTCTTTTGTGTGCATGCAAAAAAAGTGATAACCCACAAGATTTTTCAAGAGTTAAATCATATGCAAAAGAGAGTGCAGATTATTTAGCTACTCTTGGATTTTCAAAAAGATTTTGCAAAATATGTGAAGAGCAAAACAGATACAGCGGTAGCGAGCCAAGAGAAAAGGAAAGCGATATTCTAGAACTTGTGGATCAATTTGGAGGAATGTTACTTCATCGCCCAGAAAGAATGGGATTTGCAGTTGATGAAGCATTAGTACTATTAGAGTATAGAAACTTAAAAGGTAAAGAAAATAGATATTTAGAACAATTTAAGGATTTTGTTAATAAAATGGAGGAAATAAAGATATGAATAGAGTAAGAAGTGGTAAAGGTGTTATAACAGAAGCTAGAAATAGAATTAATTTATGTGACAAAGATAATACAAAAGCTGGAATGGAAATTATGCTAGATATTGAAAACCAAATGAAACAAGAGAAAATGAGAAGAGAAATAACTAACCGTTCACAAGTGGTAGAAAATAAAAAAGTTATAGATCCTGTAAAACTTACAGAGGAATTAAAAGAAATGCAAGCACATGAAGAAAGATAAAAATAAGACAATTTTGATTTATATATTTCAAAATGTAAAAATCAAAATTGTCTTATTTTCTTTTACTAATTTTTTTCATTTAATATATTGAAAATAAAATTAATCTGTAATAAAATAAAGGCAAAATTAAAGTTGGAGTGATGTTTATGTCTAATGTTAAGATTAATTTAGAAAATAGCGGAATTGATGATAAGGAGATTTTGAGTTTTCAATCTAAAGTGCAAGAAATTCACAATAATATGAATTTAATAGCTGATAACGAAGATGAATTTTTAGGATGGCTTAATTTGCCAGACAATTATGATAAGGCAGAAGTTATTAGAATAAAAAAAGCAGCAGAAAAAATTCAAAACAATTCTGATGTTTTTATTGTTATTGGTATTGGTGGCTCTTATTTAGGAGCTAGAGCAGTAATTGAAACTTTAAGTAGCTCTTTTAGTAGTATGCTCTCTAAGAAAAAAAGAAAAGCTCCTCTTGTTTTATATGCTGGAAACAATATAAGTCCTAATTATTTAAATGAGCTTGTTGAAGCAATAGAAGGAAAGGATTTTTCTATTAATGTTATTTCTAAATCTGGTACTACTACTGAGCCTGCAATTGCTTTTAGATTATTTAGAGAGATTTTGGAAAACAAATATGGAATAGATGAGGCTAGAAAAAGAATTTTTGTTACAACAGATAAGGAAAAAGGAGCTTTAAAAAAGCTTTCAGATGAAGAAGGGTATGAAAATTTTGTTATTCCAGATAATATAGGTGGAAGATATTCTGTTTTAACACCTGTTGGATTATTACCAATTGCAGTTGCTGGTTTTGATATTGATAAATTAATGAAAGGTGCACAAATAGCCCGTGAAAAATATTTAGATGATAATGTTAAATATAATGAGTGTTATAAATATGCCGTTGCAAGAAATATTTTGTATAAAAATGGAAAGAATATAGAAATATTAGTAAACTATGAGCCTAAAATGCATTATATTACAGAATGGTGGAAGCAACTATTTGGAGAAAGTGAAGGTAAAGATAACAAAGGAATTTTCCCAGCGGGGGTTGATTTTACAACAGATTTACATTCTATGGGACAATATATTCAACAAGGAGAAAGAAAATTATTTGAAACTGTTGTTTCGGTAAATGAATCAAAATCAGATATAGACATAAAAGCAGAAGAAGATAATGCAGACGGACTAAATTATTTAGCAGGTAAAACATTAGACTATGTAAATAAAAAAGCAATGGAAGGTACAATTGAAGCTCATGTTTCAGGTGGCTGTCCAAATATTTTAATAGAGATTGGAAAATTAGATGAAGAAACAATTGGTCATTTAATATACTTTTTTGAAAAAGCTTGCGCTATGTCTGGATATATTTTAGGCATTAACCCATTTAATCAACCAGGTGTAGAAGAATATAAGAAAAATATGTTTAGATTACTTGGAAAACCTGGATATGAACAATAATTTGATTATTTTATACAATTATGGTAATATATACTAGATAAAAACATAGGCTAAATTAATAAAAAACATATGAGGTAGATTTTTCTGCCATGAAAGGAATGAAAAATAAAATGGTAAAAAGAGTAGCAATTCTAGCCAACGGTGGAGATGTTTCAGGATTTAATGCTGTTATTAGAGCTATTGTAAAAACAGCAGCAAATAATGGAGTTGAATGTTATGGAATTATAGATGGTTACAGAGGATTACTTAATAAAAATTTTGTAAAACTAACATTTAATCCATTAGCAACAGGAATTTTACAAACAGGAGGATCTATAATAGGTTCTTCAACAAATGCTAATATATTTAATTATAAGGTTGAAGAAAATGGAGAAATTGTATATAAAGACTTATCAGAGCAATGTATACAAAATATTAAAGAAGCTGAATTTGATTGCATATTTACATTAGGTGGAGACGGAACTCAAAAATCAGCAAGAGATTTTTCTGTAAGGGGTGTAAATGTTATAGGTGTTCCAAAAACAATAGATAATGATGTTGCATGTACAGAAATTACTTTTGGATATAACACAGCAGTATCTGTTGCTATGGAAGCACTAGATAGACTTCATACAACAGGAGCTACTCACCATAGAATAATGGTACTAGAAGTAATGGGAAGATATGCAGGCTGGATTGCACTTGAATCTGCAATAGCAGGAGGTGCTGATGTTGCATTAATACCAGAGATACCATATAACATAAAAAGTGTAATTAGAAAAATAAATAACAGAAGAAAAAATGGAAAACCTTTTAGCGTTGTTGTTGTGTCAGAAGGAGCAGCACCAATAGGTGGGGAACTAACTGTTTTAAATAAAAGAGACAATGGAAAAGGCGTAGATAATACACAACTTGGAGGAATTGGAAGCAAACTTGCAAAACAATTAGAAGAATTAACAGGTTTAGAAGCTAGAAACACAACACTTGGATATGTACAAAGAGGTGGAACTCCAACTGCATTTGATAGAGTACTTTCGACAAAATATGGAGTAGCAGCAATGAATTTGGCATTAGAAGAAAAATTTGGAAGATTAGTAGTAGTTAAGAATGGAAAAATAGATTCTGTATCACTAGAAGATGTAGTTGGAAATAACAAAGAAATAGGAGCAGTTTCTGGCAATACAGAAACTAGTAATTTAAGGAAAGTAACATTAGATCATGAACTTGTTAAAACAGCAAGAAGTGTAGGAATATGTTTAGGTGATTATTAGAAAAAAAGAGGAGCAAAAAATGAAAAAAATTGATATCATAATACCAGCATACAATGAAGAAGAAGCATTACCTTTCCTTTTTGAAAGATTAGAAAAGATAATGAAAGAGAACTCAAATTATGAATTTGAAATTTTATTCATAAACGACGGAAGTAAAGATAAAACACTAGAACTAATAAAAAAACAAAGAGAAATAGATAGCAGAATATCATATGTAGATTTATCTAGAAATTTTGGAAAAGAAATAGCTATGATAGCTGGACTAGATTATTCTACAGGAGATGCTGTAATATTTATTGATGCAGATTTGCAAGACCCACCAGAGCTAATCCCAGAATTAATAAAATACTGGGAAGAAGGATATGATGATGTTTATGCAAGAAGAAAGTCAAGACAAGGTGAAACTTTCTTTAAAAAATTCACATCAAAAATGTACTATAAAGTACTTCAAAAAATGTCAAAAGTCGAAATACAAATAGACACAGGAGATTTTCGATTATTAGATAGAAGATGTGTAAATGCACTAAAAAAATTAAGAGAATCTCAAAGATGCTCAAAGAGTATGTTTAGTTGGATTGGTTATAAAAAGAAGGAAGTTTTATATGATAGAGACCCAAGAGTAGCAGGTAAAACAAAATGGAATTACAAAAGACTAGTAGATTTAGCAATAGATGGGATAACATCATTTACAACATCTCCACTTAGACTTTCTACATTTATTGCAATTCCAACATTTGCAGCCTTGGTAATATATTTTATATATGTAATTATAAAATGTTTTGTAGTTTCACAGCCTATTCAAGCTTATCAGGCTATAATATTATTAATATTATTCTTCTCAGGAATCCAAATATTACTATTTGGTATAATGGGAGAATATTTAGGAAGAATATTTAACGAAACTAAAAACAGGCCATTATATTTAATTAATGAATATAACAATAAAAAAGAAATGAATGACGAGTAGAAAGGAAATTAAAAATGAAGATTGGTATAGTTGGACTACCTAATGTAGGAAAAAGTACAATGTTTAATGCTATAACAAATGCAGGAGCCGAATGTGCAAATTACCCTTTTTGCACAATAGAACCAAATGTGGGGGTTGTTCCAGTTCCAGATTATAGACTAGATGAACTTACAAAAATGTATAATCCAGAAAAAACAACTCATGCAATAGTAGAGTTTGTTGATATAGCAGGACTAGTAAAAGGTGCAAGTAAGGGAGAAGGCTTAGGTAACAAATTTTTATCACACATACGTGAAGTAGATAGCATAGTAGAAGTAGTAAGATGCTTTGAAGATTCAAATATAGTTCATGTGGATGGAAGTATTGACCCAGTAAGAGATATTGAAACAATAAATTTAGAATTAATATTTGCAGACTTAGAAACAATTGAAAAAAGATTAGAAAAGGCAAAAAAATTATTAAAAGCAGATAAAAAATATCAACAAGAAATAGATACTTTTGAAAAAATTAAATCTGTTTTAGAAGAAGGAAAAGCAGCAAGAACAATAGATTTTACAGATGAAGAAGTAGATGTTGTAAATAGTTGCCTATTACTAACTATGAAACCAATTTTATATGTAGCAAATGTATCAGAAGAACAATTAGCAAATTCAGATAATGACAAAAATGTAAATGCAGTAAGAAAATATGCAGAAATGGAAAATGCAGAAGTAATACCATTATGTGTAAAAATTGAAGAAGAGCTTACTGTATTAGATGAAGCAGATAAAAAAGAAATGCTAACAGCTCTTGGACTAAATGAATCTGGTCTAGATAAAGTAATAAAAGCAAGTTATGATTTACTTGGGCTTATGTCATTTTTAACTGCTGGTGAACCAGAAGTTAGAGCATGGACAATAAAAAAAGGAACAAAGGCTCCACAAGCTGCAGGAAAAATACATAGTGATATAGAAAGAGGATTTATAAGAGCAGAAATTGTTTCATATGATGATTTGATGAAAGAAGGTTCAATGCAAGCTGCAAAAGAAAAAGGCTTAGTAAGGTCAGAAGGCAAAGATTACATAATGCAGGATGGAGATATAGTTTTATTTAAATTTAATGTATAAAAATTTAAAAAAACTATTGCAATTTGTAAAATTTTGTAGTATAAATATTGTTAGAATATTTATACTAATAATAAGATTATTATTAAGAAAAAGGAGCAAAAGAAATGTTGAAAATTGAAAATGTAAAAAAATTATTAATAGTAGTGTTAGTTGCGATGATATTATTAGCAATGCAATCATCTGTTATGGCAACTAGTTCTCCAATAGTAATAACAGGAGGAAATAATACAGTACCAACAAATGGACTAACAACAATACCAACAGTTAATACAGTAACTGGTGGAACAACAAATCCAACAAATAATAATAGCAATCCAGTAAATAATTCAAACAATAGCCAATATACTAACGAAAATTTACCACATGCAGGAATTGACTATTCAGTATTATTTGTAATTGTTGCTTGTGTAATTTCAGGTGTTTATGCTTATATAAAAATAAGAGATTATAATGATATAAAATATTAGTATAAGAATATAAAGGGATTTAAAGCCAATAGCAATAGCTATTGGCTTTTTTGCGCATTTTTTATTTATATATTTAAATTTTTAGTTCTATTTTTTGTACAAGCTGAATATATATTATATATACATAAATTAGATGGAGTGGATTTTAACGTGGGAGTAATTAAAAGTTTTTTATTTGTTTTAATTTTTTTATCTTCTACATATATTGGAATGATTATTTCTAGCAAGTATAAAAATAGAGTAAATGATTTAAAAGAACTTAAAAGTATTCTAAATATTATGAATACTAAAATAAGATATACATATGAACCTATTGGAGAAATTTGTGAGGAAATTTCACAAATGAATGAAACTAATGTTGGAAAACTATTTGGTCAGGTAAGCACTAATTTAAAAGAAAAGCCAATTACAGAAGCTTGGAACTGTGCTATTGATACATATGGTAACAATTTTTCAAAAGAAGATAAACACATTATTAAAACTCTTGGAAAGATGCTTGGAAAAACAGATATAGATGGACAAGTAAGTGAAATTGAACAAGCTAATGAGTTTTTACATGTTCAAATTGAAAAGGCTGAAAAGGAAAGACAAAAAAATGAGAAATTGTACAAATCTCTGGGAATGGTTATAGGGATAGCAATTATTATTATATTAGTATAGGAGGACCATATGGACGTAAATTTATTGTTTAAAATAGCTGCAATAGGAATTTTAATTGCAGTTTTACATCAAGTTTTAGTAAGAGCAGGAAGGGAAGATCAAGCTATGATGACAACTTTGGCGGGGGTAGTTATTGTTTTAAGTTTAGTAATTAGAGAAATAAGCGATTTATTTACTAATGTTAGAACCATATTTAATCTGTAAATGGAGGCAAACATGGATATAGTAAAAATTATAGGTGTAGGATTAATTGCATTAGTTATTGTTGTACTTTTAAAACAGTACAAGCCAGATTTTGTTATATATGTTTCTTTAATAGCAGGTGTAATTATTTTATTTATGGTTCTAGATAAATTAACTGGAATAGTTGATTTACTTGCAAATTTATCTAATAAAGCTGGTATTAATAATCAATTTTTAGGGATTCTTTTAAAAATTACAGGAATAGCTTTTTTAACTGAATTTGCAGTAAGTATATGTAATGATTCAGGAGAAACTGCTATTGCAAATAAAATAGATTTAGGAGGTAAAATAATTATTATTGCTATTTCAATACCTATAATTTCTGCATTGTTGGAGCTTATAATTAAAATTTTACCTTAAAGCAGGAGGAAAAATGAAAAAAATTACATGTGTAATTATAATTTTAATGTTTTTACTTCTACTTGCTCCTGAGGTTTATGCAATTGATGAATCAATAATAGAATCACAACAATCTATGCTTAATATTTCTGGATTTATTGAAGAATCTAAAAAATATACAGAAAAAGTTTTCCCAGATATTGAATTATCGGGGCTTTTGGAATCTGCTATTAAAGGAGAAATTAATAATGAAAAATTATTAAATGGTATATTTAATTTATTTGGAAGTGAAATTAAGTCAACTATTAGAACACTTGCAAGTATACTTATAATAGTAATTATACATAGCGTGTTTAAAAGCATAAGCGAAAATTTAGGAAATAAAAGTATTTCTCAAATTACATATTATGTTCAGTACATATTAATTGTAACAATTATAATGTCAAACTTTGTAGATATTATAAAAATGACAACATCAGCAATTAATGATTTAGTTGGATTTATGTACATGCTCACACCAATTTTAATAACATTAATGATAACAACAGGAAGTATAGTATCTGCAAATGTAATACAACCAGTATTATTATTTGCTATAACTTTTATTGGAAACATAATTGCAAATATAATAATGCCTATAATGTTAATATCTACTGTGTTTAGTATTGTTTCAAATATATCTAGTAAACTACAAATAGATAAACTTTCAAATTTCTTTAAATCTGGAATTGTATGGGCTCTTCGGTATTATGCTAACAATATTTGTTGGACTTTTATCATTAGAAGGAACTCTAAGTAGCAGTGTAGATGGACTTACAGCAAAAACAGCAAAGGCTGCTGTTTCAAATTTTATTCCAGTGGTGGGTAAAGTTTTAGGAGATTCCATAGATACAGTACTTGGATGTGCATCAATACTTAAAAATGCAGTTGGAGTTGTAGGTGTTATTATTATAATTGGAATTTGTGTTATGCCTATTTTAAAGCTTGCAGCTCTTACAATTATATATCACTTAGGGGCAGCACTCTGCCAGCCAATTGCAGATGAAAAAATAGTTAAATTACTAGAACAAATGGGAGGAACTTTTAAAGTTTTGCTTGCAATAACTTGTTCAGTGGCAGTAATGCTTATGATTGGGATAACATTGGTAATTAAAATTTCGAATAGTGGACTTATGTATAGATAAGGTTGGTGAAAAATGTGAATTGGCTTAATTCGTGGGCAAGTGGAATTGTAGTATCTGTAATTATAGCTACATTAATAGAAATGTTGCTACCAGAGTCTAAAAATAAAAAATACATAAAAACTATAATTGGTATATTTGTATTATTTTCAATAATTGCACCAGCAATATCAAATTTTACAAATACTAATATAGATTTTGAATCTATTATTGCTAGCAATTCTGAATATGACAATTATTTTGGGGATGTAAATGCAATTGACACAAATAAAACAATTTTAGATACATATGAGAGTAAATTAAAGGAAGAAATAACTACCAAAATAAGGAATAAGGGTTATGATGTAACAAGTATAAATTTAAATATTGATGATACAGAAGAAAATTATGGAGTTGTAAATAAAATTGAATTAAAAATTTCAAAAATGGAAAATAATAATTCAGGAGTAGAAGAAATAGAAAAGATAGAAATAGATATAAATAAAAACGAAGAAGAAAAGCAAACTATATCATTAGAGTCTAAAAATGAGCTTATAGAATATTTAGCAGATGCTTATCAAATAAATAAAGAAAATATAATAATTAACTAGGAGGTTATTATGTTTAAAGAAAAGTTGCAAAATTTAATAAAAACAGGAGATGGTAAGGGAAAAAAGAATATAGAAAATGCAGTTGTATTTATTATTATACTTATAGTTACAATACTAATTATAAATATGATATGGGGCACATCGGATGAAAAAGCAGATGAAAACACCGTGCATAACACTACTACAACAAAATTGGTAAATGGAGAAGCACAAGAAAATTCAAACAGTGATGAAGTTGAAAATAGTATTAAGCAAATTTTAAGTAAAATAAATGGAGTAGGTAAAGTTGATGTGCTTATTACATATTCTGAAAGTAGTAGGGTTGTAGCACTATATAATGAAAATTCTAAACAGAGTCAAACTCAGGAAGAAGATACTAATGGTGGAACAAGGACTATTGAAGAAACAAATAATGATAAAGAGATTATTTTTAAAGAGGAAAATGGAGAGAAAGTTCCAGTTACAGAAAAGATTGTAATGCCAAAAATGGAAGGTGCTTTAATTGTTGCAGAAGGTGCAAATAATGCAGAAGTAAAAACCAACATAATTCAGGCCGTAGAGGCACTTACTGGATTATCTACTCATAAAATACAAGTATTAGAAATGAAATCAGATATTAATTAGGAGGGAAAAATGAAAATGTTTGTAAAGAAAAATCAAGTTATTGTTTTTGTTTTGGCATTATTACTGGTAACAGCAGGTTATTTGGGTGCAGGACAAGGAAATACGGAGAATGTGCTAGAAACAAATGCAAATCAAATTACTGAGCTTGGAACTATTAAGGAAGATGAAGAAAATGAGACATTAGGTGATGCTACATTAGTTAATGGTGCTGCTTTGGTGCCTAATGAGAACGAAAATAGTATTGCAACAAATAGCAATTCTATAACTGAAAATGTAGTTAATAATAATACAGCTAATAATTCTCAAAATACAGTTAAAGATGATTATTTCGCAAGTTCTAAATTGGAAAGAGAAAATATGTATTCACAGTCTTTGGAGAGTTATCAAAAGATGATAGATAGTAGTGATATTTCTGCTGAACAAAAGAGTATTGCTCAGAATGAGATTATAAGAATAAATAATGAGAAGAATGCAATAATGATTATTGAGAATTTGATTATTTCAAAGGGATTTAGTGATGTGGTTGTTTTTATAAATGATAGTAGTGTTAATGTTGTGGTAAAGGCAGATGCATTAAGTACTGATCAAGTTGCACAAATTCAAAATATTGTTTCTAGGGAGCTTAATACTCAGGTAGAAGATATTCATATTTCTTGTAAATAGTTTAAACTGTAAATAATAAATAGATGAACTGGCAGATAAAATATTAATTGCCAGTTCGGTTGCTATTTTTATGTGGTTTTGTTATTTCTGCTAAGTGTTCGGCTTGCTTTTTTTGTTCTTCTGGGGGAAGCCATTTGTGGCAGGAACATACGAATTCGCCATATTTGGTGGCGTCTTCTTTTAATTTTAAATGAAATCTATTTTTTCTCATATTTTTTTAGTTCTCCTTTTTTATTTGTTATGTGCATTTTTGTAATTTTTATTCGGGGGGAATTAAATTTATTGTAAAATAGGTGTAGACAATTTTGATTCTTTTGTATATAATGTTTGTGTTAGATATAACGAAAGAAGGAGAGAGTTGCATGATAAAAATGGCTGAAAGCGGCTTAGGAGTACACACACACACACACAGGTGATTTATTAGAGAAAATAAATAGAAGGAATATATAAATTTATAAGGCATATGGACTTAGCTTTGTGGCTAGGTTTATGTGTCTTTTTGTTTTGCGTGTGAATAAGTGAGTGTTTTTAGTTATAGCCGCCCATGGAGTTCATATATATTATTTTTCGCCTCACATGGCTTCGCGGGTAAAAGCGTACGACGTATAACTTCCTCGGACTTCAAAATAATATATATGAACTCCATGGGCTCCTCTACAAAAAATTATTCACTATTCATTATTCATTAATTTGAGAAAGTATCCGTATAGGGTTAGTAGTTTTTGGAGATAATATGATAAGATAGTAAAAATAAAAAAACAAATGAAAGAAGGAATGAAGAAAATGCAAGAAAAGAAATTAAAATCAAAAATATTAGAAAACAGAAGAAGTAAAAACGGAATAACACTAATAGCATTAGTAATAACGATAATAGTGCTATTAATCTTAGCAGGAGTAGCACTAGCTACTTTAACAGGGCAAGAAAATATAATAGGAAATGCCGAAAACGCAGTAGGCAAGTACAACAATAGTGTAGCAGGTGAGCAACAATTCTTAAATGAAATAGAGAAATACTTTCAAAACTACCTAGAAGGAGGAAACGGAGACAATCCACCAACACCACCAGAACCAACAGGACCAGTAGACTCAAATGGACTAGCTAAAGAAAACACAACAATAAAGCCAGACAAAAACAGTGATGTGCAAATAATAATACCAGCAGGATTTGCACCAGCAATATTAGCCACAGGAACAACACAAAGCTTGCCAGGACAAAATGGAAGTGTAAAAGAAATAATGCCATATGAACAATGGAATAGCATAACAGTAGAAGATATAAACAAAGGAATAGTAATAGTAGACAATGCCATAACATACGATGGAGGAAATCCAACCGGAACAACACCAGACTTTAACGAATACGTATGGATACCTATACCAGATATTAGCGAGTTCAAAAGAATTGCATGGATAACTCCGTCTACATGGGATGGAAATGGAAATTGGATTGATGGGAGTAATACAACGATTAAACATCCAATTTCAGATGAGGAGATAGCAAATTATTATTGGGAAGACACAACAACAATAGAATATATGAATATGAAAAATAGTATAGAATATTATAAAGGATTTTATATTGGAAGATACGAAGCAAGCAACAATGGTAAAAATATAACACAAAGTAAACGTAATCAATCTCCATGGACAGAAGTTGATTTAACCGCAGCAAAAGAAAGCTGTTCGGATAGCACAATGGACAATATACATTTGATGTATGGGGTAGAATGGGATACCACATTAAACTGGTTATTAGAAAGTAAAGCAATTATATCATCATCAATAGAAAAAACAGAAAAAATAATTGAATTATCAGACATTCAGACTAATAGCAGTAGTTGGGGAAATTATTATAATTCTATAGGAAATGCGATGACAGAACCATGGGAAGCTAAAAAGGTACAAAATACAGGAGCTAGCGAATATTGGAAAGTGAATAATATATATGATTTAGCAGGAAATGTATGGGAATTGACACAAGAAACATATATATCTTGGGTTAATAGAGCAGTTATTAGGGCAGGCTCAAGTAATAATGCTGACGAACATCCAGTATCTTACAGAGGCTCAATGTCTCAGAGCTCATCTACAATTGGATTCCGTTGCAGTTTTTTTATAGCACTGGACACTGGTAGCGATGAATAAGGCAAGACTCTTGCCAGAGTTTATAGATTAATCTGAATAGCGGATAATGGATTTGCGCGTATGAGTAGCGAAAATTCATTATCCATTTTTTTGTATTCTCAATTTATGATAGAATAAAAAAGTTTACACTAATATACAATTTAAAACAAGTACGAAAAATGTCGAAACTTGCGATGAAAAGTGGGGTTCAAAGTATTTACTTTTGAAAAATTATATAGTAAAATTAAAAGCATATTAATTTCGAAATGCAACTTAGAGAAGACAGAATTGGTCATTGGCGTATCAGCCAAAATTATCAAATTGATTATAAAAAATAATAACAGGAGGTGATTTTTATACTGTGGGACGAGTATTTGCAAAAGTATTGATATGAAAGCAATTTTAATGTAAAATAGGAGGTAGAAAAACAATTGGAACAAGAAGAAAAAATTAATAAACCAAAGAGTGATGTAATATTTAAGAATTTATTTTCAAAAGTTGGAAATGAAGATTTACTAAAAGAATTTTTAGAAGAGATACTAGGAATGAAAATAAATAAAATAGAAATACAAAAGGAAGTAGAAGTAAGTAAAAGTCATGAGAAAGAAAAATGTGGAAGATTAGATTTAAGAGTAAAAATAAACGAAAATGAAATAGTAGTAATAGAAATGCAATTACAAGACAAATGTAAAATGGATAAAAGAGCAATGTATTATGCAAGCAAAATAATGGCAGGCAGTTTAGAAGTAGGACAAACATATAATCAAATAAAAAATATGTATGTAATAAGCATACTAAACTATAACATGCTAGAAACAGAAGAATATAATACAGATACAGTAATAGTAGATAGTAAATACAGAAAATTTATAGTAATAGATGGAATAAAATTTTATTTTATAGAATTACCAAAATTCAGAGAGCAGGTAAAAGTACCAAAAACGAAATTAGAGGAATGGTTAACATTTATAGATTATGAAGATAGGGAGATGGTGAATATGGCAATAGCACAAAATAAATTAGTAGAGAAAGCACAAAAAGAATATGAATACTTAACAGGAGATGAAGCAACAAAAAGGTGGCAATTTTTAAGAGAAAAAGCGATATTAGATGAAAGAGCAGCATACATTAATGGAAAAACAAAAGGGAAGGAAGAAGGCGAAATAGTTGGAGAAGCTCGTGGAAGAATAATTGGAGAAAAAGATGGAAGAATAAAAACAGCAATAGAGTTGATGAAAAATAATATAAACATTGATATTATAGTAAAGTGTACTGGATTAAATAAAAGCGATTTAGAAAAATTGCTTTTGGAAAAAGTATAAACAAATTTAATTCCTTTACTTATTTGAGCTTTTTTGTATTTTTTGTTCATATTTTGTTGACAATATAAATTAATAAATATACAATAATATTAATTTATATTCTAAAGATTAAATAAGGGGGAATTAAAAATTGAAGAGGCAGAGTGGAATTAATATGGTTGCGGTTATTATAGGTGTTGTTATTGGACTTATAATAGTTGCGGTTGGTGGATTTTTGATTTTGTCTAATGGGAATGATGAGCCTACTGTGCCACCTGTAACAGATGAGCAACCTATGGAAGATAATGAGATTACTGAGGATGAAAAATTACCAATTGAAAATTATTTGGAGAAAATTGCTTATGTTGCAATTAATGGAGAGCTAGCAAATTCTACTGGTGCTACTGGAACAGAGACTAGTACTATTTCACAAGAGCAAGCTATGATTTATATGGCTACTATGGATTTAGAGCCAGAGGGAATTAGTGGTGGTAATTTAAATAATACTAATACAATTAATAATAATGGAAATAATAATTTGCCAAATATGAATTTGTCAAATGCTAATAATATTACAAATAATTCACTTTCAAATATACCAGTTACAAATACATTAAATACAAATATTGTAGGAAATACAATAGATAATACATTAACAAATGTAGGAGGAAATACTTTGACTCCTCAAAATACATGGCCATATTCAGAGGAAACTATACAAGATGCACTTTTTGAGATTTTTGGGCAACAATTAGAAAATTTATCACAAATCTTACAAACTACACCTATTGAGGACAATATTGTTCTACCAAGGATTATTCAAATAGAAGATATGACCAAAAGCAATGGTATATATACAGTTGTATATACTGCATGTTTACCAACAGCAGAGGATATACAAAATGGTACAAATATATATGGTTTAACACAATATTCAATTCAAGTTAAGTTTGAAAAAAATGATAATCCATTATACAGTGATTACAGATTATCAACTATGAATATTGTAAGTGAAACTACACCTATTGCATACCATATATCTTATGTAGACGGAAAATATGGAGTTATAGATAATAATGGAATTGTTATTATAGAAGCTAAATATTCAAGAGTTGTGCTTCCAAATAGCTATGTAGGATTATTTATATGCTATACAGATGATGTTACACCACCAGTATTTTTAAATGAAAGAGGTGTTACACAATTTAAAGATTATGATAGTGCAAGCCTAATTCAGGCAACATCAGATTCAGAAGCTACATGGAATGAAGATAATATAATATTAGTTCAAAAAGATGGATTCTATGGTGCAGTAGATTATAAAGGACAAGTTATATATGATGTAGAATATCAAGCAATAGAACCACTTGGATATGAAAGAGAAAAACTAGTATTAACAAAAGATGGAGCACAAGCATTAGCAGATACACATGGAAATATTTTATCAGATTTTGCTTATACTGAAATAGGAATTCTAGGAGTAGATTTTGATTCAACTGTTTTAGTAACACCTACTAGAACTCAAGAACAAGTAATAGAAATGATGCAACAAAATGACTATATAATAGGACAATCAGCAGCAGGAACATATACAATACTTGAAACAAAAAGTGCAAATGAACCAGTTCCTGCGATCATGAATACAAATGCCAAAGAGTATCAAATGACAATAGGAACATGGCAATTAGCATTATTAGATAATGTAATACCGGTATATGTAAAACAAGTACAACAATAATAAAAAGAAGGGAACTATTTATATAAAACAAATATAAATAGTTCTTTTTTACTTTAAATAGATATGTAAAGGCTATAAGCATAATTAGAGAGAATGTTCCTTGCAAAAAAATAAAAAACAAAGAGATGTATAGAAAACAGAAGAAAATAAAGAAAAATGAGGAATAAACACTACAAAATGTTAAAATTTAACGTTTGAAAAGTTGGAAAAAGAAGGTATAATAATACACGAAAGGTCAAAGAAAGTCAAAGTCAAAACGAGGTGGTAAAATTGAGAATCTCAGATACAATAGAAGAATTTATTAAAAGCTTATTTAATGATGATGATTTTATAGAAATACAAAGGAATGAACTTGCAGAGTATTTTAATTGCGTGCCTTCACAAATTAATTATGTAATATCTACAAGATTTAGCCCAAGTCAGCGGATATTATGTAGAAAGTAAGAGGGGCGGAGGAGGTTATATTAAAATTAAAAAAATTAATATAACAAAAAGCAATTATTTAATGCATATAATTACTAGTATTGGAGAGAAAATAAGTAGTAATGAGGTAGATATTTTTATTAGCAATTTTATATCTTATAATATAATTACAGAAAAAGAAGCTAAGCTTTTAAAAGTTGCAACAAGCGATAATGTGCTTACTCTTAGCACAGATGTTAAAGACAAAATAAGAGCAAATATATTTAAAAATATGCTACTTAATTTAGTAGATGATTAAAAAGGAGTTGATTTATTATGTTATGTCAAAATTGTAATCAAAATGAAGCAAATGTTAGATATACACAAATTATAAATGGGGAAAAAAAGGAAATGTTCCTTTGTGAGGAATGTAGCAGAAAACTTGGATTAGATAATATGGATTTAAGCTTACCAATTGATTTTTCAAGCTTTTTCGGCGATTTGTTAGGTGAATATGAAAATAGTTTTATGCCATTATTACAAGAACCACAAGAATTAAGATGTGATAAGTGTAATATGACATATAGTGAATTTATGAATCTTGGCAAATTTGGATGTGACAATTGCTATAACGCTTTTTCTGGTAGAATAGATCCTATTTTAAAAAGACTTCAAGGAAGTAATAGATATACTGGAAGAAAAGCACAAATGAATGAAGCAAATGAGCATAAAGTAAGTGAAGAGAATAAGCCAAAACAAAATCCAAAAAAAGATAAATTATCTAAACTAAAAGCCGAACTTAAACAATTAGTTGCAGAAGAAAAGTATGAAGAAGCAGCAAAAGTTAGAGACGAAATTAAAAAATTGGAGGTGCAAGAATAATGATAAATTGGTATTTACAATCTGGAAAGGATTCTGATGTAGTAACAAGTACAAGAATTAGAATTGCAAGAAATATAAAGAATTGTAAATTTGATATTATAGCATCTAAGCAAGAAAAAGAAAACATATTAAATAAAATAGAAGAAATTGCACCTAAAATAGGATATGGACTAAAATTTATAAGACTAAAAGACATAGATGATTTAACGAAATTAAGCTTAATAGAAAAACATTTAATTAGTCCAGATTTTGCAGTAGATAAACAAGAGGAAGGAGCTATTTTAATAAATAATGATGAAAATATATGCATAATGATAAATGAAGAAGACCATATACGTTTACAAGTTTTTGCATCAGGACTAGAATTAGATAATTTATTGAATTTAGCAGAAGAAATTGAAGGTACAATAGGGAAAATTTTAAATTATGCATATAGTGATAAATATGGATATTTAACAGAATGTCCAACTAATGTTGGCACAGGTATGAGAGCGTCTGTAATGGTGCATTTACCTGCACTTACAGCAACAGGAAATATAAACAAAGTTTTAGAAGTTGTTAATGATTTTGGAATGAATATTAGAGGATTATACGGAGAAGGTAGTGATACCCAAGGAAATGTTTATCAAATTTCTAATAAACAATCTCTTGGAATCTCTGAAAAAGAAATTGTTAATAATTTAAAATTAATAACAAATAAAATTATTGAACAAGAAAGAACAGCAAGAAAATACCTAGCAAAAAGATCAATAGAACTAGAAGATAGACTATATAGAGCATATGGTATTTTAACAAATTGCAGGAAAATTAGTTCAGATGAAGCAAAAAAATTACTATCAGATGTTAAATTAGGTACAGATTTGGGAATAATTAAAGAGATGAATGATTTAAAGGTAAATAAACTAGACCTTTATACAAAACCTGCAAATTTACAACTATACCTAGGACAAACATTAAATGAAAATGAAAGAGATATTGAAAGGGCAGAAGTTATAAAGAAAATAATAAATGAAGATTAAAAAGGAGGTAAATAAAAATGTATTATAAATTCACAAGTAGAGCACAAAAAGCATTAGAAATGGCCGATGAAATAGCAGTAGAGTTAGGACATAATTACGTTGGAACAGAACATATCTTATATGGTTTAGCCAAAGAAGGCTCAGGAGTTGCAAGTAAGGTATTAGAAGAACAAAATATTACAGCAGATGATATATTAGTAAAAATCGAAGAACTAATAGGAAGAGAAGAAAACCAAGGACAAGGAACACTTGGCTTTACACCACGTACAAAAAGAGTTATAGAAAATTCATTTAGAGAGGCTAAAAGATTAGGTTCAGATTATATTGGAACAGAACATTTACTTATAGGACTTTTAAGAGAAGGAGATAGTGTAGCTGTAAGAATATTATTAGATTTAGACTTGAACATAGAAAAACTTTATACAGAAATAATAAAAGTTTTAAATGAATATGATGGCTCAAATACTAATGAAAAATCTTCAAAAGAAAAAACACATACAAGCTTTAATTCAACACCTACTTTAAATCAATTTGGAAACGATTTAACAAAACAAGCAGAAGAAGGAAGGTTAGATCCTGTTATAGGAAGAAAGAGTGAAACAGAAAGAGTTGTACAAATTTTATCTAGAAGAACTAAAAATAATCCTTGTTTAATAGGTGAACCAGGAGTTGGTAAAACAGCAGTTGTTGAAGGATTAGCTGAAAAAATAATATCAGGGAATGTGCCTGAAATACTTAAAAATAAAAGAGTTGTAAGTATAGATATTTCATCAATGGTGGCAGGAGCAAAATATAGAGGAGATTTTGAGGAAAGAATAAAAAAATCTCTAAATGAAGCTAAAAAGGCAGGAGATGTAATTCTATTTATAGACGAAATTCATACAATAGTTGGAGCAGGCTCAGCAGAAGGCGCAATAGATGCAGCCAATATTTTAAAACCGCTTTTGGCAAGAGGTGAAATACAAGTAATTGGTGCAACAACATTAAATGAATACAGAAAATATATAGAAAAAGATAGTGCACTAGAAAGAAGATTTCAACCAATAATGGTAAGTGAGCCAAGTAGTGAAGATACTATACAAATTTTAAAAGGAATAAGAGATAAATATGAAGCACATCATAATGTTAAAATAAGTGATGAAGCAATAAAACAAGCAGTTGAACTATCTGTAAGATATATAAATGATAGATTTTTACCAGATAAGGCAATAGATGTAATAGATGAGGCATCATCAAGAGCAAGACTCGCAAGTTACACTGAGCCAGAAAAATTAAAGAAATTAGAAGAAGATTTGCAAGCAATAGCAAAAGAAAAAGAAGAAGCAATAGCAGTACAAGATTTTGAAAAAGCAGCAGTATTAAGAGATAAAGAAAGAACAGAAAAAGAAAAGATAGAAAAAGAAAGAGAAAAATGGAAAGAAAAAAGTTCTAAAAAAGTAATTAATATAACAGAAGAAGATATAGCAAATGTTATATCAAACTGGACAGGAATACCAGCAACTAAAATTAGCCAAACAGAAAATGAAAAACTAAAAAAACTAGAAGAAACACTTCATAAAAGAGTAATTGGACAAGAAGAAGCAGTTACCGCAGTTTCAAAAGCTATAAGAAGAGGTAGAGTAGGACTAAAAGACCCAAAAAGACCAATTGGTTCATTCTTGTTTTTAGGACCAACAGGTGTTGGTAAAACAGAACTTTCAAAAGCATTAGCAGAAGCTATGTTTGGAAATGAAGATTCTATGATAAGAGTAGATATGTCTGAATTTATGGAAGGACATTCTGTATCTAAACTTATAGGATCACCTCCTGGATATGTTGGATATGATGAAGGAGGAGGCTTAACAGAAAAAATAAGAAGAAAACCATATTCTGTATTATTATTTGATGAAATAGAAAAAGCACATCCAGATGTTATGAACATATTACTACAAATACTAGAAGATGGTAGATTAACAGATGCTAGTGGCAGAACAGTAGATTTTAAAAATTCTGTAATTATAATGACATCAAATGTTGGAGCAAGATTAATTGCAGAAAATAAAACACTAGGATTTGGAGTACCAGATAACAATAAAGAAAAAGAAGAATTAAACAAATATGAAGAAACAAAAAAACAAGTAATGGCGGAATTAAAGAAAACATTTAGACCAGAATTTATAAACAGAATTGATGAAATAATAGTATTCCATAAATTAACTAAAACAGAAATAGATCAAATTATAGACTTAATGTTAAAAGAAACCAAAAAAAGATTAGAAGCACAAGGAATAGAAATTTCACTTGATAAATCTGTAAAAGAATTAATAGCTAAAAAAGGAACAGATGAAGCATATGGAGCAAGACCTTTAAGAAGAGCAATACAAAGCTACTTAGAAGATAAGCTAGCAGAAGCTATACTAGATGGCAAATTAGTAAAAGGTGTAAAAGCAAAAGTTTTTGCAAAAGATGATACTATTGAAATAAAAACTAAATAACACTCTTTGCCTTTACAATAATCCTTCCACCAGTAAGATTATTACAAGTAAGTAAAGTAAGTTCCTTATCATTAGGACTAGACGGTAATGTGCAGGAAATATCGTTTATATTGGTTTCATACTTATCAAAAACGATGTATTTCTGCATTATGCCGATTACTAGAATATAGCTCAATTTCATCATTAATATTTAATTTAGATAAATTACCAAAAAAACGATTATCATTATAATTATGAGCTGCAATACAAAGATTGCCAATTTCATTAGCAGAAGGACCAGAAAATCTACATGGAGCAATTTTAAGTAATTCATCATCTATTTTAGAAAGTATTGGATAACTAATTTTTATTTTATCTATTTTAATAATACCAATTATAGAAAAGATATCGTCTTGAACTACTTTATTTTCTTGAATAGTATTGTTTGAGTAAAGTTTAGAAATATCGTAATTATTATATAAACTACTATACATGTTAGATTTTTTATAATCTATGTAAGCAGAATAGCTCATATAAATAAAAGAAGAAAAAAGAATAGTTATAGAAACAAAAAACAAAATAATAAATATATATTTTTTATTACTTTTTAAATTAGAAGTATTAGAATTTTCTACAACTAATTCATTGGCAATATTAAATTTATCTTTACCATTATACTTTGAAATTAATATCTGATTCATAAAAATATTTTTTGCAAAATTCTACAAATATATACATGATTAAATATAATAAAAAAATGTGTTCATTGTGTAAATTTTAGAAAAAAGGTATTGACAAAAAAGTGTAATGGTTATAATATAATATGCAGTTAGCACTCGTAAAAGCAAAGTGCTAAAAGAGGTGATTTAAATGCAGCTTGACGATAGAAAAAAAAGAATATTGCAAGCTATAATAGAAGAATATATAGGAACAGCAGAACCAGTAAGTTCATCTACTCTTGTAGACAATTATGGTATGAGTTTAAGTAGTGCAACAATAAGGAATGAAATGGCAAATTTGGAGCAAAATGGTTATATAGAAAAACCTCACACATCAGCAGGTAGAATTCCATCTGCAAAAGGATACAGATTTTATGTTGATGAATTACTAAAAGATGACAACATTAGTTTTGATGAAATACAGTATATAAAAAAATGTCTTCAAACAAATGCAAATGCAATAGAAGAACTTACTAAAATTGCAACACATACATTATCTGAAATAACACATTATACATCACTTGCTATTGGACCAAAAACAGAAACACATACAATAATAGATATTAAATTTGTACTACTTGGTACAAGATTATTAATGGCAGTAATTCTTACAGATACAGGTATTATAAAAGAAACAATAATTAAATTTGATCAAGACATAACAGACTTACAAGTAGAAAAATTAAACTATGTTTTCAATAGCAAATTAAGAGGAAAAACATTAGGTGAAATAGATATTCCAATGCAAGAATTAATAATGTCTGAAATGTCTTATGAACTAAAAATAATAAAACCAATAATACAAGAAATAAACAAAGTTGTAAAAGATAATTATGATGTATATCTAGAAGGAAGAGACAAAGTATTTAATTTTCCTGAATTTAATGATTTAGATACAGCAAGAAAAGTACTCAATATATTAGATACAAAAGAACTAGTATCTAGCATATTAGATTCAGCAACAGATAATAATATAGAAGTTTATATAGGAAATGAAAATGAATATGATGAACTTAAAAATTTAAGTGTTATAGTATTTAAAAACACAATAAGAGACAAAAACTTAGGAGCAATAGGAATAATAGGACCAACAAGAATGGATTATTCAAAAGTAATTTCTGTTATGAAATATATAAATTCAATTTTACATGAAAAGTGGAAAAAACTAGATGATGATTATAATTTGTAGAAAGAAGGTATGTAAATGGAAGAAAATCAAAATGTGGAAAATGTACAAGAAACACAAGACACCACGCAGATTCAAGATGAATCAAAACAAAAAATTGAGGCTCTTGAAAAAGATGTTGAAGAAACAAATGATAGACTAAAAAGAATAATGGCAGAATTTGAAAATTATAAAAAAAGAAATCTAAAAGAAAAAGAAATGCAATATAACTCAATTCTAGCAGATGTAATAAATTCTTTATTACCAGTTATAGATAACCTAGAAAAAGCAGTGGTTGCAGAAACCAAAGATCAAAATTATAAACAAGGTGTAGAACTAGTATTAAAGCAATTATTAGATGTACTAGAAGGATTTGGAGTAAAAAAAATAGAAGCAGTAGGAAAACCATTTGACCCAGAACTTCATGATGCAATAAGCCATGTAGAAGATGAAAGCTTAGGAGAACAGGTCGTAAAAGAAGAGTACAGAACTGGATACATAATAGGCGATAAAGTTATAAGACATTCAATGGTTATTGTAGCAAATTAAAAGTTAACAAATTGTATTAAATAAAAATTAATACAATAAAAATAAATAAAACAAAAGAAATAAATTAAGAAAACAAATATGGGAGCGGAAGCCAAAACATTCCGCAAATAAAAGGAGGAATTTAAAATGTCAAAAATAATAGGAATTGACTTAGGAACAACAAACTCATGTGTAGCAGTTATGGAAGGAGGAGAACCAGTAGTTATACCAAATCCAGAAGGAAACAGAACAACACCAAGTGTTGTAGCATTTTCTAAAAATGGAGAAAGACTAGTTGGACAAATTGCAAAACGTCAAGCAGTAACAAACCCAGACCATACAATAATATCAATAAAAAGAGACATGGGAACAGATAGAAAAGTAAAAATAGGTGATGATGAATTTACACCACAAGAAATATCTGCAATGATATTACAAAAAATAAAAGCAGATGCTGAAAACTATTTAGGACAACAAGTAACACAAGCTGTTATAACAGTACCAGCATATTTTAGTGATAGCCAAAGACAAGCAACAAAAGATGCAGGAAGAATAGCAGGACTTGAAGTTTTAAGAATTATAAACGAACCAACAGCAGCAGCCCTAGCATATGGAATGGATAAAGAAGATACAGATCAAAAAATAATGGTATATGACTTAGGTGGAGGAACATTTGATGTATCTATACTAGACATTGGAGATGGAGTATTCGAAGTTCTAGCAACAAGTGGAAATAACAGATTAGGTGGAGATGATTTTGACCAAAGAATTATAGATTTCTTAGTAGATGAATTCAAAAAAGCAGAAGGAATAGACTTAAAAGCAGATAAAATGGCAATGCAAAGACTAAAAGAAGCAGCAGAAAAAGCAAAAATAGAATTATCTGGAATGCAACAAACAAATATTAATCTTCCATTTATAACAGCAGATAGCACTGGACCAAAACACTTAGATGTAACACTAACAAGAGCAAAGTTCGAAGACTTAATTAGAGACTTAGTAGATAGTACAACAGGACCTGTTAACCAAGCATTAAAAGATGCAGGATTAACAAGTGATAAAATAGACAAAGTATTATTAGTAGGTGGATCTACAAGAGTTCCATTAGTACAAGAAACAGTTAAAAAAATAACAGGAAAAGAACCACATAAAGGAATAAACCCAGATGAATGTGTTGCAATCGGTGCGGCAATTCAAGGTGGTGTACTTTCAGGAGATGTAAAAGATTTAGTATTACTAGATGTAACACCATTATCATTAGGTATTGAAACATATGGTGGAGTATTTACAAAATTAATAGAAAGAAATACTACAATACCAACTAAAAAATCACAAGTATTCTCAACAGCTGCAGATGGACAAACAAGTGTTGAAGTACACGTTCTTCAAGGTGAAAGAGAAATGGCAGCATACAATAAAACACTTGGAAGATTCCAACTAACAGGAATACCAGCAGCACCAAGAGGAGTTCCACAAATAGAAGTAACATTTGATATAGACGCAAATGGTATAGTACACGTATCTGCAAAAGATATGGCAACAGGAAATAGCCAACAAGTATCTATTACAGCAAGCTCTAACCTAACAGAAGAAGATATAAACAAAGCTGTAAAAGATGCAGAAGCACATGCTAGCGAAGACAAGAAAAAGAAAGAAGAAATTGAAGCTAGAAATAATGCAGAAAGTTTAGTATACAATAGCCAAAAAACACTAGAACAATTAGGAGACAAAATAAGTGGAGAAGAAAAGGCAAAAGTAGAAACAGAAATAGACAATGTTAAAAAAGCATTAGAAGGAGATAATGTAGAAAACATAAAACAAGCAACAGAAAAATTAACAACAGTATTCTACGAAATATCTGAAAAACTATATAGCCAAGTAAACCCAAATAATGCAGCAGGAGCAGGTGCTACTACATCAGGTGCAGAAGGAGAAGCAGCAAATAATGGTAATGTTTACGATGCAGATTACAAAGTAGAAAATGATGAAAACAAAGATGAAAATAAATAAACTTAAAACTATTTATTGTAAGGACGTAATTTAAATTACGTCCTTACAATAAAATAAAATTTGGAGGAAACAATGGCTGAAAAAAGAGATTATTATGAAGTACTTGGAGTTGATAGAAATGCAACAGATGAGGAACTAAAAAAAGCATATAGGAAACTTGCTAAAAAATATCATCCAGATGCCAATCCAGACAACAAAAAAGAAGCAGAAGCCAAATTTAAGGAAGTAAACGAAGCATACGAAACATTATCAGACAAACAAAAAAGACAAATGTATGATCAATTTGGACATGAAGGACCATCAGCATCAGGTTTTGGCGGATTTAATGGCTTTAATGGTCAAAATGGTTCATATACATACTCTACAAGTTATGGATTTGATGATGATATCTTTTCTAATATATTTAAAGGTTTTGGATTCGATTTTGGAGGTGGAGCGCAAAGAAATAACAATGGACCAAGAAAAGGACCGGACTTAAAATATAATTTAGAAATAACATTTGAAGAATCATTTTTGGGAGTACAAAAAGAAATTGTAATATATAGGTACGAAACATGTAATACATGCCATGGAGAAAAAGCAAAACCAGGTACACATCCAGAAACTTGTACAATGTGCCATGGAAGTGGTAAAATAGAACAAATAGTAACAACAATATTTGGACAGATGAAAACTGCTAAAACATGTTCTGCATGTGGAGGAACAGGTAAAATAATAAAAGAACCATGCCCAGAGTGTAGAGGAAAGGGTAAAGTAAAGAAACAAACAAAAATAAAAGTTACAATTCCAGCAGGAATAGATGATGGCCAAACAGTAGTACTAAGAAATGAAGGAGAGCCAGGTAATCAAGGCGGGCCAAAGGGAGATTTATATATAGTAGTACACATTAAAAGACATAGCATCTATTCAAGAAAGGGAGACGGTATATACTGTGAAGTGCCTATAACATTCACACAAGCAACACTAGGTGCAGAACTTAAAATACCAATGGTAGATGGAAGCGAAGAAAAATACAAAATACCAGCAGGTACTCAAACTGGTACAAGATTTATAATAAGAAATAAAGGATTTAAAAGTGTAAATGGAAGTCAAAGAGGAGACTTTATATTTACAGTTATAGTTCAAGTACCTAAGAAATTAACATCTGAGCAAAGAGATTTGTTAACAAGACTTGCTCAAACTATGAATGAGCAACCACCAGTTAAAAAAAGAGGTTTTTTCGGATAACCATGAATAAAACATACCTTCTTACATAAAATAAAAAAAGGAGGTATGTTTTTTATGATTAATAAAATGGTAGAGAGTGCTCCAAGAGCTGGTATGGTAATAATAAAAGGCATAGTAATTTCATTTATATTAACACTAATTTCAGTATTTATATTCTCAATAGTGCTTACATACACAAATACCCCGGAATCTACAATATTTCCAGTAATAGCATTTATAACAGCAATAAGTATATTAATAGGAAGTTCAGTTAGCACCATAAAAATAAATAAGCGCGGAATTATAAATGGTGGAGCAATTGGGCTTATATATATACTAATACTTTATTTACTTTCAAGCATAATTACAACAGGATTTATGGTAAACCTAAACACAATCATACTAATTGCAGCAGCCACATTGGCTGGAATGGTTGGCGGAATTGTGGGAGTTAATATAAAATAATGAATAGTGAATAATGAAAAATGAATAGTGATTTCAAATTATTCATTTTTCATTATATATTTTATCTGCTTCTTCTTGGGTTAGGTATCCGTATTTCACCATGGCGTTTAGTACTTGTTTGTGTCTCTGTTTTGCAAGTTCTGTGTGCCTTGTAGATGAGTAAATGCTTGGGGCGTTTGGTATTCCGGCCAGGTATGTTGCTTCGTAATCTGTAAGCTCTGTTGGGTATTTCTTGTAAAATCCGTCACATGCTGCTACTAGGCCATAATATCCTTGGCCGTAGTATATTGTGTTTATGTATAATTCTAGTATATCATCTTTTGAATAATTCTTTTCTAAATCGAAGGCTACAAATAATTCTGCTACTTTTCTTGTAAATCTTTTTTCTTGTGTAAAATATAAGTTTTTAGCTAGTTGCTGTGTTATTGTGCTGCCACCTTGTGAGAGCTCGCCATCTACTAGGTTTGCAACAACTGCTCTTGCTGTTGCTATATAATCTATTCCATCATGATCTCTAAATCTGTGATCTTCTACTGCAACAACTGCGTCTTGATATATTTTAGGTATTTCTTGTAATTTTATATAATCTTCTTGTGCTTGAATTTCGTTTATTTTATTTTCTAAACTAGATTCAGATACAGCTTCTTTATACATTGAATAACCAGAAAAAACTATATATGCAGTTATACAAATTGCAATTATTAAAACTATTAAAATTAATCTTCTAATTACTTTCCACATAAATATACACCTCTATTCTTTACACTTATCATACTAATAAAAAGTGACTAAAAAGTGACTTTTTTCTTAATTTTTTCTTATTATATTATACAGCTTAAAAATATTCAAGTTTAAAAAACATACTCAAAAAATAATTTTTTAGTATTTTATATAAAAGTATAGAGTAATTTTTCTTTTTATGATATAAATAATATAATTAAAATTAATGAATTCTTGCAGAAAAAGGAGTTTTGATGAAATATGAAGAAAACATTAAAAATTGTTTTAGCTATTGTACTTTCTTTGCTAATTGTATTGCTAATAGATACCATACAGGCTAAGGCTTTTAATAATAGTCCTTTTTTAAAAGTAACAGAAAATCATAATGGGGGTACATTGTACAAAATAGATAAGGGAATTATTGTAGATACATATACTTGCACAAATGGAGATAAAAAAACCATATTTAAATGGGAAAAATACAATTGCCCTAATAATAATGAGAATGAAAATTCTAATGGCAATAATCAAATAAAAGAAATAACATGGGAAGAAATTACAGAAGACGGAGTTAATGAAGAGTTATTGTTTAATAATGTAGACAAAGAGGTGTTATTTAAAGTTTCAACAGAATTACAAACATTAGTTGATGAGGCCGAAAAAGAAGAAAGAGAAAATCCTGAAATTTTAATTACTAAGGGATGGGCTAGAGTTCTTGAATATGATAGGTTTAAAGAAGTATTAGATATTGGAACACAAGCTATGAAACCTTTGTACTTAATTATATATAAAAGCCCTAATAGAGGAGAATATGAATATCTTTGTGCATATGCCTTGTACAAAATATCTGGCTATGACTTCTTTTGGGCAACAACGGATGAATTTATTGAAAAGTTTAATAAACAAATATTAGAAGAAAGAGAATTAAAAATGTAAAAGGACTGAGTAGAGAAAAGGTAAAAAATAATAAACAAATTTATAATATTGCTTGATATTTTACTTGGTTTATTGTATGATATATATTGTAAAAAAAATGAAATTTAGCAAATAAAAAGGGAGGATAAACATGAAAAAAGTGCTAGTAGGTTGCATTATTTTGTTTATAATGCTATCAATGGGAACAGTTTATGCAACAAGTGATAATAGTGTAAATACATTACAACAAACAGATACTGCAACAGGTGAATTGCAAGAAATGAAGGATAAAACTGAGCAAGAGTTACAGGATTATGTTGAAAGATATGGTTCTGATACATATGGGCTAACTGCATTTATTTTAGATAAAGTTAGAATTTATAGTATTCCTTTTTGCTTTGTAGGTATAGCAATAGGTGCTATTTATCAATATGTTATAGGAATTAGAAAAATGGATGTAAGAGATAAAGGATTTAATTTGTTAATTGCATTTGTAACAATTCTTATTATTTGCCAAGTACTACCACTTATTTTTGCAATAGTAGTAAAAGGTTGGAGGGGTTAACGAATGAAGGTTTTATTTGCAGTAAGTAATGAAGGTATTTCAGAAGCAATTGTTAAGCAATACCAAAAAAATTATAAAGAGATAATATCATATAAAAATGTTTATTACTTTAATGCAATTTTAAAAGAAATACAAAAGGATAAATCTTATGATAGAATAGTTATTAGTGAAGACTTAGAGCCTTTTGCTAATAATAATTATGACACAATCGACAGATTTTTGTTTGAAAAGTTAGATAGTATTAGTGATGAATCATCAAATACAGAAGGCACAGATATACCTATTATTTTAATAGCTACAGATAGACGTGCAAAGGGAGAAGCTATTTTACTTAAACTATTTAGCATAGGTATATATAATACAATTATAGGTGCAGATAGAAATATAGACGAAGTTTGTAGATTAATTAATAAACCAAGAACAAAAAAAGATGCAAAAATTTATTATAAAATAGAATCTGATGATGCAAATTACCAAGCAGAAAGTGAAGAAAATGTTAATGAAGTTGAAATACAAAATATTATAACTCATTATAAAAAATTAGGTAAAAATACTGAAAGATATGTGGATAGCTTTAATAATATTGCATCTCAGTATACAGATCAACAATTAAAGGTTATAATAAGATTTTTACCTTTAAATGTAAAAGCAGTATTAGAGGCAGAATCACCTAAGTACCAAGAATTAATGACTTTTAGTGGCAATAAGAAGAAAAAAGCAATTTCTGCTAATCCACGTTCATCATATACACCACTTGGAAATATGGATGATGAAATAGAAAAACCAAAAAAGAAAGAGAAAAAAGAGAAAAAGAAAAAGGAACCTATATTTAAATCTAAAAAAGAACCTAAATTAGAAGAAGTGAATTTAGACATTTTAGATGACAATAAAGTAGAAGAAAATACCAATAAAAATTTCATTGTACCAAATGCTTTTAATAGCAAAAATATTAAAAAAATGGGAGATAGTATTCCAACAGTAGAAGAAGCAGTTAAAAACTTACAAAAAGAGAAAGAAGAAAAAATAGATTTATTTGACTTAGATCAAGAAAACGAGCAAGATAGTGTAGAAAATAGAATTGATGAAGTAGTAAAAGAGGAAGAACCAACAATAGAACCAGTAGTAGATATAGAACCTATTACAAACGAGGTTGTTCAAGAAGTTCCAAAAAAGAAAAGAGGAAGACCTAAAAAAGTTCTTACACCAGAACAACAAGCAGAACTAGAAGCAAAACAAGCAGCTCCTAAAAAAGGCAGAGGAAGACCAAAGAAAGTTGTAGAAACACCAGTGGCAGAAAGCAAACCAGAAGATTCAGTAGATTTATTTGGACTTTCAAATGAACCAGAAGACGAGGTTGTAGATTTATTTAATTTATCTAATGATGAAGAAAAAGATAATATTATAGATGAAATAGAAGAACAACACGAATCTGAACCAATTAGTAGCTTTAAGCAATCACAAGATGAGGACTTTTTAGTTGATCAAATTCAAAGACCACAAAGTAATTTATCTAATTTATTTACAAAAGATAGAAAAGTTGTAACCTTTGTTGGAGCTCCAAAAAATGGAACATCTTTCTTAGTAAATAATTTAGCAGCTTTATTTTCTGAAAGTGGAATAGATATAGCAATATTAGATTTAACAAAAAATAAAAATGCGTATTACATTTATACAAAAAATGAAGAAAATTTAAGAAAAATTGCTTATGAGTGTATGAAAAAATTAAGAAATGGAATTGCAGAGGGAATTCCTGTTAATAGAAATTTAACAGTATATACTTCTTTACCAACAAATATTGAAGAAGACGATGATGATATAGAAACAATATTACAAACACTTGCAACAAAACATTCTGTAATATTAATAGATGCCGATTTTGAAACACCATCAAAATATTTTGCATTGTCAACAGAAATATATTTAGTTCAAAGTATGGATATACTAACAATACAACCACTTACTGCATTTTTAAGAGATTTAAAATCAAAAGGATTATTAAATCCAGATAATTTAAGAATAGTTATAAATAAAGAACTAAAAGTAAGAAGTTTATCTCCAAAAGTTTTAATAGGTGGCATGGCATATTACAATGACCCAGCAATGACATTTATGACTGAACTATTTAATAAAGATAAAATTAAATATTGTACAATTCCATTTGAAATAGAAAATTACGCAAAATATTTAGAAACATTAGTAGATTGTAATGTTAGTACAAAAGGTTATACTAAAATATTTATGGCAAATTTAAAATCATTATCAAATATGGTATATCCATTATTAAATAAAGTAAATTATGGGGCAGCTTCTTCAAACTATGGAAAAGAAAATAAGGGTAAAAAAAGATTTGGATTATAGTAAATAAAAATAGAATAAAGGGGTGAAAATAAGTTGGCTTTAATAGCAATATTAATATTAGTAGCTATTGTTGTAGCATTAATGGTATATAATATGTCTATACACAACAAAGTAAAAACATTTAGCGGTATTAACCAAAAAATAAATAGTTTAAATGTTTTACAAGACTTCATGAATGCCGTTGGAGAAGAAACATCAGTTGAAAATAAAATAAAGAAAGTAAATGAAATATTAATAGAAAAATTTGATATAAAATATTCTAGCATAATAGCTTTTGATGGCGCAGAATATGCAATTAAAGCAACAAATGTTGATGAAAAACATTGGGAAACATTAAAAAACATGCATACAGAAGATGTTTTTAAAGACAGTATAGCCAATGCTTCACCTAAATATATAACAATAGAAGGCGATGATGAAAAATTATCATACCAAAAGTCTGAATTTGGAAGAGCCAAATCAGCAATGTTCTTCCCGCTATATATAGACAGTGTTTATATTGGATATTGGCTTATAGAAAGTGGAGAAAAACATGCTTTCGATGACCTAGATACTGCTATTTTAGATGTTGTAAAAGATAATATTGTAGCAATATTAAAAACAGTAAATTATCAAAGCACAATGGAAAACATAAATAGAACAGATTTATTTACACAATTGCAATCAGCAGAATATTTAT
The DNA here is from genome assembly GCA_944389425.1 of uncultured Clostridia bacterium. Taxonomy (GTDB): domain Bacteria; phylum Bacillota; class Clostridia; order TANB77; family CAG-508; genus UMGS1864. The sequence continues at coordinate 91,548 of CALXMH010000004.1, forward strand.
ATGGAAAAGGTAAAAAAATTATAGATAAATATGTAATTTCAACAGTTTTAATGTTTAAAATTACAAATCTGCCAGAAATAAACGAAAAATTTGGAAGACTTACAGGAAATAAAATAGTTACAGAAGTAAGTAAGGCTATAAAACCAAGTTTATCTAACAATTATGTTTTTGTAAGATATATGGGACCTAAATTTGTAATTGTATTTTCAGGAGTGGAACAGGATTCTGTTTTTCCATTTGTTAAAGATATAAAAAGTTTTGTAGAAAAAATAAAAGTACCAAAAGTACTTAGCAGTAGTGAAACTAAGAAAAAAACAAAGAAAACCAAAGAGGAAGTAGCAATTCCAAAAATTAATTGTGTTCTTTCAACATATTACAAAGGAACAGCACTAGATGGAATTACTAAAAAATTAGAAGAATATTTAGATAATGCAGATATTAATGAAAATGAAATTAATTATATATAAAATGGAGGTATTTAATGTCTTTTGATCAAACAATGAGTTTTAGTGTAGAAAAAAACAAACCAGAAAACACACAAGAACTCTTAAAGGAAGTGTACCAAGCACTAGAGGAAAAAGGATATAATTCTGTAAATCAAATAGTGGGATATATACTATCAGGAGACCCAACATATATTACAAATCATAATGAAGCAAGACAAAAAATAAGAACTTTAGAAAGAGACGAGCTATTAGAAAAAATGGTCAAATATTATGTAGGAATAGAAAAATAGGAGCAGCTGTATGAGAATATTAGGAATAGATTATGGAGACAGTAGAGTAGGAGTTGCAATTACAGACCCACTATTAATAACAGCACAAGGATTAGAAACAATTAGCTATAATGGCAATGACAAAATATTATTAAAAAGGCTAGAAGAAATTGTAAAAGAATATGAAGTAACAACAATTGTTGTGGGAATGCCACTTAATATGAATGGCACCAAGACAGAAAGAGTAGAAGTTACAGAAAAATTCATACACAAATTAAAATCTAGATTAGGTAAAATAGAAATTAAAACAGTAGATGAAAGGCTTACAACAGTTGAAGCACATAAAACCATGAATTTTTTAGATATAAATAAAAAGAAAAAACGTGGTTTAGTAGATACAATTTCAGCAGTATATATATTAGAAACATATATGGGAAGCTTAAAAAAGGAATAAAATAACAAAAAATGATGATAATATTGTAGAAATACAATTTTATTTATAAATTTGAAAGGAGAAAGAAATAATGAATGAAGAAGGAAAAAATGTTCCAGAAATGGAAGAAGAACTAGACAATGTAATAGTTTTAAATGATGAGGATGGAAATGAGGTTCAATTTGAATTTTTAGATTTAGTTGAATTAGATCAAGAAGAATATGTAGTATTATTACCAACAGAGGAAGAAGACTCAGAAGAAGGAGAAGTAGTAATATTAAAAGTAGAAGACACAGATTCAGAAGACGAAGAGTCTTATGTAAGTGTTGATGATGAAGAAGTATTAAACAAAGTGTTTGAGAAATTCAAAGAAAAATTTAAAGATGAATTTAACTTCACAGAAGAAGAATAAATTCCTTAAAGGCTCCATTGTAAGGAGCCTTTAATTTTAGAAATAAATAAAAAACATTTGTTGATTTTTTGTGTAAATTCGTGTAAAATAAATATCAGAAAACACAAAGGAGATGTAATTATTATGAAAAAGATGAGTAGTTGGCTATTAACAATTTTTATAGGGATGTTTTGGGTATTTAGACTAATTGTTGCATTCACATATAATATGGCAATAGATTTTCCAATTAAGCCATTAGACTTTAACATAGAAATGATTTTACTTTTTGTAACTTTCTTTGCTATTTTGTTAATTGTAAAAAGGAAATTATTAGGTGGAATTATTTATGTTATAGCAAATGTATACTATTTTGGAGCATATGCATATAATCTAATTTCTGCAAATGCAACATCAATGAATATGGACACTATGACTAACTTAGCTGTTGCAGGAGTTGCCTTAATTTTATCAGTAGGAATATTAATAGACTTAGCATTAAATCAAGATAGACATGAGGGAAAAGACGATAAAAACACATACTGGTTTTATAAAAACGAAAAATTTGATAGAAAATTAGACGAAAGAGCAGATAAAAACCAATATAGATTATAATTAAATAGTTATATAAAAAAGAAACTAATTTACAATAGTAGATTGGTTTCTTTTTCTATTAGAAAATTTTTACAATAATGGTTGAAATTTTAGAAGTAACAATGATAAAATATAGGAAAATAAAAAAGAGGGGATAAAATGCTAAAAAATATATCAATAGATAATCTGCTTAAATCAATTAACAACTGGTTTACCAAAGATAAAAAGACAGTTTTTTTGGTAACATTAATTATAGGAATATTTACTCATTTTGAACTCATTTCAAAAGAACTATTAGCATACGATGGGTACTGGCATTATGGAGCTATGCTTGCAAAGGGCTGGGAAATATCACTTGGCAGATTTTTAATACCATTTTCAGATATGCTAAGAGGAACAGTGGTTGTTTCTGTGCTTACAACTACATTATCCATAATTACTATTGCATTTGCTGCAATAATGCTAATTGAAACACTAAAAATTAAAAAATTATATTTAAAAATAGCAATAGGCATATTATTAGCCGTTACTCCAACTATTTCACTTACATTTATGTATGCATATACTGCTTTTGGATATAGTTTAGCATTATTATTTGCAGTACTTGCAGTATATTATTTAAACAAAGAAAAAAATATTAAAAATATATTACTATCTATTATTTGCGTAATTGCAACATTAGGATTTTATCAAGCATATTTATGCTATATAACAGCATTATTTGCAATAACATTTATACTAAAAATAATAGAAGAAAAGAAAATTAATTTTAAAGATTTTTTTGCAAATATACTTATTATAATTGCTGGAATGATTTTATACTATATAGGTTTAATAATAATAACAAAGATATTAAATTTAAGTATAAGCAGTTACAGTAATGGAAGTGGAATATTAAGTTTAGAAACCTTTACTAATATATTTGCTTCAATAAAAAATACGTATATAACATTTTATAATTTTTATTTTACAGATGAAATTATAACAAATTCATCATGGTTTAGAAATATAATGTATATGGCTATTTTTGCATTAATTATAATTAATTTTATTTTAATAATAGCAGAAAAGAAATTATATAAATCAGCAACTAAAATGATAACATTATTATCTATTATTTTGCTATATCCACTGTTTGTATCTTCAATTGAACTAATTGCTCAGTCAAGAAGTATAAATTTACTTATGGCATCAGCATTATATTTACCATTGGCTTTTTTACTAAAACAAATTGAGTTACTAAAAGAAAAAACAAGAAATAATTTAATTAATATTTTATCTTTTGTGTTATGTATAATAGTTATCTGGACATATATATTATCTAATAATGCAACATATGTAGCAACAAATTTATATAATAAACAAATGTATTCAATAGGAACAAATATAGTAGAAAGAATTCATGGAAACAGCGAAATAGAAAAAGGAATGCCAGTAATTATTACAGGAAAGCTAGATTTTTCAATACAAAATGATGAACTCCTTAAATTAACAAATTTTGATGTAACAGATATAAATAATTGGACATGGCAAGTATTTTTGCAAGACAATTTAGGACTTGGATGGAACATTTGGGAGTATTCAGAAGATATGAGTATAACTCAAACAGAAGAATATACTAAAATGCCAGCATATCCAAATGAAGGATATATAGATGTAATAAATGGAACGGTAGTAGTTAAGCTAAGCTATTAGGAGGAATTATGAAAAATAAAAAGAAGTTAATTTTGCTAATATTTTTATTTGTTGTAATATTGTCAGTGCTGACCTATGAATTATTAACATATAGACATGGATTAATAGAAAATGTGCAAACAAGTAGCATAATTAAAGAAATGCAATATAAACACGAAAACTTAGCGATTGGCAAAATTGCAAATATTGTAACAAGTAAATATGAAGAAAAGAAACAGGAAAAAGTAGAGACTCCAAAACAAGAAAATAAAACAGAAGAAACAAATGTAAAAGAAAATAATACAGAAGTACCAAAACAAACTGTTACTGCAACAAAAATTGTATATGGAAAATCTGTACAAGGAAGAGATTTAGAAGCTTATATAATAAAAGGGTTAGGAAGCAATTCTAAAACAATTTTTTTAGATTTTGAAGTACATCGGATATGAAGATGAATATGCAAAAGATGGGCAAGTATTAGTAAATTTGGCAAAAACATTAATAGAATATTATTCAAATAATCCAGAAAATTTAGGGGATTATCAAATGATAATAGTACCATCTGCAAATCCAGATGGAGTAATTGCGGGCAAGAATAATTTAAGGGCAGGGAAAAAAGGGGCTTTTGGAAGATGCACAGCAGATGGAGTGGATATGAACAGAGATTTTAAAGCAGGAGAATTTAAAGCAATAGAATCGCAAAAACTAAAAGAATTAATGGATGAATATAAAATGGATGTTCATATAGATTTTCATGGCTGGGAAAACAGTGTTATAGGTGACCCTACAATTGTTAAAGCATTCAGAAGTGAAGTTGGAATAACCACAGACAAATCCAATCGATATGGAAGCGGACAAGGCTATTTAATAGAATACACAAAAAATACATATGGAGCAAAATCTGCAATAGTAGAATTTAAAAATTCAAAATCTGTAAATTCTACAAAAGTACAAAAGGCATTAAACAGAATAATGAAAGAGATTTAACTAGCTTTATAAAACAGAAAAAATATGTTATAATTAATTAATATAGTAGGTGATAAAAATGAGCAATAAAACAAACATAAACTGTCTGAGATGAATTTGTGGAAAAATTGCTAAAATATTGAAATATCAACATTTTTTCAAAAAAGATTATTACATTTTATATAAAAAAGAGGTGAGTATGCATAAATAATAAAATTATTGAAGTTCAAAATATTAAAGTAAATATAGCTAATATAAATGATAATGATTATATTTGTATTTCTGATTTCGGAAAATATAAGGAAGGAAAGTCAAAAGCAGACGACATTATA
>CALXMH010000005.1 GCA_944389425.1 uncultured Clostridia bacterium
AAGGCGAAACTGCATTGAGAGAAGAAGGAGACAAACAGTTGCAAGCAGCAATTGAAGCAGAAACCTCTGACCGTGAAGCAGCAGATGCAAAACTCGAAGAAGCAATTCAGGATGAAGCTGAATTAAGAGGACAGGCAGATGATGCATTGAAAGCGGAAATTGAAAAAGAAACTTCACTGCGTGAAACAGCAGACGAGAAACTCGAACTGGAAATAGCAGGTGAAGCATTAATCAGAGAAGAAGCAGATAACAAGCTCTCTGGTCAAGATATCAACAGTGGTAAAATGGATGGAAATACCCTTGTTCTTGAAAAGAACAATCAGGAAACCATTAAAGTTGATGGTATTGCCACTACTGGTGACATAGATGGTCTCCAGCAGCAGGTAACAACCAACAAAAATGATATCGAAACAAATGCTACAAATATTGAAAACAATAGAGTAGCAATTGAAAACGAAACCACTGAAAGAAAAGCAGAAGATGCTCGCCTGGATGGACGTATTGATGGATTAAATCAAGATGTTGCTGATCTTGCAGGTAAAGTTAGTCGCTTAGATGGTAAGATTAACAAAACGGGTGCATTAGCAATTGCACATGCATCCTTGAAGCCGCTTGACTATGATCCTGAATACAAATGGTCTGGTGCATTAGGCATGGGTAGCTATCATGGCGAAAATGCAATTGCCGCAGGCGTATTCTATCAGGCAAATGAAGACTTTATGTTCAACATTTCAATTTCCAATTGCGGAAGTGAAAGTGGCGTAGGCGCTGGTGTAAGCGTTCGTTTTAAATAACATATTTTTACCCCTGCAAAAGAGACTGGAAATCCAGTCTCTTTTGTTTTATACAATAATGGAAATAAGGTTATAAATAAAAATTTAAATCATAATATATATAAATAAAAAAATAGGAGAACATGCATATGATTGTTTTAAATAAAAAAAGAATATTACTAATAGTATTTACTGTAATAATATCAATATCTATACCAATGCTGAGCCAAAAAACAATTGAAACGGTTGCACTTCCAGTATCTAACAAAGTAATAGTACTAGATGCTGGACATCGGAAGCCCTGATGAAGGTGCAGAAAGTAAAAGTGGAATTACAGAAAACACTATTAATTTGAAAATAACTTTGAAAGTCCAAAATTTATTAGAACAAAGCGGAGCAACAGTTATATTAACAAGATCAGATGAAAATGGAATATATGATTTAGATAAAACAACATTAAGAGAAAAAAAGGTATCGGATATAAAAAATAGAGTAAAAATAGGGAATAATTCATCAGCAGATATTTTTGTTTCAATACATTTAAACAAAATTTTGCAAACACAATATTATGGATGGCAAACTTTCTATAAGAAAAATAATGATAACAGTATAAAACTAGCTAAATATATACAAAGTAATTTAAATAGTACAATACAAAAAGAAAATAAAAGAGAATCTCTTTCAATAACAGGAAAGTATATAATAGACAATGTTGAAATACCCACAACAATAGTAGAATGTGGATTTTTATCTAATCCAGAAGAAGAAGCACTTCTGCAAACAGATGAATATCAGAATAAGCTTGCATTAGGAATATATAATGGAATAATGGATTATTTCAACGAACAAAGTTGACATAATTATAAAAATGCGATACAATAACTACATAGTTTTTAGTATCTACCTCAAATAATAATTATTAGGAGGGATAACAAATGATAAAATTTGAAGCAGAACCTCGGATGAAAATAGGAGACAAAGTTTGGGTTGCAGTAGAAAACCAAAAAACAGGAGAAATTACTACTGAAAAAGCATTAATTGTAGGATATAGAATATCAGTAGTCGTGACTAATGCTTTTCAGGATATGGCAGTTCAATATTTAACTATTTTAGCATCTATTGATCACAAAGAAGTAAATGTGCATAAAATTCCATTGGATTATTATTTAAAACATGGAGATTTATTTGAAAGTGTAATAGTAGATGAAGAATTTATTTACTGTTCTGAGCAAGAAGTTCCGGGGGTATATTTAAATTAAGAAAAAGTGGAACCAGTTAGGTTTCACTTTTTTAATATAACCTTAACTATACAAAGAGTAAAAACTATTGCAAATTTTAATTATATTGATATAATAAATAATAAGGAATTAGAGAAAAATAATTAATATAAAGGAGAATGGGATAATGAAAAAAGAAAATGGAGCTATTGCTGTTTATGTTTCAGTAGCTTGTTTATTCATAGTTATAATTGGAGTTGCAGCTTTTATTCAACTAAACAATAAGCAATCCTCTCAAATGCAACAATTACAACAAGTAGAAGCTGCATATAATACACAAACAAGTATGGAGCAAGAATATCAAACATACTCAGGAGGAGAAATTGTACCAATATATACAGGAGAGCAGCTACTTAAAATAGGAAGCAATGAAGAAATATATATAAATGGTAAAATATATAAACTAAGTATAAATAGCACATATGTATTAGAAAATGATATTGAGATAAGTAGTAGTTTTACTGATATTGCAAATAGAATAAAAAATAATAATATATTAATACAAGGAAATGGTTATAAAATTATAGAAACAAATTCATTAGGAGAAAAACTATATTATACAGAAGATACAAATTATGAAACTGCACAAACGAATGTAAACGAATAATTTAATTAAAAAATAAACCATAAAAGAGAATAAATTTACCACTCTTGGCAAAAATAACATAAAAAGTTATTTTGTTAGGAGTGTATTTTTTGAATAGTAGAATTTTAAATATAAAAGGTGCGGTGCTAGATAGATATCAACTTGAAAACTACTTAGAAAAAGTAGCGTCAGACCATATTTTAACATCAAAATCAGATAAAAGCACTTATCCAGTTCCAAGATTAATAGAAAATTTTAAATTTATAACCAAAACATATGAAATATTAAACGAAGATTTGAAAATAGGAATAAGTATACATCCTGCTGGGGAATGGTTATTAGATAATTATTATATAATTGAAGAATCGGTAAAAAACATACAAAAAGATTTAAGTTTAGAAAAATATACAAATTTTTTAGGTATACAAAATGGTATTTACAAAGGAATGGCAAGAATATATGTATTGGCAGCCGAAATTGTAGCATATACAGATAGCAAAATAGATGGAGAAATATTAGAAGATTTATTAAGAGCATATCAAAGAAAAAAGACGTTAAACATGGAAGAAATTTGGTGGATAGGAAACTTTTTGCAAATTGCCATAATAGAAAATATAAGAGAAGTATGCGAAAAAATATATATTTCACAAATACAAAAATATAAAGTAGAAAGTATTGTAGAAAGACTAGTTGAAAACAAAAAGGAATTGAAATTTACAAATAAACAAGAACATCAAAATAAAAACATTCTTGTAGGAGAAATGAGATATCCATTTGTTGAATATATGTCATATAAACTTAAAAAATATGGAAGACAAGCAATAAGCTATTTAAACATTTTAGAAGAACAAGTGAATAAAATGGGGACAACTGTTTCTGAAATTATAAAAAAAGAGCATTTTGATATAGCATTAAAAAAAGTATCAATTGGAAACAGCATAAAAAGTATAAAAGAATTATCTAGAATAAACTTTCTAGAAATATTTGAAGCAATAAATGGGGTAGAAGAAATACTAAAAAAAGATCCTGCTAATGTGTATTCTAGAATGGATTATAAAACAAAAAGTTATTATAGAAATGCTATAAAAGAGGTATCTAAAAAAACTAAAATTTCAGAAATATATATAGCAAATAAAGCCTTAGAATTAGCAGAAAAAGCAAAAATAAAAGAAGTAGAAAATAAAAAACAAACACATATTGGATATTACCTAATATCAGATGGTATAGATGATCTTATGAAAGCTTTGCTTGTAAATAAAAAAAGTATTAGCAAAAAAACGAAAGTAAATTTATATAAACTTTCTACATGGGGAATAGCTGCAATATTATCAATTTTAATATTTATATATATTTATATAACTACAAAAAATATTATTGTATCAATATTACTTGGATTTACATCATATATTCCATTAATAGAAATAACAACAAAAATAGTAAATACAATATTAAGTAAAATAGTAAAACCAAAATTAATACCTAAAATGGATTTTTCAGATGGTGTTCCAAAAGAATATTCTACATTTGTTGTAATACCTACAATTGTAAATAGTCCTAAAAAAGTAAAAAGTCTTCTTAGAAAATTAGAAGTATATTATTTAGCAAATAAATCAGATAATATTTATTTTGCAGTATTAGGAGATTGCTCATCAAGTACAAAAAGAGAAGAAGAGATAGATCAAAAAATATTAGAAACTGCAAAAATAGAATTAGAAAAATTAAATCAAAAATATCTAAACAACAATTTTCCATTATTTCATTTTGTTTACAGAGAAAGAATTTGGAATGATAAAGAAAAATTATATTTAGGCTGGGAAAGAAAAAGAGGACTGTTACATCAATTTAATGAATATATTTTAGGAAATACAAAAAATGAATTTAAAGTAAATAGCTTAGAAAATTTGAAAATTCCAAAAATAAAATATATTATAACATTAGACTCAGATACAGATTTAGTTTTAAATTCAGGAATAGAGCTAATAGGAGCAATGGCACATATTTTAAACAAACCTCAAATAGATAATGAAAAAAATATAGTAGTAAATGGATACGGAATTATGCAACCTAGGATAGGAATTAATTTAGAAGATGGAAATAAAAGTTTATTTACTAAAGTATTTGCAGGACTTCCCGGAACAGATGCCTATGCAAATGCTATATCAGATGTTTATCAAGATAATTTTGGTGAAGGAATATATACAGGAAAAGGCATTTATGATTTACAAGTCTTTTCTAAAATACTTAAAAATAGAATGCCAGAAAACAAAATATTAAGCCATGACTTACTAGAAGGAAATTATTTAAGATGTGGATTAGTTTCAGACATTATGCTGCTTGATGGATATCCATATAAATATAATAGCTTTACTTCTAGACTTCACAGGTGGATAAGAGGAGACTGGCAAATAATAGAATGGTTATTTCCAAATGTAAAAAATGCACAAGGAAATACACAAAAAAATCCGCTAAATAAATTATCTAAATTTAAAATACTAGATAATTTAAGAAGAAGTACAGTAGAAATATTTTTATTGTTAAGTTTATTAATACTTGGAATAATTGTAGGAATATACAAAACAAAAGTATGGTTTATTACAGCAATTTTAGTATTAAGTGTGTTTATTCCAATAATAATAGATGTAATACTAAAAAAAGAATATATACCAAAACAAAAAGCATTTACCCCATATATTACAGGAATAAAAGGAAGCTTTATAGCAGGTATAATTAATTTTTCGTTTTTACCATATAAAGCATATATATCCTTAGATGCAATTATTAGAGCAATTTATAGATTAACCTATTCTAAACAAAACTTGTTAGAATGGACAACATCGGAAGAAGCGGAAAAGAAAGCAGGAACATCACTTTTAAGTTATATAAAACTAATGTATCCTAATTATATTATAGGAATTTTAACACTAATTTTTTTAATTTCACTACCAATTAATATAGCAAATATAATTATGATATTTGTAGCAATATTATGGATAATAGCACCTGTTATTGCATGGTATATAAGTATAGAAAAAATTGAAGAAAATAAATATGAAAACCTAAAACAAGAAGATAAAAAATATATATTATCACTTGGAGAAAAAACTTGGGAATATTTTAATGATTTTATGAATGAAGAAAATAATTATTTACCACCAGATAATTATCAGGAAGATAGAAAAGAAAAAATTGTAAAAAGAACATCATCTACAAATATAGGACTTCGGATTATTAGCAATTGTTTCAGCATTTGATTTAGGATATATAAATCTAGATAAAACAATGGATTTACTAGAAAAATCTATGCAAACAATAGTAAGCTTAGAAAAATGGCATGGGCATTTGTACAATTGGTATAGTACCAAAGACTTAAAACCATTATATCCGAGATATGTATCAACTGTTGATAATGGAAACTTTATTGGATATTTATATACTTTAAAACAATTTGTTATTAGAGTAATGAAAAATGAAAAAAATAATACAAAAAATTATAATATTGCAGAAAGAATATTAAATCAATGTGAGAATATAATAGTAAATACAAATTTTGCAGAACTATATGATAAAGAAAAAGGAATTTTTTCTATAGGATTTAATGTAGAAGAAAATAAATTAACAGATTCATATTATGATTTATTAGCATCAGAAGCAAGACAGGCAAGCTTTGTTGCTATTGCAAAAAAAGATGTACCGTCAAAACATTGGAATAATTTAAGTAGGACTCTTACAAGTTTAAATGGATATAAGGGATTGGTATCGTGGTCTGGAACTGCATTTGAATATTTGATGCCAAATATTAATATAAAAAAATATGCAGGAAGCTTATTAGATGAATCTTGTAAATTTTTAATAATGAGCCAGCAAGAATATAGCAAAAAAATAGGTATACCATGGGGAGTTTCTGAATCTGCATTTAATTTAAAAGATTTAAATTCAAATTATCAATATAAAGCATTTGGAATTCCTTGGCTTGGGCTAAAAAGAGGATTAGGTGATGAAAAAATAATTACACCATATGCAAGTTGTTTAGCTCTATCAGAAGTACCAGAGCAAGTTATAGAAAACTTGAAAGAAATTCAAAAACAAGGAATGGAAGGCAAATATGGTTTATATGAGGCATTAGACTATACCCCAGAAAGACTAAATCCTAATTCAAAAAAAGCGCCAGTAAGAACGTATATGGCACACCATCAGGCATTAATATTATTATCAATTAATAATTTAGTAAATAATAATGTTTTGCAAAAAAGATTTATGCATAATCCAGAAATGGAAGCAACAGACATTTTACTACAAGAGAGAATGCCAATAAATGTAATTACAACAAAAGAAAGAAAGGAAAAAATAGAAAAATTAAAATATATAGATTATGAGCCATATACAGAAAGAATTTATGATGAAATTAACAATAAAATAACAAACAGCAATGTGATTTCAAATGACGATTATACAGTATGCATAAATGATAAAGGAGAAGGATTTAGTAAGTATAAAAATATATTAATAAATAAATATAAAGAAACAGATGATTATGCACAAGGAATATTTTTTTACCTAAAAAATGTAAGAACACAAAAAGCTTGGAATATTGCAAAAACAGAAAGAATAAGTAAAAACGAAAAATACGAAGTGCACTTTATGCCAGACACCTGTAAATTTATATCTAAGACAGAAAATTTAGAAACAAAATTAAAAATTGTAATATCACCAGATGAACCAGTAGAAATAAGAAATTTACAAATAAAAAATACAGGCAAACAAGAAGAAATAATAGAAATATCATCAGTATTAGAACCGGTTCTTTCAAGTAAACAGCAAGAATATGCACATCCTGCGTTTAATAAATTATTTTTAAAATCTGAATATTTAGAAAAAACAGGAACAATATTAGTAAAAAGAAATAGTAGAGGAGAAAACTCAGATATATATTTAGGTGTAAATTTATATACAGAAGATGAGACAATTGGAGATTTAGAATATGAAATAGATAGAGCAAAATTATTAGGAAGAGGAAATACTAAAATTCCTCAAATGATAGAAAATTCAACACCTTTTTCAAGAAATTTAGGAATAGTGCCAGATATAGAATTAGCCCTTAGACGTACAATGAAAATAAAACCAGGAGAAAAAATTACAATAAATTTATTAATTGCAATATCAGAATCAAAAGATAAAATAGAAGAAAATATTTTAAAATATAAAAATCAAGAACATATAGAAAGAGCATTTGAAATATCTAAAATAAGAGTAGAAGAAGAAACGCGTTATCTAGGAATAAAAGGAAAAGAAATAGAAAAATATCAAAAAATTTTATCTTTTATATTATTTCAAAATCAAACTAAAAAGTTATATTTAAATAAAGTACAAAACCAAATGTATAAACAATCCGATTTATGGAAATATGGAATATCAGGAGATTTACCGATAATTTTACTAAAAATAAAAGATGTAAATGATATTTATGTAGTAGAGGATTTGCTTAAAGCATATGAGTATTTTAGGGCCAAAAATATTCAAATAGATTTGGTCATATTAAACGAAGAAGAAAATATATACGAAAAATATGTGAAAGAAGGAATTGAAAGTAAAATACAAAATAAACAATTAGCATATCTTCAAAATATAAAAGGTGGAATTTATATATTAAATGAAAAAGAAATAGAAAATAAAGATTTACTAGAATTTAAAGCAAATATAATAATAGATGCGCATGAAGGTAATATTGACTCGATATTAAAATATATGGAAAAAGATTATATAGATAGTATAAAAAACATAGGAGAATTAGAGCCAACAGTAGTAGGAGAACAAATTGAAACACCAGGAAAAAGTTTTGAAGGAGAAAAATTAAAATATTTTAACGAATATGGTGGATTTTCAGAAAATGGAAGAGAATATATACTAAGAATAAATAAAAATAACAAATTACCAACAACGTGGAGCCATGTAATTGCAAATGAAAACTTTGGAACAATAGTAACAGAAAATATGGGAGGATTTACATGGAGTAGAAATAGTAGGTTAAATAGATTGAGTGCATGGAACAATAATCCAGTATTAGATACACCATCAGAAGCAATATATTTAAAAGATATAAAAAATGGAAAAGCATGGAGCCTAGGAGCTTTGCCAATGCCAGATGAAAATGATTATTTCGTAACATATGGATTTGGCTTTGCAAATTATGAGCATATTAGTAATAATTTACTTCAAAATATAAATGTATTTGTACCAAAAGAAGACAAAGTAAAATTAAATATTATTAAAATAAAAAATGTTTTACCAGATAAAAGGAAGTTAAAATTAGTTTATTATATAAAGCCCGTTTTGGGAGAAGATGAGATAAAAACAACAGGAAATATCTCACTAAAACGTGAGGGTAATGTTTTAATAGCTCAAAATTGCTATTTAGAAAATGTAGAAAAAAACATAGCATTTGTAAGTAGTTCTGAATATATAAAATCATTTACAGGAAGTAAAAAAAGCTTTATAGGTAATGGAAGTTTGGAAAATCCAGAGTCATTAAATAAAGTTAGCTTTGATGGAGAAAATTCAATAGGACAAACTCCTTGTATAGCAATGGAGATAGAAATTGAACTTGAAGAATTTGAGAGTAAAGAAATAGTATTAATGTTTGGAGAGGGAAAAGATTATAAAGAAATAACAAATTATACAGAAAAATATTCAAAACCAGAAAATGCACAAAAAGAATTACAAGATGTAAAACAATTCTGGTTTGATAAATTAAATAATATTCAAGTAAAAACTCCAATTGAATCATTTAACATTATGCTAAATGGATGGGCAATGTATCAAACAATTGCGTGCAGATTATGGGCAAAATCTGGATTTTATCAATCTGGTGGAGCATATGGATTTAGAGACCAATTGCAAGATACATTAGGTGCAAAATTTATTGATACTAATTTAATGAAAAAACAGATATTAAAACATGCAAGACATCAATTTATAGAAGGAGATGTAGAACACTGGTGGCATGATGAAAGCCAAAAAGGAATAAGAACAAGGTTTTCAGATGATTTATTATGGCTTGTATATGTTACTAATGAATATATTAATTTCACAGGTGATTCCACTATATTAGACGAAGAAATACCATATCTAGCAGGACCAATACTAGAAGATGGAACAGATGAACATTATGATACTCATTTACAATCCGAAATAAATGAAAACCTATACTTGCATTGCAAAAGAGCAATTGATAAAGCATGCGATTTTGGAAAAAATAATTTGCCTAAAATTGGTTCAGGAGACTGGAATGATGGATTTAGTACAGTTGGAAATAAGGGCATAGGAGAAAGCGTATGGCTTGGATTTTTCTTATATAATGTACTAGATGGATTTATTCCAATATGTAATTTAAAAGAAGATACAGAAGCTACTCAAAAATACAAAAAAATTATGAATATGTTAAAACAGGCTTTAAATACTAATGCTTGGGATGGAAGATGGTATAAGAGAGCATATACTGACGATGGAAAAGTAATAGGAAGTATGCAAAACGAAGAAGCTAGAATTGATAGTATAGCACAAAGCTGGGCTGTTATTTCTGGCGCAGGAGAAGAAAATAAACAAAAAATTGCAATGGAAGAGGTAGAAAATCAATTAATAGATGAAGAAAATTCTATTATTAAATTATTAGATCCACCTTTTGAAAAAGGTGATATAAATCCAGGGTATATTAAGTCTTATCTGCCAGGTGTAAGAGAAAATGGTGGACAATACACACATGCTGCAATATGGGTAGTTTGGGCTATGACTTTATTAAAACATGGAGATAAGGCAATTAAATACTATAAATATTTAACACCAATTGAACATTCTAGAACAAGAGAAATTGCTAACAAGTATAAAGTAGAACCATATGTTATTGTAGCAGATATGTATGGAACAGCAAATTTAATAGGTAGAGGTGGATGGACTTGGTATACAGGTTCTAGTTCATGGTATTTTAAAGTTGGAGTAGAAGAAATACTAGGACTTAAAGTTGAAAATGGTATGTTAAGTATTAATCCATGCATTGATTCTACTTGGAAAGAATATATGGTTAAATACAAATTTAAAAGTACTGTTTATAATATAAAAGTAAGAAATCCAAACAATAAGCAAACTGGAATTAGTTCATTCAAGCTAAATGGACAGGAGATAGAAAGCAAACAAATTAAGCTTATAGATGATGGAAGAATAAATGAGATTGAGGTTGTGATGTTATAAGGGTGGACAAAATGTATATGATTGTATATAATATATTTGTATAATGATAAGTTTAGAGAAGAGGGATTTACTATATGAATGGAAACGCTGAAAGCTGCATAGTTGTACACACACACACACACACAGGTAATTTATTAGAAAAAATAAACAGGAGAAATATATAGATTATATAAGGCATATGAACTTAGCTTGGTAGCTAGGTTTATGTGTCTTTTTGTGTTGAACTACGTGTGATTTTGTGAGTGGTTTTAAATATAGCCGCCGAGATAGGGCGTGGATTAAAATTTATTGCTCTCCTCGGCACGCCTGCGTGGTCTACAAACTCTAATAGAACATCAAACGAGCCTCTCGAAAGAACGCGCCCTCATTTAATGTTAATAAGAGTTTGTACGACCACTCCGGCTACATTCGTCGCTCCATAAATTTTAATCCACGCCCTATCTCGGCTCCTCTACAAAATAAAATTATTCATTATTAATTATTCACTATTCATTAAATTTACAAAGTATCCGTATAGGGTTAGGAGTTTTTGAGGATAATATGATAAGATAGAAATATAAAGACAAAACGAAAGAGGTATGAGATACATGTTACAGAGAAAAAATGGAATAACATTAATAGCTTTAATAATAACAATAATAGTACTGTTAATATTAGCGGGAGTAGCGTTAGCTACTTTGACAGGTCAAGGCAATATAATAGGAAATGCAGAAAATGCAGTTGATAAGTATAATGAAGATGTAAAAAAAGAAGGATATATTTTAAATGAAATTGATAAATATTTAAATGAATTACCAAAAGTATATCTTATTAATGAAGAGGCTGAAATCATAAATAAGGGAGATAGTATTAATGTTTCTTCTTATTTTAGAATTGAAGGTAGTGGAAATATAACTGCTAAATATATTAATTTAAATGATAATAGTGAAATAATAGATACTTCTATGTTAGAAATGGGAACTTATACAATAAGATGTATAGCTACTAAAAATTCAATTCATACTAGTTATGCAGATAAAGTTATAAATGTAGCAATTCCACTTGCAGATGTAGTGGAATTAGGAGATTATGTTGAATATGATGCAGGTGATAAAGTTGTTACAATTACAACATCTGAAAGCGGATTATATTCACCAGACCAAACTTTTAACATTGCTGATTATAAAAATGGCTGGCAAGTACTACAAAATCAAGATAATATAATAAATTTAATATCTGCTGATTCTGTGAGTGACTTAATGATTTATAGTTTATCTGGTTGGCAAAATTATATAAATACTATAAATAAATTATCAGCAGGATATGTAAATGAAGATTATGCTACACAAGGGAAAAGTATAGGAAATGCACTTGGGACTTTTGAAGAAGATATTAATTATATGAAGCAAGCTGGTGTAAATAATATTGGAAAGTTTTATTATTTAGCTTCAAACTATTATGTTCCAGATGGTGATGGATACTATTACTATTATATTAGGATTATAGAAGAAGATGGAGAAAATAGATACTATACAGCTGGAAATACTGCAAGCTTGAATAATTTACCATATTCATCATGGAAAGATAGATCTTGGATTGTAACAAATGGTGTTAGACCAGTAATTACTTTAAAAGAAGGAATAAGAACAATCGGAGGAAATGGAGAGAAAGATACTCCGTGGATTTTAATTAAATAATGTAACAAAAATGTAATAAAACATATTTCCTTAGAGGGGAATATGTTTTATTGTTTTGACTAAAAGACTTTTTGTAATTTAATGTAAAAACAAAATGGCAAAACGATAAAAATGTATTTAAATGGCTAAATTTTGGACATGGAGACATAAAAGGTGGCATTTGACATTACTTTTTTTGAGATATAGAATTAGAAAAGTTGATACAAATGATGCGAAATTCCTAGTGCTAAATGGGGAATTATAAAGTTTAACAAAATTTTATTTTTGGGGGTAATATTATGCAGGTTATTAAAAGAGATGGAAGAGTAGCAGATTTTAATTTGGAGAGAATTATTAAAGCTATTACACTTGCTATGTCGCAAACACCAGGTGGAATAGATATTGATTTGGCAAATAAAGTTGCAAGTCAAGTTGAAAAGAGCTTGGAAGGCAAGATGCAAGCTAGTGTTTATGAAATTCAGGATTTAGTAGAGAAAAAGCTTATGGCATCTTCTAGAAAAGATGTTGCACAAAGTTATATTACCTATAGATATAATAGAGATGTTGCAAGAAAGTCTAAAACAAAAGAGGTCTTCTTAGATATTATAGGTGCTAAGGCAAATGATATTACAAGAGAAAATGCAAATATGAATGCAGATACACCTGCCGGAATGATGATGAAATTTGCAAGTGAGACTACAAAACCTTTTGTTGACGATTTTCTTTTATCACAAGAAGCAAGACAAGCTATAAAAGATGGCTTTATACATGTTCATGATAAAGATTATTATCCAACTAAGAGCTTAACATGTTTGCAACATCCATTAGATAAAATATTAGAAAATGGATTTAAAGCAGGTCATGGGTCTTCAAGACCAGCTAAAAGAATTGAAACCGCAAGTATTTTAGGATGCATTTCTATGGAAACAGTACAAAACGAAATGCATGGAGGACAAGCTATACCGGCTTTTGATTTTTATCTAGCACCATATGTTAGAAAAACATATATTGAAGAAGTAAAGAAAATAGAACAATTACTAGATAAAGATTTATCTAAATTGTATGATGCTAAAATAAACGATTATATCAAAAAAGATTTAAAAGGCTTAAAAGATGAACAAAGGGATATGCAAGCGGCTATAAATTCAACAGTTGATAGAGTACATCAATCAATGGAAGCATTTATTCATAATATGAATACAATACATTCAAGAGGTGGAAATCAAGTTGTATTTAGTTCAATAAATTATGGAACAGATACATCAGCAGAAGGTAGATGTATTATAAGAGAGATATTACTTTCAACAGAAAGAGGAGTAGGAAATAACGAAACGCCAATATTCCCAATTCAAATTTGGAAGAAAAAACGTGGAGTTAATTATTTACCAGAAGATAAAAATTACGACTTATATAAATTGTCTTGCAAAGTTGCAGCAAAAAGATTTTTCCCAAATTATATAAATCTAGATGCAACATTTAATAGACATCCAAAATGGGATGAGAAAGACCCAAAAAGATATATTTATGAATGTGCAACAATGGGATGTAGAACAAGAGTATTTAAAGATAGACATGGAGAAGATACATCAGTAGGAAGAGGAAATTTATCTTTTACAACAATGAATTTACCAGGATTGGCAATAGAAGCTGCATTAGAGGCACAAGAAAAAACAGGTGTAAAATTCGAACTAGGTAGAGGCTCAGAAACTAATATGACAGCAACTTACAAAAAGACTGTTAAGAAGATTTTTATGAATAAACTAGAAGAATACGCAGGAATAGTGGCAAGACAATTGTATGATAGATATAAATTTCAATGTACAGCATTAGCAAAACAATTTCCATTATTAATGTCTGGTTTATGGGAAGATAGCGAAAAGTTAAAACCAAATGATGAAGTAGAACCAGTAATAAAACATGGAACACTTGGAGTTGGATTTATTGGACTTGCAGAGGCATTAACAGTGCTTACAGGAAAACATCATGGAGAATCAGAAGAGTCTCAAAAATTAGGATTAGAAATAATAGGAGAGTTACACGAATTAGTAGATGGTTTTGCTGAAAGATATGATCTTAATTATTCAGTTTTAGCTACACCAGCAGAAGGACTTTCAGGAAGGTTTACTAAAATAGATAAAAGAAAGTATGGAATTATTTTAGGAGTAACAGATAGGGAGTATTATACAAATAGTAATCATGTTCCTGTATGGTATAAATGCACCGCAGAGCAAAAAGCAAGAATAGAAGCACCATACCATGCTTTAACAGAAGGGGGACATATTTTCTACATAGAGTTAGATGGAGATGCAACACATAATCCAGATACAATAGAAGCAGTTGTTGATTTAATGGATAAATATAACATGGGCTATGGAAGTGTAAATCATACAAGAAGCAGATGTATGTCATGTGGATTTGAAAATGCAGATGCTAATTTAACAAAGTGTCCAGTTTGTGGCAGTGAAGATATAGATACAATTCAAAGAATTACAGGATATTTAGTAGGTACTACTTCTCGTTGGAATAGTGCAAAATTATCTGAACTTAAAGATAGAGTTACACATATTGGTGGTAATGATGAAATAAAAGGAGCATAAGGGGGCTTTTATTATGAATATGGCAGGATTTTATGACGAAAGTATATCAAATGGACTTGGATGGAGAGCAGTGCTATTTGTAAGCGGATGTCCACATCATTGCCCAGGATGCCATAATAAAATAGCACAAGATTATAATTATGGTACTAAATTTAACAAAGAAGAAATTGTAAATAGGATAATGGATAATTCTATTTTAAAGGGCGTGACTATAAGTGGAGGAGAGCCTCTTTGCAAAGAGAATATACCAGAGGTTTTAGATTTTATAAAAGAGATTAAAGAAAAAAGACCAGAATTTAATATTTGGTGTTATACTGGGTATACGTTAGAGCAGCTGGAAGAGAGGAAAGATAAAATAACAGATGAATGTTTAAATGAGATTGATGTTTTAGTAGACGGAAGATTTGTGGAGTCTAGAAAGGATCCTACATTGAAGTTTAGGGGGTCATCTAATCAGAGAATAATAGATATTCATAAGTCATTAATGCAAAAGCAGGTTGTTCAGTTGGCTGTTTAAATTTTGGAAAAAGTATGGACAAGAGGATTTGTTTTGTATATAATGTTTGAAGGAGATAGAAAAGAAACGAGGTTGAATGCAAATGAGGATAAACGCTGCAAGCCGCATGGTTGTACACACACACACACACAGGTAGTTTGTTAGAGAAGTTAAATAGAAGGAATATATAGATTTATTAGACATATGAACTTAGTTATTGTTGGATAGCTAGGTTTATGTGTCTTTTTGTTTTGCTTGTGAATATGTGTGGCGGTTTTAAAGGTAGCCGCCCTTAGAGTTCATATATATTATTTCTTGCCTCACATGGCTTCGATAGTGGGAGCGTACGACGTATAACTTCCTCGGACTTCAAAATAATATATATGAACTCTAAGGGCTACTCTACTACTTAAAATTATTCACTATTAATTATTCATTAATTTGAATAAGTATCCGTATAGGGTTAGTAGTTTTTGGAGATAATATGATAAGATAATAAAAAACAAATGAAAGAGGGCAAGAAAAAGTGAAAGAAAAGAAATTAATGCTATGAGCGGCAATGAATACAGATGCAAAAAATCCGCCCAAAATTGATGAAAGCTGGAAGAAAAGACAAAACTTCCAGCTTTTGTCATATAAAATGCATAACAAAAATGTGATGTGGCATGTAAAGCTCGAAAAGTATAGAATCAAGTAGAGTTCTTGAATAGAACTTGAAAAAGATGGAAAAGCATGATATAATTTTATACATAGTAGCTATATAAAAAGCCTTGGAAAATTTTTGAGGGCTGCAAGTGAATTGCTGCTTTGGGTGAATGACAGGAGGAATTTAAAATGAAAGATGCCAAAAAAATTATTTTTAGGTGGAAAAAGGGTGGACGTGATTATGAAAGGATGATTGATCGGAGAGAGATGTTAGTTGTTTTTGAAGGGCTTGTTAAGGGCTTTTCAAATGACAATGAGATATCCGAAAAATTGGTTTCAGTTATTCCTATTTTGGATGAGATTAAAATCAATGTAGATTTTAATGCTACCCAAGAAATCCCTTCTATTGTGTATGTGATAGATGGGAAAGTGTATGTACTTAAAATAATAAGGTATCACAAAATTGTTTGGGCAATTTTTAATAAATATTGTCTCGAATAATTAAAAACAAGAGGGGCTCAATTAGAGTCTCTTTTGTTTTACATAAAATATGGTAGATTATATTAGTAAAATATGTTATAATTTTAACTTAAAGGAGACAGAGTATGCAAAGTTTATATAAGGAAACAAAGTTTATAATGAATAAATATCATATAACTGCAAATAAAAGTTTAGGTCAAAATTTTTTAATAAGCAAGGAGGCAGTAGATTCAATTATTGGGTCTGCAAGTATTTCTAAGCAAGATTTAATAATTGAAATCGGGCCGGGACTTGGAACTTTAACACAGGAATTACTTGAAAAAGCAGGAAAAGTTATTTGCATCGAACTTGATACAAAAATGGTAGATATTATTACAGATAGATTTTCTTTGTATAGTAATATAGAAATAATAAATGAAGATGTGCTTAAAGTAAATCTTCAAGATTTAATTAAAAATGAAAAGCAAAAAAATAATTTTCAAAATGTTAAAGTTGTGGCAAATTTACCATATTACATAACAACACCAATTATTATGAAATTATTAGAGGATAAACTAGACATAGAGAGTATAACTATTATGA
Source organism: uncultured Clostridia bacterium (assembly GCA_944389425.1). Classification (GTDB taxonomy): domain Bacteria; phylum Bacillota; class Clostridia; order TANB77; family CAG-508; genus UMGS1864. Next base: position 17,330 of record CALXMH010000005.1, read on the forward strand.
TTCAAAAAGAAGTTGCACAAAGATTACTAGCAGAGCCGGGTACAAATTTATCTGGGGCAATTACATATGGAATTTATTATTATACAGTTCCACAAAATGTAATAGAAGTATCAAGAGATTCTTTTATTCCTGCACCAGAAGTGGATTCACAAGTAATAAAATTAAATATAAGAAAAAATCCGCTGGTTATTGTAAAGGACGAAGAAAAATTGTTTAAAATAATAAAATTAGCATTTATGCAAAGAAGAAAAACATTAATAAATGCACTATCAAATGGAAACTTATACACAAAGGAAGAAATTAAACAAATGCTAGAAGATTTAAATATAGATTTGCAAATAAGAGGTGAAAAACTAACTCTAGAGCAATTTGCCCAAATTGCTAATTATAAATAAAAAGGTGTAATTGTATACACCTTTTTTACATCCAATCATCAATTTTAATTTTTCTTATTTTTTGAATTTCTGATATTAATTTTTCTATATGCTCTTTTCTAACTATATAAGCATTTTTATATTCTTCAATTATTTGCTTATAATTTTCAAGTGTTTCACCAGGTTGAAGAGTATATTCTATAAGTTCTTTAAAATCTTCTTTATCACGAGATTTTGTTGCGCTATGGTAGCCATCTATATACTCATCAAGTTTTTCTAATCTTTTTATTTGGTTTTCTATGTGCTTAATGTAGCCTTCTACACAAGATATTTCATAATTTATATCATCTTCCACAACTTCAAATAAGGAGTGAACAATTTGTGGATTTATTTGACTGTATTTAGGATTTTTTGCATTTGTTCTACCTGTTTTATAAGCAGGGATTGTTTTGTCTGCAATTATTTTTAATGTATCTGATATGTCTATGTGAGTTTTATATTGTCTTTTGCTAACAATTGCATCATATTCATCTGCAACTCTTATTATTTGTCCTTCTATTGGTAAATCTTCTTTTACTACTCCATTTGGATATCCGAGAACCATCTAATCCTTCATGGTGATATAGGGGACCATTTGCATATGGCCTTAATTTTAAGTCGTCCATGCACATTTTATAGCCAATTGTTGTATGTGTTTTCATTTTTTCATATTCTTCATCTGTAAGCTTACCATTTTTTTGTAATATTTCTGGTGGAATAAACATTTTGCCAATATCGTGTAAATATGCACACATTGTACAATAAATTGTAAATTTTTTATTTAATCTTAAATTTTTACAAATTTTACTAGTCATATTTGCCACGTTTTCAGAGTGCTTTAATGTAAATACATCCAAATGAGAAAGCATATTTAACTGGTATCGCATGCTTTCATTTAGATTGTAAGATTTTAAATTGGTTTTATCATAAAAATCAAATTCTTTATACATAATCGTCTCCATTCATATTATGGATATATTTTATAACTTTTATTAAAGTTTTGTCAACATTTAGTTAGGAGTCTTTTTTTAATTTGCTATTTTAATTATTTTCTTATAAATACTTGAAAGTTGTCAAAAAAGTCATTATAATATTATTACAGATGAGCAAAAAAGCAGAGAGTGATGTGTCGTATTCCTATCAAAAGAGAGGAGGCGATGCATATGTTATTAGAACAAGTTTATTTAGCATTTATTTACATACTTCTTGTAGAACTTGCAATAGTAACAGTTGTAGCTATTGCCTTATTTGTAGCATTAGTTGTTACAATTAAGAAATTAGACAACAAAAAATACATCTCTGCTGGACGTTAGAGATGTATTCTAATTATTAATACAATTTAACGACACACCACAATCTGTGGGTGCTCATCTTTATATTTATTATACTTAAAGAAAGTCAAAAAGTCAAGATGATTTTTCTGGTTTTATAAATATGAAAAAGGGGAGAGTTTTGCTAAAACAGGAAATTTGTAAAATAAATTTGTATAAATAAAAGGAACAATACAAATTTTGATAAAATATCTACAACTTCCCTTAAATATCTTGATAAATTCCTAATTTTAATATATTATAAATATAATTTGACATTAGGGAGAGATAAAAAGTGTATTTAAAGAGATTAGAGTTACATGGATTTAAGTCATTTGCAGATAAGACTACTTTGGAGTTTATGCCAGGTATTACTGTTGTTATTGGACCTAATGGGTCTGGTAAGAGCAATATTTCAGATAGTATTAGATGGGTTTTGGGCGAGCAAAGTATGAAATCTTTAAGAGGAGCTAAGTCTGAGGATATTATTTTTGCTGGTACTCAAAACAGAAAGTCTTTGGGGTTTGCAGAGGCTTCTATTGTTATTGATAATAGTGATAATAAATTACCAATTGAATATAATGAAGTTATTGTTACAAGAAGGATTTATAGAAGTGGTGAGTCTGGGTATTTTATAAATAAATCACCATGTAGGTTAAAAGATGTTCAAGAACTTTTTATGGATACAGGTATTGGAAAAGATGGATATTCTATTATCGGACAAGGAAAAATTGATGAAATTTTAAGTAATAAATCAGAGGAAAGAAGAAATATTTTTGAAGAAGCTGCGGGTATTGTTAAATATAGAGTTAGAAAACAAGAATCGGAAAGAAAACTAGAACAAACCAAAATAAATTTACTTAGAATAACAGATATTTTATCTGAAATTGAATCTACGATTGCTCCACTAAAAGCACAATCAGATAAAGCTAAAAAGTTTTTAGATTTAAGGGAAGAATTAAAAGATATAGAAATAGGGCTTTTTTTGCATAATATAGATACGTACAAATCAAAAATTACTGAAATTATTGAAGATATAGATACAATATCTTCACAAACATCTATGGAAGAAACAAAAATGGATGAGAAAAAAAGCCAAAAAGAAAACTTAAAATTAGAACTTGAAAATATAATTCAAGAGATTGAGAATATGCAAAATAGCGGTTTTGAAATTTCTAATAAAATCGAAAAAATAAATTCAGATATTAATGTTACAAAACAAAAAACTGAAAATAATATAGAAACAATAAAAAGATACGAAAATGAAATTATAGAGCTAAAAGAAAAAATAAAAGACTTAGAAGAAGAAAAAAATCAGAAAATTAATAAAAAGAATAATTTATTTGCAGATAAAGAAAGATTTGAAAAAGAATTAGAAGCAAAAGAAACGGAACTAGAAGAATTAACTTCAAAACTATCTAGTAAAGAACTTGAAATTGAAGAAAAAAAGAAAAAACTAAATGATAATATAGATACAAAATACAATTTAGGTTCACAAATAAATACACAAGATGTTAATTTTGAAAACTTAGAAAAGCGTGAAAAAACTTTAAAAGAAGAGCAAAGAGTTTGCATTTCTGAACTAGATTCTGAAAGGCTTGTTAAAGAAGAAATTTCAAAAACTTTTATTCAAATAGAAGCAAATAGAGATAAGATTATAAAAGAATTAGAAGAATTTAATATACAAAAACAAGAAAGTACTAATAAAATTAAAGAATACGACAATTTAATAAATAAAACTGGAATGGAACTTAGAATTAAAGAATCTAGACATAAATTTTTAATAGAAACAGAAAAAGAAAAAGAAGGATACAGTAAAACTATAAAAGCAATTCTTAATGCTTGTGAAAAAGATAGTAATTTAAAACAAGGAATGCATGATGTTTTAGCAAACATAATTTCAGTTCCAAAAGAGTATCAAACAGCAATAGAAATGTCGCTAGGACAAGCAATGCAAAATATAGTTACAGATACAGAAAACACAGCAAAAAAGCTTGTAGAATATTTAAGAACAAATAATTTAGGAAGAGCATCTTTTCTGCCAATTACTTCTGTAAAAGGTAAAAAACTAGAAAAAATAAATTCAAAAAATGTTCCAGGAGTAATTGGAATTGCCGCAGATTTAGTAAAAAACGAGAAAACATATGACCAAATTATATTAAATTTACTAGGAAGAACAGTAATTGTAGAGAACATGGATTCAGCAATTCTGCTTGCTAAGCAAAATTCATATTCTTTTAGAATTGTTACATTAAAAGGAGATGTAATTAATCCATCAGGAGCTATAACAGGTGGATCTGTAATAGCTAAAACAGTAAATATTTTAGGACGCAAAAAAGAAATTGAAGAATTAGAACAAGAACTTAAAACTATGAACGAAAAGATTGAAAAAATAGAAAAAGAAAAACAAGAATATGCAGCAAGCATAGAAAATATTTTAGCCAAATCTGAGGAAATGGAAAAAGCAAAACAAGAGGCAGAAATTGTATATGCAACAGAAAAACAAAAACTTACATCTGTTGAAACAAATGTTGAAAAACTAGAAAATAGATTAGCAAAAATTAAAGATGAAATTTCAAGTATAGAACTAGAAAAAGAAAATAATAGAGCTCAAAAAACGAATTTAGAGGAACAAATAATTAGTTTAGAACAAGAAATTACAGAGCTAAATTCAATAATAGAAGCTTTTGCAGAACAAAATAAAGATAATCAAAAATATATAGATGACTTAAATTTTGATATAACAAATTTAAAAATTTCTGTATCATCTTTTAGTGAAAGTGAAGCATCTATTGATGAAATTGTAGAAAGAGTAAATCAAGACATAAATAGTTCTACTATGTCTATACAAAATAAAGAAAAAATATGTGAAGAACTAAAACAAGAAAATAATGCAAATAATGAAAAAATTGATGATTTACAAAAAGAAATAGAAAAATCAAAACAAGAAGTAAGCAGTAATTTAGTTAAAATAGAAGAATTAAAAAACACAAGAATTACAAAAAATGAGATTATACAAAAATTAGAAGAAGAAATAAATGATAATTTAAAATTATTAGATGACCTAAAAGATCAAATTAATAAAATAGAAATAAAAAAATCAAAACTAGAAGTAGAATTAGAACAAGTAATTAATAAGATGTGGGAAGAATATGAAGTAACACCAAATACTGCTGAGAGCTATAAAAAACCAGAAAATGTACAAGAAGTACAAAAAAAGGTAAATGAACTAAGAAGTGAAATTAAAGCTCTTGGAAGCATAAATATTGATTCAATAGAAGAATACAAACAAACAAAAGAAAGATTCGACTTTATGACAGAACAAAAAACAGATTTAGAAGAATCTAGTAATAAGCTTAAAAAAATCATTACAGAAATGACAGAAGTTATGAAAGAACAATTCGCAGAACAATTTAAAATTATAAATAAAAACTTTGGTGCAATTTTTGCAGAACTTTTTGGTGGAGGAAAAGCTAATTTAAAACTTGCAGATGAAAATAATATATTAGAATGTGGAATAGATATAGAAGCACAACCACCAGGCAAAAAACTTCAAAATATGATGCTACTTTCAGGTGGAGAAAAAGCTCTAACTGCAATTGCATTATTATTTGCAATATTAAAAATAAATCCAGCACCTTTCTGTGTTTTAGATGAAATAGAGGCAGCATTAGATGATGTTAATGTTTATAGATTTGCAGAATATTTAAAGAAATTTACAAAAGAAATACAATTCTTAGTAATAACACATAGAAAAGGAACAATGGAAGCAGCAGATACTGTATATGGTATTACCATGGAAGAAAATGGTATATCAAAACTTCTTTCAATGAAGCTGAAATAGACATATAGCCTGAAATATGCTATAATTAAGATATATAAATATTATTAAAAAAGGAGATAACATCATGGCAAAGGCTTATATCGAAGAAAGACGGTATGATATTTTAGATAGAATATCCATTGCTATCTTTTTAGCTATTGTACTTTGGGCAATAAGCGAATTTATGGGAATACCACATCTTGGCTTGTTTGAAGGGATAATTACAAATCTTATTTTAGGATTTTGTGTTGAATATTCTTTCGAGTTTAAAGATTCTAAGCTAAAAATAAGATCCAATGGAAAATTCTACGAACTAGATGGCATATTACTTATTATTACATGGCCTTTTGCAAAATTATTTTCTATTTTTGGAATAGAGAATAAACCTATAATGGGTTACATTATGGTCTTGGTATATGTATATGGAATGCTATTTCGTGGATGGCAAGTATTCGATGCTATTTATCATATGTGGGTAATGTATTACCTGTATAAAAACCGTAAAACAAACAAATAATCCTTTTAAACAGGAGCTTTTAATAAAGCTCCTGTTTTTATGTAAGTAGACATATTATGTAATTAATGTTATAATAGATATATAATAATTTAATATTTAAAGGGAGGAAACATCATGTATAGGCAGCTCAGGAAAATAGTAAAAAAGGTTTGGGATAATACTTGTTTTCGGACTTTCAATGTAATGAAAAACATTACAGAAGGGAAACTGTTAATTTCAATTTTAATTCCTGGATTAGTACTATGCTTTTTTTACAATGTATATCAATATGAATCCATTGAACTGGACAAAAATCTTCGAAAAGCCTTAACACAAGGATGGAGATATACAGAAAGTGGAGAAACTTTTTTAAATGTATACATTGAAGCAGGTAGCTTCCCATTAGTATGGGGAAAGGAAGAAATTGAAGAAATTGCAACAAGAAAAGTAAATCTTCATAATTATCAAGTTGAAGCAAGAATTAGTAATAGAAACATAGGATTATATGTAGAACCTAACTCTAAATTGGATAGAAGAGTAGAAGCTATATATTCTGAAAATATAGAGGTAAATGGTGAAGCACAACCTATAATTTGGCTTAAAAGTGATAATGCCATAATTGAAGACCAAACCTTAGTAAAGCAGCTACAAGAAAAAGGAGAAAGACTCTCTTTATAAGAAAGCAGGCATATTGCCTGCTTTTTTATAATTAATTCTTCGAAAAATAGATATATTTTGCAAATATTATGTAAATATGGTAAAATATAAGTATAAATTATATTTTATAGTTTAGTTAAAATTTTATTAAATTTTAACAATTAAAAGTTTAGATTCCCAATAATCCATAAACTAAACAGGAGGGCTTATAATGAAAGATTTGTTGGAAATTTACAAAGACGTAAAGGAGTTAAATCGGAAAGGAATTGCAGTTATATTAGGTATTTTATTAGTTTTTTTTTTTTTTTTATCAAATAATGATTTAAAAATAGGTACCTATTGCATGTTAACTGCAATGCTAATTGCTTATATGTGCTTTGTAATAAAAATTATTACAGAAAAATTGGACATGCAAATTAGAAGAACGCATTCATGTGAAAAAGTTGAGAAAACTAAGAAAGACTTAGAAATAACAGCTTTTCATGAAGCAGGACATGCCATTGTTGCACGAATTTCAAATCCTAAGGCAACAATCCAAATGGTTACTATTGAAGGAAGTAAAGAAGGAAACTATGCAGGCTTTGTAAAAAGAGAATTTAAAAGAACTATTTTACAAAAAACAGATAGGCTTTCAGAAATACGTATATGTTTTGGTGGTATGGTAGGTGAACTAATTGCCTATGGGCAAAGTTCTTATGGAAGTAGAGATGACTTACGAAAGGCAAAAAATATAGCTACTGACATGATTTATCTAGATGGCATGGGAGAACAAATAATTTATGCAAGAGAAGATAATAAAGTAATTGAAGAAGCAAATATTATTTTGAAAAACGAAAAAGCAAATGCTATTAAAATTTTACAAGATAATAAAGAGCTTTTATATAGCTTAAAAGACTTACTTTTGCATAAAAAAACTCTTAACCAAACAGAAACGGATACTTTCTTTAAAAAATACGGAATCTAAACAAAAAGGAGCTTCACTTGGAGCTCCTTCATTTTTATTATTTAAGATTAATTCTAAATCAAACCTCCAGAATTATCCAAAATTGACAAATTTTAATTTTTCGTATATAATAGAAGAGTATCTGAAATTTTAATTTTTAAAAATGAGGAGAGATATTTTAAAATGAAAACAAAAAAAATTCTACCAATACTAGTAGTAACGATTTTGGTTAGTATAGTATTTGCAGGAATTTCTTATTGTGCAACAGGACTTGTGACAGGTAATACGGTGAGAATTAGAAAATCACCTTCTACAGAAGCTGAAATTATTACAAATGTTTATAAAGACGACAATATAACAGTTTTAGAAAAAGAAGGGGACTGGTATAAGGTTGAATACGAAGGAAACGAAGGATACATTTTTGGAGAATATATTGATGTTGATGACTCAGAACTAAATAGTGAAGAGAATATCAATAATAGCGAAGATGAAAATAATACAAATGAAAATGAAAACACAGAAGGAAGTGGAGAAGTTTCTAGCTCTACAAGTGTTGGAGAAATAAGACTTCAAGAAGTTTATACAGTTAAAAATAATACTAAATTATATATACTACCACTTATTTCATGTCCTGTATTAGAAGAAATTAGTGCAGGAAGTGATATTACAGCTATTCAAGTGGTAAATAACTGGGTTTATGTCCAAGGGGAAAATGAAGTAGGGTGGATTTTAAAATCTGCCATAGAAGAATCAGATACAACAAATAATGAAGAAGAACCAAAGGAAGAACCAGTAGAAGAAACACCAACTAAAAAAGTTGGATATGTAAATGTTGAAATGGCAAATGTTAGAGAAGATGCAACTGTTGAATCTGAACATGTTGTTACTGTAACTTTAAATATGGAACTTACCATTTTAGGAGAAAAAAATGGGTGGTATAATGTAGATACAAATGGTACTACTGGATATATTAATAAAAAATTAGTTTCAGATGAGCCAGTTACGATAACAACATCTAGAAGTATAACAACATCTAGAAGTTTGACTTATGGAAGAAAAAGTGTTCAAAATGATGTAGTTGTTGCTACTGCAAATGCCACAACAGAGCTTGTTGAAACAAAACAAGAGCAAGAAAGAAAACTTGCTGAAAAAAGAGAAGCAGAGGCAAAAGCAAAAGCCGAGGCAGCTAAAAAAGCCACTGCTAAAAAAGCCACTGCTAAAAAAGCCACTGCTAAAAAAGTGAGTGTTGCAAAGGACTCAACAGTTAAGCTAAATGGTAGTGGTGCAACAGGTTCAGAAATAGTAGCATATGCTAAACAGTTTTTAGGTGGAAAGTATAAAAGTGGAGGAAGCAGTCCTAGTACAGGATTTGACTGTTCAGGATTTACTTCGTATGTATATTCACATTTTGGGTATAGTATAAGTAGAACATCAGGAGGGCAAGCTCAAAATGGTAAAAATGTCTCGAAAAGTCAGTTAAAACCTGGTGATATTATAGCTTTTTATAACCAAGGAAAAACAAAGATAGGACACGTAGGAATATATATAGGAAATAATCAATTTATACACTCGGAAAACTCTAGAACTGGTGTTGTAATAACTTCTTTAAATAGTTCTTATTATGGAGATAGATTTGTATGTGCAAGAAGAATTATTTAAAAAATGGGGGCAATTAAATAGGAGTGAAATAAAATTAACAGACCAATTTTAATTGCATGCTTAGGATTTATAATAGGAATAATATGGGGGCTATACTTTAAAATAAGTATAGCTCTTGTTTGTGCTACAATAATATTAATTTGTAGTATTTATATAAAATCTAAGTTTAATCTTAAAGGATATTTATTAAATAGAAAAATAGTTAGATTTGTATACAAGATAATATTAATATTTTTAGTAATGAGCATTATAGGGGATATATATGTAAAATCGCGTGCAGATAATTATGAAAAAATATATTCAAAAAATAATATTAATGATTATGCATTAGTTATTAGTGAAGAGTCACAAACTGAATATAAAAAGGTATATACAATAAAAACAATTGGAAATATAAAAAATAAGAAGTTTATTTTAAAAATAAATAAAAATAATAAAATAAATTTAAACTATGGTGATTTAATAAAAGTAAATGCAGAATACGAAAAACCAAGTGTTAGTAGAAATTATAAAGGTTTTGATTACTCAGTGTATTTAAAATCAAAAGGAATATATGGAACAATATATGCAAATTCCAATAATATAGAATTACTAGAAAACAGTCATATTAATATAATAGATAAAACAATTAATGATATAAGAAATGTGATTATAGATAATTCAAAAAAATTAATTCAAAAAGATACTATTTCAGGATTGTTAATAGGAATTTTAGTAGGAGATACAAGTTATATAGATGAAAATACAGAAAACAATTTTAAAGACAGCAGTTTAGCTCATATGCTTGCAGTATCTGGACAACATGTAGCATATATTATTATTGCAATAAGTTTTGCACTTAAAATAAGTAAACTTGGAAAAAAAACAGGGAAAATAATTAGTATTTGTATAATAATAATATTCATGCTAGTTACAGGACTTACAGCCTCTGTATTTAGAGCGGGAATTATGGGGATTTTAATTATTTTAAGTAGCTTATTTCATAGAAAATCTGATATATATAATAATTTAGCTTTATCAATGATTATTATATTATTTACAAATCCGTTTGCAATATATGATGTTGGACTATGGCTTTCATATGCTGGTACGCTAGGAATTATACTATTTCAAAAGCCTATAAATAATTTATTTATAATAAAAGTAAAAAATAATGTATTACAAAAGATTATTGATTTTATCAAAGAAATGTTAGTTATAACAATTTCAGCACAAATTGTTATAATCCCTATAATGGCACTTAATTTTAATCAAATATCTATAATGTTTTGGCTATCTAATGTACTTGCTTCTCCGATTATTGCAATATGTATAATTGGTGGGTTTATAGTAATTTTTATATCTATTATATATTTTCCATTAGCTCAAATTTTAATAATTCCGATTGAATTTTTAATTAATTTGCTAATTTTAATAGCAGAAAAAACAGCAAATATTCCATTTGCCAATATATTAATTACAACACCTAGACCAAGTTTTGTAAGTTTATACTATATTTTTTTAATAGCTATACTTTATTATAAAAGAGGTAGCAAAAAACAATATAAAATAGAAAAAATAATAATAAATAAAATAAAAAACTGTACTAAAAATGCTTTTATACTTCTAGTTATGATTTGTATTGTTTCATATGGAATTAAAATTATAGATAAAAAACTTTATATACATTTTATAGACGTAGGTCAAGGTGATTCTACTTTAATTACTACTCCAAGTGGAAAAAATATATTAATAGATGGGGGAGGAAGCGATTCTACATATAATGTAGGAGAAAGTGTTTTGCTGCCATATCTATTAGATAGAAATATAAAAACAATTGATTTTGCAATGATAAGTCATTTTGATAGTGATCATTGTTTGCGGAGTATTTACAATCATAGAAAAATTAAATGTTAAAAATATTATTATAGCAAAGCAAAAAGAAAATTCTGAAAATTATGAAAAATTTTTGGAAATTATAAAACGAAAACATATAAAAGTAATTATAGTAAAAGCAGGAGATAGAGTAAAAATAGATAATGAAACATACTTTGAAATAATTTGGCCAAATAAAAATCAATTATCTGAAAATGCTTTAAATAATAATTCAATAGTTGCAAAATTTATTCATAAAAACATAAAATTATTGTTTACAGGTGATATAGAAGAAGTTGCAGAAAAAGAAATAATTAAGTTGTACTCAAAAAAATTAGAAGCTGATATAATAAAAATTGCACATCATGGTTCTAAAACATCATCAATTCAAGATTTTATAGACTTTGTAAATCCCAAAATTGCATTAATTGGTGTAGGAGAGAAAAATACATTTGGTCACCCTAATGAAGATGTAATATTAAGATTAAAAAAGCGCGGAATTAATATACTTAGAACAGATAAATTACGGAGAGATAACAATTTGCTTTAATAATAAACGGCTTAATGAAATTAGAATATAAAATTATAAATAATAATTGAATAAATTGGGAAATAATGCAAATACTATAAACATCAAATGAAAAAGGATGATGTTTATGAGAAATTTTTTGCTAATTGTAACCGTAATATGCATATTTGTTGTTAGTGGAATTTGTGGATATTACATATATGAAGCTGCTACTAAAAATGAAGAAAAAGTTGATAATATATCTAAAATAGCAAAAGTTACTGTCGAAAATGGTGTAAACACTTCTGCACCAAGTCTTCTTACAAGTATGGTTGAAGAAAAGGTATCTCCAAATGCAACTCTAATAATAAAGAAACACTATAGCGGATGTGGGCATACAACAAAAGATTATGCAGAAATACCCGCTGAACTTGTAAATTTAAAAGAAGATGAAGTAAGAGAGGCGTTAACTGGCTGGGAATTAAAAGGATTTTCAGCTAATGAAGTTGTAATATTAAAAGAACTGACAGGAATCTGCAATGAACATTATGTATTAAGAGAAAAAGACGGAGTAATTGCAATTTATACAGAAAATGAAAATGGAGATGAAATATTACATGAAATCACAGAAATATCAACAGATTATTTAACAGAGCAAGATAGGGAAGAATTAAAACAAGGAATAAAAGCAATTGGAAAAGAAGAGTTAAATAGTACGATAGAAGATTATGAGTAAAAAGATTTAGAAAAAGTAGCAACCCATGCTTGGGTTGCTACTTTTTAATTTACTTGCGTTATTTATTTTCCTTTGCACTCTTTTTTAATTTAGAGAATGTTTTAAAATACATATATAGTGCAAATATTGTAAGTGCAACAGCTATATAGTACAAATACATATCAAATGCTAAATTTAGACTAAATTGTTTATTTAACATAGATACTAGTATTGCAATATAAAATAACACTGTTGCTGCCTTACCATACCATCTACTACCAACAACTGTGTTTTTATCATAAAGAAAAGCTGCTCCTGCAATCATTAATAATTCTTTTATAATAACAACAACTAAAATCCATACAGGTATAATTGATTGAATTACTAAAACTATTAATGTAGAAATTTGTGTTAGCTTGTCTGCAAGAGGATCAAATAAAGTTCCAAAGTCAGATATAAAATTATATTTTCTAGCAATATAACCATCTAATACATCTGTTGCACCAGATAATGTTAGAAATATTACAGCCATTACATAATTTTCCTCTAATGCAAAATAAAAAATTACAGGTATAAGTAAAAGTCTAATTGCTGTTAAAATATTAGGTACATTTTTAAACATTTCAAAATCCTCCATTTATTACTAACTATTTTACCATAAAATTTAGCTCATTATCAACTAAACTAACAAAAATTGTTTGACCATTTTGCAATTCGCCTTTTAATAGCATATCTGATAAAGGGTCTTCTACATATCTTTGAATAGCACGTCTTAATGGCCTTGCTCCATATTTTAGGTCAATTCCATGTTCTAACAAATATTTTTTTGCATCTTCTGTGATTTCTAAATTAATATTTTTATCTAATAAAGCAGACTTAGTATCATTTAATAATAAATCTATAATTTGTATTAATTCTGCTTCTGTAAGTGAATTAAATACTAATATTTCATCAATTCTGTTTAAAAACTCAGGTCTAAATGTATCTTTTAGAGAGTCAAATATCTTATTAGAATCAACCGTTTGTTTTGCAAAACCAATTGAATTATTATTTAAATTAGAGCCAGAATTAGATGTCATAATAATAATAGTATTTACAAAGCTTACTGTATTACCTTGCGAATCTGTAAGTTTTCCATCATCTAATACTTGTAATAATATATTAAATACATCAGGATGGGCTTTTTCAATTTCGTCTAGTAGTATAATTGAATATGGCTTTCTTTTAACTTTTTCAGTTAATTGACCAGCATCATCATATCCTACATAACCAGGAGGTGAGCCAATTAATTTTGATGTAGAATGACTTTCCATAAATTCAGACATATCAAAACGTATAATTGCATCTTCACTTCCGAACATTTCAATTGCTAATGCTTTTGCAAGTTCTGTTTTACCAACACCAGTAGGACCAACAAACATAAAAGAAGGTGGACGTTTACAACTTTGAAGTCCAGCACGATTTCTTCTAATAGTTTTTGCAACAGCAGAAACTGCATGGTCTTGACCAATTATTCTATTATGAAGATTTTTTTCTAAATTTAATAATTTTTGAGTTTCAGCTTCTGTAATTTTTGTAACAGGTATTTTTGTGGCATATTCAATAACTTCTGCAATATCTGCAACTGTAAGTTCTTGAACTTTAAGTTCAGATTCTAGCTCTGCTATTCTTGCCTGTATATTACATTCTTTTGTCTTTAAATCAGCAGCTTTTTTGTAATCTTCAATAGAATCAGAAGAAACAGCATCCTCTTTATCTTCTTCTATTTTTTTTAGGTCATTTTTTAATACTTCAAGTTCAAATAAAGTTGTATTATTTAAGTTTAGCCTTGAACATGCTTCATCTAATAAATCTATTGCTTTATCTGGAAGAAATCTATCATGAATATATTTTTCAGACATCTTTACAGTTTCAGCAATTACATCATTAGATATTCTAACTTTGTGATATTCTTCGTAATATCCTTTTATACCTTTTATTATTTCTATACTATCCTCAATATTTGGTTCGTCAATTATAACTGGTTGAAATCTTCTTTCTAATGCAGAATCTTTTTCTATATATTTTCTATATTCTTTTAAAGTAGTTGTTCCAATTAATTGAATTTCACCATTAGATAAAGAAGGCTTTAATATATTTGCAGCATTCATGGCATGTTCTGCATCACCAGCACCTATTATATTATGAATTTCGTCTATAACAAGAATTATATTACCACATGCTTTGCACTCATCTATTAAGGATTTCATTCTTGATTCAAATTGTCCTCTAAACTGTGTACCCGCAATAATTGCTGTCATATCTAAAAGATAAACTTCTTTATTTAAAAGTTTGGCAGGAACTTTTTGCTCAGCAATCTTAATAGCCAAACCTTGTGCAATAGCTGTTTTACCAACACCAGGTTCACCAATTAAACAAGGATTATTTTTAGAACGTCTATTTAATATTTGTATAATTCTTTGTATTTCACTATTTCTTCCAATAACCATGTCTAATTTATTATTTTTAGCCAAATTAGTAAGATTTGTTCCATAAGTATCTAAAAATTTTCTTTTTTTATCTTTTATCTTTTTTTCTACTTTTACTTTTCTTTTACCAGATGTATTTTCCTCTGAATCATTATTATCATTATTTGAAAACATATTTGCAAATATAGAACCAAGAGAATTATCACTATTATTAGATAAATCATCAAAACTTGAATTTTCTAAATTGTCAGATAAATTTTTAAATATATTTTCAAATTGTCTAGACATGTTTTCTAAATCTTTTTCAGAAAGATTAGATTGTTTTGCAAGAACTTCTAGTGGATTTATACCTTTTTCTTGTGCACATTGAAAACATAATCCTTCAATTTCTTGTTTGCCATTAACTTCTTTATTAATAAAAATAACAGCTGTATTTTTATTACAATTTGAACATAACATATACACATTTCTCCTTACTCTTAACTTAATAATCATACCCTAAAAAACGCATATAGTCAAGCTTTTTATATTGAAATTAATTAAATTTTAAGATAATAATAAAATAACTTTAATCTATAAAAAAATTTAGAAAAAATAAAAAAATAGGGATAAGCCTTTAATTTCATGAATATATTATTACTGGGACAAAACTAAAAACGCTTATAAGCCTTGTACCCGTAAGAGTAAATAAAATGTTACAAAAATTTGACAAGAATAACTAAAACATGTATAATGTGAAAGAACCTAAGAGGAGGGATTAAATTTTATATGAAAAAAGATGAAAAGGCATCTGTTTCAGCAATAAAAATAATAGCAATTAGCATAATATTTCTTTTATGTTCAGGAATAGTAGTAGGAGCTACAAACATAGATATAACTAATGTAAAAATACAATTTTCTAATAATTATGAACTTAATGTTTTAACAACAAAAACAAAAGTAAAGGAAATTTTAGAAGACAATCATATAATATTGGCAGATTATGAAACTGTTAAACCTGGACTTAATGAAGAGGTAGGTACAGATAAAATAATTAAAATTATAAAATCATCTGAGGTCCAAGGAATAGAAGAAGCACAAGCAGTAACAAATTTAGAGGATATTATAACAACATATGGAGTTATCACAGAAGAAATTATTACAATTGAAGAAGAAATACCATTTGAAACAATAACGAAAGATGCGGCAGGAAGCGAAGATGGAACAACAAGAGTTATTAAAGAAGGACAAAATGGACTAAGAGAAGTTACATATAAAATAACATATAGAGATGCAGAAGAAATTGCAAGAGAAGAACTTTCAACAAATATAATAAAAGAGCCAGTAGATAAAATAGTTCAAGTAAACACAAAGCAAACATCAAGAAGCGAAGTAGCAAGAACTTCACCTGGAAATTCTGCAACAGCATCTATGTTGCAAGCAAAAATATCAGGAATAGAACCAAAAGTAGTTACACTAAATACATCTGCATACACTGCATCAACTTGTGGAAAAAAACCAACAGACCCAGGCTATGGTGTAACCGCATCAGGAGCATATGCAAAAGCTTGGTATACAGTAGCAGCAGGAAAAGGATATCCTATTGGAACAGTAATTTATATACCATATTTTGCAAATAAACCAAATGGGGGATGGTTTATTGTACAGGATAGAGGCGGAGCAATAAGTAATAATAAATTAGATGTATATATGGATACATATAATGAATGTATACAATTTGGAAGAAGAAATTTGGAATGCCATATATATGTTCCATAATAAAAAGAACAGATAATTTCCTAAAAGATTATCTGTTCTTTTTAATTAACATTATAAGGTTAATAATAAAATATGTCGAAATATGTCGAAAGATGTCTAAACTTGCGATGAAAAGTACTTGCAAAGGTATTTACATTTACGCCAAATGGTTATATAATTTTATTAATTTCTTTAATGTATCAGAAATCTTCATAATAAGAGTAAACATTATTGAGATGTTTACTCTTATTACTTTTAAAATCAGGCATTTCGGCCAAAGAAATCAATTTTAGATATTTATAATAAAAAAGGAGAATTATATGTTAGCAATTGTAGAAAGTATGGCTCTACATGGACTTACTGGATATTTAATTAATGTACAAATAGATGTGTCTGCGGGACTGCCACATTGGGAAATTGTTGGACTTCCAGATGCATCTGTAAAAGAATCCAAAGAAAGGGTAAGAACTGCAATTAAAAATTCTGGAATAGAATTTCCAAGCAGAAAAATAACAGTAAACCTAGCACCTGCAAACACTAAAAAAGAAGGTTCATTTTTCGATTTGCCAATAGCAATAGGAATTCTAATAGCTACTGAAAATCTTCAATATGTAGATATAGAAGATACAATTTTTATGGGAGAACTTTCACTAGATGGAACACTTAATAAAATAAATGGAGTACTTCCAATGTGTATAGAAGCATTAAAATTAGGAATTAAAAAAGTAATTTTGCCAATTGGAAATGCAAAAGAGGCAAGTGTAGTAAAAGGTTTAGAGGTGATAGGGGTAAAAAATCTAAATCAAGCAATAAAATATTTAAAAAAGGAAGAAAAAATTAATTCAGAATATATAGATATTAAAGAAATGCTAAAAGGAAATGTAAAATACGAATTAGATTTTTCAGAAGTAAAAGGTCAAGAAAATGTAAAAAGAGCATTAGAAATAGCAGCCGCAGGAGGGCATAACTGTATTTTGATAGGAAGCCCTGGCTCGGGAAAAACTATGCTAGCAAGAAGATTACCCTCAATTTTACCAGATTTAAGTTTTGAAGAATCACTAGAAGTAAGTAAAATTCATAGCATAGCTGGATTATTAAATGAAAATTCACTAGTGTTAACAAGACCATTTAGAGCACCACACCATACAATTTCAAGTGTCGCACTTGTGGGAGGAGGAAAAATTCCAAAACCTCGGAGAAATAAGCCTAGCTCATTCGGGAGTATTATTTTTAGATGAGCTTCCAGAATTTAACAAAAACACATTAGAGGTAATGAGAACACCATTAGAAGATAGAGTAGTTACAATAAGTAGAGTAAATTCAACATTAACATATCCATGTAATTTTATGCTAATAGCAAGTATGAATCCATGTGCATGTGGGTATTATGGCTCAAAAGATAAAGAATGTACATGTTCGCCACAATCAATTGCCAGATATATGGGAAAAATAAGTGGCCCATTACTAGATAGAATAGATATACACATAGAAGTAACCCCAGTAAAATACAAAAAACTTCAAGATGATGTTGTAGTAGAAAACTCGGAAGCTATAAAAAAGAGAGTAAATGAAGCAAGAAAATTGCAAATGGAAAGATACAAAAAGTATAATTTATATTCGAATTCTGAACTGACACCTAAACTAATAGAAAAATATTGTGCGTTAGATAATGCCTCACATAAAATTTTGCAAAATGCTTTTGAAAAATTAGGACTTAGTGCAAGAGCATATGGAAGAATACTAAAAGTAGCAAGAACAATTGCAGATTTAGATTGTAAAGAAAATATTGAGGCAAAACATATTGCAGAAGCTATTCAATATCGAAGTTTAGATAGAAAATATTTTTAAAATTTAGAAAGGAAAATATGGAGATTAAAATACTAAAAATAGATAATAAAAAATATCCCGAAAGATTAAGAAATATTAAAAATCCACCGCAAGAGTTATATGTTCTAGGAGATGAAACAATTTTATCAAACAAAGGAATAGCCATAATTGGTTCTAGATGTTATACAGAATATGGGAAAAAGTATGCAACAAAATTTTCAAAAGAATTATCAGAGCAAAATCTTACTATTATAAGTGGTATGGCATTGGGAATAGACTCATTTGCACATACAGCTTGTTTAAGTGTTGGAGGAAAAACAATAGCGGTTTTAGGAAGTGGGTTTAACTATATTTATCCAGAAGAGAATAAAGAATTATTTTATAAAATAATAAGTAATGGAGGAGCAGTAATTACAGAATTCAAACCAAACATTGTGCCAAACTCTAAAAATTTTCCTATAAGAAATAGGATTGTAAGCGGACTTTCATGTGGAGTACTAGTAATTGAAGCCGCATACAGAAGTGGCACAAGTATAACTGCTGGGTTAGCAAAAGAGCAAGGTAAAAAAGTATTTTGTATACCAAGTAATTTAGATAGAACAAAAGGAATAGGAACCAACAATTTAATAAAAGAGGGAGCTAGTCTTATAACTTGTACTAATGATATTTTAGAAGAATTAAATTTAGAAAAAATACAAGAAAACAATGAAAGAAAAATTATAATACCACCAGAATATATAAATATTTACAATGCAATTGAAAGTGAGGCTACAAATATAAATGTAATTTGTAAAAAATTAAAAACAGATATTAGCCAAATTAATGCAAGTTTAATGCTTATGGAGCTAGAAGGATACATTAAATCACTACCTGGTAATTATTATGAAAAGGTGATATAGAAATGTTTTATAAACAAGACTTTGGACAAAATGGGGAAAACATAGCTGAAAATTACTTAAAAAGTATAGGATATTTAATTATAAATAGAAATTATAGATGTAAACAAGGCGAAATTGATATTATTGCAAAAGATAATGATGAAATTGTTTTTATAGAAGTAAAAACTAGAAGTAGTATTATATATGGAAAGCCAGCAGAAGCAGTTAACAACTACAAGCAAAATCACATAAAAAAAGCAGCAGAAGTGTACATATATTTTAATCAATTAGAAAATTTCTATATTAGATTTGATGTAATAGAAGTATTCCTATGTAATAAAAAATACAAAATAAACCATATAAAGCAGGCAATAGAATAATTAAAGACAAACACTGCCTTAATACTCGCTTTTATTCAAAATTTGTGATATAATCATACGAAATTAATTTAGGGAGGATTATATGAAACTAATTTCTTGGAACGTTAATGGACTAAGAGCTGTTTGGAATAAAGGATTTGGAGAGTTTTTTGAGAATATCAATGCCGATATTTTTTGTATTCAAGAAACTAAAATGCAAGAAGGACAGCTAGATGTAAACTTTGAAGGATATCATAAATTTTTTAATAGTGCGATAAAGAAAGGATATTCAGGAACTGCAATTTTTTGCAAACAAAAGCCTATTTCAGTAAAATATGGAATTAACATTGAAAAACACGATCAGGAAGGTAGAGTGATTACCTTAGAGTTTGAAAATTTTTATATGGTAAATGTATATACTCCTAATTCTCAAAGAGAACTTACTAGGCTGAAATATAGAGAACAATGGGAAGATGATTTTAGAGAATATTTATTAAAATTAGATAAAGATAAACCTGTTATTGTGTGTGGAGATATGAATGTCGCACATAAGGAGATTGACTTAAAAAATCCAAAATCAAATAGAAGAAATGCAGGTTTTACAGATGAAGAAAGAGAAAAAATGACTGCTCTTTTGGATAGTGGCTTTACAGATAGTTTTAGATATTTGTATCCAGACAAGGAAAATTGCTATACTTGGTGGTCATATATGATGAAAGCAAGAGAAAAAAACATTGGGTGGAGAATTGATTATTTTTTAGTTTCTAATAAGATTAAAGATAAAATTAAAGATGCAAAAATTCATTCTGATATTCTAGGAAGTGACCACTGCCCAGTAGAGCTTGATATTAATTTATAGGAGGAATAATGAAAGAGAAAAATTGGACGAAATGGGTTTATTGGTTTACTTTTGCTGTTGCTGTAATTTTTGTGTATAAAACATTAGATAGTTTTGATGCTGTAATGAATGCCATAGGTAGTGTATTTTCAATTTTAATGCCATTTTTAATAAGTATTTTAGTAGCATATATATTTTATATTCCATCTAAATATTTTGAAAGATTATATAAAAAAATACCAATTTTAAAGAAACATTCAAAATTTTTAGGAATTATAACAGTATATATAATTGCAATTGTTTTAATTACAATTATTATTAAATTTATAGTACCAACAATAATAGACAATATTATTGAATTTATAAATAATTTACCAGGTTATTACAATAGTATAACTAAAACAATAAATGAATTACCAGAAGACTCTATGATTAAACAAATAGATTTTAATTCAATAATCAATACAATACAACAAATAGATGTTAAAAATCTTTTTAGTTTAGAAAATATAACTGGATATGCCAAAGGGGTATTAGGAATTGCACATGCTATTTTTAACATATTTGTTACAATTGTAGTTTCAATATATATTCTACTTGAAAAGGAACAAATATTAGCTTTCATAAAAAAAGCTGCAAATGTTTTATTTAAAAAACATACATATGATAATTTAGGAAATTATTTTAAAAAGACAAATGTTATATTTTTAAAATTCATAACAAGTCAATTGTTAGATGCAATAATTATTGGATTACTACTATCAATAACACTTACAATTATGAAAGTAAAATATGGAGCAGTACTTGGAATTATTATAGGCTTATTTAATATAATTCCATATATAGGTGCAATAATAGCGTCTGTAATAGCAATTATAATAACAATATTTACAGGAGGAATTGGACAGGCAATTTGGATGGCAATTGTTGTAATTATATTACAACAAATAGATGCAAATATAATAAATCCAAAAATAGTAGGAAATTCATTAAAACTAAGTCCAATTTTAATAATTTTTGCTGTAACTGTTGGAGGAGCCTGCTTTGGAATCTTAGGAATGTTCCTAGCAGTACCAATAATAGCTATTTTAAAAATTTTAATATTAGATTACATAAACTACAAAGATTCATTAAGACAAAATGATTTTACTTAATATTTTTATCTTGTCTCAAATTTATATTTATATCACCAGCAATTATATTGAGAAAAATCATAAATACAAATATTACAAGAATTTCTATTGCACACATACATAATTAAATGTTATAATATAGATTAAGAGTAGGAGGTAAATAATGAATCAAATTCTAGTAACAGACAAAGTATTCATTACACCAGAATTTAAAAGAAAGAAAAAAGCATATAAACTAAATTTTATTTTTTCGATTATTGCTGTTAGTTTACTAAGTACCTACTGTATTTATGCTGCGTATGACAGAGATAAAAGTGAAGAGGTTTCACAAGTATTACTTGCCGATATGGAAACAAGTGAACGATTAACAAATATGGAACCAACAGATACATCTTCAACAATGAGAAAGGAAGACAATGTAATTATCGTAGTTTTAGATCCAAATGAGCAAATACAAGAAGAAGTTAATGTGGATGATTTAGTTGAAAAAGCAGGAATAGATACAACGGTATATACAGCAAGTGATGGAACAGAATATACAACGATTGCTAAAATATATATACCTAAAATAGAAGTTACATATCCAATTTTATCACAAACACATGCTGACATTTTACCAGAACTTATGAAAATATCACCTTGTAAATTTTGGGGAGCTGAGCCAAACGAAGTTGGAAACTTTTGCATAGTTGGGCACAATTATAGAAATGAGAAATTTTTCAGTAAAGTTCCAACACTAGAAATAGGAGATACAATAGATATTACAGATACAAAAGGAAGAACACTTGTATACGAAGTGTATGATAAATATATAGTGTCACCAGATGATGTTGAGTGTACCAGTCAGATAACAAATGGAAGAAAAGAAATTACACTTATAACTTGTACAAATGATAGTAAAGGAAGAGTAATAGTAAAAGCAACAGAAAAAATAACTAACCAAAATTAAAAAGCCTTCATATAATAAATATGGGGGTTTTTTTATGGCTAAAATTTTAATATATAATAATGCAAATGACAGAATGGAAGTTTATTATAGAGGAGAACAAGAGTGGATGCCCTATAATACAAATGGAACATTAAAAGTAAAAGAATTTAGAGGAAGCAGCAGGTCAAACATACTTTGGACAGACAGAAACACAATGAGAGCATGGAATTCTTTTAGATACTTATATGGAAAACCAATCCCGGTTGGATATGCGTTTAAAAGGCCATACGAAGGAGGACATGGAGCACAGTCGCAACATTATGCAGGTGTAGCATTCGATGTTGGACAGAGATTATCAAATTCAGAAAGAAATACCATGAGAAATTTAGCACAAAGCTCTGGAATTTGGTCATACGTAGAACCAGCATATTTAACTCCAACATGGGTGCATTTTGATAAAAGAGCTACAAGCTCAGCATGCTTAACAGGAGGATATCCATTAATAAGGCAAGGGAGCAGAGGAGTGTATGTATTAGTTGCACAGGACGGACTAAATACATTAGGCTATGGAACTGGAGGATTAGATGGTATATTCGGAACAGCGACAAGAAATGCAGTAATTTCTTATCAAAGAAGAGTAGGGCTTGCAGCAGATGGAATTGTAGGATGTAACACATGGCGTTCACTTCAAGAAAGTGTAATAGAAACAGGTCAAACTTCAACAACAATAAACTAAAACAAAAAGAAGGATAACATTTTATTGTTTCCTTCTTTTTAATAATAGCGCTCCTTTTAATTAATCATCTCTTTCTACATGACGAAATACTGGATCATTAAAGAAATCATGTAGAGTAATATTAAGTCCATCACAAATTCTAACAATTGTTAATAACTTTGGATTTCTACTATGACCACCAACAATATTTTCCAGAGTTGATTGTGTAATTCCACAAGAGCTTGCTAGTTTGTTAATTGTGATTTTTCTCTCATCACATAGCTTTTTAATTTTTGCTATGACTGCCTCAGAAATCTTCATAATTACCTCCATATAATTTATTTTATAAATAGGATGCCTATTATTACAAAAAGTATAACAAAAAATTAATAAAAACTACTAACCGCATAGGGTTTTTAAACGAAAAAATTTTAAAAAAAGTCTTAAAAATATTAATAAAATAATGGAAAAACATAGTAAAATAGCCAGTTTTATGGAATAAAATAAAATTGCAAAAAAATTAAAAAAATTTTAAAAAAAGTATTGCAAAAAAAAAAAACTTGTATTAAAATTTAATTGAAGTGGAGAGAAGTGCCACAAAGTGGTGGAAATGTGAAAAGAGGTGAAATAAAGTGCTTATTGGTGAATATGAACACTCCTTAGATGCAAAAGGTAGAGTTATAATGCCAGCTAAATTAAGAGAAGACATGGGAGAAAAGTTTATATTAACTAAGGGATTAGACGGATGCTTATTTGGATTTTCCCAAACAGAATGGGCAAACTTTGAAGAAAAATTAAAAACACTTCCACTAACAAACAAAAATGCAAGAAACTTTGTGAGATTTTTCCTATCAGGAGCTACAGAATGTGAAATGGACAAGCAAGGTAGATTCCTAGTAACATCAAACCTTAGAGAATATGCAGAAATGGATAAAGAAATAGTAGTAATTGGTGTAGGAAATAGAATTGAAATGTGGAACAAAGAAAAATGGTTAAAACATAATAGTGATGAAAACATTTCAGCAGATGAAGTTGCAGAAAAAATGGATTTCTTAGGTATATAACTTTTAAATTAAAAGTTTATATAAATTTACAAAAGATAGTAAAAAACGAAAGATTTTAAAAACAAGAAACAAAAGATAAAAGTATTTAAGGATACACAAGATTTATATGTAGCCAAGATACAAAAGAGTTAATGAAATTTAACATAAGATAACAAGAATATAATTTACAAAAGTAAAATTATATATAACAAAAGAAAATAATAAAGAACATAAGATTTTTAAGAGATACAAAAGAACTTTAAAAAACTGCAAAGTATAGACAGTTGGTATATCATATCTTACCAACTGTTTATGCTATTACCCTTAATTGCGAGTGTGATAAAAATGGAATTTAACCATAAACCAGTCTTATTACAGGAATGTATAAATGGATTAAACATAAGAAAAAACAAAATATATTTAGACGGCACACTAGGTGGGGCAGGTCATAGTATTGAAATAGCAAAAAGACTTGATAACACAGGAATGTTAATAGGAATAGACAGAGACGAAGAGGCACTAGAAGTAGCAAAGCAAAAATTAAACAAATATAATAATGTAAAATTTGTACATGGTAATCATGACAATATAAAAGAAATTTTGAAAGAACTTAAAATAGACGGCGTTGATGGAATACTATTAGACTTAGGAATATCTTCATATCAAATTGATGAAGCAAGCAGAGGATTTAGTTACATGAAAGATGCTAAACTTGATATGAGAATGGATAAGTCACAAGAATTAACAGCAGAGTATGTTGTAAATAATTACAAAGAAGAAGAATTAGCAAGAATAATTTTCGAATATGGTGAAGAAAAATTTTCAAGGCAAATAGCTAAAAAAATTTGCGAAGAAAGAAAAAATAAAAAAATAGAGTCTACAAAAGAACTAGTAAAAATTATAGAAAGTGTAGTTCCAAATTACATAAGAAAACAAGATGGACATCCAGCAAAAAGGACTTTTCAAGCAATAAGAATAGAAGTAAATGATGAAATAAGTCCTTTGTATAATACAGTAGTAAACTCTATAAATTCACTAAATAAAGGTGGAAGATTGTGCATTATAACATTTCATTCACTAGAAGATAGGGCAGTAAAAAAAGCATATGTAGATTCAATAGGAAAATGTACATGCCCAAAAGAATTGCCATATTGTATATGTAATAAAAAAGAACTTGGCAAAATTATAAATAAAAAACCAATTTTACCGAGCCCAAAAGAATGTGAATTAAATAGTAGAAGTAAAAGTGCAAAACTTAGAATTTTTGAAAAAACATAAGAAGGAGAGGAAATATGTCTGGGAATAGATACTATAATAATAGATATATGTACGAAACAAGTCCGAGAAAATTAAAACCGGATTATATTCCTCATGAGAAAAAAAGTCCAATTCAAAAGAAAAAAAGTACAACATTAAAAACTAATAATAAAACACAAAAAAAATATTCGAAAAAGAATAAAAAAGAGCTTAATAAAAAAGTTAAATGTGTATTATATTTGATGTTAGGATTTGTTATACTATTTGCAATAAGTTACAGAAATTCACAAATAAATGAAAGTTTTTCTGAACTAAAAGAGGCACAAGAACAATTGGCGCTTATACAAAAAGAAAATGAACAACTAGAAGTAAGTATAGAAAATAGTTTGAATTTAAATGATTTAGAGCAAATTGCAAGAGAACAATTAGGTATGCAAAAAGCTACAAGTAGTCAAACCAAATACATATCATTGCCTAAAAAAGACTATGTAGAAGGTGCAACAGAAGAAATACAAATTGAAGAAAATGAAAATTTTATACAAAAGATTATAAATTATATATTAAATCTATTTTAATATAAAAAGAATAAATAAAAAAATTCACTAATAAAATTTATTAGTGAATTTTTTTATTTTAGGAGGACTTATGATTTTTTCTAACATTAAGATGAAAAAAAAGATGCTCTATATTTTAATAATTGCTGGAATAATTTTTTTGGCACTTATAATTAGAATAGCATATTTGCAATTTATAGAAGGAAATGAGCTAAAATTAGGTGCTTATGAACAACAAACATTAGATAGAAAAATAACTCCTAAAAGAGGAACAATATATGACGCAACCGGTAAGAATGTTCTAGCCACAAGTGCATCAGTAGAAACAGTTACTATAAATCCAGTTAACATAGATGCAAACAAAAAGGAAGACTTAATAAATGCATTTTGTAATATTTTCGATTTAGACTATGATACAGTAGCAAAAAAAGTAAATAAAAAAAGTTCAATAGAAACAATAATATCAAGATGTGATAAAGAAAAAACAGATGAACTAAGAAAATGGCTAGAAGATAACAATATAAGCAAAGGAGTTAATATAGATGAAGATTCCAAAAGATATTATCCATATGGGAGCTTAGCTTCTCATGTTATAGGATTTTGTGGTAGTGATAATCAAGGACTAGATGGAATAGAATCTAAATATGACGAATTATTAAGAGGAACAAAAGGAAAAATTTTAAAATTAACGGATGCAAAAGGTGGAGAAATAGGGGGAGAAAAAGAAGAATACATAGACCCAATAGATGGAGACGACTTAGTACTTACAATAGATTTAAGTATACAATCAATAGTTGAGAAATACTTAAAAGAAGCCTGTATAGATAATAAATGTACAGATGGTGGGAGCATGATAATAATGAACCCTAAAAATGGAGATATATTAGCAATGGCAACATATCCAAGTTATAATCTAAATAGTCCATATGAAATAAATTCAGAAGAATTAAAAAGTGTTTGGGATACAATGAGCAAAAATGATAGAACATCGAGTTTACAGAAAATGTGGAGAAATAAGTCAATTGCAGATGGATATGAGCCAGGTTCAACATTTAAACTAATTACCGCATCAGCTGCATTAGAAGAAGGAATAACAACACCAGACAAAGAAGGCGAATTTTCATGTGTAGGACATATCGAAGTTGCAGGTGTAAAAATAAGATGTTGGAGATATTACAGACCACATGGCTCACAAAGTTTAAGGCAGGCATTAATGAATTCATGTAATCCAGTATTTATAGGATTAGGGCAAAAGATAGGCAAGGAAAAATATTATGAATACCTAGAAAGATTTGGTCTTTTAGAAAAAACAGGAATAACACTTCCAGGAGAAGCAGGTAGTATATTTTTAAAAGAATCAAAAGTAGGACCAGTAGAACTTGCAACAATATCCTTTGGCCAAAGATTTAAAGTAACACCAATACAATTAATTACAGCAGTAAGTGCAATAGCAAACAATGGAATTAGAGTAAAACCAAGACTTGTAAAACAAAGTATAAATTCACAAACGGGAGAAATAACAGAATACCCAGTACAAGAAGTTGGA
The DNA here is from genome assembly GCA_944389425.1 of uncultured Clostridia bacterium. Lineage (GTDB taxonomy): Bacteria > Bacillota > Clostridia > TANB77 > CAG-508 > UMGS1864. The sequence goes on from CALXMH010000005.1 coordinate 44,991, forward strand.
AGAGTAATTTCAGAAGAAACCGCAAAAAATGTAATAGATATGATGGGATCAGTCGTATCAGAAGGAACAGGTAAGGGAGCACAAGTAAAAGGATATACAGTAGGAGGAAAAACTGGAACATCAGAAGATGGTGTAAACACAGGAAAATATATTGCATCTTTTATGGGAGTTGCACCAGTATCAGACCCTGAACTAGTTATATTAATAACATTATACAATCCAACAGGAGAAGGCGGACACCAAGGAGGTGGAATAGCAGCACCTCTTGCAGGAGAAGTATTAACAGATGTACTTGCCTATTTAGAAGTAAGTAAAGACAATGAAAAAGAAGAAGATATAATAAAAGAAGTTGAAATTCCAGAATTAAGAGGAAAAAACATTAAAGAAGCCAAAAGTATATTAAAAGAAAAAGGATTAGAACTTGTTCTTAAACAAGAAACAGAAGAGGATGTGAGTGAAAAAATTATTATAGAACAAATGCCTAAACCACGGAATTAAAGTTAATGAGGGAACAAAAATAGAAGTGGAAATTTAGAAAATAAAAGTAATTTAATATATATAACACAAAAGTGAGTATACGAAAATACAAAAATAATGTAAAATTATCCAATAAATATATACAAAAAGAAAAAATAATTATATAATGTAAAAGGAAAAATATTTATTTTAGGAGATGAAGGAATGGAACTTAAAAAAGTATTATCCGGTTTAGAAGGATTAAAAGCAAAAGGCGATTTAGATTTAGATATAAAATCATTAGAAAGTGATTCAAGAAAAATAAAAAAAGATTCAATGTTTGTAGCAATTAAAGGATTTGATACAGACGGACATAAATATATAGATGAAGCCATAAAAAATGGAGCAAAAGCTATTATGGTAGAAGAAGGAACAGATTTAAAAAAACTAAAGTTACCAGAAGATGTAACATTAATTGTGGCTCCAAATACGAGATATAGCTTAGCAATAGCTGCAAGTAATTTCTATAAAAATCCATCAAAAAAATTTAAAATAATAGGAGTTACAGGAACCAAAGGTAAAACAACAACTACATTTATGATAAAATCAATACTTGAAAAACAAGGTAAAAAAGTAGGATTAATAGGTACAATTGCCATATATATAGGTGACAAAAAAATAGTAGATAGTGATAGAACAACACCAGATAGCTTAGAACTTCAAAAAATATTTTATGAAATGGCAAAGGAAAAAGTTGATGTTGTTGTAATGGAAGTATCTTCTCAAAGTTTAAAACTAGATAGAGTTGCAGGACTAGAATTTGAAATAGGGTTATTTACTAACTTTTTAAGAGACCATATATCACCAAAAGAACACCCAGATATGGAAGATTACTTTATGTCAAAGGTAAAAATGTTTAATATGTGCAAAAAAGCATATATAAATGCAGATGATGTACATGTACAAAAATTATGCAAAATGAATTTGCCTTGTGAAATTAAAACATATGGAATAGATAACCCATGTAATATTTTAGCAAAAGATATAACAGTAACTAGCTCATCAGTAGACTTTAAAGTAAAAATAAGAGAAAGAAATGAAAGAATAAAAACAAGTATACCAGGAAGATTTAGTGTATATAATTCATTAGCTGCAATAAGTGTAGGAATAGAATTTGGATGCACTGCTGAAAATATTAAAGCTGCATTAGAAACAGTTAGAGTACCAGGTAGAAGTGAATTAGTAGACAATAAAAAAGAATTAACAATTATGATAGATTATGCACATTCACCAGAAAGCTTGGAGAGTATACTAACAGCAGTAAAAGCATATACAAGGGGTAAACTAATATCTGTATTTGGATGTGGAGGAGATAGAGATTCTACAAAAAGACCAATAATGGGTGAAATATCAGGCAAAATAGCGGATTTTACAATAATAACATCAGATAATCCAAGAACAGAAGACCCAAATAAAATTATAAAATCAATAGAAACAGGAATTAAAAAGACAAAAGGGAAATATGTATGTATAGAAAATAGAAAAGAAGCAATAAAAGAAGCGATAAAAATGGCCAATAAAACTGATGTTATAGTACTAGCGGGGAAAGGGCATGAGCCATACCAAGAAATAAATGGAAAAAAATATGATTTCGATGAAAGAAAAATAGTAAGAGAAATAATAGAAGAATTATAAGTAAAAGTAAGGAGTGAGATTTTTGGACTTTCAAGTAAAAATATTGCTATTATCTTTTGCTATAACAGTTATTGAATCTATTATAATAATACCAATATTAAAAAGACTGAAAGTAGGTCAAACAGAAAGATTAGATGGACCACAATCTCATATAGTAAAAGAAGGAACTCCCACAATGGGTGGAATTATAATAATGATAAGTGTTATTCTTACATCTGCAAGTGGATTTCTGTACTACTATAAAACAGATGTAGATGTGGCAATGAAGATATTCCCATTAGTACTCATGGCATTAGGCTTTGGAACGGTAGGATTCATAGATGATTTCAAAAAAGTAGTACTAAGAAATACAAAAGGTTTAAAACCAGCATACAAAATGCTTGGATTACTAATAGTTTCAGTAATAACAGTATATTATTTACTAAATGTATTAAAAATAGGAACAGCAACATATATACCATTTTTTGACATATATATAGAACTTCCAATATGGATATATGTACCATTTGCTATATTTGTAATACTGGCAGTAACAAATGCAATAAATTTAACAGATGGTATAGACGGATTAGCAACGAGTGTAACAGCAATTATAATGACTTTTTTAACAGTAATATCAATATTGTTTGATGTAAAAGAAGTGACAGTTTTTGGAGGAGTAGTTGTAGGAACATGTTTAGGTTTTTTACTATTTAATTTACATACAGCTAAGGTTATAATGGGTGACACAGGTTCTCTATTACTAGGAGGAGTAGTTGCCTGTATAGCACTATATTTTAGAATGCCACTTATACTATTGATTATAGCAATAGTACCACTAATAGAAACAATATCTGTTATATTACAAATATTATATTATAGAAAAACAGGACGAAGAATTTTTAAAATGACACCAATACATCATCATTTTGAACTTTGCAATTGGAAAGAAAATAAAATAGTATCAATATTTAGTATAGTAACACTAATAGCCTGTATAATTGCATTATATGCAGTATAATAGAAAGGAGAAAGCAAGATGGCAATTGCAAAAAAAGAAGAATACAAAAATAAGCCAGTAGATTTTATTCTTTGTATAACAGTGCTACTATTGCTAGCATTAGGTATAATAATGGTACTATCAGCAAGTTCGCCATCAGCATTTTCAGAAACAGGAGATAGTTACTCATATGTAAAAAAACAAGCAGTATCAGCAGTAATAGGCTTAATTGCAATGTTTGTAATTTCTAAAATCGATTATAAAATATATAAACACTTATATAAAATAGCATATATTGGTTCTATATTGTTACTAGCAATAGTTCCAATAATAGGTACAGAAGCAGGTGGAGCAAAAAGATGGATAGATTTAGGGTTTACAACATTTCAGCCATCAGAACTTGCAAAAATAGGACTTATTATATTTTTTGCAGCATATTTAGCACAAAATAGAGATAAATTAAAAAATATATTTCATGGATTTTTAAAATCATTTTTATTCTTAGCACCAATTGCATTTATACTATTAAAGTTTCAAGAACATTTTAGTGCAACATTAATTATAATTGCAGTAACTTCAATTATGATGCTAGTAGCTGGAAGCAAAATGTCACATTTTTTAACAGTAGGTTTATCAGGAGGAATTTTAGGATTAATATATTTATTTACACAAGGAGCAGGATTTAGAAAAGATAGAATAATTGCTTGGTTAGATCCATGGTCAGACCCAACAGGAGATGCTTGGCAAGCCATACAAAGCTTATATGCAATAGGGTCAGGAGGATTGTTTGGAGAAGGCCTTCGGTCAAAGCAAACAAAAATATTTATACATACCAGAACCACATAATGACTTTATATTTGCAATATTAGCAGAAGAATTAGGATTTATAGGATGTGCGGTTGTAATATTACTTTTTGCCGTATTTATATGGAGAGGAATAATAATTGCAATGAAAGCACCAGATATGTTTGGAAGTTTGATTGCAGTAGGAATAACTGCATTAGTTGGATTACAAGCAATAATAAACATAGCCGTTGTAACAGCAAGTATACCAGTAACAGGAATGCCACTTCCGTTCTTCAGTTATGGAGGAACCGCGCTCATAATTTTACTATGTGGAGTCCGGAGTATTACTGAATATTTCTAGAAATAGTAACAAAATATAAAAAAACTCTAAAAGGAGGAAAAAATGAAAGTTATAATCGCAGCAGCTGGTACAGGAGGACATATTAATCCAGGAATAGCAATTGCAAATAAAATTGAAAAAGAAGAACAAGGTTCACAAATAATGTTCATAGGTACCAAAAGAGGAATAGAAAATGACTTGGTACCAAGAGCAGGTTATAAACTAAAAACATTAGAAGCATATGGATTTAGCAAAAAAATTTCAATTGAAAATATAAAACATACAATAAAAACAATAAAATCATTAAAAAAAGCAAAACAAATTATAGAAGAATTTAAACCAGATGTAGTAATAGGAACAGGAGGATATATTTGTGGCCCTGTACTTACAGCTGCACAAAAATGTAATATTCCAACAGTATTACATGAAAGTAACTCTTTTCCTGGTTTAGCAGTAAAAATGTTATCTAAAAAAACAGATGTAGTTTTAGTAGGACTAAAAGAAGCAAAGGAAAATTTAAAAAAAGCAAAAAAAGTAGTAGTAACAGGAACTCCAACAAAGATAAAAAAATTAAAACTAAGCGATATGGAAAAATACTTTCTAAAAGAAAAATTAGAATTTAATCCAGAATTACCAGTAGTATTGGTGTTTGGAGGAAGCCAAGGTGCTAAAAAAATAAATGATGCATTAATAGATATAATAAAAAAAGAAAAGATTACACAATATCAAATAGTATGGGCAGTAGGACCTAAAAATTATGAAAAAGTAGAAGAAGAACTAAAAAAATCTAAAATAGAAATCCAAAACATAAAAAATGTAAAAGTAATGCCATACATATATAACATGGAAGAAGTTATGAATATTTCAGACTTACTTGTATGTAGGAGTGGAGCAATAACAATAACAGAAATATCAAAAATAGGAAAACCTGCAATATTTATACCACTTCCAAACGTAAGTCAAAATCATCAAGAAAAAAATGCACGAGTATTAGAAAAAATAAATGCAGCAAAAATAATATTAAATAACGAATTAACAGGAGAAAATTTAATAAAAGAGATAAACCAAATAATATCAAACAAACAATTATTAATGCAAATGGGTGAGAACGCAAATAGCATAAATATAGATAATGTTGAGGACAATATATATAAAGAAATAAAAAATGTATTAAAATAAAAGAAAAAACATATATTAATAGATTTTAATATATGTTTTTTACATATATAAACTTAAAAATAAGATTAAATTATAATTACAAAAAAGTTACAAAAAGATTTCCGGAATTTTAAATTTTAGTTACGCAAGTTTTGAAATGTGTTGTAAAATATCAAAACAAGAATAAAAATGTAGATACTTGTCGAAATATGTAAAAATATGCGAACGGTTTTACTTGCACATATTGGAAAAACATTGTATAGTATGTGAAGTAAAAACGAAAGGGGAGTTTATTTTGAATTACAAAAGATTTTTATTTGGAAAAGTACAATTAGATGAAAAAATATTAATGGAGAACAATATTTATCATAATGTAGAAGTAGAATACTATAAAATAAAAGGAAATAATGAAAATACTTTAAATGATAAATACGAAGTATATGGAATAGAAATTGTTAAAAAAGATTATTTAGATAATGAAACAAAAGTTGAAAATAAATATATAGAAAAAGTAACAAGCAATGAACAAATTGTGGATAATATTTTAGAAAAACTTAAAAATAATGAAGTTACACCAGTTGGATTAGAATATGTAATAAAAGATTTGCTAATATAATTGCAAAGGAGTGGAAATTTATAAAACTAATTTCTCCACTCTTCATTTATTTTTTATAAGAAATTTTGAAAGATTAATAAAAATAAACTAGAAATATAAATACAAATATGTTAATATATAGAAGATAAAAAAGGAGAGAAATACATATGAAAAAAATAAATGGAATAACATTAATAGCATTAGTAATAACAATAATAGTATTATTAATATTAGCAGGAGTAGCACTAGCAACTCTGACAGGGCAAGGAAATATAATAGGAAATGCCGAAAATGCAGTAGGAAAATATAACGAAGAAGTAAGTACAGAACAAAAAACATTAAATGCAATAAAAAAATTTTTTATGGAAAAAACAGATACAAATAATCCTATTGTTACAGCAAAACAAGAAAGCCTTACTATAATAGCAGGAGAAAAATATGAGGTAAGTGATTATTTCGAAATAAATCAAAATGGAGCTTCAAATATAACAAATATTACATATAGTATAGAAGATACATCTACATTAACAGCAGGAGAACATATTTTAACATGTACAGTAACAAAAGAAAATGGAAAAAGTTCGTCTGCTAGTATGACTATCATTGTAAAACTTTCGTACACAGAAGAAAAGTGGACAACAGCTGGCACATATTCATGGACATGCCCAGAAGGAGTTACAAAGATTAGAGTAGCTGTTTGTGGAGGTGGACGGAGGTGGCGCAGGAGTTGCACCAAGTTACAGTCCAAGCTATTCTTATACAGGAAGAACAGGTGGAACATCTTCATTTGGAGATTTAATACAAGCAACAGGAGGAACCGGCGGATTTGCAAGCAAAAATGGGACATATTATGGAGGAACAGGGGGAAGCCCAAACGGAAGAAATGGAACACAAAAAAGCGGTTCTGGACATAGTAATACACTACCTAATCAAGGAGGATTTCCATTATCTTTTACAATAGGAAGTGGAAGCTATGGCTCTGGTGGAGGAGCTGTTTGCTCTTCACACTCTTCATATATTACAAGTGGTGGCAGTGGAGGATATAATACAGGATATATTGATGTTGTACCAAATACTACATATACTATTACAGTAGGTGCAGGAGGCTTAAAAGGTGACACCGATGATAGTAGAGCACATGGATATGATGGAACATCTGGATTTGTTCTTATTGCTTATGGTGGAGATATTTAATCTTCACCTAAAAATTATCCAAAAATTATTAGCAACATATTTACAGTTACAGGCATTTAGTATATAATTTATGGATAAATTGGATAAAGGAGAATTAAAGTGGTTGATAAATTAATTATTGTTGAATCACCAGCTAAGGCTAATACTATAAAAAAATTCCTTGGTGGAAGTACCAAGGTTATTGCTTCTATGGGGCATATTAGAGATTTACCAAAGTCTAAGATGGGAGTAGATATTGAAAATAATTTTGAACCAGAATATATAAATATAAGAGGAAAGGCAAGCTTAATTAAGGAATTAAAAAAAGAAGCAAAAAATGCAAAAAAAGTGTTTTTGGCAACTGACCCTGACCGTGAAGGAGAAGCAATCGCGTGGCATTTAGCTCATATTTTGGAAATTCCAGAAGATACTGTATGCAGAGTTACTTTTAATGAAATTACAAAAGAAGCAGTACAAAAAGCAATTAAAAATCCTAGAAAAATAGACAAAGATTTAATAGATGCACAACAAGCAAGAAGAATTTTAGACAGAATAGTTGGGTACAAAATAAGTCCGGTATTATGGAAAAAAGTAAAAAAAGGATTATCAGCAGGAAGAGTTCAATCTGTAGCAGTTAGATTAATATGTGAAAGAGAAGAAGAAATTGAAAAATTTGTGCCAATAGAATATTGGAACATTTATGCAGAATTATCTAAACTAAATATAAAAAAGAAGCAATCTTTTGATGCAAAATTAGTAGGGAAAAATGGCAAAAAAATAGAACTGAGTTCAAAACAAGATGTAGACAAAATTTTAGCAGATATAGAAAATGCAAAATTTGTAGTAGAAGACATTAAAAAAAGTGAAAAGAAAAGAACTCCTGCTCCACCTTTTACTACAAGTACTATGCAACAAGAAGCATCTAGAAAATTAGGCTTTACCCTAAAAAAGACAATGTCTGTTGCACAAAAACTATATGAAGGTATAAAAATACCAGGGAGAGGTAGTATAGGTTTAATTACTTATATGAGAACAGATTCTACAAGAATTTCAGGAGAGGCAAGAGAGGCAGCTAAAAAGCAGATTGAAAAAGAATTTGGAACAGAGTATTATGAAAATAGATTTTACAAAACCAAAACAGATGCCCAAGATGCGCATGAAGCAATTAGACCAACATATTCAGAATTAGTGCCAGACGAAATAAAAGAGTCTTTAACAACAGATGAGTATAAGTTATATAAATTAATATATAACAGATTTTTAGCAAGCCAAATGGCATCTGCCATTTTCGATACAGTATCGGTATCAATAAATGCAAATAAATATAATTTTAAGGCAAATGGTCAAACCTTAAAATTTAAAGGATTTATGGCACTATATGTAGAATCTGCCGATAACGAAAAAGATGAAAAATATATAGCTTTGCCAGATTTAGAGCTTAAAGAAGAAGTAAAAAAAGAGAAAATAGATGCTAAACAAAGTTTTACAGAGCCACCACCAAGATATACAGAAGCAAGTCTAGTAAAAGCATTAGAAGAAAAAGGAATTGGAAGGCCAAGTACATATTCACCAACAATTACAACTATTTTAGAAAGAAGATATATAGAAAAAATTCAAAAACAACTGCACCCAACAGAACTTGGAAAAGTTGTAAATAAATTATTAGTAGAAAATTTTGAAAATATTCTAGATGTAGAATTTACTGCAAAAATGGAAAATCAATTTGACGAAATAGCAGAAGGAAAAGAAAAATGGAAACAGGTTATATCTGATTTTTATGGACCTTTCGAGGTAGTTGTAGAAAAAGTAGAAAAAGAATTAGAACATGTAAAACTAGAAGAGGAAGTTTCAGATGTTCCATGTGATAAATGTGGAAGAATGATGGTTATAAAATATGGCAGATACGGCAAATTTTTAGCATGTCCAGGATACCCAGAATGTAAAAATGCAAAACCACTTGTAGAAATAATAGATGTACCATGCCCAAAATGCGGAGCAAAGGTCCAAGTACGTAAAACCAAAAAGAAAAGAAATTATTACATTTGCGAAAACAATCCAAAATCTTGCGACTATATATCATGGAATAAGCCAAAAAAAGGTGAAAAATATGTTCCAGATAGCGAAAAAGTAGATGAAGAAAAGCCAAAAACTAAACGCAAAAGAAAAACAGTAACAAAAAAGAAATAATCTTGCGGAGGTATATAGTGAAAGAAGTTGTTGTTATAGGTGGAGGATTAGCTGGTTGTGAGGCAGCATATCAAATTGCTAAAAGAGGAATTAATGTAAAATTATACGAAATGAAACCTAAAAAATTTTCACCGGCGCATTCTAACATAAATTTAGCAGAAATTGTTTGCAGCAATTCTTTTAAATCTAATAGTATTACAAATGCTTGTGGACTTTTAAAAGAGGAACTAAGAATATTAGATTCTCTTTTAATGAAAACAGCAGACGAAAACTCTGTTCCAGCAGGTCAAGCATTAGCAGTAGATAGAGAAAAATTTGCAGAAGCTATAACTAAAAAAATTAAAAATATAAAAAATATAGAAGTAATAAACGAAGAAATAAAACAAATTCCAGAAAATGTACTTGTAATAATTGCAACAGGACCACTTACATCTGATGATTTAGCAAAACAAATTGCAATTTTAACAGGGCAAGATAAACTATATTTTTACGATGCAGCAGCACCAATTGTAGAAAAAGACAGCATAAACATGGATATAGCATTTTGGGGAGATAGATATGGAAAAGGGGATAGTAATTACATAAATCTTTCAATGAACAAAGAAGAATATGAAAAATTCTACAATGAGCTAATAAATGCCGAAGTTGTAACATTACACGACTTTGAAAAAAGAGAAATTTTTGAAGGCTGTATGCCAATAGAAATAATGGCAAAAAGAGGAATAGACACATTAAGATTTGGACCATTAAAACCAGTAGGATTTGTAGACCCAAGAACAAACACTACTCCTTATGCTATAGTTCAATTAAGGCAAGACAATAAAGAAGGAACTTTATTTAATATGGTTGGATTTCAAACAAATCTAAAATTTGGAGAACAAAAAAGAGTATTTTCACTAATTCCAGGATTGGAAAATGCAGAATTTGTAAAATATGGAGTAATGCACAGAAACACATATATAAATTCAAGCATATTACTAGATAACACATATAACTTAAAGCAAAATACAAATATCTATTTTGCAGGACAAATTACAGGAGTAGAAGGATACGTAGAATCCATTTCTTCTGGATTGGTAGCAGGAGTTAATGCAGCCAATAAAGTGCTTGGAAAACAAAAACAAATATTCCCAAAAGAAACAGTAATAGGAAGCTTAGCGGATTACATAAGCACAGAAAACAAAAAATTCCAACCAATGAATGCCAACTTTGGAATTTTACCAGAACTGAACGAAAAAATAAAAGACAAACAAACTCGCTATAAAGCATTAGCAGACAGAAGCCTTAAAATATTGCCACTAATACTTGACAATTAAGGCTTAAATAGGATATAATAGATTACGCTTACGGGATACGAATTAGTACATATATATAATTCCCGATAAATATTAATCCCACAGTATGAGTTCAACTTCGGAAGGAGGGAAATAAATTGTCAGAGGTTAAAGTTAATAATGGAAATATAGAAGATGCTCTAAAAAGATTTAAGAGACAATGCGCAAGAAATGGAGTTTTACAAGAAGTAAGAAAAAGAGAACACTATGAAAAACCAAGTGTTAAGAGAAAAAAGAAATCAGAGGCAGCTAGAAAAAGAAAGTTCTAGTTTGAAAAGGGGTGAGAAGTAAATAAGTTTATTTGCTTCTCATTTTTATTCTTAAAGGATAATAAAAATATAAAAAAGAAAGGATGATTTTTATGTTAAAAGAAAAATTATTAAATGATTTAAAAAATTCAATGAAAGAGAAAAATGAACTTAGAAAAAATGTAGTTCAAATGGTGAGAGCTGCAATTTTACAAGTAGAAAAAGATAAACAAATTACACTTACAGATGACCAAATTATAGAAATAATGGCAAAAGAAGCTAAGAAAAGAAGAGACTCTTTAGAAGATTATGAAAAAGGTGGAAGAGAAGATTTAGTAAATAATATTAAAGAAGAAATTAGTATTATTGAAGAATATTTACCAAAACAATTATCAAAAGAAGAAGTTTTAGGCATTGTAAAAGATGTAATTTCAGAAGTTGGAGCAACATCAATGAAGGATATGGGTAAGGTTATGAAAGCCGCAAAAGAAAAAATTGGAGCTGCATCTGATGGTAAAACAATAAACGAAGCTGTAAAAGAATTATTACAATAATATGGTGTATAAATTATGGAAAAATAATTATAATAATTAAAAAATAAATTTATGCAAGGAGGATACATGAAAGACAGTATAACAGAGATAAAAAAAGGAATAAAATTACATTCTATACAAACAAATAAATTTAAAACAAATTTAATTTCAGTATTTATTACAACACCACTTGTTAGAGAAAATGTAACAAAAAATGCATTAATTCCAGCTATATTACGTAGAGGAACAAAAAATATGCTTACACAAGAGCAAATAAGCAAAAAACTAGAAGAAATGTATGGGGCAGAATTCGATTGTGGTGTAGAAAAAACAGGTGATAATCAAGTAATTAAATTTTATTTAGAATCTTTAAATGATAAATTCCTTCCAGAAAAAGAAGATTTACTAAATAAAAGCATAGATGTTTTGCTTGAAATTATTTTAAATCCATTAGTAGAAAAAGAAATGTTTAAAAATGAATATTTAGAATCTGAAAAAAGCAATTTAAAACAATTAATAGAAGCTAAAATAGATAACAAAGATTTATATGCATTTGAAAAATGTACAGAAAAAATGTATGAAGGCAAACCATATAGCTTGTATAAATATGGATTTGCAGAGGATTTAGATAAAATAGAAGGTAAAGATATATATAATTATTATAAAAATTTGATAGATACAGCTAAAATAGATATTTTTGTATCAGGCGAATTTAATGAAAAAGAAATAATAGATATGCTAATTAAAAATGAAAATATAAATAAACTTAAAGAAAGACTACCAAATAATATAATAAATAAAGAAGAAACAGAAATAAAAGAAGAAATAAACAAGCCAAAAATAGTAGAAGATATAATGAATGTAACACAAGGAAAACTTGTAATTGGAATGGAAATAAAAAACATGAAAAAAGATGAAAGATTTATTGCAACATTATACAATACAATTTTAGGTGATAGTGCTAATTCAAAAATGTTTCAAAATGTAAGAGAAAAAGCACATTTGGCATATAGTGCTCGCTCAACATATGTAAGACCAAAAAACGATATTTTTATAAGATGCGGAATTGAAATTGATAATTACGAAAAAGCATTAAATATTATAAAAGAACAATTAGATGATATGAAAAACGGAAATTTTTCTATAGATGATATTAATAATGCAAAAAAATATATAATTTCAGCAGTAAATAGTGTAGATGAAGAACAAGATACAGAAATAACATATTATTTAGGGCAAGAACTTGCTGCGTCCGAATGTACACTTGAAAATTACAAAGAAAATATAGAAAAAGTAACCAAAGAGCAAATTCAAGATTTAGCTAGTAGAACACAAATAAATACAATTTACTTTTTAAGAAATTAGAAAGGGGCAAATATGCAGATAATAGAAAATACAAAGGTAAAAGAAAAATTATATATAGAAAAGCTAGAAAATGGACTAACAGTAATGATTATTCCTAAAAAGGGAATAACTAAAAAGTATGCAATATGGGGAACACATTATGGCTCAATAGATAATAATTTTCTTGTACCAGGAGAAACAGAAGCAATAAAAGTTCCAGATGGAATAGCACATTTTTTAGAGCATAAAATGTTTGAACAAGAAAATGGTACAAATAGCTTAGATACATTAACAGCAATTGGAGCAAATGCAAATGCCTATACAACAAATGATCACACAGCATATTTATTTGAATGTACAGATAATTTTGAAGCTGCATTTGATGAACTTGCAGATTATATTCAGCATCCATATTTTACAGATGAAAATGTAGAAAAGGAAAAGGGAATAATAGGCCAAGAAATAATGATGTATGATGATTATCCAGAATGGGTAATTTATATAAATGCAATGAAAGCAATGTATAAAAATAATCCTGTAAAATTAGATATTGCTGGCTCAATAGAATCAATAAGTAAAATAGATAAAGATATTTTATATAAATGTTATAATACATTTTATAATCCAAGCAATATGGTACTAGTTCTATGTGGAGACTTTGATGTAGAACAAATGATAGAAGGTGTAAAAAAGAGATTATTGCCTGTAAAAGCAAATGGGGAAATTAAAAGAATTTATCCAGAAGAACCAGATGAAATTGTACAAAAACAAATAGAAGCGGAAATGGAAGTTAGTATGCCTTCATTTATGATAGGATATAAAGTAAAACTAGAACCAGAAGAAAATGTAGTAAAAAAACATATCGCAATTGAAATACTATTGAATTTAATTGCTGGAAAAAGTTCAAACTTTTATAAAAAGATGTATGACCAAGGATTTTTACAATCACCATTAGACTTAGATTTTGAATTTACAGAAAACTATTCACATGTATTAATTGGAGGCCAATCTAAAAATCCTAAAAAAGTGCTTGAAGAACTAAATAAAGAAATATTAGAAACAAAAAAACAAGGCATAAATAAAGAAGACTTTGAAAGAATTAAAAAAATGATTTATGGTGAATATGTAAAAGAATATAATGAAGTTGGAAATATTGCAAGAATGTTTATTTCAGATTATTTTAAAGGAATAAATAGTTTTGAATATTTGGAAAATTATAATCAAATAACAAAAGAATATGTAGACCAAGTATTAAAAGAAATATTTATAGAAGAAAAACAAGTTATAAGCATAATAAATCCAAAAAAGGAAAATAAGTAAAATGGTAACATTTCCAGGATTAGGACTAGAATTTAATATATCAAAAACAGCATTTAGCATACTAGGAATAGATATTCACTGGTATGCTATATTGATTGTTTTTGCAATAATTTTAGCATTAATAATACTAAAAATAAATAATAAAAATGAAAAAGTGAAATTTGAATATATATTAGATTTAAGTATATATTTAATTCCTATATCTCTTATATGTGCAAGGCTATATTATATAGCATTTAATTTAGAATATTACATAAATAATCCAATAGAAATACTAAGTATAAAATCGGGCGGACTTGCAATATATGGTGGAATATTAGGAGGAATACTAACAATATTTATATATTGTAAAAAGAGAAAAATAAATTTTATAGGAATGCTCGACCAAATAGCACCGGTTTTAGCATTAGGGCAAGCAATTGGAAGATGGGGAAATTTTATAAATATAGAGGCATATGGAATAGAAACTACTAATTTATTTAGAATGGGAATTATAGAAGATGGTATATATAAAGAAGTACATCCAACATTCTTATATGAATCAATAGCAGACTTTTTAATTTTTATAATTTTAATAATATTAGGTAGAAAAAGACAAAAAAACGGAGAAAGAACATGCATATATCTTATTTTATATTCTTTTGTCAGATTTTTTATAGAAGGAATAAGAATAGATAGTTTAATGTTAAATAATATTAGAATATCACAAATAGTGTCATTAATAATTTTTGTCATATCATGTTGTATTTTGAGTTATAATAATAGAAAAACAAAAAAACTAGAAAAAACACTCTGAAAATGGCATACGAAAAATTGGTAAAATATAGTAACAATATTGAATCCAGTGTAAAAATATGTTATTATTAAAATACACATAAAGAATTGGAGAGTGATAAAATGATAAATGATGAAATTTGTAGGTTAAGAAACGAATTAAACAATAGCATAGTAAATGGCGAAGACTATGATAAGATATATAAAATAAGTATAGAATTAGACGAACTAATAACAGAGTATTATTTAAAAGAAAAAAATATGAAAAAAGATGATAATAATGGCAAAATAACAATACTGGCATAAAGAAAATCGCGGCCCAATTAGGGTCGCGATTTTGTAGTTAATTGCTATTACTCAGTGTAATAAATGTCATTCAAATCCGCAGATTTAAGAATAACTAAGCCAACTTTCGGGCCTTTCTTGCCATTTACGCCACGTTTGTAAATATAGCCAACAACTGCTGCATTCGGGCTGTCATTAACGATTCTTTTGAGTTGAGTAGCCTTAGAGCCTTTTACCAAAACTTGAGTTTCGCCATAGGGAAGAGAGTTAAATAATCTCTGCATCGACCATTTGCGGTATTCTTTGGAATCGGGATCTAAAAGGTCAATCGTATCATCAATGTGATCGTTAATCCTATCTTCAATACGGTCAACCGTACGGTTGATAGTTCTTCTCTCAATTTTGTCAACAGCTTTTTCCCATTCTCTTTCGAATCTGGATTTTGCTTCGGCAGTATTATTGAAAGAAACAGAAATGCTAGAAGTGTTTTGTGCTACATTGTTTTCCCGATGGAAATCAACATTAATGGTGTAAGTTGCAAGAGCAACAACTACTGCAAGGATTAAATTAGTGAGCTTTTTCATAAGAAGTCCTCCTTTGCAAAATACAAAGTCTTGTATTTCTTAAAATAAAATAATTATTTATTTTATTATACAATAAAAACAGGAAAAAATCAACTATTATAGCCCAAACGATAGAAAATGAAAATAAAAAAATACTAATTTTTAATAAAAAAGCTAAAATAAAAATAAAAAAATGTTGCAATTTAAATAAAAATACGTTATAATGAAAATATATGATAAGAAAAAAAGGCCAAAACAAATAAAAAGGAGGATTAGATCATGAACAAAGCAATAAGAATAGCTTCAATATTAATGCTTGTTGCATTAGTAATAGTAGCTTTTTCAGTACCAGTATTAGCAATAGATCCAAATGAATTCGATGGAGATACAAGTAATGCAGAAGGAATAACAGATTTATTTAATAATATAATTGGTATTGTGCAAGTTGTTGGTACAGGTATCGCAATTATAATGCTTATTGTATTAGCTATAAAATACTTAGCAGCTGCTCCAAGTGAAAAAGCCGATATTAAAAAAGGTGCACTTATTTATGTAATTGCAGCAGTTATACTATTTGCCGCAGTTAATATATTAGCAGCAATTCAAACATGGGCATCAGAGATTGATATTGCCTAATAGAATAAGTATGGCATGATTAATAATCCTTTTGACTTCTATAAATAGTTCTAGTCAAAAGGGTTTTTTAATATATAAATACAATATTAATCAGGGAGGATAGGCAAAATGAAACAAAATTTATTAAGAATTACATTTTGTTTAATAATTATTTTATCTGTTATTTGCATTACAACTGTGAGTGCAACAAGCATTATAGAAGATTTAGACAACAATAAAAATCAAGGTACAACCGCTGGACAAACAGTAAAAGATACTGGAAATATTATTATTGGGACAATAAAAGTTATAGGAACTGGTATTGCAATTGTAATGCTTTTATACATAGCAATAAAATATATGACAGTTGCACCATCTGAAAAAGCTGAATATAAGAAAACAGCAGTTGCATATGTTATAGGGGCAGTTATATTGTTTGCGGCTCCTAGACTTGTAGAATTAGTAATGGATTTAGCACAAGATGTATCAAATACATTAAATTAAGTAGGTGATTTAAATGAAAAATATAAAAAAGATAATGTTCATATCTGCAATTATGCTATTACTTATAATTATAATGTCGACAACAGTTTTTGCAGGTGAAATAGACATGGGAGCACTTTCAAATATTTCTAATCCGACAGGAGTAACTTCTCTTACAAATATGAGCGGTAAAATATTAAATGTTATATATACTGTTGCTGTTGTTGCCTCAGTTGCAATGATGCTTGTTATAGGAATAAAATATATAACATCAAGTCCAGAACAAAAAGGCTCACTAAAAGCAAGAGCTGTGCCTTATTTAATAGGAGCATTTTTAGTATTCGGAGCTGCTAATATTTTAAGATTTATAAGTACAATGGCAGGTTGGATAAAAGTATAAATAAAAGGAGAGGTGAAGATTGTAAAAATTCACTTCTTTTTTATTTATATAAAAAAGAATATTACAGAATTATTACATTTTCATAACATTTTAAATAATATGAATAATATTGACTTTAATTGTTGAAATATGAATAAAAATGAAGTATAATATTATTAATTATAAGTGTTTTTATGGTGCAAATGAGGTGATATAAGATAATGAAAAAAAGTCAAAAAATTATAATGATATTAATCTGCTTATTAATAACTGTTTTTTCTGTTAATGTACAGGCAAACAGTGATTTATCATGGGATTCTATAAAAGATAGTGTAGAAGATTTTGAAAATGCAGGAAAACAAGATCCGCTTATAAATACAGATGAAATTGTAGATGCTGTTGTACCAGTTGGACAAATGCTAACAGCAGTAGGTGTAGCAGTACTATTTGGAGCATTAATTTTACTTGGAATAAAATATATGACAGCAGAACCAGAACAAAAAGGGAAATTAAAACAACAATTAATAGGTTTAGTAATTGCAGGTATAGTAATATTTGGCGCATTCTCAATTTGGAGAGTGGCATACAATTTCTTTGAAGAGGTTTTTTAAATAACTAAGGAGGTAATCTAATGGGTTCATATTATATCCCTCGTGATTTAGGAGGAGAAACAAGAATATTATTAATATTTTCTGTTAAATCATTAATTACAACAGCAATAGGTGCAGGAGTTGGATTAATATTTTATTTAATTTTTTCAATGCTTGGGCTTGGAACAGTAGGAATTATAACTATGGCAGTTTTTGCCTTAATAGGATTTGGAATTGGAGCTTGTAAAATACCAACAATTGCAGGACTTCCTTTTACAAAAAAAGTAGGTGGAGAACCAATTAGTGAAATAATAGTAAGATATGTTAAATTTAGGGCAAATAGAAAAATATATGCATACACAAAGGAGGAAGAAAAATAAATGGATCTTATAAATATTCTTAATATAATTTTGGTTGTACTAGTATTTGTTATATTTGCATTAGTACTAGTATATTTTGCTGTTGTGTATAGAAACAAAAACAGTAGCAAATCAGAAATTAAAAGCTCAAATAAATCATCAGATTATGTTTCAAATGTTGCAAATGGATTACCAAAAGAAGCAATTACAAAATTTATGGAATTTGATGAAATAAAAGATAATATGATTATTAGAAAAAATAGAACACAATATGTAATGATTTTGCAATGCCAAGGTGTAAATTATGATTTGATGTCAGAAGAAGAAAAAATGGCAGTAGAGCAAGGGTTTGTTCAGTTTTTAAATACACTTAGATTTCCAATTCAATTATATGTTCAAACAAGAAGTTTAAACTTAAAAGATATTATAGATGGATATAAAGAAAAAGTTAAGAATTTAAGAACAGAAGTAGAACAAATTCAAGCCAAAATGAGAGAAGCAAAAATTCAAGGAAATGAAAACTTATATGAGAAATTAAAATATGAAGAAAAAAGAAAAGAAAATGTACTAGAATATGGCGCAGATATAGCAGAATATATTGGAAGAATGAGTTTAAATAAAAATGTTTTACAACAAAAAACATATGTAATAGTTTCATATTATGCAAGTGAAAATGGCTCACTTTCAAATTATTCAAAAGAAGAAATAGATGATTTATGTTTCCAAGAATTATTTACAAGAAGTCAGTCAGTTATGAGATCACTTGCAGCATCAGAAGTAACTGGCAAAATATTAAATTCAGAAGAATTAGCAGAACTTCTATACATAGCATATAATAGAGACGATTCAGAATTATTACAATTATCAAAAGCATTAGATGCAGAATATGACTCTTTATACAATACTGCAAAAGACGTTCTTCAAAAGAAACAAGAAAAATTAGAAGAACAAATAAACTTAGAAGCTGTGGATTTAGCAACAGAAAGTATTATTGCAGCAGACAAGAAAAGAGAAAAAGAATTAGCAAATAAAGAAAAGAAAAGAGAAAAAGTAAAAGAAAAAGCACTGCAATTAATAGAAGAATATAAATCTCAAATGGATGATGATTTATATGAAAGAACAAAAAAAGAGATAAATGGAGAGGCAAAAGAAGAACAAGAGGAGCAAGAGGAAGAATTACAAGAAGAACCTCCTAAGAAAAAAAGAGGTAGAAAAAAGAAAACAGAAGAACAAAATAGTGAAGAAACAAAAGTAAGCTAAGAGAGTATTTGAGGAGGAGAAATATATAATGGGAAAAGACAAAAGAAACAAAAAGAATAAATCAGAAAATATTGTTAAAACAGATTATAATAGCGAAAGCATTATAAGCAAAAATGTAAAAAATATAAAAGACTTAATAGCACCAGCAGGAATTGATGCTAGCCATACAAATTATTTGGAGATAACATCAAGTAGTACAAGATATGCAAGAAGTATGTTAGTTACAACAATCCCAAGAATGTGTACATTCCCAGAATTTTTAAGAAGTATGTATACATTTGGAGATATAAATGTTTCTGTATTTATTAATCCTATAAGTGAAAGTTCCTCACAAACAGACTTAAATAGAAAAATAAACGAACTTGAATCCGAAAGAATTGTTGCATTAGATAGAGGCGATATAAACAGAGAAAGAATAATGGCACAAAAAAGAGCAGAAGCAGAGGCACTAAGAGATGAAATAGCAGCAGGATTTAATAAACTATTTGAAGCTTCAATAATATGTACATTATTTGCTTATAGTTTAGAAGAATTAGATAAATATACAGAGCTATTGGCATCTGAAATGTCTAAAACTCTAATAGGTATAAAACCAGCATGGGCAATACAAGATGAAGCATTTAGGTCTAATATGCCTTATTGTGATAATAAAGTTAAAAAAATGCATACATTTGACAGAAGCTCAATGGCAACAGTATTTCCTTTCTTTACATCAGAAGTTGGACATGATAAAGGAATACCAATCGCATTTAATAGACAAACAGGACTTCCAATATTATTTGATAATTTCAGTCCAACACTTACAAACTATAACATGGTTGTATTTGGAAAATCTGGTGCTGGTAAAGGTGTTACAATAAAAGTATTAACAGCACGTTCATCTGTATTAATGGGAATAGAAAGCTTAGCACTAGATGCAGAAGGCGAGTATGGGGTAGTTGCAGAAGCATTAGGAGGAATTAATGTAACAATAAGTCCAAACTCAAAAACTATAATAAATTTATTTGATATAGAACCAGAGATAGTAAAAGATGAAATAACAGGCAAAGAAAGAGTAATGTTAAATGTTGAAAACAAAGTAGAAGACGTAACACAAGCATTACTAACAATGGCAAGAGGTAGTACAAGAAGTCAAGAAGTAAATGAGCTTACAAAACAAATCATAGCAGAATCTGTTGCAGAAGAATATGCTGCACATGGAATTACAAATAATGTAGAAAGCTTATATGTAAATGATGGACCAATTGTTAATAGAAATTATTTAGGAAGAACTAAAAAAGAAATGCCAACAATAGGTTCATGGTATAAAAGATTAGTAGTAAATGCTAAAAAGAATGATAACCCAGATTATAGATTCCATTATAGTTACTTAATAAAAGTTATGAGACAATATGTAAGAGAATATGATGGACAGATGGCATATTTTGATGGACAATCTACATTTGATTTATTAGAAGGTGTTCCATTTATAAACCTAGATATATCTGGACTAGAAGAAAGATTTGCAAGACCACTTGCACAACAAATATTATTATCTTGGATATGGGAAAAATATGTTAAGAAAAATAGTGAAGATAAATCAAAAGCTGCTAAAAAGAGGGTATTAGTAGATGAGGCATGGATGTTACTTCCATATCCAGAAGCGGTAGATTTCTTAAACACAATGGCAAGACGTGCTAGAAAAAGAAATGTATCTCTTGCAGTTATTTCACAGAAATTCCAAGATTTCTATGAAAAAGCAGAAGTACAAGCAGTACTTACATCATCAGACACCAAATTATTTTTAGCACAAGATAAATCTGAAATATCTTATATAAAAGAAGTATTTAAACTAAGCGAAGGAGAAGCATATTTCCTTACAACTTGTAGTAGAGGTGAAGGACTATTAAAAGTTGGAGAAGATACAGCAATTATATCAATTAAACCAACGAAGAAAGAATTTGAATTTATAGAAACAAACTTAAATAAACTAAAAAAATAAAAATTTAATGGAAGGTGTGAGGAATGAGTAAGAAGTTAATATTATCAATTACAATTATTGTCATATTATTTAATGCACTCCTTCCACAATTCGCCTTCGCAACTGATACAATAAAAATGGAAAGCCTAGAAGGACAAAATGCCAGAAATGAAGTCGAAAAAGAAACAATGCAGGATGTTGAATCAACAGAAATCCCAATTGTAAGCGATGTATGGGGTGGAATTACACAAGTTGGTTCAGTTGTACTTGGGGAAGCAGGTAATTTAGCAACTGTGATAGTAAGAATAATAGTAAAAATATTTAGCTTTATCCCATATTCACTACAATTGTTAATGACATTTGTAACAGTAGGAGATTCAGAAGAAATATATACAGGATCATCATTTACTGAGTATTTTGATGCTTCAAAAGTAAATTGGTTTACAATAGAAAAAGCTGTTTTTGGACAAGTTCCATTATTTAATGTAGATTTTTTTGATGTAACAACAGATGACTCTGCTGTGAGCTCAAAACTAAAAGAATCAGTAGCTTCATGGTATTATGTTTCATTAAGATTAGCTCAAATACTTAGTATTGTAACTCTTATTTATATAGGTATAAGAATGGCAATGGCGTCAAATCCAGAAGATAAAGTTAATTACAAAAAAATGTTTAAAAACTGGATTATTGGATTTGCATTATTGTTTACACTACATTATGGAATTGTAATAATACTAAAAGCAACAAATTTCTTTATTTCACTTATACCTACAACAATGTTAGATAATAATTTTGAGACAGAGATAATAGGAAAAACAATAGATGTGTTTGAAACAGAAGAAAGTATATGGTCAATTTTGCTATATTTTATAACATATGTTATAATAGTAGGGTATGAAGTTTATTTCTTTTTAAAGTATTTTAAAAGATTATTAACAATGGGGTTTTTAGTAATAATAGCTCCACTTATAACAGTAACATACCCAATAGACAAAGCAAATGATGGAAAAGCACAAGCTTATACAACATGGGTAAAACTATTTTTAAGTAATGCATTTATGCAAGCAGTACATGCACTAATGTATACGATATTTGTATTTTCAGCATCTGCAATAGCATTAAAAGCACCAATGATAGCAATAGTATTCTTTATTGGAGTAATAAAAGCAGAAGAAGTATATAATAAATTATTTGGATTAAGTACGAAATAAAATAGACATTATGTATGAGGTTTAATATGATAAAGGGAAAAGTAAGAAAATTACTAATACTAATAATAATTAGTATTCTAATGTTTAATTTCATAGGTACAAATGCTGTTATGGGTCTTTCTTTTGATTGGCGGTAATGGTGAAAATAATAGTGGGAATAGTCAAACAGTAACAGAGCCACCTGCCACTACAGGAGTTGTTGGTAATCCATCTGAAATAATGGATGAAGTAGAAACTGCAAATGAAATAACAATAGGAACAGTAGCAGATGGATTAGTTGGTATATTTACATATTTTGAAAGATTAAAAATTGTAATTATAGGTGGAGTATTTCAATTCCTAGGAACAGTAGTTGGTGAAAGTGCAGGTTCTGCTAATAGTGGAACAGTAACTGTAATAACTCCAGAAGATATATTATTTAATAGACTAGCAATTACAGATATAAACTTTTTTAATATGACTTCATTTGGAACAGGTGATAATCAGCAATCATTATCTGGAAGTAATAATCCAATTAAATCACTAAAAGAAAGTGTTGCTAGTTGGTATATGACTTTAAGAACAATGGCAATTATAATATTATTGTGTGTGCTTATTTATATAGGTATAAGAATGGTAATGGCATCAAACCCAGAAAGTAAAGTAAATTATAAAAAAATGCTTGTAAACTGGGTTGTAAGTTTAGCTATGGTATTTTTACTTCATTATATAATATTAATAACAATAAATGTTAATAATGTATTGGTAGATATGATTTCGTCTGTAAAAGATAATGCACTACCAGAAAGTAATTCTGTTTTCTTTGGAAATTATATAAGAGCACTTGTTACACAAAGCTTTTATCCATTAGCAACAATTAGTTGGAGTTCTGCAATTGTATATTTATGTATAGTTGCATTAACATTTATATTTTTAATAATGTACATAAAACGTATGATAACAGTAGCATTTTTAATATTAATATCTCCAATTATAACAATTACATATTCAATAGATAAAGCTGGAAATGGTAAAGCAGAAGCGTTTTCTACATGGTTAAGAGAATTTTTGCACAATGTGCTTATACAACCATTTCACTGCTTAATATATGTAGCTTTTGTTGCAATTGCAATGAATGCATTACAAGGAGAAGGAACACTTGCTTCTGCTGTACTTGTTATAGTAACAATGTTCTTTATATTACAAGCAGAAGACTTAGTAAAGAAAATATTTGGAATAGATTCAAAATCAACAGGAAGTGCATTAGCAACAGCAGCTGTACTTTCAGCAGCATATGGAAAACTTAAACCTTCTGGTGGAAAAAAAGCACCTTCAAATGTAGGAAAAGCACCAGTAGCTACAAATGCTGGTACAAGAGGACAAACATCTAGCTTAGTTGCAAGTAATAATATTGCAGCAAGTAATGTTCAAGAAAGTGGAAATACAAATAGTCTATCATCAGAAGAATTAAGTAGAAAATTAAGTGGTGGAGCAGGAGAAGATATAGATTATAGAAATATGAGAAGCTTTGAACAAGATGCAAGAAAACGTGCAGAGCAAGAGCGTATTGAGGCAGAAAGACGTAAATATGCAGAAGCAATGGCAAGTGACTATAATGCAACTATGTCAGGAGAAAATGTAAAAGTAAATACACAAGCAGGTACTACAACAAATGATAGTATGACATCAAATGCTGCTAATAAAACAGAAGCATCAACTACTTCTAGTGATATTCCATATGTAGAAATGCCAGAAGTATATAATACAAATAGCTCTAATTTAAAAAGGCTATCAAATGATGCGACAAACCTGGTAAAAGGAGCCGCAAAAGGATTTGTAAAGGGAAATATGGCAACATCTGGAATAGCAGGTGCTGCAATAGGAGGCTCTCTTGCGGGACTTGGAGGAGCAGATATTGGTAATGCAATAGGTTCAATGGCAGTAGGAAAGAAAATACAAGAATATATTGAGGATAATTCAGGTTATACTCAAAAAATAAATAAATTAGAAGAATATATAAAAGAATCAAATATAAAAAATAATGAAAGAACATTAGCAACTGCTTTTAGTAATCATAAACACGGAGCAGAATATAACAAAGATGCAGACATTCAACAGGCAAGAGAGTATTTGAGTATGAATAGTAACAAAATAAATGATATAAAAGAGCCATCAGAACGTCAATATGTACAATCATTACATGCTATGAGAAGTATATATAATCAAAATTATGATGAAGATCCAAATGAAAAAGTAATAGAAACAATGGGAAAAATTATAGATAAAGATATAAAACCAAATGACTAATAAAATAATGGGGATAATGAGTATGGTATAAAAGCCCTACACCATTATCCCTTTTAAAAAGAAGGTGAGAAAATGGCAAATAATGAAGATGATTTTGAGGAAATGTATTCATCGGAAGAGCAAAATCAAGAGCCAAGTACAAGTAAACGTGCTGCAAAAAAGGCTGGACAAGAAGTGGCTAATGGTATAAAAAAAGCAGGAAATTATGCTATAAATGCAGGTAGCACAGCTGTAAAAAGAAGTATTCTAGCTTTGCTTCCATATATTGCTGCAATATTGGGTGTAATACTAGCAATAATACTTCTTATAAGTATTTTAGTTTTCATATTTTCAGGGCCAGATATGCTAAGAGGGCAAATTGTTCAAATGGCAGATGAACTTTGGACACAAATAAAATCAGCTTTGGTAAGTGTTACAGAAGGCGATGATTATGCAGAAGTTACAGAACAACATGTATTAGATGTCGCTAAATATATAGATTTAATGGGATTTGATTTAGTTGGATATGGATTTGTAACAGATGAAGAAAAAGAAGACTTACAAGAAAATGAGGCAGGAGAAATAACAGCTGTAAGTAGTGATGCCTTAGTAGAATATTTAGCAGCAGAAAATAGAACATATATGCTATCTACTGTATCTATAAGCAGTTTACTTAGATGGTGGGATGGTGTAAGTATATTTCCAGTAAATCAAGAAGCAACTCCGGAAGGAGCACAAAATTCAGAATTTGGAACAGGAATGCTAAATGTATCAACACAAATAGATGCCGTTGAAGAGATAATTATTGATGGACAAAGAGTTGAATGGGACGAACTGGCTAGTGAGAATAGTAATGGAGCTGGTGGGATTCCAGTAGAACTAACAATTACACCAGATATAGATAGAGAAAATAGAAAACTAGTACTTACAATAAATGAAAAAAAGAATGTCGCAGGACAATTGCAAGAAACAGAAACAAAATGTATATATAATCTAGATGGCTGGACGGGGAGATATGGTAAACCAATAGAATTTTTATTAGCAATGCATTTAGGAACTATGGCTCCAGATTTCGCAGAGTCAATAGCTACAAGACAAGAATTTGATACAAAAGTAAACATAAGACTTCATAAAACAGTAGAAGTTGTAAGATTAAAGTATAGAGGAATGACGTTAGACGAAACAAAACAAGAGCTAGATAATAGAGTAAAAGTTTTATGGAATTATATGCAACAAGTAAATGCTGCACAAAGAAGACCAGTATATTCATATCAAAATGCAGTAGAACAAGCACAAAATGATATTGGAGTTACATATGCGGAGATTGAAGACGCAAGAGATTATGAAGAAAAAAATACAAAAGAAAAATATACACCATATATAACAAGTGTTGAAAATCATTGGTATAGAGACTTAAAATTTAAAGATTTAAAAGTTGCAAGTTCAGATGATGCTTATGTAGAAACAAGACCAACAACAGTTAATAGTAAATATAATAAATTTGATGTAACAACATACAAATCAGGAGAAATATATCAAGTAAAAGAACCAATAAGATCAGATGTTAATGAAACATTGGAAGATTTATTTACAAATGGAGAATGGGAAAAAGTAGATGGAATAAATGGATTTATAACATCTGGAACAACCGCAGTAAAAAGTAAAATAACATTAGGAGATGACATGAAAAATGTAATAGTAATGTTAGAGAGAGCGGCACAAACTAGTGATGATGCAAAATATGTTTTAAGAGACTTAAAAGAATGGGTTACAAGTAAAGGAGTAAAATTCCAAGACGAAAAAATATTAACAAGTAAAGTGACAAATGAAGAGGAAGATTGGGATTTAAGTGGAAGTCTAACAGGAGGAAGTGGTTCTTCATCATCAGGAGGAAGTTCTTCTGGTAGCGGAAATTCTGGAACTAGTACTTCTAATTCATATAGATTAAAAAATCTATTAGGAGGAAAAACAGCACAGATTTTATATAATGGAAATGATGCAACAATTAAAACCGCAGAAATGCCAAATCGCACAGGAGTATACTCAGCAGTAGGTGGTAGCATAGAAAAAATATCTGATAATGCAGTTCAAATTAGAATAACATCTCCAAGCAACTTAAAAGATAAAATTTTTATAATGAGTGGAGTTCAAATGGACTCTGCATTAAAAGTAGGAGATAAAATAAGTACAAATACACCAATAGCAGAAACAGTTGCAGGAAAAGATATGGTAATAAAAATGCAAGATGAAAGTAGAAACAGTATAAGTGTTAGAGACAATTTAATTTAAATGAAAAGAGGGAAAAAATGAAAGGAATAAAAGGGATATTAATAATTTTAATAATAATAAGTATATGCTTATTAACATATATGATATTCTTTGTAGACCCTATTCATGAATATACATACGAGGAGTATAAAATAATGCAAGAGGGGGAAGATCCAGAATTAGAGGCAGCACTTAAAATAAGGATATTCCCAGAAAATAGAGAATTTTTAGAGGAAAAATATAATGGTAATTTAGACTTAAATTATTTATACGAAAAAATATACGAATTAGTTCACCAAAATATTACTACTCTTCAAAATGATTTAGAAGGACTAAATGCAGCAGAATTAAACACATATTTTGAAAATAACAAAGCAAACTTAATATCATCAGCAGGAATAACAACAATACAAGAATTAAGTATGCTATCTGTAAATATTCAAGGTAAAAGCATAAATGATACAGAATATATAGATTCAGTAATTGATACTTCATCATATATAGAAGACGAAAAATATGATAGTGTAAATATAGCAATTAATTATAAAACTTGTAAATTATATTTTAAAATATATATTGCAAATGATATGCTTACATCACCAATGATAATTTTTGAATCTGTAAATGGAGAGGAGTAGAATATTATGCAAAAATTAGACAAAGGAACCATTCTACTATTTATAATACTTATAGCAATAATTGCTACATGTGTATATATTTATACAAATAAAATATTAACTCCAACAATGAAAAACAATGAAATAATAGCAAGATACGAACAAGAAAAAAGCAAAACAGAAGGAGTAGATATTGTAGAAGATGAAATAATTAATGAAGTAGAAGAGGACAGAATTTTAAAACTTAAAAGCATGAATGAAACAGATAGAATTCATGAGTATTTTACAGAATATATAAATGTAATAGATGCAAGGGATTTTTCAAAAGCTTATGAATATTTATATCCTGAATTTAAACAAAATTATTTCCCTACTCAAAGTGAATTTGAAGCTTATATTAACGAAAATTATCCAGAATTTTTAGGCGTTGAATATACAGATATAGATAGACAAGGAACATATTATATATTAACAGTAAGGATATATGATGCCCTAAACGAAGAAATTACACAATATTTTGAACAAAAATTTGTTATATACGAGACAGATTTTGGCGAATTTACATTATCTTTCCAAGTTTAATATAAGAGGTGAAATTTTGGGAACAAAAATAAAAACAACAATAATAGATTTTTTTAAAAAGCATGGTAAAAAAATAATAATTATATTATTTGTATGGGGAGTAATACTTGCAATAAATTATTTTGTTGGAAAAATGGAAGATGTACCAGAAATACAAACAAATTATAAACCACATGAATCTGTAATGGAAAATGGAAATGTACCAACAGATTTGCAAGACCCTGTTGAACAGCTAATAGGACAATTTGTGGAAAACTGCAACAATAAAGACTATGAAGCTGCATATAATTTATTAACGGAAGATTGCAAAAATAATATATATCCAGATATGGAACTTTTTAAACAATATGTAGATTCCGTATTTCCAAATAAAAAAATATATAATATACAAAATTTTTCTAATAAAGATGAAGTATATATATATACAGTAAATATATTAAATGATATACTGGCATCAGGATTAAATAATGAAAAAGATGAGCAAGTATATAGTGAAAAATATATTGTAAAAAAAGAAAATGGACAACTAAAACTTTCTATAAGAGAATATGTTGGAAGGCAAAATTTAAGCTATATGTATGAAGATGAATACATGAAAATAAAAATAGAAAGTGTAGATGTAAAATATGATAACATTGTATATAATTTAAACATTACAAATAAATCTGAAAATTATATAGTATATTCAGATTATTCAGTTGATTATGAAATAGCATTAGATACATCAGAAGGATTAAAAAGAAGAGCAGATGAGGTGTTAGAACCAATTATATTAGACAAGCTAGAAACTAAAAACTTTTCTGTAAAATTTACAATATTTTATGATGAAGATACAGTAATTCAAGATATGTTATTTGATTATATAAGAATCTATGAAAGCGATGAAGACTATGAAAATGGGAAGAATCCAATAGATGACTTTGCTATAAAAATAAAATTTTAAAAAAATTTTATAAAAAATGTATAAATAATAAAAAAGTGGGTATTATCTATATGAATAATTAGGAGGTAGATAATATGAAAAAAAGAATTTTATTTATACTAGTGTTAGCAATAGTTATTTTAGGCGAATTAATGAGTATTAATACATTAGGAATGTTAGAAAGTGTAGAGCCAGAATTTAAAAATGGACAAGTAGCAGTGGATAGACTAAATTTAAGAAGCGGACCAAGCACAGATTATGGAGTTATAGACATATTAAAAAATGGAGATTACATACAAATATATGCAAAATTAAATGATTGGTATATAGTACAAACAGATGAAGATATAGTAGGATGTTTAAATTCAAAATATGTAAAACAAGTAGAGGAAACAACAGATGTAGGAGCAGGAGAAGTTACAGAAGAAATAACATCATCTTTAACAGAAGATGAAAAAGAAATATTAGAATTAATAAATAGCGAAAGAACGAAAAATGGACTAAATCCATTACAAATAGATGATGATTTGCAAAATATTGTTAGAATAAAAGCACAAGACATGATAGATAATAACTATTTTGCACATGAATCTCCAACATATGGTTCACCATTTGAAATGATGAAATCCAACGGAATAACTTATAAAACAGCAGGAGAAAATATAGCAGGAAATGCAGATAATAAAAAAGCGGTTGAGGCATGGATGAATTCTGAAAGTCATAGAAATAATATTCTAAACAATAGCTATAATTATACGGGAGTAGCGGTTGTAAGTAGTAGTAAATATGGAAAAATCTTTGTACAAATGTTTATAGGTAAATAATCATAAAACTCACCTAAAAGGAATACTCTTTTAAAGGTGAGTTTTTATGCTAAGAAAAATTATAATATTATTTTTCATAATACTAAATATTCTTACTTTAATATGTTATGCAGACAATGTAGATTTAGAAATTTTTCCTGCCGAGGAAATTTGGGAAGAAATACAAAATGTAAATAACCAAATAAATTCAAATCCACCAAAACTAAATTCAAGAGCTGCAATTATATTTGATAGAGAATCTAAAACTGTAATATTTGGTAAAAACATTAATGAAAAAAGAGCAATGGCATCTACAACAAAAATAATGACAGCAATAGTTACACTTGAAAAGGGAAACTTAAATGATGTAATAGAAGTTTCAAAAAAAGCAGCAAACATAGGAGGGTCAAGATTAGGACTAAATACAGGCGATAAAATAAAACTAAAAGATTTACTATATGGATTATTATTACGTTCTGGAAATGATGCTGCAATTCAAATAGCACTTCATATAGGAGGCAGTGTAGAAGGATTTGCCCAATTGATGAATGATAAAGCAAAAGAGTTAGGACTTGAAAATACTCATTTTGTTACACCACACGGTTTAGATGACCCAAATCATTACACAACAGCATATGAACTTGCACTTCTTACAGATTATGCATTAAACATAGAAGAATTTGCGAAAATTGTAAATACAAAGCAAACAACAATATCGATTAATTCAAATCCGGTTACAATAACAAACACTAATGAACTACTTGGAAATTTAGATGGAGTAAATGGAGTAAAAACCGGATTTACCAACATTGCTGGAAGATGCTTGGTGACATCTGTAAAAAGAAATGATTGGAATATTATAACTATTGTACTAGGAGCTGACACAAAAAAGTATAGAACGAAAGACAGTATTGAATTAATAGAATATAATTATAAAAATTTTGAAAGAATAAATATAAAAGAAAAAATAGAAGAAGAATTTGAAAACTGGAAAAACAATAATTTGAATGATTTTGAAATAATAAAAGGAAAACAAAATTCTGTAAATATAGATATAAATTATAGCTATAATTTTGATTTATACCCAATAAACAAAGCAGAACTAAGCAACATAAAAATACAAATAGAATGCAGTAAAACACTTGAAGCACCAATTAAAGATAATTATCAAATAGGACAAATACATGTAATACTTTCTGGTAAAGAAATAATGAATATTCCAATAATAACAACAGGAAGCATAGATAAAAAAGGAGTGCTAGATTATTTTGAAGAAATAATAGGAAACTATACAAATATAATAATAAATAACATTAATATACAAGCAGATTTTTAGAAATAAGGGATTTTTATTTTTATATAAAAACTATTGACATTTATTACATATTTTGTTATTATAATAACTGTCAATCAGTGCGGGAATAGCTCAGTTGATAGAGCGCTGCCTTGCCAAGGCAGAGGTCGCGGGTTTGAGCCCCGTTTCCCGCTCCAAATTTTTATAAAAATTAGTCAATTTAAATTATTAATTAGCATATAATAAAATATAAGGCGCCATAGCCAAGGGGTAAGGCACGAGTCTGCAAAACTCTGATCCCCGGTTCAAATCCGGGTGGCGCCTCCAAATGTAAAATTTAAATTTTTATGAAATTAAAATTGAGATTTGACATATAATAATTAATGTAGTATACTATATTTAGCTTATAAGCAAAGTAATTTAATGTATAACATTTGTAAAATGTAACACTTGAAAAAGACTAACAGGGCAAAAAGGTTAGTCTTTTTCCATTATAAAAGACTAGGAGGGCAAAT
>CALXMH010000006.1 GCA_944389425.1 uncultured Clostridia bacterium
GTAATAGCAAGTAGTATAACGATAAGCAATATAGATAAAAACAATCCTACAGTAACAGTTACAACAAGTGGAACAGAAACAATAACCGAGGGAACAAGTATAGAAATAAGCAGTTACTTTACATATTCAGCAAATGGAACAGCAGAGATAACAAATGTAGAATATACAGACACAAGTAATGGAGATGCAGTAGTAACAAATACAAATACATTAACAGTAGGAACACACATAATAAAATGTACAGTAACAAAAGAGACAGGAGCAGTAGCAAGTGCGACAAAAACAATAATAGTAGGGAAAAAAGGTGCATTAGTTCCCGCCTCAGATTATGGTGCATATGTAACAAATTACACAACACCAAGTGGAGACCCAAATGTAAAATGGAGAATATTCTATGCAGATGAAAGCAATGTATATTTAATAGCAAGTGACTATATACATTATGATTATGCACCGACATCGGCAAATTATACATTATATAAAAATGGAAGTGCTGGATATCAGTTATCGTTTGATAATGTATATAAGGACTATACAGGTTCAGCGGATATAACAGACCCTAGAATAACAAAATGGATAAGTTATGTAAGTGAAAATCCAAGTTCAATAAATACAAATATAAAAGCAGTAGCATTCATGTTAGATGAGGCAAGATGGAGTGCAAAATACGCAAACCCAAAATATGCCGAATATGCAATAGGAGGACCAACATTGGAGTTATGGTGTGCATCATATAAAGCAACACATGATAGATACATAGAATGTACATATAATAGTACAGGATACCAAGTAAAATGGAGTGATAGTACAGGAAGCCCAAGTGACAGTGTAAGTGGAGCAGAAGATGATAATGACTTATATTATATAAAATCAAGTACAGATAAATGTTCATACATGTGGCTCGCTTCTCCGTCTGCCCGCGACTCTAACAGCTTGGTGAGCGTGCGCTATGGCGGCCGCGTGGGCAACGACAACTATAACATCAGCCTCACGGGGTTCCGTCCGCTAGTTTGTCTGCAATCTGGAATCCAGTTGGAGAAGCAAACTGATGGAACATACTTAATCAAGTAGAAAATTTTGAAGAAGGGATATAATGCGCCAAAACAGGCCTTGTGTCTGTTGGCGCTGATTTTAAAAAATATGAGTGTTTTAAATATGGCAAAAAATATAAAAGAAGTACATCCAAATTATCTATTATGTTATAAAGTTCGGATCTTTTTACAATTGTTTTGGAAAAGATGCATGTATTTTAGCATATATATTTGACTATAAAATTACTAAAACAAAAGAAAATGTGCAAAATTGTGGCTTTCCACAAAAGGCTATTTCAAAAGTTATGGCAAAATTAGAACATTTAAAAATTAATTATATGATGATAGATACACGTAATAATTATGATGTAGATTTTAAAATGGATAATAAAAATTTAAATACATATGAAGAAATTTTTGAAAAAGCAACTAAATATATAAAATTTAAAAGACGAATTGAAAAAATTGCTAAATCATTAGAAAATGACATAGAAAAAGAAAATATAGAAGAAATAATAAAAGAGGTAGAAAAAATAGTATATGCGAAACGAGAAGTTTAAAATAATACAATTTATAAGAGAATTTTTAATATTAATAGATAAACAAATGGATAATTTTCCTAAAAAAGATATAGAGCTAAAAAATAGAATAAGAACAAACTCATATGATATAGTAAAATATACTACTGGTTGGATAAAAGCATTAGGGTGTGGTTGAATGTGGCTCGCTTCTCCGTCTGCCATCAACTCTAACAACTTGATGAACGTGAACTATACCGGCAACGTGAACAACAACAACTATAACAACAGCAACACGGGGTTCCGTCCGCTAGCTTCTAAAAAACTGTGGTTATTTCCACTACTGGTGGAATAAGAGAAGTTTTAGATAGAAACAAACCATTATCCTTTAACATGCTTTTTTGCTTGTTATAAAATTAAAATAGATAATTAAGTTTGTTAGTAAATTTATTTTTTAAATTGAAAGGGAATTTAATTTAGCACTATTTTAGATAGTACATTTTTGTACTATCTTTTTTTAGGCATAAATTTTAAATTTTTATTGCATAATCCTTTATAGCAAATTAAGCTAGATGTAAAACTATTTAATGATATATGTCCTACTGTATAAAGATAATATTTGGCTTTTAATTTTCTTTTTACATTTCTATAACGTGCATATTTTCCAAAACTATTTCTACCAAGAAATAAAAAATTATTTGTATTTTTATAAATTCTAGTTTTAGCATTTAATATTAATTTTTCTTTACTTAAAAATTTTTTTATTTCTTGGAGACAATATTTTAAATATTGTTTGTCTGGGTGGAATAATAAAAAATCGTCTTGATATCTAACATAATATTTTATTTTTAGTTTTTCTTTTATAAAATAATCTAAATCATTTAAATAAAAAATAGCTAATATTTGGCTTGTCATAGCTCCTATGAAAAGGCCATTTGTGTTACTGTCTATTATGTCAAAAACAATTTTTAATGCATCTTTGTCTTTTATTCTTCTTAGTATTTTTTGTTTTAGAATATCATGATTTATGCTAGCAAAAAATTTGCTTATATCACATTTTAAAATATAATATTCTTTATATTTTATTTTACATTTTCTATGAAATTCTTGTGCTAATTCTAAACCTCTACTTGTCCCCATATCTTTTCTACTTGCTACATTTACATCTAGTAAACAGGGTAAAATAGCTGGGTATAGTATAAATCTAGACACCAAATGATTTATAATTTTATCTTGTACATTTTGGCTAACTATAAGTCTTTCTTTTGGTTCATAAATTGTAAATACATTATATGGCCCTACTACATAGTTTTTATTTATTAAAATATCGTGAATTCTTGATATATAAATTGATTTATACTCTCGCAGATTTTCTACACGTCTTTTATTATTTGTGTTTTTACAAACTTCATTATATGCAGATTTTATGTTTTCCATTTGACAAATATTTTGATATAAATTTCCCATTCTTTTCATATATTTTCCTCCATTTATTAAAAATAATTTTAAATGATATTACATGTCGAATGTTGTCAAAATTAGTAAAAAAGTATTAAAAATTTTAAATTAGAATTTTTGATTTTTTTTAATCATAAAACTTAAATTTACTTGCAAATTTGCTTACGGTTTAGTATAATACAAGGGAAGTAGATTTAACGGAAAAGAGGTAAAAAAATGGACGAACAACAAGAAAATATTATCGAACGTGACATTGATGAAGAAATGAGAACTGCTTATATTGATTATGCAATGAGTGTTATTGTTTCACGTGCTTTGCCAGATGTTCGCGATGGTTTAAAACCAGTTCACAGAAGAATTTTGTATGCTATGTACGAAGATGGAATTACATCAGACAAGCCTTATAGAAAGTGTGCTAATACCGTTGGTTCTGTTCTAGGAAGATATCATCCACATGGAGATTCTTCTGTTTATGATGCAATGGTTAGAATGGCACAAGATTTTTCTTTAAGATATATGTTAATAGATGGACACCGGAAATTTTGGTTCAATAGATGGTGATGGAGCTGCTGCTATGAGGTATACAGAGGCTAGAATGTCTAAAATAGCTGAATATATGCTTACAGATATAGAGAAAAACACAGTAGATTTTATGCCAAACTATGATGATAGATTACAAGAACCAACTGTACTTCCTTCAAAAATACCAACACTTTTAGTTAATGGTTCTTCTGGTATAGCCGTTGGTATGGCAACAAATATACCACCACATAATTTAACAGAAATTATTAATGGGTTAATAAAAATAATAGATGAAGATAATGTAACAGATGAAGAATTAATGGCTGTTATAAAAGGGCCAGATTTCCCAACAGAAGGTATTATTCTAGGAAGAGAAGGAATTAAACAAGCCTATACTACTGGAAAAGGAAAAATAACAGTAAGAGGAGAAGCAGAAATAGAGGAAGGAAATAATAATAGACAAAGAATTATTGTTTCATCACTTCCATATCAAGTAAATAAAGCTAAATTAATAGAAAATATAGCAAATTTAGTAAGAGAAAAAAGAATAGAAGGTATATCTGATTTACGTGATGAATCTGATAGAGAGCACAGAGTAAGAATAGTTATTGAACTTAAAAGAGATGCTAATCCACAAGTTGTTCTAAACCAATTATATAAAAATACACAAATGCAAGATACTTTTGGAATTATAATGTTAGCATTAGTAAATGGAGAACCTAAAATATTAACATTAAGACAATGCTTAGATTACTATATTGCACATAGAGAAGATGTTGTTATTAGAAGAACAAAATTTGAACTAGATAAAGCAGAAGCAAGAGCTCATATTTTAGAGGGATTAAGAATTGCAATAGATAATATAGACGAAGTTATTAATATTATTAGATCTTCTTATGATGATGCAAAAGAAAGATTAATGAAAAGATTTGGACTAACAGATGTACAAGCACAAGCTATATTAGATATGAGATTAAAAACACTATCTGGTTTGCAAAGAGAAAAAATAGAGGAAGAATATAACGAACTTTTAAAATTAATTGCTCATTTAAAAGAAGTATTAGGAAGCGAAAGACTAGTACTAGAAATTATAAAAGAGGAATTATTAGAAATAAAAGAAAAATTTGGTGATGAAAGAAAAACTAAAATAGTTGCAGCAGAAGGTGAAATTAATGTAGAAGACTTAATAAAAGAAGAACAAACAGTTATTGCATTAACACATTTTGGATACATTAAAAGAATGCCAGTAGATACATACAAGAGCCAAAAAAGAGGAGGAAAAGGTATTACAGGTATATCTACAAGAGAAGAAGATTTTGTAAAAGAAATTTTCACAGCATCAACACATGATACTATATTATTCTTCTCTAATAGAGGAAAATTGTATAGATTAAAAGGATACGAAATACCAGAAGCAGGTAGAACTGCAAAAGGTACTGCAATTGTAAATCTACTTAGCCTAGACGCAGGAGAGAAAGTATCTGCAATTATAACAATACCAAACTTTGCAGAAGGTAAATACTTATTATTTGGAACAAGAAAAGGATTTATTAAGAAAACACCTATTATGGAATATAATTCAGCTAGAAAAACCGGTTTACAAGCAATAACATTAAGAGAAGATGATGAAGTAATAGATGTAAGACTAACAGATGGCGAAGATAATGTAGTTCTTGTAACTAAAATGGGTATGTCTATAACATTTGATGAGAAAAATGTTAGACCAATGGGTAGAAAATCACAAGGTGTTATAGGAATAAGATTAAATGATGATGATGAAGTTATAGGAATGGAATCGATACTTGCAGGAAGTAAAGCAACACTACTTGCAATAACAGAAAATGGTTTTGGTAAAAGAACAGAGCTAGAAGAATACAGAGTACAAACAAGAGGTGGAAAAGGAGTAATAACATATAAAATAACTCCAAAGACAGGAAATATAGTAGGAATAAGAATAGTAGATGAAACAGATGATGTAATGCTAATAACAGATACAGGAACAATAATAAGACTAAATGTAGGAGGAATTAGCATATTAGGAAGATCTACACAAGGTGTTACACTAATGAGAACAAACGAAGGAAAAGTAGTAAGCATAGAAAAGATTTCTGAAAAAGAAGAAGAAGAGAAATAATAAAATAAAAATAACACAAATTAAAATTTAATTTGTGTTATTTTTTTATATAAATTAATAAATGCAATTAGAGTAAAAATAAATAGAGAATTATTTAATTTAAATATAAGAAAATAAAATAAATAATAAAATAAATTATATTTTAATTATTTAAAAAAATAATAAATTGAATATAAAAAATAAAAAAGTAAATTTAAAATAAAAATAATAATACTTTAAATATAAAATATAAAATATAAAAGTTAAATTATTAAATATAAAAGGTGAAATTTTTTAAAAATAAAATAATTAAAAAGGATATAAATAAGTTAATAATTAAATTAATAAAAAATAAAAGTAATAAATATAAAATAAATAAAAAAATATAAGAAAAATATATAAAAAATAAAATAAATGAAATATAACAGTAAAAAACAAAGGATTATAAATACTAATTTTTGGAAATAAAAACAAAGATATAAAAAGGTAAAATAGCATAACCAAAAAGTAAAAAATGCAGATGAAGTATAAGAGAAAATTAATTTATTAATATGCAGATTAATATGTTATAAAGTATAAGTAAAATAATAACAGAAGTAAAAAACATATAGAAAATAATAGACTTATAAAACATCGGAACAAAGAGGAAAAGAGAAAATATAGCTGTATAAAAAGGGCATAGAAATATACTAAAAAAAGTATAACTAAAAGACAAAATGTAAGCATAAAATCATATATATGGATATTTCAATAAAAATGAATGCAATTATACAGTAAGATTAGAGCAAACATAAGATAAAAATTATAAAAATAAACTGGTAAAAAGCTTCGGAATAGTGAAAATGAATAAAAAAATAATACAACAAGAAAGAGTATACATAAAAACTAAACAGATACATGCAAAAATTAAAATTGATAGTTAAAGATAAGAAGTAATGCTACAAAAAAATTGGAAGAAATGAACATTAAGTATAATGGGAAAAAATGTAATTAAAAACTGCTTAAATTTGATCTTATAAGTTATAAATAAATTTTTAAGAAATTTTTAAAATAAATAATAAGAATATTAAAAAAATAATAAAAAATTATATGTAAATTATTTTAAAGTCTTTATTAAATAAATTAAAAATAATTTAATAAAGATTTATAAATAATAAAAAGTAAAATTATATTATTAATAGAAAAATAATTTAATAAAATAAATAAAAAAATAATATAAAAATTTAATTTATAATTTAAATTATAAATAAATAAGAAATAATTAATATAAAATTAAATTAAAATAAATTTTTATAAAAAAATAAATAAAGAAAAAAAAGTAAAATGAATTTTTAAAATAAAAAATAAAATTTAAAAAATAATTTAAAAAATTTTTAATATAAAAAAAATAAAAATTACGAACAAATAAAATTATAAAATAATTGTAAAAATATTTTAATTAAAATAAAAGAATAAAATATTAAATATTTATATTAAATAAAATAGATAAAAATTAAATAAAAGTTAAATAATAAATTAAATAATTTAAAATAGATTTAATTTACAAATAATAAATAAAAAAATTATGAAAAATATAAAGCAAAGATATAATATTATAAAAAAACGAAGTCAATATAATAACAATATTTGGAAATAAAATTGAAAAGACAAAATGGAATTTAGCGTATCCAAAAAGTAAAAAAACAGGATTAAGGAATAGAAGTATACAATGAACTAATAAGCAGGATAATATAATGCAAATAACTAAATTGATAAACATTTATATATAAAAATATAAAGAAGCTAAAACATCGGAACAGAGAGGAAAGAAGAAAACATAGCTAATAAAAAAGAGCATGAAAATAGGTTTAAAAAGATATAACTAAAAGACAAAATATAAGCA
Organism: uncultured Clostridia bacterium; assembly: GCA_944389425.1. Lineage (GTDB taxonomy): Bacteria > Bacillota > Clostridia > TANB77 > CAG-508 > UMGS1864. The sequence goes on from CALXMH010000006.1 coordinate 7,525, forward strand.
TAAACTAAACTAGACTGATATTTCAATAAAAATATAGATAAAAACATAGTACTTTTATAAAAAATAAAAAGTAAAAAGCACAAAAATAAACCTTTAAAAAGCTTCGGAATAGTGAGAAAAGGTAAAAATAGTATAGTTACTATAATAGTATACATAAAAACTAAACAGACAAGAACAAAAAAAGAATTTTATAATTATATAGTAGAAATATAGTATGTAAAAACGAGATAGTAATGAAACAAGAATAATGGTAAATAATGTAATAAAATTAGTCTCAAAAATGACCATAAAACTATCTTATAATTAATTAAAATATTTGCAAGTATAATAGATATAAAATTATCAAAATAATATGTAATGATAATAGCATTACTAAAAAATTATATAATAAATAATTTAAAAAATAATTTAAATTTATTAAATAAATTAATTATTAAAATGAAATTAAATGAAAATTAAATTTAATAAAATAAATAAGAAAATAAAATATATAATAAATATATAAATAAAAAAATTATTATAATAAAAATATTAAAATTGATATTAAAAAAAATTAATTAAATTAATTTAAAATAAAAAATATAAAATGAAAAAATTTTATAAAAAAAAGTAAAAGTTAAAAATAATATTTGATTTAAAAAAATTTTATTATAAAAATTAATTTATAATAAAACGATAATTAAAAAAATATTTAAAACAAAAATTAAAAAAGTAAAAAACTAAATAATAAAATTAATTATAATCTAATTAAAAAAAATTTTTTAAAGTAAAAAGTAATATAAAAAAATATTTTTATTAAAATAAAATTTATATAAAAATCCAAAATTTAAAGTAAAAAAATAAATAAAATTTAAAATAAATAAAATAAAAGAAAAAATTATAAAAAAAGATAAAAATAAAGAAGAGAAATGTAAAAAAATGGAATAGATATAATAACAAAAAATGGAAAATAAAATTAGACCAAATAAATTAGAAAAAGATAGATGAAAGGCAAAGAAATTTAGATAAGCATTATAATAATAAAATAGATTTATAGGATAGATAATTTAAGCAAACAAAAAATATAGGAATATTAATAAGTTAAATAATAAAATTACTAGAAAATATCGGAACAGAGAGAAAAAGAGAAAATGTAGATAAACAAAAAAAGTATAAAAATAAACACTTAAAAATATACTTAAAAGACAAAATAAATACGTAAAACCATTAATATTGATATTTCAATAAAAATAAACACCAAAGTAGACTTATTTTATTGTGTAAAATCTATATAAAGTTAAGAATTAATTTCCGAAAAAGCTTCGGAATAGAGGGATAAAGGTAAAATGTTATAAGCCTTACAATAGTATACATAAGAACTATACACCACCTTGCAAAAATCATACTTTATAACTAAATTGATGAATTTAGACTAAGAATAATTAGTTAAAAATGAAACAATTGTAATGGTAAATAATGTAAGAAAATTACTCGTAAAATTTACTTTAAAAAGTATAATATTTAATTGAAAAATTTTTAAGCAAATTTGAAATAAAGTTAAAAAATATAAAAAAGAAAAAACATAAAAATTTTATAAAAAAATAATATAATAAATAATTAAAATTAATTAAAACAATTAATAATTAAAATTAGATAAAAATTATTAATAAAAAATAAATATAAAAAATAATTTTGAATTAATTTAAAATAAATAATTATAAAATATAAAATAACAATACAAAAATAAATTATATTTTAATAAAAAACGAAACAAAAAAATATTTTGAGAATAAATCAAAATTTTTAATTTTTTAAATTTAATTAATATTTAAATTAAATATTTTAAATTAATCAAAATAATAAAAAATAATAATAATTTCCTAAAAAATTATTATTATTTTTTTATAATATTATTTTTTAAATCTAATATCATCTCCAATAAATTTACATATATTATAATGTCCTACAAATCTTGAACCAATTCTTTCATTATAAATATTAAAAATTTCTTTTAAATTTAAATTTGTAGATATTATTGTTTTTGTTATTTTATTATTTTGATTTAATATTCTAGAATTTATTATTGTAAATAATTCTGTAAGTTTCATTGAATTTAATGTTTCTGTACCTAAATCATCTATTATTAGTAAATCTACATTTAATATTTGCTCTATTAAATCATATGTTGAAGATGGCTTTGAAAACCTATAATTTATTATATTATCAAGCATTACTGGCGCTGTTTGATATAAAACAGTTTTTCCCTTTTTTAGTAATTCGTATGCTATACAATTGCTTAAAAATGTTTTACCAAGTCCGAGTATCTCCTGTAAACAATAAATTCTTTTCTTCTGGATTATCAAAATTATTAATAAAATTTTCAGATATTTTTTTTATTTTTTCTATATTTTCTCTTGGTGATATTTTTAATCCATATTTAGATTCATTAATTTCATCGGAATAATACTTAGACGAAAATGTAGAATAGTTTTCATTTTCTATATTCCCAATATTAGATTTATTATATTCCATATTAAATAATTTTTGCTTTAAACAGTGACACATTATTGTTTTTCCATTTTTATTTATATAACCAGTATCATTGCAAAAATTACATTCATAAACTGGGGAAAGATTAGTTATATTTTTTTCCTCTAATATTTTTTCCTTTTCTTCTTGAAGTTTTTTTATAGATTGTTCTGTAATTTGTATATCATTTTTATTTGAAGATAAAATATCTTTAATTTTTTTAATAGATAATAAATTAATTTTATTTTCTATTTCTTCTAATCTAGGATATTTTATATATAATTCTTTTTTATTTTGTTCTGAAATTAAATTAGCTTTTATACGTTTTTGTTCATATTCTTGCAATAAAGATTTTAATGTTGAATTATCCATTTTTCCTCCTATGGCTTAACATTAGCATAAAGAGCATCTAAATTATCGTATTTTCTACCTTGATAATTAGAAACTGCTACTTTTTTATTTAATTCTTTAATATCCTTTTGCTTTTGTTTCATAGATTTTAAGAATTCTTCAACAGCATCTGGTGTTCTTAAATTCCTTTCATTCCAATCGGTTAATAATTTATTTATATAGTCAAAACTTGGATTAGACTTTGATGTAGTTTTTTTAAGTGCAATTTCAATAATTGGTAAGTCATAATTAAAGTCAACAGACCATTTTTCGACAAATGCTTTTTCATATTCTGTTAATTGTCTAGAAAGTCCAAGTTTTTTTGCTATTTTCTTTTCAATATTATTAAGCTTTTCTTGTTTTTGATAATATTTATCTAAATCACTATATGTTTTAATGTTAGATTGATGCCACGCATTTGCGACTACTTGCAAATAATTTCTGTGCATAGCAGAACGCTCAAAACAATATTTAAATAATGCAAGCATTACTTGTTCGTCAAATTGATACTTTTCGAACCATAAAGTTATATCTGTATACCATGATGGAGACATTACACCTTGGAAGTATAATGTATTTATAGTGTCTATAGCTTTGGCTCTGTATTGATCTTTTTCTATTTTTTTGGCTATTTCTGGTGATGCGGTAAGTTTTGGAGAATATAATTTATTTAATTCTATTTCTTGAATATCGTTTAAAATATATCCATTATTTTTCCTAGTAATAACTCCTAAATCTTCCCAAAATTTTATAGCTTCTTGAATTGATTTTACATCAATAGATAGACTTTTAGAAAGGTCATTTATTTTTATATCTTTTCCATATTTAGATAAGAATAACATATATAAATAAACTTTTATATAATTGCCATTTGCCATAGCTAAATATTCAGTGAAAAACACATCTGGAATAGATGTTGTAGAAAATAATGTAGATTTCATATTGGCTTCTAATTTCATAATTACCTCCAAAAGTCTAAAAACAAATTTGCACAAATTATATCATTTTAAGTCTGTTTTTACAATAGAGTAAATATGAAAAAAGTCATGAAAGCTAGTATTTTCTATAAAAATATAATTTTTTGCTGCAAAAAAATTTTATTACATATAGCAAAACAAATAGTATATTTTCATTTCTATTATTTATAACAGTAAAAATAAGAAATGGCAGACATAAACTAATAAAAAGAATTATTTTTAAATTAAAATCAGTAATTATTAAATTTACTAAACAAAATATAAATATATACCAAATTATATTAATAATAGCCGATGTATAGTCAATTATACCAAAAAGCTTGTTTTTAAAATTATAATTACTAGGAAAAATAAAATTCATTATTTACCTCCTAAAAAAGATTTAAAATTAGATATTGGATTTGCTGCATTTGTTGAAATTCCACCAATAAATTCTCTTATTATACTATTAGATTTTATTAATGCATAAATGCAACCAATATACATTAATTTAGATAACATATCTTTTGAGTAAGTAAAAGAAAAACATACAAGTAAAATTAATGAAATTAAAATTTGCAATAATAATAAAGACATTAAAATTCTAAGCCAAGCAGAAAAAATCCATTTAGTTTTATTATGTATTAAACATAAAATTGCAAATGGGCAAATAAGAACAAATACTTTAATTAAAACATATCTTAAAGAATATGAAAAAATTAAATTAAATAATCCTAATGAAATAAAGCTTCTTATTATGCCATCCACAGAAAATAAATTAAAATTATTATCCGAAATTGATACAAACGAATTTAATTCATTCACAAATGTGGAAAAACAAATATCTTTATTATAAACAATTTCTCCAATATTTCTTATTGCTAAACTAACTAATGAATTAATATTAATTATTTGTTCACATATAAAATAAGATGAATTCATAAATATGCCAAAAATAATAAGTCTGAAAATAAAGTTTTTAGAATTTTGAATTTCTGAACCTGTAAAATATGCAATTAAACGATTTACAGAATAATATAAAATTATTCCAAATAATAAAATATTAGAAATAATTAAAATACCTTCATTAGAAGACATTCCCAGAATGTTTTGAAAAATATTATCAGAAATGATGCTAGTATCTATAAAAGTTATATCATCTAATAATGAATAAATACTATTATCTATTGAAGAAAATAAATTAGAAAATAAGGAATTTATTGTATCTGTAATAATTGAAGTTATATTTAAAGCTGAATCTTCCAATAAACCACTCCTAACATTATTAAATTAAAGATTTAATTGCAGCAAGTATTAAATCAATAGCTAAAATAAACGCATATGAAAACAGAGAACCTCTAATAAGTCTTTTTCCTGTTCTTATTTTTTCTTCATCTCCAAAACTAAACTTTTTCATAAAAATTCCTGTTCCAACAGCAACAGCGGCAGCAGGAGTTGCAATTTTTAAAATCCAAGATTCAATAGATTCAAAAGCTTTTCTAATTGTTGTAATAAGTTTGGGGTCAGCAGCAAAACATATAGTTGAAAAAATAAAAATATAAATAATAAGTAAAGATAAAATAAATATAAATTTTGTTTTCATAAAACCTCCTATTATAGACATAAAAGTCTAATTCATTTTTTAAAAAATGGTTGTAAATATATTTTTTGAGGTGGAATAATATTTTTGCCATTAGATAAAAAGGCAAGGCAGGAAAAAGTCTCTAATTGTTGTGTAAAAAAATTGGTATCATATATATAGTCAAATTGTGTATATGTACTAATGCTTTCAGAAATATTGGAGTCTTTTGAGCGTAAAGTATTAGTTAAAAAATCAAAATTGGTTTCTTTTGCGTTTTCAGAAATACTCTTAGAAACTCTTTCCTTGTTCTCCTTCCCAATTTGTTTTTGAGCATCTTCAATAGTAAACGAATCGTCTGTTCTAAGCCATAATTTATTTATTAAATTTTGAATTATAACCTTAGTTGAATAGTTATCTTTAAGTGTATTTAAAAGCGAAGAATAACTTTGAGTAGCTACAATATTAATGCATTTAGCCTCACGACTTTGAGCAAAAAATTCAGCATCTGTACTTGTTACATACTCATGATATTCATCACAAATAAATGCACATGTTTTGCAAGACGAATTAGATAATCTAGATAATATTTCTGACTGATAATCTAGTTTTAAATATGCAGCAATAATTTTAGAAAGATTGCTATATTCTGAAATATTCATATTTAAAACAACAATTTTTCCTTTATCTAAAACATCACTAAAACCAAAAAAGTTTATATCGTTTTTATTTGGACAAAAAGTAGATTTAATATCATAATCAGAAACAAAAAGACCAGTTATTCTACTAATTTCAGATTTTAAAATAGACAATACACGAGAATCTAGATTAAAAAATTCATTTTGAAAAAATTCTAGAGATGAATTTAAATTAAATATATCAGCTTTAGAAAGTTTACCGAGATTGAAATAATTTTCTTAATATTTTAATTTTTTCATTAAAATAATCATATGAGCTAATTAGTTTGTGTAATTCAATAAAATTTACATATCCATTATTATATAATCTACAAAGTTTAATAGCTTCTGTAAGAACTTGTTCTGCTTTATCTAGCCAATATGAATCGGAATTATTAGTGCTAAAAAGTGTTAAAATAGTTTTTAGTCTATTAGCTAAAACAGAGGCCTTTAAATTAGGTTTATGTAGAGGATTATATTTATAATAACCACCAAGCTCAATAATAATCAAATCATCATCTCTGCCATAAAGATTACAATAATATTTTACTTGCTTATAAAAATTACCTTTTACATCTAAAATTAACATACCAATATTAGATGAAGAATTAATATTATTTAATTCAAAATTATATGATATTAATTGTTTTGTAAAAGGATACATTGCAGAACTAGTTTTACCACTTCCAATAGTACCTGTAATTAAAAAATTTTGATAAAGCCCATTTTCTTCAATATATATATTTTCATTATTAGTAGTTTTTCCAATTAATAAATTTAAACCATTTGGTATATTATTAGATTTAATTTTATATTTGAAATTTTTGAAAAAATGAGAAAAAATTGAGTTGCCAATAAAAAAATAAGCAAGAAATGAAAATATAAAATAAATATAAAAAATATATTTCCATATAAATGAAAGTTTTTCACAAATATCAAATGAAATAAAACCTAAATCTATATACAAACTATTTGAGAATAATATTGGCTTAAATATTATAATAAGAATAGCTGTAATAATAAGGGAAAATAAACAAGAAAAAATAATTCGAAAAATAAATTTCAAAACTCCTCCAAATTAATTAAATTTTGTTTTTTTAATATTTAATTTTGAACCTTGTAAATTATGGGAAATATAAAGTTCGAATAAACTATATAAAGAATAAAAAACAATAAAAAAATGTATAAATAATGTAATAAAAAATAACTCTATATATTGCAAAGAAGAATCACCTCACAAAATATATGAAACCAATTTTAAATAATAATACAACATAAATTGAAATTTGTCTATACATTTTAAAAAAAATGTGATAAAATTTTATTATTAAGTGAAAACTTAAAGTAAAAAAGGAGGCAATTATGGAAATAAATAAAGATATAAAAATAGGTGAATTATTAAAAGAACATCCAGAAAAAGCAGAAATATTATTATCAGCAGGAATGCATTGTTTAGGATGTCCAGCTGCACAAGAAGAAACACTTGAAGAAGCCTGTGAAGTACATGGAATAGATGTACAAGAATTAGTAAAAGAATTAAATGCATAAAAACAAGTTCTCTTAAAAAGAGAACTTATAATATGCGTATATAGCTCAGTAGGATAGAGCGTCCCCCTCCTAAGGGGAAGGTCGCAGGTTCGATTCCTGCTATGCGCACCATATAAAAAATGTGCTTTTTTCAAAAAGTACATTTTTTATTATTGACATAAGCAAACAAATGTTTTAAAATATATATGTAATAAAAAAGGATGTGAAATTATGGAGAATAACAAATTATTAATTCAAAATGAAATAGCTATTGAAGATATAAAAAATTTAATTTATACAGTAAGAGGAAAGCAAGTTATGCTAGATAGTGATGTAGCAAATATTTATCATTGTGAGACTAAGTATGTAAATCGTGTAGTAAAAAGAAATGTTGAAAGATTTCCAGAAGAATTCTGCTTCCAATTAAATGAAGATGAATTTAAAGTTTTAAGGTGTCAATTTGTCACCTTAAATGAAAATGGAAGAGGACAACATAGAAAATATTTACCTTATGTATTTACAGAGCAAGGAATTGCAATGTTATCAGCTCTATTAAAAAGTGATATTGCAGTAAGTGTAAGTGTAAATATTATGAAAGCATTTATAGAAATGAGAAAATTTTTAATGATTAATGGACAAGTATTTGAACGATTAATAAGTGTAGAGCATAAATTATTAGAGCATGACAAAAAATTTGATGAAGTTTTCAATCAATTACAACAAGAAGAAAATATAAAACAAGAAATGTTTTGGAATTAACAAAATTGAAGATATGGAAATTATCGAAAAAATTATTAATTTATAAATTTTAATATAATTTTAGACAAAATGAAATATTGTAATTAAGATATTTTTAATATATAATATTACAAAGAAATGATGCAAAATAGAAAAGAGAGATTTATTGTGCAAGAAAAGTTTATGAAAGAGGCTTTAAAAGAGGCCAAAAAAGCATATGATAAAGAAGAAGTGCCAGTTGGAGCTGTTATAGTAAAAGAACGGAAAGATTATTGCAAGAGGTCATAATTTAAAAGAAATTAAAGCAGATACTACAAAACATGCTGAGATAATTGCTATACAGAAAGCTAGTAAAAAATTAAAAGCATGGAGATTAACAGACTGTGAAATGTATGTAACATTAGAACCATGTAGTATGTGTGCAGGAGCAATTATTGCTTCACGAATAAAAAAATTATACATAGGGACTATGGATCCAAAAACAGGAGCTTGTGGGTCTGTTTTAAATTTGATGGAATATAATTTTAATCATAAAGTTGAAGTGGAAAATGGAATAATGCAAAAAGAATGTGAATATATTTTAAAAGACTTTTTTAAAAAGTTAAGAAAAAATAGTACAAGCAAATATTAGGAGGCTAGATGAAAAGTAAAAAAAGAAAGACTATAGAATTTAATATAGGAATATTTATAGTTGCAATTGCAATAACAGTAATCGCAATAACATTACTTAAATATCAAGTTGAAGGAGAAAAAGATATGCCATATGTTTTTAAACAAATGGTATTAATAAGCACTGCAAATGGAGAAAATACGCCAAATGATGAATACAAATGGAATATAAATGTATATCAAAATACAGATATCTATTTTGAAATAGCAAGAAATACTGAATATAAAACAAACGAAAATATAAAAAATGTAAAAATACAAGATATTAATATAGTTCAAAAAAGTGAATTTAAACCAAATGCATATATTCCATCAGCAGAAGGCACAGAAATGTTTAATTATACAGACGAAAATATAGCAGGGCAAGAAATTGAGTATACAATAGATAAAAATAAAGATGCTAAAACTAGAAAACTTACAACAGAAGGTGGAATAATAGCACTTAGCTTTTGTATACCAAATATTGGTGTATATCAAGGTAATGATGATAAAATAAGTTATGATGGTACTTTACTTAGTAAAATAGGAATTACAAAAGATCAAATTTCTTATAATGTAAGTTTTAGCTTAATAATAGAAACTGAATCTAATAAACAATATAAAGCAGATATAAACTTAGAATTACCACCAGAAGATATTACACAAACAGGAATAATTAAAATAGAAAATGAAGAATTAACAGATTTAGTATTCAAAAGAATAAATTAGAAAATATTTAAATAAACTACTTGCTAAAACAAGCATTACATTATATAATAATTAAAATGAATATGGTCTTTGTATGGAAAACATATGTCAATAAGAAGCTATGAACCTCGTCAGGTTCGAAAGAAAGCAGCGATAAATAGTGTATTATGTGATAATGTGTTTTCCATACAGAGACCATATTATATATGTGTATTAGGGGTGGTAAAATGCAATACACAGCTTTATACAGAAAATTTAGACCAACCAAATTTGAAGAAATGGTTCGGACAAGAACATATAACAAGAACATTAAAAAATCAAATAATAGCAGGAAGAGTTGGGCATGCATATCTTTTTAATGGGGGTAGAGGAACTCGGCAAAACATCGGCTGCTAAAATATTAGCAAGAGCCATAAATTGCCCAAATAGTAAAGATGGAGAACCTTGCAATGAATGTGAAATATGCAAAGCTATGCTAGAAGGAAGACTAACAGATGTTGTAGAAATGGATGCTGCTTCAAATAATAGTGTAGAAGATATAAGAAGCATAAGAGAAGAAGTAAATTTCTTGCCAACAATTGCTAAATATAGAGTATATATTATAGATGAGGTTCATATGCTTTCAACAGGTGCATTTAATGCACTTTTAAAAACTCTTGAAGAACCACCAGAACATGTAAAATTTATATTAGCAACAACAGAACCACAAAAATTACCAGCAACCATTCTTTCAAGATGTCAAAGGTTTGACTTTAAAAAAATATCAGAAGAAGACATTGTAAAAAGATTAAAAATAATTTGCAAAGATAGCAATATAGAAATTACAGAAGAGGCATTAAAATTAATTGCAGTACTTTCAGAAGGAGCTATGAGAGACAGTATAAGCATATTGGAAAGATGCATGCAAGATAGTGAAGGAAAGGTTACAGAGGAAAAAATAAAGGAATTAGTAGGAATTCCAAAAATAGAGCATATATCTAAAATAACAGAAAGTATGGTAGAAAAAAATGCAGAAAAAGCATTAGAAACAATAGATGAAGTAATACAAGAAGGAAAAGATTTAAACAATTTACTATGGGAAATTATAAAATATGTAAAAGATATATTAGTATATAAAGCAACAAATAAATTAGATATATATAGCAAAGAAGAAATTAACAAAATTAAAGAAATATCAGATAAGATAAGTAAGGAAGCTATTTTAAAATTAATATACAATTTATCTGAACTTGAAAACAATATGAAATGGTCAACGCAAAAAACAATAATGTTTGAAACCGGAATAATAAAAAATTGTATAGAAATTCCAAATGAAAGCTTAGAGCAAAGAGTTGAAAAATTAGAAAAACAAATAAAAAATGGAAACATAAAAATAGCAAATAGTGAAAAGATAGAAACAAAACCCAAAGTATCAATTAAACCACAAGAGCCAAAAATACAAAACTTCGAGGTAAAAACAACATCTGAGTCAGGAGAATATTTTAGTTACTGGAATGATGTTATAAATAAATTAAAATCTAGTGGTAAAATAATGGTATATACAAATTTAATAAATACAAGAGCAAAACAAGTAAATGATACACTGCAAATTGAATTCAAAAATGGTTTAACAGCATTTGGAAAGACCGTACTTTCAAAACCAGAAAACATTAACGAAATATCAAATATAGTAAATTCATTATGCGGAAAACAATTTAAAATTAAATATATAGAAGGAAATATAAACCCACAAAAAGAAAATAATAATATTAATTTAGATGGTATAGATATTCCTATAAATATAATAGAAGAATAAGGAGGAAAATAAAATGGCAAAAAGAGGAGGATTCCCAGGAATGGGCGGATTTGGAGGAATGAATATAAATCAGTTAATGAAAGAAGCAAAAAAAATGCAAGCAGACATGGAAAAATCACAAGAAGAACTAGCTATAAAAGAATTTGAAGCAACAGCAGGTGGAGGAGCAGTAACAGTTAAAGTTTCAGGGAATAAAGAATTAAAAGAAATTATTATAAAAAAAGAAGTAGTAGACCCAGATGATGTAGAAATGCTACAAGACCTAATAATAACAAGTGTAAATGAAGCACTAAGAAAAGTAGATAGTGCAGCAAGTGCAAGCTTAGGAAAATATAATATACCAGGCTTAATGTAGACCTTAGGAGGATAAAATGTCATATTATTCACCATCAATAGAAAAACTAATAGAAAGTTTTGAAAAATTACCTAGTATAGGACATAAAACAGCTGCAAGACTAGCATTTCATGTTCTAGAACAAACAAAAGAACAAACACAAGAATTTATAAATTCAATAATAAATGCAAAACAAAATTTAAAATATTGTTCAAAATGCTATAATATTTCAGATACAGACCCATGTCCAATTTGTAGTAATGATAAAAGAGATGGAAGTAAAATATGTGTAGTAGAAGATGTAAGGGATATAATAGCAATGGAGAAAACACATGAATATAAAGGAAAATATCATGTGCTACATGGTGCAATATCACCAATGAATGGTATAGGTCCAGATGATATAAGAATAAAAGAATTAATTACAAGACTTCATAATGAGAAAATAGAAGAAGTTATACTTGCAACAAATCCAAGAGTTGAAGGAGAAGCAACAGCTATGTATATATCTAAACTAATAAAACCACTTGGCATTAAAGTTACAAGAATAGCTCATGGAATACCAGTTGGTGGAGATTTAGAATATGCAGATGAAATTACACTAATAAAAGCAATGGAAGGAAGGGTTGAACTATAACCCTATAAATCCAATAATACCAAACAAAATAAACAAAATTCCGGAGAATCTAGAAATAGTTTTTTCTGGAATTTTTTTGCTTAAAAATTTTCCCAAAATAACTGCAACTAAATTACTAGCTATCATACCTAAAACAGCACCTATAACAAGCCATAATCTATCATCAGGATAATTAATACCAAGGCCAAGAGAAGCTAAAAATGTTTTATCACCAATTTCCCCAAAAGCAATTGCAATTGCAATAACAAAAATATAATTTATTTTAAAATTAGAAATTTTACTAATAAATCCATTTGAATCAGAAGACTCTTCTTTTGCAGATAAAAAAGATAAAATACCTAAAATAATAAAAGAAGAATAGGAAATAAATTCTAATATATTATGAATAAAATCATTATTTAAATTTCCTAAAAAACTACCAAATAAAATAGCTATCCCATGACTAAATAAAGAACCAAGTGCAACACCTAATAAAATAGTAGTAGCTTTTAATTTGGCAGAAAATGAAAGAACAATAAGCTGTGTTTTATCTCCAAGTTCAGAGAAAAAAACTAAAAGAAACGCAATAAATAAGGTATAAAAAAAAAGCATAGTGTAACCTCCATGCTAAAATATATTCTTGAATATAAATTTATATGAGAGAATAAAAATAAATATAAACAGGAGGGAAAAATGCAAGAAGTAATTAAAGTTACTAGTGTAATTATTGGAACAATAATAGGCGCAGGTTTTATATCTGGACAGGAAATATATAGCTTTTTTAATAAGTATGGAGAAGCGGGCAGAATAGGAATATTAATTTCTATACTTATATTAACTTTTATAATATATAAAACATTTAAAATAGCTTATGAAAATAAGATAAATAATTATGAAGAGCTATTGGAATGCACTTTGAAAGGAAAAAATAAAATAATAGTATACACAATAAAAAATATAATAAATATTTTTTTAGTAATATCATTTTTAATAATGTGTAGTGCATTTAGTACATATTGCCAAGAAACATATGAATTACCTAGGATACTTGGCGGAGTAATAATAAGTTTTTTATCATATTTAATTTTAATAAAAGACGTAAAAGCAATAATAAAAACAAATGAAATATTAATGCCATTAATAATAATTTTTATAATAATAATGTCTATTTTAACATTAAAAACATTTCAGATTTCCACAAATGGAATACAAAATGTGGAAAAAACTATTATAAGTGGAATCTTATATGCAAATTTTAATAGTATTGTTTTAATTCCAATGCTTATGGGGATTAAAGAACAAATAAAAACAAAAAAACAAATAAATTTTGTAGCATTATTTAGCTTTATAATAATGCTAATTTTAACAATACTAATATTTGAAATGCAAAAAAATTCAAATGGAAGTTTAGAAATGCCAATGCTTGAAATTGCAAATAAAATATCATGGCAATTTCTTTTAATATTTGGATTTATGATGGGAATTGCAATATTTACATCTGCAATAGCGGCTGGATATTCTTTAATTTGTAACATAACAAAAGAAAATAAACACAAAAAATTAGTAGCACTAGTATTATGTATTGCCGCTGTACCAATAAGTACACTAAGCTTTTCTATATTAGTTAATTTGTTGTACCCAATATTTGGATTTCTTGGAATATTACAAATAATTTTTCTACTAAAAACTTGAAAAAAAAGTAGATTATTGATATAAATAAAATAGGTGAATTTAATGGAAGAATTAAAAAAAGTAGATGATAAAGATAATAAAAAAATTAAACTGAAAAAAATATTAAAAATATTATTTATAATCATATTAATTATTCTTGTAATAGCAATAATTTTTTTATATAGAGAAAATAGAAATGTACAAAATTTCATAGATGAAAATATATTTAGAAAAACAATTTCAGAAGATAATGTATTATCTATTGATATAGATAATACATCAAATACATATATTTGTGCATTTTCAAATTATATAGGAGTATTAAATAACAATACTCTAACAGCATATAACTCATATGCTAAAAACGAATTTATGTTAAACGTAGAAATAACTATGCCAATATTTTCGTCTAGTGGAAAATATTTAGCAATTGCTGAAAAAAATGGAAGTAAAATATATGTTATAGAAGACAAAAATATAGTATGGCAAGGCGATGTAGAAGGAACAATAGAAAAGATTACAATAAATAAAAATGGATATCTTGCAGTTGCTTTATCACAAACAAGTTATAGGTCAATTGTAACAACATATAATACAAATGGAAAAGAATTATGTAAAACATATTTATCAAGCACATATACCCTAGATATGGATATATCAAATGATAATAATTTCTTAGCAATAGCAGAAACCAATTTATCTGGTATACAAATAAAATCAGGTATTAGAATTATAGACCTTGGAAAGGTAGAACAAGATCCAGAAAATGCAGTAATATATAAAGAAGATGTAGACCAAGATAGTTTAATAACAAGCATACATTATGATAATGAAAATAATTTAGTATGTATGTTAAATAATAAAATAATAAAAATAGAAAATATGCAAAAAAAAGATATTTTCGAATATGATGAAAACGCTTTATTTGCAGATATAAATTTAGAAAATGAAGTTGTACAAATTATAAACGTTCAAGAAGATGAGCTAAAAGTAAAAATTACAAATACAACTAATTTAAGTGAAAGAGAATATATAATAAATTCTATTCCAAAAGAAATAGATACAAAAGGAGATATAATAGCCATAAATACAGGAAGTGAAGCATATTTTGTAAATAGTTCTGGATTTTTAAATAAAAAATATGAATCAAACCAAGAAATAATAGAAGTGATAACAAGTGAAAATATAGCAGGAATTATATACAAAAACAAAATAGAAATAATTAAGCTTTAGGAGGATGTAAATGATATTAGATATAATAATTATTTTAATAATATTATTATGTGTAATAATGGGATATAAAAAAGGGTTAATTGAAGTAGCTTTTAGATTAATATCATTTTTAATAGCAATAATATTATCTCTAATGTTATATGTCCCTGTTTCAAATTATATAATTGAAAATACTAATATAGACGAACAAATAAAAACAATTATAGTAAATAATATAAATCCGGAAGAAGTAGAAAGTGAAGAAAAAGAAACAAGTAAAGAAGTTCCAAAAATAATTACAGATTATATTAATCAAACATTCACAGAAGTAGCAGATACTGCAAAAGATAATGTAACAGAAATAGTTGCAACAAATTTATCTATAACAGCAATAAAAATATTAACACTAATACTACTATTTATTGTAATAAGAATAATGTTAACAATATTAAAATTTATTACTAATTTAATATCAAAATTACCTATAATAAATAGTGCAAATAAATTGCGGAGGAATAATATATGGAATTTTAGAAGGATTATTTATAGTTTATTTAGCATTAGCACTAGCAATGGCAATATCTGCAATTACAGGAAATACAAATATATTAACATATATAAACGAATCTACTATAGGAAAAATTATGTTTAATAATAATATTTTACTTAAAATTATTTTCCCATAGGTTGATATTTGGATAAAGCTTTGATATACTATTTAATATATCAATGAAGGAGAGAAAAAATTGAAAAAGGTAAAGAAAAATAGAAAGAAGAAAATAGTACTAAGAATACTACTATTGCTACTAATAGTTTTAATAGTATATGCAGGAGTTATTACATATAAAGCAGTTAAAATGGGTGGAGGATTACAAGGATTTGTTGCTGCAACAATGGGACATGATGAAAATACTGTTAAAAATATGCCTAAAATACAATGCCTTTTAATAGGAAAAAGCTTAAATTTAACAGATACAATAATAGTGGCTCAATATAACCCACAAACACAAGAAGCAGTAATGATGTCAATACCTAGAGATACATTTGTTGGAAAAAATAAAAATAATGCAACAGCAATGAATAAAATAAATGCACTATATCAACAATCACCACAAAAATTATTAGATGCTGTGAATGATATAACTGGTTTAGACATAAAATATTATATAACAGTTGATACAAAAGCACTAAGAGAACTAGTAGATGCAATAGACGGAGTATATTTTGATGTGCCAATAGATATGGATTATGATGATTCATCACAAGATTTATATATTCACTTAAAAAAGGGATATCAACTATTAGATGGAAATCAGGCAGAACAATTAGTAAGATTTAGAAAAAATAATGACTTAACAGGATACCCAGCATCATATGGAAGTGATGACTATGGTAGAATGAGAACACAAAGAGAATTTATAACAGCTGCATTACAACAAACTTTGCAAGCCAAAAATATACTTAAACTAGGCGAATTATTAGATATAGCAAATAAATATATAGAAACAAACTTAGATATTGCAGACTTAAAAGATTATTTGCCATATATAATAGAGTTTAATACAGATAATATTAAAACAGCAGCATTACCAGGTGCATCAGAAAAACCAGGAGATATATGGATTTTTGTACATTATAAAAAACAAACAGAAGAACTAGTTGGAGAGTTGTTTTTAGACAAGCCAACAAAGGAAGAAATAGAGGAACATTCAAAAATTAATATAGAACTATTATATGTAGATACAAAAGAAAAAGAAGTAGATAAATTAATAGAAACATTAGAAGAGCAAGGATATAATGTTACAAAAGAAGAAATAGCATCTGCACCAAAGACAATAATAATAAACAGAAAACAAATGGATGAAGAAAAAACAAAAGAAATTAGTAATATAGTTTTAAATGCCACATTGGAAGAAGGCGAAGATAATGGAGACTACCATTATACAATTATAATCGGAAAAGATTATGAAAATTTATAGGAGGAAAGAATGGAAAACGATCTGTTACAGAAAATTGAAAAAATATTAGAAAGCAAAAAGGGAATAGACATAAAACATATGGAAATAAAGGATGTAACTACAATTGCAGACTATTTTGTAATTGCAAGTGGAACATCATCAACACACATAAAATCATTAGCTGATAATGTTGAATATGAATTAAAAAAAGATGGAATATATCCAAATAAAATAGAAGGATATGAAACAGGAACATGGATACTAATGGATTATGGAGATGTAGTACTGCATATATTTACAGAACAAGAAAGAGAAAATTATAAAATTGAAGAACTATGGAATGAAATGAAACAAAAATTATAAAGAATAATTTTCTAAGTAAAAAGAGTTTAGAAGTAAAGTTATTCTTCTAAACTCTTTTAATATTTATTTCATAAATTTATTTACGTCTATTTTTTTTCTTACGCTTTTTAGTTTTAATAATAAGCTTAAATAGAATCATAAGAAAAATTACAAAAACAATATCCCACAAAATAAACATATAAGATTTTTCAACATCAGAACCAGCAAGTAAATTTGATGTATATGTTGTACTATTTACATTATAAGAGATGCTACCTACAACAGTATCTTTGACAATAGGTGCAGATAATTCATTTAAAGTAATTTCTGGAACAAAAGATGTATATTCATCATCTGTACTTATAAAAGCAGAAATTGTAGATTCTAGTACCAAATTTAAATTCTTAGTATTCTGAGTTGCACCATTTACTTCAACAGTGTCTATAACAGAATCTTTACTTCTAATTGTTCTAAATAGATAATTATTAAAACCATATTCAAACAATTTTTTGGAATCAATATATCTGTAAGAATTACCAGTACTAGATTCTTCTGCACCTAAAATAACTGCATATAATGTCATATTATCTTTTTCAGCTGCTGCAACTAAACAATCACCAGCAGGGGTTGTAAATCCTGTTTTAATACCAAGAGCATATTCATAGTAGTTATTTGAAGAAGGCTTAATTAAATCATTAGTAGAATATAAAAGCCTATCATCTTTTGAATATCTATTAGTAGGAGCAAGGGAATAAGTAGGTTTAGCTACAATGGTTCTGAATTCTTCATATTTCATAGCCTCTTTTGCTATTAAATATAAATCATATGCAGTAGAATAATGATTTTCATCATGCATTCCATATGGATTTGTAAAATGAGTATTAGTACAACCAAGTTCTTTTGCTCTGGAATTCATTAAATTAACAAATTCATCTATAGAACCAGAAACATATTCAGCCAAAGCATTACCTGCAACATTACCAGAAGGAATAAGTAAAACATTCAAAAGTTGTTCAACAGTTAATTCCTCACCTATTGAAATAAAAGGAGTAACATACCCACCAGATAAACTATTAACAGCTTCTTCGCTTACTGTAACTGTATCGTTTAAATTACCGTTTTCTAAAACCAATAATGCAGTTAAAATCTTAGTAGTACTTGCTGGATACATTTTCTGATTTGCATTTTTTTCATATAAAATCTTACCTGTGGATTCTTCAACTAAAATACCAACTGGAGAATTAATTTCTATATTACTTACAGCTGAAACGCAAGAAGAATATATTAAAAAAATAAAAATAAACATTAAAAAAATTCTCTTTTTCATAAATCTCTCCTAAAAAAATACTTGTCTATTAATAATATATTAAATTAAAATAAAAATCAAGGAGGAAAAAATGATTAATATAAATAAAAATCAAATAATAATAGCCTTTATAGCCATAATAATATGTATAGTTATAGTAATTTACATATTAAGTTTAAATCAGCAAAATTTTAATAATTACGAAGACTTAGAAATAACAGAAACAGAAGAAATTGCAGAAGAACCAGAAGAAAAAGAAAAAATAAAAGTACACATAGCAGGTTCAGTAGTCAGTGAAGGAATAGTAGAATTAGAAGAAGGAGCAAGAGTAGCAGATGCAATAGATCAAGCAGGAGGTACAACAGCAGATGCTAATATGGATCAAGTTAATTTAGCATATAAGGTACAAGATGGACAAAAAATATATATCCCAAATATAAATGAAGAAGAATATGAAATAACAGAAGACATGGAAGGAATACAAAATATATATGAAACAAATTCAGATATAATTAATATAAATACAGCAACACAAACAGAATTAGAACTATTACCAGGAATAGGACCATCAACAGCAAGTAAAATAATAAAATATAGGGAGGAAAATGGAGAATTTAAAACAATAGATGATATAAAAAATGTGTCTGGAATAGGAGATGCAAAATTTGAAAGTATAAAAGATCAGATAACAGTATAAATAAAAATGTAGTATTGCTTAAAAAAGTATATATTAACTAAAATGAATAATTTAAGTATAAAATAATAAAATATTAAAGGGAGGTAATATTTATGTCTAAATTTAAAACATATACAAAATCTATATTAATTCCTTTAATTGTAGGAGGAGTAATAGGATTAATTATTTCAGGCTCAATAGATTATGATTCGCTTCAAAAACCACCGCTTGCACCACCTAGTATTTTATTTCCGATAATGTGGACTATATTATATATCTTAATGGGAATATCATATGGAATACTTAAAGATAAAACATTAGTTAATAAAGAAATAAATTTAATTTACTATATACAACTATTTGTAAATGCATTATGGCCAATAGCATTTTTTGTATTGAAATGGAGATTATTTGCATTTTTCTGGATAATATTACTTGCTATATTAATTATAATAATGATAATTAAATTCTATAAAAAGAACAAATTATCAGGACTACTACAAATACCATACTTATTATGGACATTATTTGCAACATATTTAAATTTATCTATATATTTATTAAATAAATAAAAAATACACACCTCTATTATTTTAAGAATATATATAATAGAGGTGAAAACATGAATTGTAATTATTTTAATTCAAACAATGGTACACAAGATGACTATGGTTTAAAATACATAAATGAGCAGGGATATGGGCTGATTTGTAAAAACTATAAACTAGAATTTCCACCGCAACATCAAGACATACAACCAGGTATGGAATATTTAATGGAGCCAAGACCAATTTTTAATAATCCATATTATAGAGGTTCTGGGAAACTAATGAATAAAGTAGCAATAATAACAGGTGGAGACTCTGGAATAGGAAGAGCAGTAGCAGTAGGATTTGCAAAAGAAGGAGCAACAATTGTTATTGCATATTATAACGAAGATAAAGACGCAGAAGAAACAAAACAATTTGTAGAAAGATTTGGAGTAAAATGTATATTAATTTCAGGTGACTTAAAAGATCCAAATTTTTGTGATAAAGTTATAAATGAAACAATAGATAATTTTGGGAAAATAGATATTTTAGTAAATAATGCAGGAGTACAATATCAACAAAAAAGCTTGTTAGATATAACAGAGGAACAATTTGATTTAACAATGAAAACAAATATTTATTCTATGTTTTATCTAACAAAAAGAGCATTAAAACATATGAAACCAGGTGCAAGTATTATAAATGTAACTTCTATAACAACATTTAAAGGTGAACCAGAATTAATAGATTATGTAACAAGTAAAGGAGCTATAGTAGGATTTACAAGATCTTTATCTACAAATTTAGCAAATAAAAATATAAGAGTAAATGCAGTAGCACCAGGAGTATTTTGGACACCACTACAACCAGCTTGTTGGGAAGCAGAAAAAATTCCTACATTAGGTTCAGATGCTCCAATGGGAAGAGCAGGTCACCCTTATGAAATAGCACCATTATTTATATATTTAGCAAGTGATGATTCTTCATATGTAACAGGTCAAGTAATGCATGTAAATGGAGGAGAATATAAAGGGTAAATAAGATAAAAATAAAGAAAAAGCAGAAGTTTATCTGCTTTTTCTTTATTTTTTGTTATAAAACAGCACCCAAAACTAGAATACCAATATTATCTGCATAAATTTCATTAAACTGTGAAATAGGAAGAGGATTAACTCCAATACCAGCCTCAATAGTATAGCCGTGGTCTGTTATATTGCTGGATAAACCAATCTTTAAATCCTGCAAAACTTGAATTATAAGGCACATCTGCAACATTATAACCACTAACTTCTCCAAAAATATTAGCAATTTTCAAAGACATAGGTGGCATAAAATCTAAAAACTTCCAATAAATTTCTTTGCCCTGTGTATGATAAGAAATAGTAAGCCTAAAATTATGTGATAAAGTAAAATTATAAAGAGCAAGAGACTCTGGCTCTGTAAGAGGTCCTAAACCAACGTAATCACGAGGAGCGGGTTTAGTAAAACCTTGTGAAAACTTAATTTCCCTAGCCTGTTCCCATCCAGCCGGAAACTGCAAATTTAAATCCACACCATTAATATTTGCTTTCCAACCAGAAGGGAAAGGGATATCTGAAAAACCACGGGAAATAATTTCTGCTCTTAAATAAGCTATTGAATCATCTAAAAATGCACCAGTAACAAGATTTACTCCATCCGGATTTACCATTGGAACGATATATATTGAAACATTTTCAAAAAGTGATTTAGCGTTGTATCCATATATAGTACTATTAGATCTAATTGAACTGCAATAATTTTCTGCAAATTTCATTAAAAGAACAGATGTAATCCATTCATTTGCATGAATTGAAGCGGTATAGAGAACTTGTTTTTGACCATTACCAATTTTTAAATAAGGAATTTCTTCTCCAAGCACACTATAACCAATAGAACCAGTTTCTAAAAAAGGATATACAACCTTTAATGCACGAATATTAAGCTGCATAATTTCGTAGGTATAACTAATAGTAGTAGGAACAATACTGCCGAGTAGGAACTACAAGAATTTGACCAGGGTAAATAACAGATAAGTTTTTACTAGGATTAGCAAATTTAATATTGTTAATTGTTGATCCAAGTTTATTGCTTATAGAATACAGTGAATCCC
This sequence comes from uncultured Clostridia bacterium, assembly GCA_944389425.1. Classification (GTDB taxonomy): domain Bacteria; phylum Bacillota; class Clostridia; order TANB77; family CAG-508; genus UMGS1864. The sequence goes on from CALXMH010000006.1 coordinate 29,827, forward strand.
CAGGCTGTACGGTATATAATTGATATCCATTAATAAATTGGAAAAGTAAATCCCATGTTTTAGGACCGGCGATTCCATCTGGAGTTAAACCATAAACACGCTGAAAATTTTTTAAAGCGTTCTCAGTCTGCGAGCCAAAAATCCCATCAATTGTGCCAGGATTAAAATTAGCTTTTTTTAAAGCATATTGTAATAATTCTACATTTGGACCAGTAGAACCTAAATATAATAAATTCATAAAAAACCTCCAAATAATATTATTAATAAATATGAAGGCAAAATAAAAAATGTTACAAACTTAAATTGTAACATTTTTTGTGGTGCATCATCGCGGGATCGAACCGCGGACCTTCTGATTAAGAGTCAGCTGCTCTACCAGCTGAGCTAATGATGCAAATATTAACAAAAACAATTATAATATCAAATCTTTAATTTGTCAATAGAAATTCATATGTATATACTGAATTTCATACAATTATAAAAAGGAAAGGGATAAGATGTTAAATAAACTTTGGCCAGCATTTTTAATAATATCTATAATATTTGCAATCTTAAATGGAAAAATAGGAGAATTAAATAGTTCTATTTTTGAATCGGCAAATAGTGCAGTACAGTTAACTATAACACTATTTGGGACATTATGCTTTTGGAATGGAATAATGCAAATTGCAATAAAAAGTAGTTTAGTAGACACAATTTGTAAAATATTAAATCCACTTATAAAAATATTATTTCCAGAAATAAAAAAAGGTGGGAAAACGCATAAGGAAATATCTATGAACATAATTGCAAACATGTTAGGATTAGGAAATGCTGCAACTCCACTTGGATTAAAAGCAATGCAAAGTATGCAAGACGAAAACCAAAATAAAGATAAATTATCTAACTCTATGGTAATGTTTATAATAATAAATACAGCATCAATTCAAATAATACCAACAACAGTAATTGCCATAAGAAATTCCCTAAATTCAGTAGAGCCAAGTAAAATAATTCTACCTGTATGGATAGTTACAATTTGCGCAGCAGCATCCGCAGTGCTAGCAGGAAAAATAATTACGAAATTTGTAAAGTAGGTGAAAAATGGAAGTAATAAATTATATATCTACAATATCAATTCCAATAATAATTTTAATAATAACAGTTAATGGCATATTAGAAAAACAAAATATATTCGATACATTTATAGAAGGGGCAAAAGAAGGAATTAAAATAGTAATAGGAATTTTTCCAACTCTAATAGGATTATTTGTTGCAATAGGAGCATTACGTCAATCTGGCGTTTTAGATTTGGTAATAAATTTTTTAAGTCCTGTAACTAATATATTAAGTATTCCAAAAGAAATAATGCCACTTGCAATTCTAAGACCAATATCAGGAAGCGCATCAACAGCAATTGCAGTAGATATAATGCAAACATATGGTGTAGACTCAATTATAGGGCAAATAGCATCAACTTTAATGGGCTCTACTGAGACTACCATTTATACAATTGCAATTTATACAAGTATTGTAAAAATAAAGAAAACTAGATTTGTTTTACTAGCTGGACTAGTTGGAGACTTAGTTGGAACTGTTGCTTCTGTTGGAATTTGGCGAATTTTGTCGTAAAGTTTTTCTTGACAAATAATATAACTGGTAGTAAAATTAGAACATAAAATAATTTAATTCAAAAGCAACTATGGAGAAACAAAATGAAAATTATCTTATTATTCATATTGATATACTTTATTTCTAGAAAAGTAGTTATCAAATTATTATCCAAAAAAATTAAAAAGAAAATTAAATAAAAGGATATTAAATAATAATTCATATAAAAATTGTATTTATATTGAATTTATTTAGTATAATACCCTGCATTAAAATTGTATTTACAGAAATACAAATAATTAACTTAGTTATTAAGCTTGTAGAGGCATATATAAAATTTACTCCAGAACTAGTTTTATATATAAATCACAGCCTCTACAGCCCCCATAAATGGCTATTTAGCCAATATATATTAAATTTTTATTTCTTACAAATGCCAGGGAATTAAGTCCCTGGTTTTTTTCTAAAATTAAATATCAATAAAACTAGTAGGAGAATTCCTATTAGCAACCATAACATTAATAGAATTAGAACTATGTGCATTATTAATTTCATTTAAAACAGTTTGATAAGCAAGCTCTGGAAAGTTATTTTCTTTACTTAAATGTCCAAGCATTACAGAACTTAATCCTGAATCCATAAGATGAGAAATAACTTGACCACAAGAACTATTAGATAAATGACCATTTGGACCATCAATTCTGTATTTTAAATGAAGCGGATATGAAGAATATTTAAGTACATCTGGATCATAATTGGCTTCTAAAAGGGCAAAAGAACTGTTTTCTAAATAAGACATAATCTTATCAGAAACATGTCCAACATCGGTTGCAATACTAATTTTTTTACCAGAGTTAAAAATATTATATCCACAAGGGCATGCTGCATCATGTGGAATACTAAAAGCAATAATTTTTAAATCATTTATATAAAAAACTGTATCTAAATTTATAACTATTCTATTTTCCTCTAAAATCTTATCCTTTTCTTCTGGCATGGCACTCCATGTTTTTCTATTTGCATAAACTGGAATATTATATTTTTTAGAAAGAGTACCGAAGTCCCTTAATATGGTCGCTATGTTCGTGTGTAACTAAAATTCCAGAAATATTATTAATATCAATATTTAAACCATTTAGTGCATCAACTATTTTTTTGGCACTAACCCCGGCATCAACTAAAATGCAAGTATTAGAACTTTGTACCAAAAAAGAATTGCCTGTACTACCACTGAATAAACTACAAAATCTTAACATAATTAATAAGAAACCCTTTCGATATTAGCACCTAAAAGCCTAAATTTCTTTTCTATATTTTCATATCCTCTGTCAATGTGTTCTATGTTATAAATCTCTGTTTTGCCTTTTGCAACACATCCTGCAATAATAAGGGCAGCACCAGCTCTTAAATCGGTAGAATGAACAGGTGCACCATATAGATTTTCTACTCCTTCAAAAATCGCAGATTTACCTTGTGCAGTAATTTTAGCTCCCATATTATTAAGTTCAGCAGTATATTGAAAACGAGATTCCCAAATGCTTTCATTAATAATGCTTGTACCATCAGCTAAGGCTAAAACAACACCTATTTGAGGTTGTAAATCAGTAGGAAATCCAGGATGAGGCAAAGTTTTAACAATTGCTTTTGAAGGTCTAGTATTACACCAAACTCTAATCTCATCACCAGAACTTATATCAACATTACCACCCATTTCAAGAATTTTAGCAGTTAATGATTCTAAATGTTCAGGAATGCAATTCTTTATAGTAATATCACCACGAGTAGCTACTGCTGCTAACATAAAAGTACCAGCTTCTATTTGGTCTGGAACAACAGAATAAGATTTTCCACCAGTTAATTTTTCTACACCGTGAATTTTTATAATATCTGTACCAGCTCCTCTAATATCAGCCCCCATCGTGTTTAAAAAATTTGCAACATCAACTATATGAGGCTCTTTTGCAGCATTATCTATAATAGTAGTTCCATTAGCAAGTACCGCAGCAAGCATAATATTAATAGTAGCTCCAACAGAAGCAATATCTAAATAAATAGATGTACCTTCTAATTTATCTGCTTTTGCAATAATTTTACCTTGTGAAACATCAACAGTAGCTCCAAGAGCTTCAAACCCTTTTATATGTAAATCCATAGGCCTTGCCCCTAGATTACAGCCACCTGGAATTCCTACTTGTGCAAGCTTACATCTACTAAGAAGAGAACCTAATGAATAGTAAGAGGCTCTAAATTTTCTAGTAAGCTCTAATGATTTATCACTAGCGCTAACATGAGTAGTATCCAAAGTAAGCTCATGCTCTCCTGTCCATTCTACTTTGGCTCCAAATGATTTTAAAATATCTATATATAACCTAACATCACTTATGTTAGGAACATTATCAATAGTACAAACTCCGTCAATTAAAAGAGCAGCAGGTAGAATAGCCACAGCAGCATTTTTTGCTCCACTAATTAAAACTTCACCCTTTAAAGGAGTTCCTCCTGTAACAACTAACTTTTCCACGTGAAAATCCTCCATAAAAATATAAAATAATTATAAATAATATACCATAAAAACAATAAAATAACAATACTTAGAATTATAACAACCAAAGAACATATCTTTGGTTGTTACAAAAACTTATTTATTTGCTAAAGAGGTAAGCTCAATACGGAAATTTTGTAAAAGCTCAATAAGTTTAAATTTAAACTTAATTTCACCAGTATTCTCTGAAATAACATTATATCCTTCTGTATCTAAATTATCTTGAAGAACTTCTTTCGAACTATCTGGAACAACCCCAGAACTTACATCTACAAAACATAAAGGAGGAAACATTACACACCACCAGTTTTGCCCAGAAGCATCACCAATTTTTACACGTAAAGCATCATAAAAACCAGAAGGAAGGGAAATATCTCCATAAGTTTTTGTAGGAAATTCAAAATATCCAAGTTCAACAGTAACAGGATAATAATAACCATTGTCATAAACAGTTTGCTGAGCGACTTTCCTTATTGCATCTAAATCAAGCATTTCAATTAATTCTTCTTTACAAGTAGCAGAAGATGTAGAAGAATTAACATATTCTAAAACTGCATCTCTAACAATATATTTTAAAGCCTGATCTTCATTAGAATCACTATTTGCAATAACATGCAAGCGGAAAACATTATTTGAAATATTAGCAGAAACAGCTGCTACATAATTACATGCATTAACAACAATAAAACAAAAAAGTAAAAGAGAAATAAGAGTAAAATTTTTAAATTTATTACTTAATATGATATTTTTTATAAACAAGATAAAAACCTCCTTAATTGTAAAAACTTTCTTTACCAAAAGTATTGACCAAAATTAAAAAAATATACATTTTCTAAAAATAATAGAAAAACAGGGATTTAATTACTGGAAAAAATTGTAATTTATTTGTAAAACTATTGACACATTTGAAATAAAATGGTAAAATTTACCAAAAGAAAGAGAGGTTATCTAAATGAGAAAAATTAATAAAATGTGCAGCTTTTACGTAAATGAATGGCATTTAACAGTTATGATGTTACCATATATAAATAGTAAAATGCAAAATAATGAAAAAGTAACAATATTAAGTGAAGAAAATTTAGAAAATAATATAGAAACTATACTACAAAAATTAAATATAAATAATAAAGTTAAAAATGAAATAGAAAATTTATATTGGAAAAGTACACCTATTAATATGGTAGATACAATGGTTAATGAAGTAACAAGTAAAGATAATATAATTATTGTAGGTAATGAAGAGTACATAGAAAATGCAAATAAAATAATAGATAAAAAAATAAAAACTGGTGAAATAAATATAATCGACTGTTATGAAGTAATGCAATTTAATAATAATATAGATAGTATATTAAAAAATCACGAAAAAGTTATAAATACATCTGGTGAAAAGACCATAGATGAAATGTTTGAAGGATTTTCTAAAAAAGAAGTTATATAAAAGGAATAAATAATTGACTTAATTCCTATAATGGTATAAGATATAAACACAAAAAACATTATAGGAAGGAGCATGGTAAAATGGATTATAGTCAAGCATTAAATAAGTTAAAACACTACAACCAAGAACACATATTGAAGTTCTATGATAAAATGCCAAAACAAAAACAAGAAGAACTATTAAAGCAAATTGAAAATTTAGATTTAGAACAAATAAGTACTTTATTTAAAAACATAAAAAATCAAGAAAATAAAAAGACCAAGGTAGAACCAATAGAATATGTTGATAAAGAAAAATTGACAGAAGAAGAGAAAAAAGAGTATGAAAGACTCGGTAATGAAACATTATCAAGTGGAAAAATAGCAGCAATAACAATGGCAGGAGGGCAAGGAACTAGATTAGGCCATAAAGGACCAAAAGGAACATTTGATTTAGGACTAAAAAGTCATAAAACATTATTTGAAATAATTTGTGATACTTTAAAAAAAGTACAAGAACAAAACGGAGTTACAATTCCTTGGTACATAATGACAAGTGAAGAAAACAATGAAGAAACAGTAGAATTTTTTAAGAAAAATAATTATTTTGGATATCCAGAAAAAGAAATAACTTTTTTTAAACAAGGACAATATCCAATGATAGATATTAATGGAAAAATTTTATTAGATGAAAACGGTTTAGTAAAACAAGCAGCGGATGGACATGGCGGAGTATATATTGCAATGCAAAAAAACAATATAATAGAAGATATGAGAAAAAAAGGAATAAAATGGGTAGTAATAGGCGGAGTAGATAATGTTCTTGTAAATATGTTTGATCCAATTTTTATAGGAATGTATATTAAACAAGGATATAAATCAGCATCAAAATCAGTTGTAAAAAAATATCCAGAAGAAAAAGTAGGAGTATTTTGTAAGAAAAATGGTAGACCAAGTATAATTGAATATACTGAATTGTCAGAGGAAATGGCGAATGATAGAGACGAAAATGGAGAATTAAAATATGGAGAATCAAATATAATAGTACATATTTTTGAATTAGAAGTTATAGAAAAAATAAGCAAAAACCTTTTACCATACCATCCAGCATTTAAAAAAGCTAATTACATGAATGAAAACGGAGAAATTGTAATTGCAAAAGAGCCAAATGCATATAAATTTGAAGCATTCATATTTGATGCATTTGAACAATTAGATAATATGTCTATACTAAGAGTAAACAGAGAAGAAGAATTTGCACCAGTTAAAAATTCTGATGATAAAGGAGTAGATTGTCCAAAAACTGCAAGAGAATTGTACAAAAAACATTTTCAAATAAAAGAATAATAGGAGGAAAATATGAAAATAAATCCGGAAATTTTTAGAAGCTATGATATAAGAGGAATAGTAGGAAAAGATATAGATGGAGATGTGGCAGAAAAATTAGGAAAATCATTTGGCTCATATGTGCAAGACTTGGGAGAAAAAACTGTAATTGTAGGGAACGACAATAGAATGTCATCAGATGAACTAAATGAAAGACTAACAAAAGGTTTAACAGAATCAGGTGTAGATGTTATAAATATTGGATTAGCTACTACTCCAATGGTTTATTATGCAAGAAAACTATTCGATATAGGACCAGCAATACAAATAACAGCAAGTCATAATCCAGGTGAATATAATGGGTTTAAAATGTGTATAAAAAAAGAAGAAGAAAGTATTTATGGTGATAAAATACAAGAAATAAGAGAATATACAGAAAAAGAAAACTTTAAAACAGGGACTGGAAAGGTTAAAACAGAAAATATATTAGATAAATATATAGATCAGATAGTAGAAAAAGTAAAATTAGGAGATAGAAAATTAAAAGTAGTTGTAGATGCAGGAAATGGAACAGCAAGCATATTAGCAGAGAAACTATTAAAAAAATTAGGAACAGAAGTAATTCCATTATATTGCAATCCAGATCCAAGTTTTCCAAATCATCATCCAGACCCAAGTGTGCCAGAAAATTTAAAAGATTTAAGCAAAAAAGTTCTAGAAGAGAAGGCAGATTTAGGAATTGGTTACGATGGAGATGGAGATAGAATTGGAATTGTAGACGAAAAAGGCAATATGATATTTGGAGATTTATATATGCTTATAATATGGAGAGATATTATAAATAAATATCCAGGTTCTACTGCACTTGTAGAAGTAAAGTGTTCACAAAGCTTATGGGACGAATTAGAAAAAATAGGAGCAAAACCAGAATTCATAAGAACAGGAAATCCATATATTAAAGCAGCAATGAGAGAAAAAAATGTACCATTTTCAGGTGAAATGTCTGGACATATATTTTTCCGTGATGAATATTATGGGTTTGATGATGCAGCATATGCAGCGGCAAGAATATTAAGGATATTATCAAATACAAATAAAAATGCATCAGATTTATTAGAAGGAATAAACAAGTATATTGCAACACCAGAAATTAGCAAAAAAGCAGAAGATAGTACAAAATTTGAAACAATAGAAAAGGCTGTAAAATATTTTAAAGGAAAAGGCTTTAAAGTAATTGATGTAGATGGAGCAAGAGTAGTATTTGAAAATGGTTGGGGACTTATTAGAGCATCAAATACATCACCAAAAATAACAATAAGATATGAAGCAAAAAACGAAGAAGAATTAGCTAAAATACAAAATGAATTCGAAACTTGCTTAAAAGAAATAATGTAAAAAACCGCTTTATAGCGGTTTTTTATTTTCCCATCCTTTAATATTACTACGCTTAATGGCGCCAAATAAATTAGCTTTTACCATTGGAATATCTTTTGAAAGAGAATAAATTAAATCTTTCATATCTTCTCTCTTAGAATGCCCATCCATAGGACAACATTTAGGCATAACATCTATTTTATTTCTATTTATAAATCTTTTAATATCTTTTTCCGGTGTATAAATTAATGGCCTAATAACAGTAATGCCTGTTCTATCCATAAAAGAAACAGGAGCAAATGTAGACATATTACCTGTATATAATAAATTAAGGAAAAAAGTTTCAATTAAATCATCTTGGTTATGTCCAAGAGCAATTTTATTACAATGTTCTCTAATAGCAATAGAATTAATAATTCCTCTTCTTAAATTTGCACATAAAGAACAAGGATTTTTTTCATTTCTTATATCAAAAACAATCTCTTTAATATGACTATCTTCAATAAAAAGTGGAACATTAATATTTTTGCATAAATTTTTTAAAAAATCTATGTAAAAAAAATCAAAACCAGGATTAATACTTATTGCAATAATATCAAAATGTTTAGGATAAAATCTTTGGAGAGAATGAAATCCCATTAAAAGTGAAATAGAATCTTTTCCACCAGATAAACAAACAGCAATTTTATCCCCTTCATCTATCATATTAAAATCTTCTATCGCTCTTCTCATATTGCTTAAAATTCTTTGCATAAAACCTCCACAATAAAAAAATAACAAATATATTATACATTCACATATTAAAAATTACAATATGGACACAAAAAATTCATTTTTTTAAAAAATATTGTTGACAATCACTGTAAAATGTAGTATTATATATAGGCGTTAGGTTATGGGCCATTAGCTCAGGTGGTAGAGCACTTGACTTTTAATCAAGTTGTCCGCAGTTCGAGTCTGCGATGGCTCACCATAACTTTAATGGCCCGTTGGTCAAGCGGTTAAGACACCGCCCTTTCACGGCGGAGACATGGGTTCGATTCCCGTACGGGTCACCAACTAAATATGCCGCTGTAGCTCAGTTGGTAGAGCAACTGACTTGTGGGATAGGTAAATTGAAAAATTTATTTTGAACTATCTTGCACCTTTATGAGGAAACTCATAAAGTGGACACCGCTAATTCGGGGAAGGCTAAGTATTTTAAGAATATATGCTAATCCCGAGCTAGGAAAGAAATTTCCGAGTGTAGAGACTTTATACGGTGTATCTAAGGCTTTAAAGCTATGATAAAGAGAAAGTCCAGACCGCAAACATAAAAAATGGCAATGAAAATTGTAGTGGTATGAATCAGTAGGTCGTCAGTTCAAGTCTGACTAGCGGCTCCATATGAAAGTCAAGAGTTTTGAAAAAGTTCTTAATTCTTGACTTTTATTTATTTCAAAAAAGGAGCGAGAATATGAAAACAGTAATTGTAACTGGTGGAGCAAAGGGGATTGGAAGAGCTATTGCATTTGAATATGCAAATAGTGGATACAATGTGATAATAAATTATAAAACATCAGAAAAAGAAGCTAATCTTATTAAAGAAGAACTAATAAAACAGGGTAAAAGTGTGGAAATCTACAAGGCAGATTTATGTAAAAAAGAAGAAGTAGAAAATATGATAAAATTTGTAGAGAAAAAATACAAAACAATAGATGTTTTAATAAATAATGCTGGAATTTCACAAATAAAACCATTTGCAGATATAGAAGAAGATGATTGGGATAACATGATAAACAATAATTTAAAAACAGTATATCTAGTAACAAAATCGGTAATAAATAATATGATAAATCAAAAAAATGGAAGCATAGTAAATATAAGTTCAATTTGGGGACTAACAGGAGCATCATGTGAAGTCCATTATTCGGCAGCAAAAGCAGCAATAATAGGAATGACCAAAGCCCTAGCAAAAGAAATGGCTCTATCTAATATAAATGTTAATGCAATAGCACCAGGATTAATTAAAACAGATATGAACAGTGAGCTTAAAAAAGAGGAATTAGAAGAAATAGAAGAAGATATTCCTCTTAAAAGAATGGGAACACCAGAGGAAATAGCCAAAGTAGTGAAATGGCTTTCAGAAACAAAATATATTACAGGACAAGTAATAAGAATAGATGGAGGATGGTTAATGTAAAAAAGAAGTGGAAATTCCACTTCTTTTTTATTCAGAAATTTTTCTCTTATAATTACCAGAGATAAGTTTTGGTACATAAACAATTAACTTATAAATAGCTAGTTTAATTTTTTTGCTCCATAAATATGTTCTTCTTAATCTTTTATGTAGAGAAACATTATTATTATCTTCTAAACTAATTAATGCATTATCTACTTTTTCTAATGGAAATACATAATTTTCTCCATTATTGTTATCCCAAACATTATCTTGGTTTCTAAAACAGAAATTGAAAGATTCAAAATCTTGTAATTCTATCTCAGCTTGAAAACCAAGTTCAGTTTTTTCCATTTTTATTTCAGAAACATTTTCCCATAATAATCCAAAACCAAAATGAATATAAACTTCTTCTGAATTATTTTGGAAAAGACTTCCTATATATGATATTTTAACAGTACTATTAGGTACTAATTTATCTGTATTAAAAAATATATTTTTAGATAATTCCATTAATATCTCTCCTTATTTATCTTTTGCTCTAACAATTATATTATTAAATTCTAATTTATTCAAGTACTTTTTACAATATTTTTTATATATAATTAAAAAGTGACTTTTTTCTTAAATTATACATAAACTTTACCTAAAATAGAAAAATCATCTGCATTAGTTATTTTAATATCTTTAACAGATTTATTATCTGCTTTTAACGTTATTTGTCCATTTCTAGAATGAAACTTTCTAATTAAAAATTCATTATTCAAATAAAATAAACCAAAATCTTTATTATTTAATAAAGTATTAAATTCAATAAAAACATATGAATCTTTTTTTATTGAAGGTTCCATAGAATCATCTGACATTTTAAGTGCAATAGCAGAACTTGGAATATGTGAAGGACAAGGTATTAATGCAGTCATACTATCAACTGCAATTACTTTATCGTAAGCTATGTAATTAATAAAACCATATGCTTCTTGTTCCTCACTAAGAGTTTTGCCATAAGTATACATTAAAGGTTGGTAAGGAGTATCTAATGCCTTACAAATATTTTTTAATGCATTTTGGCTAGGGTTTCTTTCTCCTTTTTCAATATGAGTTAAATGTCCAATATTAATACCAGTACGTCTAGCTAATTCTGTTTTAGTTATACCTTTTTCTTTTCTTATTTTTGCAATCATATCTCCTATCATAAAAATCTCGTCTCCTTTTTAGTTTTGTATATTATACAAGAAAAATCGACATTTGTCTAGTAGTAAATAAAAAATTGTCTAAAAGTATTGACTTGTCAAAATGTAATATGTTATTATATTGTCAAGGAGGCAAAAGAAGAAAGGGGAATATTATGTATCATAATAGAATGAGAGAAATTCGAAAAGAGCTAGGAATGACACTAGAACAGCTATCAGAAAAAACAGGAATATCTATAGGATATTTGAGTCATTTGGAGAGAGGAACAAGAGAAAATCCTACAATATGTATTATGGATAAAATAGCATATGCATTAGGAAAGAGCCTTATGGAAGTATTCTTTAATTAGTATAATATTAAAACAATAAGAATAAAATAAAAATGAAACAAAAAAATACCAATATATTTATTATCGAAATATTGAAAAAAATGTAAAAATGTGTTAATATCTTCTTGTAGGAAATTAGATTAATTTTTTAAAAAGGAGAGTCTAATGGCAAAAAAAGAGATAAATAATAAAAACACAGAAGAAATAGTAAAAATAGAAGAAAAAGAAGAAGTAAAACAGACTAAAAATGTAGAAATAAAAAATGGAATAATTGCACAAAAAGAAACACCAGAGACTCCAAATGAAGAATTTAAAGTAGCAAAAGAAAAAGTATATAACAATTATGAAGCAAATTTAGAAAACAAAAGCAAAAAAGGGATAATAGCATTTATAATAATAGCCATTTTAATATTGATATTAGCATTATTTTCAACAGTATTTGCACTTGCAAATTTAAACAATGTACGAATAATAGATGGCGTAACAGTAAAAGGAATATCTCTTACAGGACTTACAAAAGAAGAAGCAAAAGCAAAACTTACAGAAGAATTTACAAAACAATTGAAATCTAATGTAAATCTAACATACAAAGAATTTAGCTCATTAATAAATGGAGAACAAATAGGAGCTTCATATGATGTAGATGCATTAGTAGAGGAAGCACATAGTATAGGTAGAAGTGGAAATATATTAGAAAACAATTATGCCATATTACAATGTATGCTAGAAGGAAAAAATATAGAGCCACAACTAAACTATGATAATAAGCTACTAGAAAATGTAGTAGATGATGTAAATGCAAAGCTTCCAGGGGGAGTAACAACATATGCTTATTATATTGAAGATGGAAATTTAATTATAACACCAGGAAAAGAAGGAGTAGTTTCACAAGAAGAAAGACTAAAAGAACTAATAATTACATCAATAAAAACGGAAACAGAAGAAGACAATGAACTAGAAATACCAGTTGAAATTAAACAACCAGATCCAATAGACATAGAAAAGATTCACAGTGAAGTATATGTTGAACCAAAAGATGCATATTTTACCACTGAGCCATTTACAATATATCCTCATGTAGAAGGTGTAGATTTTGGAGTTACAATGGAAGAAGCTAAAAATATGTTATCACAAAGTGCAGAAACATACACAATACCACTAAAATACACAACTCCAAATGTTACAACAAATCAAATAGGAACAGAAGCTTTCCCAGATTTATTGTCTTCATTTAGCACAAAATATGATGCAAGCAACAAAAACAGAAGTATAAACTTGGAGCTTGCAGCTGGCAAAATTAATGGAACAGTATTAATGCCAGGAGAAGAATTTTCTTTTAATAAAGTAGTAGGAGAAAGAACAATAGAAGCAGGTTACAAAGAAGCACATATATATTCTGGTGGAAAAGTAGTAGATGGATTAGCAGGAGGAATATGTCAAATATCATCAACCCTATATGATGCTGTATTGTATGCCAATTTAGATGTAACATCAAGAAAAAACCATCAATTACCAGCAGGATATATAAAAAATGGACTAGACGCAACAGTTGTATATGGAAGCATAGATTTCAAATTTGTTAATAGCAGAAAATACCCAATAAAAATAGTAGCAGAGGTAAAAAATGGTGTAGCCAAAATAGATATATATGGAGTAAAAGAAGAAGTAGAATATGAAGTAAGATTAGAGCCAGTAGTTTTGAGTTATACACCATATAAAACACAATATATTACAGATACATCATTACCAGCAGGCAAACAAGTAGTTCAACAAAAAGGAACTAACGGATGTAAAACTGTAACATACAAATATTTATTATTGAATGGAAACATAATAAGTAAAACTGAATTATCAAGAGACACATACAACCCAATAAACAAAATTGTAAGAGTTGGCAAATAAAAAATATACTAATTTTATATTGACCAACTAGATAAGCTATGGTATTATATGTAGTAATGTGTCGAATTTTGTAAAAAGGAGGATGAAAATATGAAATCAACAGGAATAGTAAGAAAAGTAGATGAATTAGGAAGAGTTGTTATACCAATAGAATTAAGAAACAATTTAGGAATTCAAGAAAAAGATCCAATTGAAATATATGTAGATGGATCATCTATTGTACTTAAAAAATATCAACCTAATTGTATATTCTGTGGTGGAACAAAGAAACTAGTAGAATATAAAGGAAAACTTGTATGTTCAGCATGTTCTAAAAAAATAGAAGAAGCATTAGCAAGTGATGAGTAAGATGAAAACTAAGTAAAAAAACGTAATTTGTAAAAATACAGATTACGCTTTTTTATTATTTATTTATAAAATATTGATATATATCATTTTTAGGAACATTTCTGTCTTTTGAAATAAGTTTTATAATATCCTTTTTAGAATAACCTAAATTATTATAAAAAGAAAAGTGTTCTTCCAAAGAAGAATTACAAAGTTTTTCAGTAATTTCATCTTTTTGATTGTAATTTCCTTCAACAATTAAAACAAACTCACCTTTGGGATTAGAAATATCTTTTAGAATATCATCAATATAACCATATATAAATTCTTCATGAATTTTTGTAAGTTCACGTGCAATGGCAATTTTTCTATTTCCTAAAATTTCTTTAATACATGTTAATGTGTTTAGCAATTTGTGTGGAGCTTCATAAAAAATCAAAGTTTTATCGATTTCATGCAAAGAAAGTAATTTATTTGTTTTTTCAGTTTTATTAACAGGTAAAAAACCAACAAAACAAAATTCTTTTGCAGAAATTCCAGAAGCAATTAATGCTGTTATTAAAGCACATGCACCTGGAATAGGAACTACTTTAATGTTATTTTTTATAGCATTATGCACAAGCTCTTCACCTGGATCAGAAATAACAGGAGTTCCAGCATCAGAAACAAGAGCAATATTTTTTCCTTCTTTCAATTTAGAAATTAAAATATCACTTTTAATTAATTCATTTTCTTTATAACAACTTATAAGAGGCTTAGATATATTTAAATGATTAAGTATTTTAAGTGTATGTCTAGTATCTTCTGCTGCAATATAATCAACAGCTTCTAATGTTTTAATTGCTCTTAGAGTTATATCATCCAAATTTCCAATGGGAGTTGCAACTAAATATAAAATTCCTTCCATAAAAATCACCTTTTATTATAAATTTTTAAAATTTCCTCAGTATAAGAATTATCTAAATCATATACAATAAGAGGACTTTCTACATTTAAAAAACTATGTGCACCTTTAATAGCTTTAATTAAAATTAAATTTGGAGCTTTGGTTGCAAATGGCTGAACAAAACGCAAAATTTTAGGCTCTAATTTATATTTCCTAAGTAAATCTATTATATCTACAAGCCTATCCGGCCTATGAACCATGTAAAAAGCGCCATGGTTTTTAAGAAGCTTAGAGGAAACGCATATAACATCTTCAAGTGAGCACATAATTTCATGTCTTGAAATAAGCTTTTCTTTATTGTCGTTTGTAAAACCAGAATTATATTTTTTATATGGCGGATTTGTAACAATTGCATCAAAAGTACCAGGGATAAAAGAATCTGGTAGACTTCGTAAATCAGAATTTATAACTTCTATTTTATCAGCTAAATTATTTAAAATAACACTTCTATTTGCCATATCGGCTACATTTTCTTGAATTTCCACAGAATAAATCTTTTGCACAGATGTTTTGCCAGATAATAAAATAGAAATAATTCCAGTACCGCTACATAAATCTATAATAACACTATTCTTTTTTATATCTTTGGCAAAATCGGAAAGTAAGACTGCATCAATTCCAAAACGAAAGCCATTAGAAGATTGAATAATTTTTAAACCATTAAATTCTAAATCATTAATTTCTTCATTTTCATGTAAAATAATATTCATAAATCACCTTTCCACAATTTTTACATATTATATAACAAATTGTGGAAAAAGTCTAATAAAGGGGAAGTAAAAGTGGATAATTTATTTCAAGCAATAAATGCAAAAGAAAAAAGAAATGCAAAAAAGTTTAATATAAAAGAAAAGAAAAACAATACATTACAATCTTTACTAGAAGTGGAACATTTTTTGTGCCAAACAAAGAGAGCAATAAACTCTGTAAAACTTTATAAAATACTAAAATAAAAAATCCAGTTATTAAACTGGATTTTTTAAAGGTGTTAAAAATGCCAATTATCATCATCATCATGGAAAAGCCATGATAAAAATATAAAACTCAAAATCCACTCATGAAAAGAACGATTTTTTTCGTGTGTATCTTCAATATCCGTCTCATCTCTATTTACAAGAGGTCTTTTACTATTTATTGTATTTCTATTTATAGTAAAAATATGAGCTAGGAATATTACTAAAATAACACCAATTTCGGTATATGACCAATTATCGTTCGGTTTATGAGTAAGCCCAATATATGCTATCAAAGCAAATATTAAAAATAGCCGGATTTGAAAAGTACTAACACCTTTTTCATACAGAATTACCATAATATATGCTACTACAATGTATAATACAAGTAGTAGAAATAAGTAAAAAAGAGCCATAAGCATGGTAATCCCTGCCTTTCATCATAAAGTTACAAATATTATAGCATAAAACAGCAATATTTTCAATTATTTCCTAACAAAAGGATCCTTTAAAGAAAAATCGCAATTACTAAAACTGCTTGATTCATTTCCGTCTATTAAAAATTTTACACTTGAAACTTCTGTAAGTTCTGTTAAAGTATTTACGATAGAATATACAGCATTGCTTGCAACATTTACATCTGAAATAGTAGAAGTAAATGCACTAGATAAATCAAGAGTAACAGTTTCACCACTTAAAGTAGCAGAATTAATAGTTGTACCAGTAGGAATAATACTCTCTAATCCTTCCTCAGTAGGACCTGAGATTAATAAATTAGTTAAAGTAAGATATGGATTAGAAAGGAGCTCTTTTGAATCAATAGTGCGGTTTTCGCACTTTAAATTTTCGGAATTACTTTCTTTAAAATATAATTTTACAATAGTACTTCGCATCTGAACATCAGATATTTCCTCTTGTGGAGTATATTCTTCTAGAATGGTATTATTGTTATTAGAAAGTTGTTTAAATATATAAAAACTAGCAACAGCTAATATAATAACAATAAGAGTAATTCCAAAAAACATTTTTAAACGTTTATTATCCATAAAAAACCTCCCTAAAAACGATTTGATAAATAATATTAAAGACAAGTTTAAAATAGAACTAATAATTGACAATTTAAGGGAAATAGTATAAATTATAATGAATAAAAAAACAAGGGGAGAGTAAAGAAAGGAGACCAACTATGAAAAAAGTAAAAGATCCAGTAAGTGGGTTTACTCATTTATTTGGAGCAATAATTTCAATAGTAGGGTTAGTATTTTTAATAATATTTGCAGCACAAAAAGGAGAAGGAGCATGGGACGTTGTTTCATTTACCATATTTGGAGTAAGCATGATTTTGCTATATGTATGTAGTGCAAATTATCATTTATTTAATGTTGGTGAAAAAGCAACAAGAGTTTTAAGAAAATTAGACCATATAATGATATATATATTAATAGCTGGAACATATACACCTGTATGTTTAGGACCACTAAGAGGTGGATGGGGATGGAGTATATTTGGAGTTGTATGGGGAATAGCATTAATTGGATTATTTTTAACAATTTTTTATCTGAAAGCTCCAAGATGGATAACAACAGGATTATATTTAGCAATGGGATGGGTAATTGTAATAGCTGCATATCCAATGATAACAGCATTTGCAGAGGCAAACATGTTACATGCTCTATGGTGGCTTGTAGCAGGAGGCCTATTATACACTATTGGTGCAGTAATATATGGCTTAAAATGGCCGCCACTTAAAAATAAATATTTTGGATTTCACGAAATATTTCATATTTTTATCTTACTAGGAAGTTTCTGCTTATATTGGTTTATAATAAGATATGTGTTATATATGTAATAAATTATGTAATTCCCATTGTCTAATTATACAAAAAATGATAAAATAATATTATAAGTGTCAAAATATTTATGTACAAGCTAGGAGGTAAAAATGCCAAAGAAAAGAAATGTAAAAAAAATACTAATAATAGCAGCAATATTATTTATAGTAATACTAGTAGTACGTGAATTGGTGATAGAGGCAATAGAAAGAGCAAATCAGGAAGATAAAGTATATACAGAAATATCAGATTTTTCAAATATAAAAGAAATAGCCGAATATATGGGATGCACATACATAAAGGAGGAAGAATCAACAGGGGAAAGATATGATGTTGATATATATTTAAAATTTAAATATCCATTATATACAGAAGAAGTAAGTAATGAAGAGTATTATTACAGAATTATAGCCCTGGTTACAGCATATTACAATTATCAAAATATTAGGCTTATAGACCAAGAAAACGATATAGTAATAGCAGTTACTTGTGATAGAGAAAATCAAGTAATAACCAATTTACTAATAAACGGGGAAGAAAATTACTTTGGAAAAACAGATACAGAAAATATACTCGAAAATTACGAAAATTTCCAAGTAATATCAATGGAAGCAGAATCTACCATACTAAAACAATTAATAGAAGCAGACTGGGATGAAAAAAAAGTTGATTTTGGCACACAAGAATCAACATATGATAATTATAAAATATATTTTGATGAAGGAATTAAAATAAAAATAGTAGGAGGCAAAGTATTTCATTTAGTATTTACAAATAAGTATACTGAAAACATAATAAATGGGATAAATGTAAATACAGATGAACAAACAATAACCACAATACTTGGAGAACCAGAACTTAGAATAGAAACATTGGGTGTGTTAGGATATAGAGGAGAAAACTTTTATATATTTTTTAACACAAAAGAAAAAAGCGTAGGAATATATAGAAGACAAACAATAACAGAAGAAGAAAAAGAAACACTAGAAAGAATGCTTGTTCAACTTTCAGTAGATGGAAATGCAATGGTATTTGCAAGTGACATGACAGATATGTGGAGTGATTATGATAAATTTGAATATACAGATGGATATATAAAACTACAATATACACTAAGAGGAATGGCATTTGAAGTAAATGTAACAGAAAATAATGGACTTATGTTATATAAAAATTATAATGGCAGTTTAATAAGAGACTTAAAAAATGGAGAAGAAATACCATATATTTATCTATCAGACACAGACTTAATATATGAATACGAAAAAACATATGAAATAACAGAAAATACTATGAAAAGATTACCACAATTACAATTAGATCAAGGCATTGTTGATAATAGCAAAAATAGTAGTAAATTCTTTATAACAAACATTTCAGAAAATAGTAATTATAAAGAATTAAGAATTATTTCAATAGATGGCTTACACTATGATTTTGATTTTGAAACAAAGGTAAATTCTTATTTATGGCTAAATGATTATAATTTTGCATATAGCATTACAAATCAAGGAATATATAGATATAACATTCTAACCAAAGAAACGCAAATCATACTAGAAGGGACAGATGTATTTAATTTAGTTGAATACACAAATGGATATCTTAGATATGATGATAAAGAGATAATGTATGTAGTAGAATAATTAGAAAGGAGTCAAATGTATTATGCAAAAACTTAAAAAAATAACAGTAATAATAACATTAATAGTAGTACTTTTGACTTCTTTTGGGCAAAATGGAGTTTTAGCGTTAACACAACAAGAAGCAGGAAATGCTTTGGTGAATACGGCAAGAAACTATATGAATACATATGGAGCTGAAACAGAATATTTAGTAGGAATAGGTTCAAACTTTTCAGCGGCAGCAGCATGTAGAGCAAAAACTGTATTTGACCAACAAAAATCTTCATATCTTAATTATGGTGAAGCATATTGGCTAGATTGTGCATCATTTGTACAACTAGTATGCATAAGAGGAATTAATTTAGGTAAAATCTACAGCCAAATAAATGATAGAAGCGGAAATTATGTAGGATTTAATCCAAATACAGCAATGAGTGATGAAGTAGATACCCCTCCATTTGAAAGAGTACAAGGAGATATTTCAAATGTACAGGTAGGAGATATTATATTTAATACTCACCACGTAATGATATACGCTGGAAATGGAAATGTAATACACTGTGATGGTAATGGAGCAAATAATAGTGGGCGTGGAGCAATATCATATCAGCCATTAACAGAATATGCAGCAAACTGGGGAGAGAGCACAAGTTCATACCATGTATATAGAATAAGTGCAGAAGCAGCAGCGCAATTAGATGCAGAAGATACACTTCCACCAGTAATAGACGAAATTATAAATGTAATAAAAGATTGGATATATGAAAGAGTTCCATTTAGAGAAGTAAATGAAAGCAGTATAGATAAAGATAAAACATTTGCATACCAAGGAATTGCTAAATTAGAATCACAAACAACATCAGATGATGATACAGCAGCAGGAACAAATGATGAACCATGGAGATTTCCTAAATTATCAGATTTATTAACATGGATATTAAACTTCATGTTTACAACTATAAAATCAATTATAGTAGGTATGACAACAATAGTACAAATACTTATAACATATTACTTAGATGCCGCAACAGGTGAAGATGTATCTGATAGATTAGCAGATGGAATGATTGCATACTTAGAAAATGGATTAAATGAAGATATAAAAGACTCAGTAACAATGGAAAAAATAGTGTATAATTTAGTACCATTATTTGATGTAGATGTGTTTAACGGAAATCAAGCAGGTGGAGAAACATTAGATAATTCTAGCTTAGTAATGATTATAAGAAACTTAGTAGCAACCATTTACATGGCAATAAGACAGGTATCAATTATAGGACTATTAATAGTTTTAATATATATAGGAATAAGATTAGCAACAACAACAGTATCAGAACAAAAGGCAGAATATAAGAAAAAGTTAGTAAGCTGGGGAATAGCATTCTTTATAGTATTTGGCATGCATTATTTTCTTGTATTTGTAATGAAAATAAATGAAATTTTAGTAGATATACTAAGAAATATAGGAACTAATCTTGCAAGCTCAATATCAGGAGGAGCATATTTTGATTTAGCACAAGCAATGAGAGAACTAACATATTTGCCTGATATTGCAAAAAGTGCAGTAGCCATGGTAATGTACATGGTAATGATTTACTATTTAATTAAGTTTATACTAATATACTTCAAGAGGTTATTCATAACCATAATACTTATAATATTAGGACCATTTATAGGAATAAAATATGCAGTAGATAAAATAAGATTTAATAAATCATCAAGTTTATCTACATGGGGAAAAGAATACATATTTAGTGTTGGAACACAAACAATACACGCACTTGTATACACAATATTCATAGGAATAACATACAAAATAGTGTTAACATCTGATGTGGCACAAATGGCAGTATGTATGCTAGCATTCTTATTCTTCAGATTTATGACAACAGCAGAAACATTATTAAGAGGAATGCTAAAACTAACAGGAAATTCAGCAAAAAATATAATAGGCGATGTAGATTCAACAGATATAAAAGATTTGTTTGGATTAGGATATATAATGAATAGAGTAAATGTATTCTATAAAAAAGAATATATACCAAAATTTGCAAAAAATAAATATCAAGCAGGAAAAAGATTCTTTAAAGACCATTTAGAAAGCGAATATATAAAAATAAGAAGACGTGAATACATAGACAAATATGAAGATGCATATATGCCAGATGAAAGAAGAAGAAAATCTTATGTACAAAGCAATATAGATAAAGAAATAGACGAACTAATAAGAAAAGAATTTAATGATAAATTAAACAAAACACTTGGAACACTAGGAACTGTACCAAAATTTGCAAAAGCAGGAATGAAATTTACAGTAGGAACAACAATGGCCGCAGTAGGTCCATTCTTTGTAGGAACAGCACAAGCATATACAGGAGCAAAAACAATAGCCTCAATATTAGGAGCTCCAATAAAAGGATATAAAAGACCAAGTAAAATTGCAAAATATAGAGGCAAAAATGAAACATATAAGCAACTATCTGCATGGATAGCAGCAAATGGAACACAAGAAGTAGCAACAAGCTTAAAGAAAGACTACTTATATCAAAAAGACGAAATAACAGCACAAAACGAACTAAGAGTTACAACATTACATCAAGCAAGAAGAGTAGAACTAGAATTAGAACAAGAAATAGCAAACCAAAAACAAACACTACTAAAAGGTGCAGAACCAGATGCAACGCCACTAGAAAGAGAACTATCAAAGAAATATACGAAAGAATTAAGACAAAATGTAGAAGATTCAATGAAAACTGTTGATAGAAAAGATATACACAAAGAAGTTAAAGACTACATGAAGAAAAATAATAAATATGCACTAACATTTAAAGATTTTGAAAATATTGCTGAAAGATTTGATATAAAAGTATCAGGAGAGATAGTAGACGAAAAAGTACAAACAGAAGAATTTATAGAAAATGTTAAATCTGAAACAATGGCAAGATTTATAAGAGAAGTAACAGAAAACGACGGAATAGCAAAAGAAATAGCAATAGATTCAGAAGCAATAGACAAAGTTGAAGAAAATGTTAAAAACAAATTAGAATCAGCAAACGAAGAAGAAAAATCTGGATTATCTTTAACTCTAAAATGCTTAGATGATAAAAAACATGAACTAGAAGGAAGAGAAAAATTGCATGTATACAGTAATTTAAGCAATGAAGAAAAACAAAAAGTAAATGCTGTTCTAGCAGAAGCAACAACAGATGAAGTAATAGAAAAACAAGTTCAAAAATTAAGCAGAGAACAAATAGTAAACACAATGAAAAAAGCAGTAAATATGGAAGGCAGCATTAAGAAAAACGAAGTAATAAAAGAGTTCAAGCCTGTAATAGAAAAAGTAGAAAAATTAAGAGACTTAGACGAAATAGCAAGAGAAACAGGAGAACAAACAGTATACAAAAATGCAGGAGAAATAGTTGAAACAATGATAAAAAATACTAAAATAACTAACAGAGAAACAGAAAATTAAAAATTTAAGGCGTAATTAGTAAAACTATTTACGCCTTATTATAAGAAAAGAGGAAAACAAAATGAAATTAAACATAGTATTAGTAGAACCAGAAATACCACAAAATACAGGAAACATAGCAAGAACATGTGCAGCAATAGGTGCAAAATTACATTTGGTAAAACCGCTTGGGTTTGATATAAGCGAAAAATCAGTAAAAAGAGCCGGATTAGACTATTGGGATAAACTAGAAATAGAAGAACATGAAAATTTGCAAAAATTCTTAGAAAAATATAATCCAAAGGGAAATAAAATGTATTTTGTAACAACAAAAGGTGAAAAAACATACGCAGAAATAGATTACAGCAAAAATGAGGAAATATTCTTATTATTTGGTAAAGAAACAAAAGGTTTACCAGAAGACCTATTAAAACAAAATATAGAAAATGCAATAAGAATACCAATGAAAGAAAGTCTAAGGTCACTAAATTTATCAAATTCAGTAGCAATAGTGGCATATGAAGTTTTAAAACAGCATAATTTTGATGATTTAGAACAAAAAAGTAAATATTTTAAAAAATAGGAGAATTTAATGGAAAATCAATTTCAAAGAACAGAAATATTAATAGGAAAAGAGAATCTAGAAAAGCTTAAACAAAGCAAAATAGGCATATTTGGGATAGGCGGAGTAGGCTCTTATGTCGCAGAAGCACTGGTAAGAGCAGGGATAGTCAAATTTATATTAATAGATAACGATAAAATAGATATAACAAATATAAATAGACAAATTCATGCTACACACAAAACAATAGGAAATTATAAAGTAGAAGAAATGCAAAAAAGAATGCAAGAAATAAATCCTAATGCAGAAATAAAAATAATAAAGGAATTTGTAACAGAAAATAATATAGAAGAAATAATAAATGAGAAAATAGATTATATTGTAGATGCAATAGATACAGTAAAATCAAAAATAGAGATAATAAAATTAGCTAACAAGTTAAATATTAAAGTAATATCAAGTATGGGAACAGCGTGTAAATTAGATCCATGCAAATTGCAAGTAACAGACATATACAAAACTAAAAACTGTCCATTAGCCAAGGTAATGAGGAAAGAACTAAGAAAAGAAAATATAAAAAATTTAAAAGTAATATACTCAGAAGAAGAACCAATAAAAGCAATTAATGAAAACACTAAGAATATACTAGGGAGTACACCATTTGTTCCATCAGCAGCAGGATTAATAATAGCTAGTCAAATAATAAGGGATATAATAAATACAGACAATAGTATATCTATAATAGATTAAAAATCCAACAAAAAAACGAACTAATATTTTTTATCAGTTCGTTTTTGTTTTGTATGGTGAGCCAGGAGGGAATATGCTTTTAAAAAATTTTTATTGTTATATGTATATTAGGTGGGATGCTATTAAAAATATAAAAAGGACTTAACAAAATTCTTATCTTTTATGATAGGAAAATTCATATAAATATAATTATTTTATTCAATGATTTTACAGTCATTCCAACATCCCCAATCGTTACATATTCCAGAAAACAAAATAGTGTCTCCTTTTTTATATTTTAACAATTTATCTCTTTGATCTGAATTAAAATAACAAAAAACATATACTATTGAATTACCATCTTTAAATGTTATTGTTACTCCTATCATGTCTAAGATTTTATTCATTATACTGTCTTCATTAACTGCATTAAATTGTCCGCATAGAGTATATGTTTTTCCTTTATATTTATCACTTGCTACTAATGCATTATCTTTATAATCTTTTCTTATTTGTTTTAAATTTTTTGCCCCTTCATTTTGTTGTTCTTCTATATATTGTTTATGTTCTTCTTCTTGTTTAGCATTTAGGTTTTCCATATATTGTTTATATTCTTCTTCTTTTTCTTTTTCATATATTGATATTCCGCCATTCTTGTTATATTCAGTACTATAATTATAATTGATAATCTTATTATTAGAAGAATATAACAGTAAATTTGATTGAATATAACTTATATCAACATTTGTTATATCATTAACTTTAATCTGGTAAGAAATTTTATTATTTGAGTAAAATACAAATTGCAATGAGGAGAACTTTTCATATGTATCGAGGTGATAATAAAGCAAATTCTTAATAATATTTTCTGCTACTAGACAACATTCATATTCAGATAAAAATCTATTTTCATCTAAATAAATGACTACTTGATATTTATTATCATTAACATCATTTACAATAATTTTAAAATGTGTTCCTTTAAATGTATAAGATATACTGTCATTTATATTGTTGCTAATTTCTTTTTTTAAAGAATTTTCTACTTTGTTTGATATGTATGTTGGATTTATTAAAAAATTATTAAAATTTGTTTTATTTCTGCCTGAATAAGTAATAATAATTCCCAATAATATTAAAAATAGTATTATGCTTATAGCAATTATTGTATCACTTAAATGAATTTTTTTGTGCTTTTTTTTCATTGTTTTCTCCTAATTTTAATTTTTTATTTTGACAACATTTAATGCTTTAATAAGTGTATGTCTTATTATATAATGCCATAACTAATAGCTATTCCTAATATGATTAAAACTAGAATCACAACTATTGCTATTACAGTATCATTTTCACTTGATTTTACATCTTTGTTTTTTTCGACAATTATACTGTTTCTTTCATGAGAATACTCTTCTTCGCTTATAATTTGTTTGTTTTTTAATTCTTCTAATTTTTCTAAAACGTCATATTTGTTTTTTTCTGTACTATAATCAGTAATTAAACTTTTTTGGCATAATACAATTATTAAACCTATCCAGCCTAGAAAAAAACCGTACCAAAAGCATCCTTTTCTTCCTTTATTTTTTCCAATGCTTTGACAAATAGCTCCAAAAATCATACATACAATAAATATCCAAATAAAAAATGATATTCCGAGTGATGCTACGAATGATGATGTTAAATCCATAATTTAATCCTCCTTCTTTATTTTATTTGAAACAGTATATCATACATATCAGAGAATTGCAATACATTTGCTATGCATAATATATATGTTTTTTTATATATACTAATAAGTATGAGGTGATGTATAGTGAAAAAATTTAAAATACCATCAGTTCCACCTACAACCAATAAATGTATTAGATTTCCAAATGATGTGATAGAAGAAGTAGAAAAAGCAATAGAGGGTAGAGAATGTACTTTTACAGCATTTGTTGTAGAAGCGGTAAAAGTAGCTTTAGAAAATTTAAAAGAAGGAAATGAAGAATAAATATAAGCAAGTATTTTAATAATTACAACACAATAAAAAAGTGATATTATAAAAATATAATATTAATTATTGGCATTGTATTTTCTGATTATCTATAATATTTCTTTTTACTATAGATTGTAAAAAACCATACAAAATATTGATAATTCAATATTTTATATGGTTTTTGTTTTGTATGGTGAGCCAGGAGGGAATCGAACCCCCGACCCCAGGCTTAGAAGGCCTGTGCTCTATCCTGCTGAGCTACTGACCCATAACAAAATTATAATACCACAAAAAAATAGATATGTCAATATAGAAATAAATATTTTTTTGCAGTACTAATTATTATATATAAAAACGTTTTTCCATACACATCTAAACTACTCTTCTTCTTCGTCAATAAATTCTATTTCTTCCATCTCTTCATTATATTTTTTCAAGTTTTCCTCATGATTTTTGTATGTTTTAAAAAAATAATTAAATATATTGTCCATGCTGTTTAATAATGATATATATGTTTCAGTAGGGTTGCTTTCCATTACACTTAAAGATATTAAATTGTCACTATAATACGGAAAATTGTCTCTTATTAATGCTTTTAGTGTCTCAAAAGAATTTCCTTCATGTTTTACGTTTACATAGTCTAACATTTCTTTAAAAAGTTTAATAAATTTTTCTTTTTTTTCTTTATATAAATCTTCATAAGTTTGTCCATCTTTTAACTCTATGTCTTCATAAAAATCCGCAAAATCTTTATAATTACCTGTTTCAGGATCTAATTCACAATATAAGTCATCTAAAGCAATTAAGTTTTCCACTTCATCTGTTTTAATATATACTTGATAGTCCATATATATATTACGGCACAAAGTATTGTTTTGTATCTGAGTCAAAGTATTTTCTAACGTATCATGATAAAAATGGTAATACTTATCTATAACTTTTATCCATTCTTCAAAACTCCATTTATCATCATAGCTTTTATTCTTGTAATTTAACATTTCTTTAAAAGTTGATATCAATTTTTTAATTTTTTGATTTTTTAACTTTTCATATCCATTTTTTTGTATTTCATTTTTTACAAATTCATATTCTTCAAGCTCATATATAATTAGATTATATCCCTGAATATACATCTCTATTTTTTCTTCTTTGGTTTCACCTAAGCCATCTATTAATTCAACATTCCATATTGCAAAGTTGCGCATAAGATTTGGAATTGCTTGAAAATACG
The DNA here is from genome assembly GCA_944389425.1 of uncultured Clostridia bacterium. Classification (GTDB taxonomy): domain Bacteria; phylum Bacillota; class Clostridia; order TANB77; family CAG-508; genus UMGS1864. The sequence goes on from CALXMH010000006.1 coordinate 57,294, forward strand.
CACTATTTTCTTCAAATAACTTTTCAAAGTAATAAAATAAACTTTCTCTGTCTTCTATGTTTTTGATTTTTTCTAATGAAAAGCCTTTCATTGTAGCAATTTTTTTTATTAATTCAATTGATTTGTCTGCTACTTTATCAAATACAATATTTAATTTTCCTTTATCGATATATTCTTGAAATTCGTCTATTTTGATTTTTTCTTGCATAAAAAACCTCCTATACTTCGATAGTGAGTTGAAACAGCATAGCGAAAAATAAAAAAACTCAAACTTACTTGAGAGTATGGTGCAGCAGGAGGAATTCGAATCCCCGACCTCTCGGTTCGTAGCCGAGTGCTCTATCCAGCTAAGCTACTGCTGCATATAACAAAATAATTATAACCCACAAATTAAAGAATGTCAAATGTAAGTTTTGCTTGAAATGAACAGGTAAATAATATATAATATTATGGAAAGAAAATTTACAAGGAGAAAAAAATGAAAAAAGTAATGTTCATATCAAGCACAGGTGGACATTTAGACGAATTAATGCAGTTAAAACCATTATTTTCAAAATATGACTATCATATAGTAACAGAAAAAGATAAAATGACACAAAAATTAAAAAACGAATATAAAGAAAAAATATCTTATCTAGTATATGGAACAAGAAGTAAACCAATAAGATATATATTCAAATTATTATATAATTGTATATTAAGTTTAATATTATATATAAAGTATAAGCCTAAATTTATAGTTACAACAGGAACACATACAGCAGGACCAATGTGTTGCATAGGAAAAATATTTGGCTCAAAAATAATATATATAGAAACATTTGCAAATATAAACAAAAAAACAGTAACAGGAAAACTAATATATAATATAGCAGATTTATTTATAGTACAATGGGAAGAAATGTTAGAACTATATCCAAAAGCAGTATTAGGAGGTTCGATATATTAAATGATATTAGTAATGCTAGGAACACAAAAAAATGATTTTTCTAGACTATTAAAAGAAATAGAAAAATGTATAGAAGATGGAACAATAAAAGAACCAGTAATAGTTCAAGCAGGATCTACAAAATATAAAACAGATAAAATGCAAATATTTGATTTAATTGCAAGAGAAGAACTAGACAAAAAAAAGCAAGAAGCAAGATTTATAATAACACATGGAGGAGTAGGGTCAATTGTTGGCTCGCTTAAAATGAATAAAAAAGTAATTGCAGTTCCACGTCTAAAACAATTTGGAGAGCATGTAAATGACCATCAAAAGCAGATAGTTGAAAACTTTGCAAAACAGGGCTATATAAAAGGAGTATTTGATATAAAAGATTTAAAACAAACAATAAAAGAAATAAACAATTTTACTCCTAAAAAATTTGTAAGTAATACACAAAGTATAATAAATATTGTAGAAAAATATATAGATTCACATTAAAATAAAATTGTAAAATCAAGCACAACTTAACATTTTTCACAATTTACGTAAACTCAGCATAAAATATAACATAAATAAAGAAAATCAAAGAGGAGGCAGAAAAATGTTAAGTTACATAATAGAAGGTGGACACAAACTAGAAGGTACAACATATGTATCAGGTTCAAAAAATGCATCATTACCAATACTTGCCGCATGTATATTAAGCCCGAAAACAACATTATATAATGTACCAGAAATATATGATACAGAAAAAACATTACAAATATTAAGAATATTAGGCTGTAAAACAAAAAAGCAAAAAGGAAAACTAATAATAGATAGCACAAAAGCAAAAAAAGTAGAAATACCAGATAAACTAATGAGGGAACTTAGGTCATCTGTAATACTTGCTCGGGGCACTTATATCAAGATTCAAAAAAGCAATATTTTCATATCCAGGAGGATGTGATATAGGAGCAAGACCAATAGATTTACACTTAAATGGGTTCAAAAAATTAGGAATAAATATAGAAGAAGAAGCAGGATATATAAAATGCAGTTGTGATAAAATTATACCAGCAGATATTAATTTAGATTTTCCAAGCGTAGGAGCAACTGAAAACATTATGCTTGCATCTGTACTTGCAGATGGAGAAACAACAATAACAAATGCTGCATTAGAACCAGAAATAGTAGACTTGCAAACAATGCTAAATAAAATGGGAGCTAAAATAAAAGGCGCAGGTACTAATGTAATAAAAATACAAGGAGTAAAAAAATTAAAAGAAGCAAGTCACAATATAATGCCAGATAGAATAGAAGCGGGTACATTATTAGTTGCTGCTGCAATAACAGGTGGAAATATAAAAATAATAAATGCATGTCCAGAACATATAGTCCCAATTTTACACAAATTAGAAGAAATGGGTTGTAAAATAGAGACAAGAAAAGATATAATAAAATTATCAGCTCCAAGAAAATTAAAATCAGTAGATATAAAAACAATGCCATATCCAGGATTTCCAACAGATATGCAGTCTGTATTTGGAGCAGCCTTTACAATATCAAAAGGAACATCTTTAATAATAGAAAATATATTCGAAAATAGATATAAATATACTAACGAACTAAAAAGAATGGGAGCCAAAATTACCATAGAAGGGAAAACAGCAATAATAAAAGGAGTAAAAAAACTAACAGGAGCAGAAGTTCATTCAACAGATTTAAGAGGGGGAGCAGCTTTGGTAATTGCCGGACTTGCCGCAAGAGGAAAAACTACTGTAAATAATATAGAATATATACTAAGAGGATATGAAAACTTAGGAGAAAAACTAAACAGCCTAGGTGCTAATGTAGAGATAGTAGGTGAAAGTAATGAAAAAAGACAAACAAAAAGCGGGTAAAAAACCCGCTAAAAACAAAAAAACAAAAAATCAATCTGAAAATATAGAAAATGAATTGTTTAATTTTGACAATGAAATAGTAATAGGAGTTACAAAACTTCCAGAACCTAAAAAACCCAAAAAGAAAAAGCAAAACAAAAAACAAAAGAAAGCACAGCAAACAAATAAAAAGGGAAAACAATCAAATAAAAGCGGACAAGCTAAAAAAATTACAAAAAAACCAAATAAAAAAATAGACCTAAAAAAAGAAAAAAGAAAAAAAAGAATGTTAACATTTTTAAAGGCTATAATAATAATAACTGTGATAATTGGTGGGCTACTTGCTTTTATGCTATCACCACTGTTTAAAATAGAAAATATACAAGTAAATGGAATAAGTAAAATAACAAGTAGTGAAGCTATTGGTCTAAGTGAAATACATGAAGGTGAAAATTTATTTCTAATAAACAAAAACAGTATAATTAATAAATTAAAACAAAATCCATATATAGAAGATGTAACAATAAAAAAATCATTGCCAAGTACAATAATAATAGAAATAGCAGAAAGGAAAGCCACATATTGCCTTAAATATGTAGAACAATACGTATACATAAACAATCAAGGATACTTTCTAGAAACTGCAAGCCAAACAGGAAACTTACCAGAAATAATATCATATAGAACAAATGAGGACCAAATACAAGTTGGAGGAAGACTTGGTCAAGAAGATTTAGAATTACTTGGTACAATATTAAAAATTATGGAATCTGCAAACAACAATGGAATAGGAAATTTAATTACAAGTATAGACATAGCAAATAAAAATGATATAATATTAAGAATAGAAAGTGAACGGTAAAACAGTTTATTTAGGAGATGCATCAGATATAAATACAAGAATGTTATACTTAAAAGGAATTTTGGAAGAAGAAAAAGGAACAGAAGGAGATGTAATAATAAACGGGGAGATGAATAGCGAAAGAGGAGTAATATTTAGAAGAAAAGTTTAAATAAAGGAGATAAATAAGATATGAAAAAGCAAAAAATTGCATTAACATTAGGATTAGTTTGTCTTTTCCTAACAATAGGTACATGTATACAATTAAAAACAATAGCATCAACTACAAGTGTTGGATCTAATAGTAGTAGCATAGAAAATAAACTAAGAGATGAAGTTTTTAAATGGAAAGACAAATATGATAACATATATGAAGACTTAGAAGAAGCAGAACAGATATTAGAAGCAGAAAGAAAAAAGGCCACAGAAAATAGTTCGGAATCTTCATCACTAGAACAAGAATTATCAACAGCAAGAGTACTATTAGGACTTACAGAAGTAACAGGCAAAGGTGTAGTAATAACATTAGATGATAATAAGTCATTTACAAATATGTCTCAATCAGTTATTGATCCAAATGCATTACTAGTTCATGATGGAGATTTAATACAAGTTGTAAGTATATTAAAAAATGCAGGAGCAGAAGCTATTTCAATAAATGACCAAAGAATAGTAAATACAACAGCAATAACTTGTGATGGATATGTTGTTAGAATTAATGGGGAAAAGGTAGGGGCTCCATTTGAGATTAAAGCAATAGGTTCACCAGAGTATTTAAAAGGTTCGTTAGAAGTAAGTGGATATTTAGAAATAATGGTGGATGATGGAGTAATAGTTGATATAAAAAAATCAAATTCAATAACAATACCAAAATATGAAGGTGTATTAACACATGACTATATGGAAGAAAGATAGGTGAAAACATTGAAAGGTAAAGTAACTTTAACAATAGTTTTAGGCTTAGTATGTTTTGTGCTTGCAGCAGTTATGTTTGCACAATTTAAAACAATAGAAAACACAGATATAACATCAATAGAAGCAATGAGAGAATCGGAACTTAGAACAACACTTGCAAGTTGGAAAACAAAATACGAAGAAGCAGAAAAACAATTACAAGATACAAATGCAAAAATAGCAGAATATAAAGAAAAAGGTGTTAATGACCAAGAAGCGCAAGAACTGCTAGAACAAGAATTAAAAGAAGCTAATTTATTACTACGGAAAAACAGATGTAGTGGGAGAAGGAGTAATAGTAACATTATCTGATAATGATGTAAGCGAAATAGATATATATGACATTCTTCAATTATTAAATGAATTAAAATTAGCAGGAGCAGAGGCTATTTCCATTAATGAAATAAGAGTAGTTAATACCACAGATGTAGCATTAATAAATAATTCATACATAAAAATGGATGATCATAGATTAAATTCCCCATATGTAGTAAAAGCAATTGGTGACCTTGTTAAATTAGAAAGTGGTCTAATGCAAAAAGAATCAGGATATATGGACAAAATTATAAAAGCAATGGACAAAACTGCAACAGTAGAAAGAGCAAAAAATATTGTAATACCAAAATATGAGGGTAATATGACAATTAAATATATAGAAATGGAGGAACAAGAATGATATTTGTAGCAATAATAATAGGATGTGTATTAGGAGCTCTAATTGGAATGGGAGCACCAGTAATTCCATATACATACACAGGATATTTAGCAATAGCAATTGTTGCAGCATTAGACTCAGTATTTGGAGGAATAACAGCAGTAGTAAATGGAAAATTTGACTTAAAAATATTTGTATCAGGATTTTTTGGGAATGCAATACTTTCAATACTACTAACATATTTAGGAGAAAAATTAAATGTAGATATATATTTAGCAGCAATAGTTGTATTTGTAGGTAGAATGTTTACAAATTTATCAATAATAAGACGTCACTATCTAGAAAAATGGACATCTAAAAAAGGAAATACTAGTGTTACAAATAAATAAAGATAGGAGAGAAACCCGTGAAAAATAACAAAGGAATAACTCTTGTTAGTTTAATGATGTATATAATTGGAATGGTAGCAATAGCCGCAATTATATCTGTGGCAGTATCATTTTATAACAAAAATGTATTAACAATGAATGACACAAGTGATGTAAACATGGAATTTAATAAGTTTGACACAAAAATGGTACTAGAAACAAAAACTGCTGGAAACAAAATAGAATCAGTAACTAATAATACAATAAAATTCACATCAGGAAACACATACACATTCCAAGATAATAGAATATACCAAAACGAAATAGTAGTAAGCGATTATGTAAAAGAATTCATTGCCAAACTAGAAACAGACGGAAACAAACAAATGCTAAGAATATACATACTATTTGGAAAAGGACAAATAGAAGTAGTAAAGAATTTAAGTTATGTAATAGAAAATGTAGCCACCTGATAAACGGACACTTTTTAGCAAAACTATGAGCGGCAATGGATACAGATGCACAAAAATGCGTCCAAAATTGATGAAAAGCTGGAAGAGAAGACAAATCTTCCAGCTTTTACCATGTAAAATGCATGACAAAAAAGAATATCATGTATTCTAAAAAATATGTAAGAGGCAATATCAGATGTCATAGAGTAGGAAATTAAATTTTAGTTTAAAATTAACAGTGTTGTAGTAGCATTGATTGAATATAGTAAGACCAATGCTAAAAAGGGAATAAAATTTTTAATAGATTTTAAATGTCAGATTTTGCAATATTTTGACGAACGATTTGTGTTGAATTTTTAGAGAAAGTGTGGTATCATTACTCTTGTCAGGTACAGTTCTTTGTACCTATGCTTTTTAGTTCATACAGAATTTTCATTCTGGAATTAATCAATTTAAAAATTAAATGGCAAATAAAAAAGAGTTGCAAGTATATTTATAAACTAATAAAGAATATGTATCTTACGGCTATATCTATTTTAATTTTGTATATTTTTGTAATTCTTATGCTTATTTGCTAAAGAAGGAGGACTTAAATGGAAAAAGAATTATTAAAACCAAAAATTGATGTGGTATTTCATGCATTGTTTAGAGAGGAGAATAAAAATTTAACAGAGGCACTAATTAGTGATATATTAGGAGAAAAAGTAAAAGTAATAACATCAGATAGGGATAGACACCTAAATATAAAAGATCCGGAGCAAAAATTTGGAATAATGGATTTAAGAACAGAATTAGAAGGAGGAGTTAAGTGTAATATAGAAGTACAAGTTGAAGAAGTAGATTTTGAAACAGAGAGATTTCTATATTATTGGGCAGATGCATATTCAAGGCAATTAGAAAGAGGAACAGATTATGATATATTACATAAAACAATAAGTATAATAATATTAGACCACGAATTAAAAGAATTAAAGGATATAGAAGAATTAGGTACAAAATGGCAAATAAGAGACGAAAAGACCGGAAAAAGGCTGTTGACAAACCATTTAGAGATAATTATAATTGAGATACCAAAAGCAAGGAGAATATACAAAAAGAACAACAAAAATAAGATAAGTCAATGGATGATGTTTTTTGACAATCCAAACGACAAGGAGGTGTCTAAAATAGTGGAAAATAACGAAGAAATAAAAAAAGCAAATGAAGAATTAGACAAAATGAGTGATGATGAAACACTAAGAAGAATAGCAGAGCTAAAAGAAAAAGGAAGAAGAGATTACAATGCCAGAATGAGCTTTATAGAGAGAAAAGGTATGGAAAATGGAATGAGAAAAGGAATGGAGAAAGGCATGAAAAAAGGCATGAAAAAAGGCATGAAAAAAGGCATTGAAAACATAGCAAAAAATATGATAAAAAAAGGGCTGCCTATTGAGCTTATAGAAGAGCTTACAGGATTAGATAGGGATAGCTTGAATAAAATTATTGCAGAAAAATGATAGTAGAATTGTACTAAGGCATATGGGCTAGAACCATATGCCTGTTTTATATGGTGCAAGATTAGTTATATAGTAAAGTTAATGCATATGATAAAAACAAAATTTTAAACCATACAAAATTATACAATTTTCCCATAAAATTTATGTAAACAAAATGGCAAATTCTTGTCTCTCTAGCACATTAAAAATATATTGCAAACACGTTACAAAAATATTACAAAAATATTACAAAAACTATTGACTTTCGACTAAAAATATAATATCCTTATCTACAAGAAAATTCAAAGAAAATGGAGGAGTGGACTTTGGCAATAGGAGATATAATTGTTGGGGTTGATATAGGCACCGAAAGAGTCACAACAGTAGTCGGCGAAGTTAACAATTTTAATCAAATAGAAATTATATGTAGCACCTCTGCAAGATGTTCAGGAATTAAAAAAGCAAAAATAATTGACGAAGATGAAGTTTCTGCATCTGTTGCTAAAACTATTAAACAAGCAGAAGAACAAGCAAGTTTAAAAATCAATTCAGCCTATACAACAATACCAGGACAGTATGTAACAATAGTGCAAAATAGCATCTGGAAAGAAATTAAAGACAAATATGCCGGAATTTCTGTAAAAGATGTTGCAACAAGTATAGCACAAGTAAAAGATATTGAAATCCCAGAAGATAAAGTCCTAATAGACATAGTGCCAAGTGAATTTGTATTAGAAGGTGGGGAAATTGTAGATGACCCAGTTGGAAGCTTAAGCTCAGCATTCACTCTAAATGGACAAGTTATACTAGCAGAAAAAGAATATGTAACAAAACTAAGAAATATATTCAGGAAAATTGGAGTAGAGATTGACGGAATAGTTCCTAATATATTAGCACAAAGAAATGTAATATTAGATACAAATGAATTAAATGATAATGTAATAATATTAGATGTAGGTGCAGGAAGTACAAATATAGGAGCATTTGAAGGCAAAAAATTTATATACACAAATACAATTCCTGTTGGAGGAGAAAACATAACACAAGATATTGCATTAATTTTAAATATAACAAGAGATGAAGCAGAAAGCTTAAAAAAACAATATGGCTTAGCATTAAAATCATTTATAGATAATGATAATGACATAATATTAAATACATGTGCAGAAACTAATATGAAGAGTAAGTCAATAAAAAGTTCAGAACTAATAGAAATAATAGAAGCAAGAATTGAAGAAATTTTCACATTAGTAAACAAAGATATTACAAGCCAAGGATTTAAACCAAAAATAAATAGTGTAATAATAACAGGACAAGGAATAGCAACAATAAGCAAAAGCGATGTAGCAGGGAAAATAATACTAAACATACCAGTTAAAATAGCAACCGGAAGATTAATAAGTACAATAAAACCTGAATATAGAGCGAGCTATGCACTAGTAAGATATGTTGCAGCAAGACCATTTGCTAAAACCGTATCTAGTAATATAGATGTAAAATCAGATGAAAGTGTAATGAAAATGATTATGCAAAGAATAAAAGACTTTTTTTATTCTTAAAATAAAAAATAAAAAATAATAAATTAAATATAATTTTTAGGAGGAAACTTTGATGATGGAGTATGATGAGAATAACAAATTAATGATGGATGGAATTGCTACAATAAAAGTAATAGGCGTTGGAGGAGCAGGAAACAATGCTGTAAATAGAATGATAGATGCAGGAATAAGAGGAGTAGAATTTATAGCAGTAAATACAGATAGACAGATTCTTCAAGAATCTAAAGCACCAACAAAAATTCAAATAGGTGAAAAAATAACAAGAGGATTAGGAGCAGGAGCTAATCCAGATATAGGAGCACAAGCAGCAGAAGAAACAAAAGGAGAAATAGCAGAAGCACTAAGAGGAGCAGATATGGTCTTTGTAACAGCCGGAATGGGTGGAGGAACAGGAACAGGCGCAGCTCCAATAGTAGCAGGTGCTGCAAAAGAAATGGGAATTCTTACAATAGGTGTTGTAACAAAACCATTCACATTTGAAGGAAAGAAAAGATTATCACAAGCAGAAAGAGGAATTGAAAGCTTAAAAAGTAAAGTAGATACACTAGTTGTAATACCAAATGATAAACTTCTTCAAATAATAGATAGAAAAACATCAATACTAGAAGCATTCAAAATGGCAGACGATGTATTAAGACAAGGTGTACAAGGTATATCAGACTTAATTGCAGTGCCAGGATTAATTAACTTAGACTTTGCAGATGTTAAAACAATAATGTTAAACACAGGAATGGCACACATGGGAATAGGAAGAGCAAGTGGAGAAAACAGAGCAGAGGATGCTGCAAAACAAGCAATAGAGAGTCCACTTCTAGAAACATCAATAGAAGGAGCAAGAGGAGTAATTATAAACATAACAGGTTCAAGCAATATAGGATTACACGAAGTAAATACAGCAGCAGAATTAATTCAACGCAGTGTAGATTCAGAAGCAAATATCATATTTGGTTCTGTTGTAGATGAAGAAATGGGAGACGATATTCAAATTACAGTTATAGCAACAGGATTTGAAAAAAATGAACCAGGAAATGGATCAAATGTAAGCAATTTAGTTAACAGAGCATGGGATAAAAAAATAAGTTCAATTCCAGTACAAGCAGAGCAAAACGCAAATAGCAATGATTTAGATATTCCAGCATTCCTAAGAAAAAATAGAGGAATAACAGGAAACAAATAAAAAAGTAAATAAAAAAATCAAAAAAGAAAAGAAATAATCTAGATTTGTAGATTATTTCTTTTTTCTACTTCAGGAACCGACAGCCTTTTGCAAAATAAAGATGTAAAATATGTATAAAAATTAGGGAGGCATAAATGACCGTTTATATAGACATAGTATTAATAGAAAATATATTTATGAACTATATAATATTATTTGCAACAGCAACAATAAATAAAGTAGAACTTAAATTAATAAGAATATTCCTGGCAAGTTTATTAGGAGGAATATATGCAGTAGCATCATACATATCAGAATTGGAAGCTTATAAAACGCTTACCTTAAAAATATTGCTCTCAATAGCAATGGTATATATTGCACTAAGACCAGAAAGCATAAAAAAATGCCTTAAACAATTGCTAATATTTTATTTAACTTCATTTACATTTGGACGGAACGGCTTTTGCACTATTATACTTCATAAAACCATCAGAAATATTAATGAAAAATGGAACCCTAACAGGGTCATATCCATTAAAAATAGCTATATTAGGAGGAATAATAGGATTTGTTATATTAGTAGTTGCATTTAAAATAGCAAAAGGAAGAATAAGCAGTAAAAATATGTATTGCAAAATAGAAATAGAAGTTCAGCAAAAAAAAGTAGAAAGCATAGCAATGATTGACAGTGGAAACCTACTTAAAGAACCAATTAGTGGGAAGCCAGTAATTGTAGTAGAGACAGAAATATTAAAAGATATTATTCCTAAACAAATAATAGAAAACACAAAAGAAATAATAGAAGGAAAAGTAGACAATATTCCAATAGAATACACAAGCAAATTAAGAGTAATCCCATTTACATCATTAGGAATGACAAATGGAATGCTCTTAGGAGTTAAGGCAGATAAAATTACAATATACCATGATGATGGAAAAATAAAAAACGAGAATGCAATAATAGGTTTGTACAATAAAAAACTAAGTAAAACAGACAAATATACCTCACTAATAGGAATTAGCTTAATAGAAGGGAGAAAAGTTGAAGATGAACATATTAGATATGCTAAAATCTAGTATTAATATAATATATGCAAAATACTTAGGAAAAGAAGAAATAGAAGAATTGCCAATATATTATATAGGAGGAAGCCAAGTTTTACCACCACCACTAACACCAGAAGAAGAGGAAGAACAATTGCGGTGAGCTTGCAAAAGGAAACTTAGAAGTAAGAAAAACATTAGTAGAAAGAAATTTAAGATTAGTTGTATATATAGCAAAAAAGTTTGAAAACACAGGGGTTGGAATAGAAGACTTAATATCAATAGGAACAATTGGACTTATGAAAGCAATAAATACATTTGATACAGATAAACAAATAAAACTTGCAACATATGCATCTAGATGTATAGAAAACGAAATACTAATGTATTTAAGAAGAAGTAACAGAATAAAAGGAGAAGTATCAATAGATGAACCATTAAATCAGGATGGAGACGGAAATGAACTATTACTATCAGACATACTTGGAACAGAACCCGATGTTACATCACGAGCAATAGAAGATGAAGTAGACAGAAAACTTCTAAAAGCATCAATAGAAAAACTAAACAAAAGAGAAAAAAATATAATGGAATTAAGATATGGGTTTGGAACAGGAAAAGAAAAAACACAGAAAGAGGTTGCGGATATGCTGCGGAATATCGCAAAGTTATATATCTAGACTGGAAAAGAAAATAATAAACAAAATGAAAAAAGACATAATTAGTAAAACAGGATAAAACATTACAAAACAATTAATTTTACATTACAATTCAATAACATTAATACAAAAGGTAAAAAAATGGTGTATAATTATACCAGTAAAATAGGAGGATAAAATGATAGAACCAAAAGAAAAAAGTTTAAAAATTATAAAAAACACAATATTTGAAAAAATAAAAAACATTATTAGTAAAATGCTAAAAAGTACAAAAGAAAATAATGAAATAAAATCACAAGAAAATTTGGAAAACAAAAAACAAGAACAAATACTAACAATAGAAAACCAGCTACAAGAAAAAGAGAATCTTATAAAAAAGATAGAAACAGATGAAATCAAAGTAGAAGAACAGAAAGATGAAGAACTAGAACAGATTAATGCAAATTTAGCAAGGTATTTAGAAAAAATTCAAAAAGAGATGGAGAATAGCAAAACAGAAAAAAGTGCAGTGAAAATTCAAAGCTAAATAATACATATATGAATATAAAACCTTCTTTAAGGAAATACTTAAAATAAGTAAGTATTTCTAAAAGGAGGTTTTTCATTTGATAAACAAGGTGGAGATATGTGGTATAAATACCGCCAAACTTCCCTTGCTTAAAAACGAAGAAAAGGAAGAACTTTTAAAAAAGATAAAAAATGGAGATAATCAGGCAAGAGAACTATTCATTAAAGGAAATTTAAGATTGGTATTAAGTGTAATACAAAAATTTTCAGGAAGAGGAGAAAACGCAGATGACTTATTTCAAGTAGGATGTATAGGACTAATAAAAGCAATAGACAATTTTGACTTAACATTAAATGTACAATTTTCAACATATGCAGTTCCAATGATAATAGGAGAAATTAGAAGATATTTAAGAGACAACAACATGGTAAGAGTAAGTAGATCAATAAGAGATTTAGCATATAAAGCATTACAAGCGAAAGAAAAACTAACAAAAGAAAAACACAAAGAACCAACAGTAGAAGAAATAGCAAAAGAATTATCAGTACCAAAAGAAGAAATAGTAATGTGTTTAGATGCAATACAAGACCCAATGTCGTTACAAGAACCAGTATATAATGATGGAAGTGAGAGCCTATATATAATGGACCAAGTAAAAGATACCAAAAACACAGAGGAACAATGGTCAAATAATATAACAATATCAGAAGCATTCAAAAAATTAAATGAAAGAGAAAAAATGATAATAAGAAGAAGGTTTTTCGCAGGTAAAACTCAAATGGAAGTGGCAGAAGAAATTGGAATATCACAAGCACAAGTATCGCGATTAGAAAAAAGCGCAATAAAGCATATAAAGAAAATGTATAATTAAATTTCAACTAAAATCAAATCATCGCCTATGCATTTTACTTTATCCCAAGGGATAACAATTTCATTTCCAGAAGAAAAAATATTAAATAATTTACTATTGCCAGGAACTATAATAGAGGTTATAGTTCCTGTTTCTAAATTAGCGGTAACATCTTGAACAAAACCAAGCCTTCTACCATCTGTAATGTTAATAACTTCTTTATGCTTAAAATCTAATCCTTTTTGTTTCATAAAATCGCCTCCCTAAAATTAAAGGTTTTATTTAAATATATTCTACAAAACAAAAAAATTACTATGTCCAAAATTAATACTTTTTAACAAACTAAAAAAGAACTATAAAAAGCTTAAAATCATAAACAAAAATTAGCAAAAAATAACAATAAAAAAATGCTAAAAACTTATTGACATAATATATTTAATATGATATTATTATATACGAACGTTAAGAGTAATAAATGCTAAAACAATAGCATATAATACTAAATAAAAAATATCCTAAAAAATTTAAAAAAAGTGTTGACTTTTGTTATAAAGGGTAGTATAATATAAAACGTTCCGTCGAGAGACGATAAAAAGTACATTGAAAAGTAAACAATAAAATCCTTTAAGAGACCAAGCGGTACGATAAAAATCGTACAAAAAAGTAATTTAAAAAAGAGTTAAGAGCTCAAACAAAACTAGATATTAATAAAAATTAATATACAAAAAACTAGAGAGTTTGATCCTGGCTCAGGATAAACGCTGGCGGCGCACATAAGACATGCAAGTCGAACGGACGACT
>CALXMH010000007.1 GCA_944389425.1 uncultured Clostridia bacterium
TAGTTTAATATCATAATTTTCTCCCATCAATTCAGCTTGTAGTACAACTGTTTGAACTGCTTCATCTGCTTTTGTTGATGGATAATGATATTTTCTTAATAATCTCTTTATTTCTCTTCTCATAAAAGCCCTTGCGGATTCTTTTTTGTCCCAATCTACTGTTCGATTCTTTCTAACAGTCTCTATTAATTCATGCGCTAATTGTATCAATACTTCATCTTTCATTTCTTTTAATACATTTGGATCCTTCACCAACGCATCATAAAAAGCATATTCATCACATGTTAAGCCTTTTTCTTTGGATCTTTTTCTGCAAACCATATCTGCTATCTCCTAAATAAATCTAAAGATAATAAATTTGTATCATAAGTATTGAATATTAGTTGTGCATATTACCATTATTTATCTTTGGATTGTGGAAAAATTTAATAATCCTTTCTACTAAACTAGGATGCAAACTTCCTTCTATCTCACATATCACCAATATTTTTCCTTTTTATTAAATATCTTTAATTTTTAATTCCTTTTTTCAAATCTTTCCATAAGATAGTTGATTTGTCGCTTCCTTCATAAATTTCAACTTCTCCATTATCTAAATATATAATAATAGGTTCATCTATTTCTACATATCTTATATATGGTGTGTCTAATGGAATATTTTTATAATGTGATTTTATTTCAAAATCTTTTGAACCATTTTCTTTATAATATGTACATGCTGCATTTTCTATACTATCCTCTGTTAAATTATAACATAACCCTATACATTTTATTGCTTCTATTTTCCTTCCCTTAACATCTAATTCTTTCAATTTAGTTATTAATTCTTCTGGCTCCTGTATAATAGGTACATCCCAACTATTAAAATCATATATTCCTGCATATCCTACTGTACTATCTATTGAAAATCTTTCTCTGTCTTTATATACTACCAATTGGTCATTTTCTATATAGTAGCCTACATCATTATATTTTTCTGGTATCACAATTTTACCATCATAATCAAATATTGTTGCCCATTTTAATCCTGTTGTTTCATCATTATTAACTATATTCTATGCTGTTTTTTCTATGCTATCTTCTATCCAAATATCACAATATCCGTCTGATATTGCATCTTCTGCGCATATGCATAAGTTATTTCCATTTGATAATTTAAATGTAACTTTTTTAAAATAGTCTTCGTTATCAGGTCTAACAGTTCCTGAAGATGGATTTATCTCATACTCTCCTACAAGTCTTCCAATTTCAAAACCTTCTATTCTTGCATTACTTACATCTAAATCTAAATAAAAGTTTTCATTATTATATTCTTTATCATTTAAGCTTAAATTTTGTATCCACATATATTCAATATACATTAGACTA
This sequence comes from uncultured Clostridia bacterium, assembly GCA_944389425.1. Lineage (GTDB taxonomy): Bacteria > Bacillota > Clostridia > TANB77 > CAG-508 > UMGS1864. The sequence goes on from CALXMH010000007.1 coordinate 1,369, forward strand.
TAAAATTTATAATTTATTTTTAAAATAGTATCATTATCAAAAGCAATAAAAATATCTGTATCTATCATTTCTCCATCTTTACTATTACTTCCATTAGTAAAAATATATTTAATTTGCTTATCTTCGTCATCATTTATAAAAAAATTCAAATAGTCACTCAATTGACTATAACTTGTTATAAAATATTCTTTACCAAATTTCATTTCACTACTCCCATAAATTCTTAATCTAATATTTTTTCTAAATATATCAATTTTGCTCTTTCTAATTTTTCTAGAAAAGCTATTCCATCCTTGTTTGTATATTATATACTATTTTCGCGCTTTTATCAAATTATGTAAATTGATATTATTATAGTTTAAACATTAAGTATATAATTCTTTATTGTCTATAATATCCATAATCCTTATTCACTAGCACATAATCAGATATCTCTATACTTTTTATTTTCGAATTTTTTACAAATCTTGCAAAGTTAACAATTGAATGATATTCAATCTCCCTTAACATACTATAATAATTAGGATTAAGAATCTCATATCTAAATTTATTCCAATTAGGTATCTCTATCCTTCCTGGTTTTACTCTATTACCTAATCGCTTAGCACTTCCTATATATATTTTTTTATTTCTATCATCAAGTAAATAATATATAACATATCTCTCATCTTCATGATTTTTTAATTCACTTATGTCATACCATTCAGTCTCCTTAATAATCATTTTATTTTCCTCTGCATTTTTGTCAATCCATGCAAATACATTGTTTTCTATTAGTTTTTGAAATAAATTACTATATGGACTTTTTATTTTTATAAAGCTTTCTATTTCAAATTTATTTTTATCAATCTCTATAACTTTTATTACTTCCTGTTCACCTCCGGCCAGATTTGTTCTGTATTTTTTACCTGATGTAAGCTTTTTTTGATATATATCACTCATTATAGCTATATAACTTTGGACAAATTCTTTTTTTAGTTCTAATTGTAATTTTTTATCTTGGTGCCATTGAACTTGATAGACTTTATCTGATTTAGTTTGATTTACATGCCTTATCACTCCTGAATATTCTTTTTTATTAAATATTATTTCTATCTTTCTATTTTCACCTGGTAAAATATCTTTGCCTTGTAAAAACATTTTTAAATTCCCCTGAGGTATTGTAAATCTTGATCCCATTAATATTGATTTGTCTACTTTTTTCGCCAATTCATTTCTGTTTTTCATTACTTTTTTTCTCCTCCTATTATGATTTCTACTTATACATTTTACTATATATTAAATTTAGACCTATGCTAGATTTGCTATAATCTATATTTGCATTTTAATCACAAACTTTTTGTCGTTATCCGTATATTTTACTTCTCCTTGATTTCTAATTCTTTTTTCTTCTTGTTTGTATCTATCAACTGAGAAAGCATTTTCTTCTTGGCTTCCCAAATTGCTTGTTTGTATTCCATTGGTATTTCTTCCTTGTTCTCCATTTGTACCACTCTCTCCTTCTGCGTTATTATACAATGTTTCTGGATTATTTGCAACTTTGCTTGTTTCGTTATTAGCAGTTGGTGCAACTTTTACATCTTGTATAGTTTGTCCCATTCCTGTGTTTTTATAATTTTGGTCTAAGTATTCTTGCCATGTATTATTTTCAGATTTCTGCATAGAATGTTTAGTAATGTTGACATCTTCGTTTGTAGGTGTTATACTATTAATAGAAGAGTTAGATGAACGATTCAGGCTTGTTCCTGATATATCATCTAACTCTTTTATTTTATTTATCTCATAAAAATGTTTATTACCATTGCTATCTATTCCTATATTTATAGTACCTTCAAATTTTTTACCGCTTAGCTCAAATTTAAATTTATAATATTCCCAATTCTGATATTTGCTTGTATCTTTTGTTGGACTCGAAACATTATCTTTTTGAGCAATTTTTAAAACATTTTTTAATTCCGGAGTTAATTTCATTTTTTTATCAAAGTTTTGTTGCTTCTTTCCTGGATTCGTATATTTATTTGCACTTCTCTTATCAATTATTGCTATGTCGTTTTCTGATAGTTGAGTTTCCCCCATTAAATAGTCTTTAATATACATTTTAGCAATTTTTGAATAATCTTTTCTATCTATTCCCTCAAAAATATTTTGGTCTGTATCTACTTTTACATATTTATTTCCTTTATTATCGGTTTGTATGCTATATTTTAAATTTGTGTTATTTTTTTGATAATCTCGCTTATAAGCATTTTCAAATTTATTCTTAACATCTGCCCAGAATATCTTTTCACTTTTATAACCAGTTATTTTGTTAATTTCATTTAATTTATCTATTACCCAATTATATATTTTTCTTGCTGTACTTGGTTTTTCTGTTGTTAGACTGTTAATAAAATTTTGGTCTCCTAGTTTATTTCCTAAAATATCAGCTACCGCTTCATTTTCTACTAATGTTTTAAATTCATTGCTGTTTCTATCATATACTCTTGAATAAATATCTTCTAATGATTTTCTTGCATTTTCGAAGTCTACATTTTCCTTATCATAGTTTAACACTAATTCCTTTAACTCATTATATTCTACTGTTCCTTCAAAATCATGTGTTAGTTCATGTGTAATAACACTTTGTAATGTTCTTTTAGTATCTGCATTTGGATTTAATATTACTTCTCTTGTGCCATCTGTATTATTTCTCCAAATAGCATTCGTATTATTATTTTCAAATATATCTGAATCAAATTTTACAGTTATTCCTCTTTCTTGTGCTACTCTATTTAGACCAAATACCGGAAGAAGATAAAAAAGCAAGTGAAATTTTACAAAACTTGTTTTAAATTTTTAAATTAATTACGCTAAAATTACGCTAAAATGTAATTTAAAGGCTTCTAGCAAATTGCTAGAAGCCTTGATATTTCTTGGTTGCGGGGGTAAGATTCGAACTTACGACCTTTGGGTTATGAGTGCATTTAAGCACTTTTTATAAAATATTATGAATTATTATAAACCTTTATATTTCAATATTTTACTTGTTTTATTTTCCTTTTTAATATCTTATATCTTTATAAGTTTTTATAACTTTCGTAGCTTTTTCGTAGCTCGAATTTTTAATAGTATTCGAAAAAACGTAAAAAAAAGTACATAAAAAAGTCGAAAAAAGTCGAACAAAAAAAGAAACTTTATATTTTTCAAAAGATTTTTAATTGTTTATTTATAATGCACAAAAATGCTCATAAAAAAATAGATAACATAGCCTATAAAAAAAGAAAATGATTTCTAATTTATAAATCATCTTCTTTTAAGTTTTCAAGTGCTACTTTAACAGCTTCTACTACAAAGGCGGTAAAAGTACAGTCTTTTCCTTTTATTGCTTCTTCTACTTCTTCAATTATATTATTTGGAAATCTAATACATTTATTAGTTGTTGGTGGAATAGAAGGTATTTTAAATTTTTTCATTTTATCACTCCTGCAATGCAAACATATATATGATAGTATATGCAAATATCTTTATATTATCTGCATAACAAAAGTATTGCAAAATATTACAAGTTATGATAAACTATTACAAAATAATAGAAGAAGGGAGAGTTTTTATGGAAGATTCAAAAAAGAAAAGTGGTTTTGCTACAGCAGGATTAGTACTTGGAATAATAGGAATTTGTACTTCGTTTATTCCAATAGTTAATAATTTATCCTTTATTTTAGCTATTATAGGCTTAATTTTTTCTATTGTATCTTTAGCAAAAAAAGCTAGTAAAGGTATGGCTATTTCAGCTTTAATTATCTGTATAATAACAGTTTTCTTGGTAGTTACTGCTCAACAATCGCTTTCAGATTCTATTGATAACGCTTTTAATGAATTTGATTCAAGTATGAGTGATATGACAGGGGATAATACAGAAGAAATCTTAAAAAATAGTTGTGATGTAGTCTTAGGCGATTTTAAAATAACTACTGGGGAATATGGTATTGACGAATATGAATTACCTGTTACAGTAACAAATAAAACATCAGAAACAAAATCATTTTCAATACAAATAGAAGCAATTAAATCAGACGGAACAAGAATTACAACAGATTATATATCCGCAAATAATTTAACAGCTGGACAATCACAAAAATTTAAAGCTTTTCAATATGTTTCATCAGAAAATGCAAAGGATATGAAAAGTGCAACATTTAAAATTGTTGAAGTATCTATGTATTAAAAATAAAAAGTATTTACCATTTAGAGTAAATACTTTTATTTTATGTATTTTCCTTATTATTTTAAATAATAAATATTTTTAATTACTAATTTCATTATCTTCAAACTTATATAACTAATTTCATTAAGTTTTTTAATAAAATATTATTATAAAATTGATTTTTAGGTATTATTTCATTTGCCCTATTAAAATCATTTTGCTTAATGCGACTCTAATTTTTTTATTATCCTGAAATGATATCTTCCAACTAGCACCACTTAATAAGTTTTTAGTTAAATATTCTTTATTGGGATTGCCTAGTTTTCTTTTTAATCTTTCAATTATAGATTTTCTTGATGAATAAATATATAAAGTTTTTTCAAAATAATCTATATTTATTATTGTTTCTTGTTCTTCTAAATTTGTATTATAGTATTTCACTTTTTACACCTTCTTTCAAGTAATATCTAGCATATTTCTTTTTAGTTTTCTTATTTTTTTCTATAATAGTTATTATATTATAACCTTCTTTTCTCAATAAATTTATTACACTTCCTACTCTCATTATTTTATATTTTTCATAACCTTCTAAAGTAGAAATATTTCCATATTGTTTTATATGTTCCAAAATTATTTCTTTTTGATTTTTATAATTTTCTATTGAAATTAATTTCATAATTTATTTTCCTTTCTTTAATTTTTTGGAGTGGCTTTTATTCTTTTTTGCTAGGGGATTTGTTCCTTCCTAATTAAATATTTTAATGTTTTTTTATAATTTAGAGGGAATTTTAACCCTTATAATATTTTATCAAATCTCTTATACTTAAATGACTACATCATAGTTTTTATTGTATTATAATAGCTAGGATATTTAACCCCACACTATATAGTTATACATCAATTACTAAATACTTATTAATTATTCCATTTAGTCCACTCTGAAATAAATTCAAATTTGTTTGGAATATGTCCACCGCCATTGCTAAAGAATATACGCCTTATAAATCCATGTTTTTCTAATTCTGTAATAGCTTTTCTAACAGATTTTTCATTTCCTTTTTTTAGTCCTAAATAAATTAATCCTAAACTAGAAGAAAAATTAAATTCTTTTTCACCTCTTGCAATAATTTTCATTGCATTTAATAGTTTTATTGCATTTTTACCCAAATCCTTATAAGCAGAACTTAGGAGCAAACTTCTAGTTAATCTTATATGTTGTTCATTTAATGTTTTCCCATTATCTCCTCTTAATTTTGTTTCATAATCTTTAAATTTTGTAAATTTCATTCTTGGCATAATTATTATCCCACCTTTGTAGTTGATTTTTATGAAATATTGAGGTATAATACTTAAAATAGCTTTTCTAAATGCTGTTGAAAAGAAGTGGAAAGAGTAGGCTTTTAAAATTCACTTCTTTTATCTTTTTTATAATCATTTTAATTCACCTCATTTTTTAATGTTTTAATTTTGGTTTCATAATTATCAATTTGCATATTTTTTAATTCTTGATTATTAATCCATAAATCAATACTTGATTTTTTAAAAAATAGTTTATTTCCGTATTCTATAATATGGGATTTTTTTACTTCTAACTAAATTTCTAATTCCTGAAATACTGCATTTTAAGTATTCTGAAAGTTCTTTAATGTTAAATGTTTCGTTCATTTATTACACCTCTTTTCTTTTTTCTAACTCTTTTTTTGCCTTATTAATCCAATATCTTTTGTTAATTTCTTTTACTTTCTCTTTGTTCTTATTTCTCCATTCTTTAGCTTTTTGATTTCGCAATTGTCTTGCTATTTCTTCAATAGATTTCATTATTTCACCACCATTCTATTAATATTGATAAATTTTTGTTTTTATCTTGTTTTTTATCTACATATATATTATAATTGCATTGTGTAAAAAATGCAACACCATCACATAATCGTGTGAAAAAAATTTATAAAGAGGTGAAAGTTACAAAATGGCAGAATTTAAAGAAAGATTAAAAGAACTTAGATTAAAAAATGAATTTTCGTCAGCAGAAGTATTATCAAAAAAAATAGTAGAGAAATTAGGTGAGAAAAATTATATTTCACCTAATACTATAAGACAGTATGAAAAAAATACAATTCCAAAAAATTTTAGATACATTGAGATACTTGCTAATTTTTTTAATGTTTCAACTGAATATATGCAAGGATTAACGGATGAGCCAACAATTAATATTGACATTAAAGCTATATACCAAAAATATGGACTAACTGAACAAACATTAAAAAATTTAGAATATTGGAACAATAAAGAAAAATATATTCTTAAGAACAGTGGTTTAAAAAGTCCTATTAATACTATTAATAAAATTCTATCAGAAAAAACACACAATAAATCTGACGTTTCAATAATAGAGTTAATTGATATGTATTTAAAAACTAAAATTTCTGATAATTATTTATTATCTTTTCAAGGAGATATAGTACAATTATTTAATGATTTTAATAAAGTACCGAATAAACATTATGGAGGAGAATTTTTTATAACCGGAGATTTATTAATAAAAGGCATTCTTGTTGAAATAGAAAATAAATTAATAAAAATGAAAGAGGGTGAAAAGGATGAGTGTAAAGGAACTAGAAAGAAATAAAAAATATAAAATAACAGTTGCTATTGGATATAACGGAAATAAAAGAATAAATCACTACGAAACTTTTTATGGTGGAAAAAAAGAAGCTATATTAAGAGAAAATGAAATCAAAGCACAATTAAAAAATAACTCTTTTGTTAATAAATCAAAAATAACAATGAAAGAATTACTTGAAGAATGGCTTAAATATTCAAAAGATATTTGGTCGCCTAAAACTTATATTGCAAATGCTCATTGGTGTGAGATAATAAATAAATCAATAGGACATATAAAGTTACAAGATATAAATGTTAAAATTTTAGAGGATTTTTATAAAGAATTAAGAGAAAATACAACATATTCGGATAAAACTATACAACATTTTTACACTATAATTACTACTTCATTAAAAAAAGCTATTATATGGGGTTATATAGTAAATAATCCTAATTCATTTATAGAAAAGCCAAAAGTAAGAAAAAAAGAAATTCAATGTTATTCACCTGAAGAAGTTGAAAAGCTTTTAGAATGTATAAAAAATGAAAGTTTAAAATATCAAGCTATAATATATCTTGCTATTGATAGTGGAGCAAGAAGAGGTGAAATAGTCGGACTAACTTGGAATGATGTTGATTTAAAAAAACAAACTTTAAATATCAATAAAAGTGTGCAATATACAAAAGAACTTGGAATATTTGAAAAAACTACTAAAACACAAACAAGTGATAGAATAATATATTTATCAAATAAAACTATTGAGATATTAAAAGCATATCAAAAAGAACAACTTGAAAATAAATTAAAACTAGGTACCAAATGGGGAAATTCAAAAAGAATATTTACAACTATTGTTGGTGGAGATATGCACCCTGATACACCTTCACAAATATTAGAAAAGATAATAAAAAAATATAATTTAAAAAGAATTTCTTTTCACGGATTAAGACATACAAGTATTTCTTTACAAATTTCAAGTGGAATACAAGCACAAATTATAAGTAAAAGAGCAGGACATTCAAGTGTATCAACAACACATTCTATATATTCACATTTCTTTGATAATGAATTTAAAGAAGTAGCAAGTGCAATGAATAATATTTTATCTGTTAATAGTTGATAAAATATTTTTAGAAGCGGTTTTTCCGCTTCATTTTTCTTTTTATAGTAGTCGGAAAAATATTTTCGTAGCTTTTTCGTAGCTTTTTTCATAAAACAAAAAAATAAGCAAATCTTGAAAGACTTGCTATAATTGGTTGCGGGGGCAAGACTCGAACTTGCGACCTTTGGGTTATGAGCCCAACGAGCTGCCAACTGCTCCACCCCGCGATATTTGTGATATAATCATATTATAAACCCATTTTTTCATATTGTCAACACTTTTGGTTTATATTTATGTCATCTTTTTATATTATATGCAATTTTTTTATAAATATTCCAATTTTGGCAAAATAAATTAAAAATTATTTATTTTGCCAATTGTATTTTATTTTTTCCCTAATGTTAATTCTACTTGCATTTGTTTATTGTTCCTAAGAATGGTTAATACTACATTATCGTTTGGTTTTTTTGTATATATATATTCTCTAAGTTCACTCATTTTATTTACTGGACTTCCGTCTATTTGTGTTATTATGTCACCTATTTTTATTCCGCTGTTTTTGGCTGGTCCTTGTAAGTCTATTTGGGCTATATATATTCCTTTTTCAAAGCTTACTCCATTTTCTAAGTATGGTATTACTTCTTGGTCATATGCAAATATTCCAAGATAAGCTTCTTCAAATTTCCCGGTTTGTGTTATTTGTTCTATTACTGGTTTTATTATGTTTATTGGTATACTAAATCCTATTCCCTCTGCTGATGTTATTTTTACTGAGTTTATTCCAAGCATTTCTCCTTTTTTGTTTATTAATGGCCCTCCACTATTGCCTGGATTTATTGTTGCATCTGTTTGTATTAAGTCTTCCATGTACACACTTCTGTCCTCTTCTTCTAGTTTAATTGTTCTGTCTATGCCACTAATTATTCCACTTGTTACTGTTCTTTGAAATTCTACCCCAATGGGATTGCCTATTGCATATACCTGTTCTGCTATTTTTATGGAGTCTGAATCTCCTAATTTTATTGGAGTTAGTCCTTTTATATTTATTTTTACTATTGCTACATCTAAGTCTGAATCTGACCATATTACATTTCCGTTATAAGTATTTCCATTTTCTAAGGTTACATAACAGCTACTATACTTTCCTCCTGATACATGCTCATTTGTTAATATAAATCCATCTTCTGAAATTATTACTCCTGTTCCAAGTCCTAATTTATTTACACTATCTGCTGTAAATATTGATGTTCCACTATTTTTTATTTTTGATATTCCTACAACTGTTTGAAGAGTTTCTTCTATTATATTGCTAATATCTTGTTCCTGATTATTAGCTTCTATTTCTACTTCTTGCGATACTTTTTGAATTGATGGTTCTATATTGTTGTTTTGTGCTTGTTCTATTTTGTTATTTGCTAAATATATTTCAAATACTGCTATGCTTCCTATACTTATTGACGCAAATAGCAGTATACTCATAAAAAATTTTTTTATTTTTATTCCTCTTCGATCATATCTATACAATTATCATCACCATTTAAAGTTTACCCTTTTTAGGCTTATTTAATCATAAATTTTGGTAATTTATAATGTCCGAAATTTTGTATTTTTGTTATATTTTGTTTTATGTCTTGTTTTTTTGTCTATTGATTGTTGATTTTATTATTAGTTTAGTATAGAATAATGGTAAAATTTATGTAATTTAAAAAGAGGAGATTATAATGGAGCCAAAAAAGTATTATGAATTAACAAAACCTCAACAAACTATATGGATTTCTGAAAAATTTATTAATGAACCTATTAATAATATTATTGGTTCTATGTATTTTAAAGATGACATTAATATAGATTTATTAACAAAAGCAACTAATTTAATTGTGAAAAATAATGATGCATTACGTACTATTTTAACAAACAATAACGGAAACATTGTGCAATATTTTGATGATTTTAAATGTTTTGAAATTCCAGTTTTTGATTTATGTTCTAAAACAGACAAAGAAATTCAAGATTTTTGCAAAAAATTTTATGATGCAAAATTTAATTTATTAAATCACAGATTATTCGATTTTATTATGATTAAACTTCCAAATCATGAAATTTGTTTAATTGGAAAATTTCATCATATTATAGCAGATGCTTGGACATTAGGTTTAATTATTGATAATATTGCTATTAATTATTCTAATTTGGCTTATAATTCAAATATTCCTTTGAATACAGGCTCTTATTTAGATTTTATTAATCGTGAGCAAAAATATTTAAATTCAGATACTTATTTAAAAAATAAGGAATTTTGGCTTAATAAATTAAATAATTATAATCCTATTAGTTTAAATACTTCTTCAAATTCATCATACATTGCAAGTAGAAAAATGTTTGATTTATCTTGCGAAACTACAAATAACATAAATAATTTCTGCCATGAAAATAATATTTCTGCCTATACTTTATTTATGGCTGCATTAAATATTTATTTGTATAGAGCTACTATGCAAAATGATATTACCATTACTACCCCAGTACTAAATAGAATTGGAAAAGAAAAACATACAATGGGAATGTTTATTAATATGATTAATTCCAGAATTAATAACAATCCTAATACTTCTATTATAGATTTATTAAAAGAAATTTCGTCTGAAACTGTTAGCTTATTTAAAAATTCTAAATGTCCTTACATGGATGTTTTAGCTGATTTAAGAAAGCAAAATCCTTCTTTAAATAATAAGTCTTATAATATTGTATTTTCATTTCAAAATATGAGACCAAATAAAAATGCAGATGGTCTTGTTAATTATAGGGTGGACTGGAATTTTAACGGATACAGTCAAGATGATCTTGTTATAAATATAACTGATATTAACGACAGTGGTTTTTATTCAATTTCATATGATTATTTAGTAGATTTATTTTCTGAAAATGAAATTATATATTTACATAAACGTCTACTAACAATTATTTCTAATATCATAAAAAATCCTTTTGCTAAAATTGGTTTTATTGATATTATTGACAATGAAGAAAAAGATAAATTATTAAATACATTTAATAATACATATTTTGACTATGATAAATCTCTTACTATAATTGATTTGTTTAATAACATTGTAAATAAATATCCAGATGCAATTGCAGTTAAATTTAAAAATAATGTTCTTACATATAAAGAGTTAAATAATTTATCTAATATTATTGCAGATGTGATAAATAATAAAAATATTAAAAAAACCAAAATTGCAATTATATGTGATAAATCTGATTTTATGGTAGCAGGTTTGCTTGGCATTTTAAAGTCTGGAAATGCCTATATTCCTGTTGACCCATCATATCCACAAAAAAGAATTGACTATATTTTAAATGATAGTTCTGTTCAAATTGTTTTAACAACAAAAAAATATATTAACAAATATAATGCAAAACATGTTATTATCATAGATGATATTGATTATAGTATTAAAACACCAAATATTAACAATGCAACATGTAATGATTTAGCATATATTATTTATACTTCTGGTACAACTGGCAATCCCAAAGGTGTACCAATAAAGCACAAAAATATAGTTAATACTTTAATTTGGAGAAAAAATTTATATAAATTTAATACAGAAGATAAAATTTTGCAAATCCCATCATTTTCTTTTGATAGTTCAGTAGAAGATATATTTACTCCATTAATTTCAGGTGCTCAATTAGTAATCCCTGATATTTCAAAAATGGATGTAAACATTATTGGAACTGAACTTGAAAAGAATGCTATAACACACTTTTTAGTAGTTCCTAGTTTATACAAAGTTCTACTTAAAGAAAAATTAAATAGTTTAAAATCCCTTAGAATTATAACAATTGCTGGTGAAGGTTTTTCTATATCACTTATTAAAGATCATTTTTCTAAATTACCTAATGTTAGAATAATAAATGAATATGGTCCAACCGAAAATAGTGTATGTTCTACATATTATGAGCTTACATCTAATGATGATAAGATTTTAATTGGAAGTCCTATTAATAATTGCAAATGTTATTGTTTAGATTCTAACCAAATGTTATTACCAATTGGTTGTGAAGGAGAACTATACGTGTCTGGTCCTGGCGTTTCTGATGGATATCTACACAAACCAGAAATTACTTGTGAAAGATTTTTAGAAAATCCTTTTGGTGGAAATTTTAAATTATATAAAACTGGGGACATGGTGAAATACGATTATTCTGGTAATTTAGAATTTATTGAAAGAACAGATAATCAAGTAAAGCTTCATGGTTTTAGAATTGAACTTAAAGAAATTGAAAATTCCATTTTAGAAAATTCATGCGTAGATGATACAGTTGTACTAATTCAAACTTTAAGTAATGGAAAGCAGATTCTTGTAGCATATATAATTAATAAAAATAAAGATATAAATATTCAAGATGTATATAGTAATCTAAGAGAAAAATTGCCTTATTATATGGTTCCAAAAATAATTGTATTAGATAGTTTTCCTCTTACACCAAATGGAAAATTAGATAGAAAAAAACTTCCAATGCCAAAAATAGAAACAACAGAATTTGAAAAACCTCAAAATGATTTAGAAAAAACAATTTTATCTGTTTGTCAAGAAATACTAGACAATAATAAAATTGGTGTACTTGATGATTTATTTATAAGTGCAAATGCGGACTCTTTAAGTATATTAACTATAAGTTCTAAATTATTTAATATGAATATTAAAATTGGTATACAGGACTTTTATAAATATCCAACAGTAAGAGAAATTTCGAACCAAATTATAAACAAAAAAAATAATGTTAAAAAAATAGATAAAAATATTGTTAAACCATTCGTTACTATGCCACCAGAGTCTGATAATATAGTTCTTAATTTTGAATATGAAAATGTTCTACTTACAGGTGCTACTGGATTTTTAGGAATTCATATTTTAAATAATTTACTGCGAAATACAAATTGCAATATTTATTGTTTAATAAGAGAAAAATACAAGCAATCTCCTGAAACAAGATTGAAAAATTTAATTAATTATTATTTTAATAATAATTATTATGAAATTTACAAAAATAGAATTTTTATAATGAATTCTGACCTTACAGTGGAAAATTTTGGTTTAGATAATACTACATATCTAGAATTAAAAAATAAAATAAATTGTATTATAAATTGTGCAGCAAATACTAAGCATTATGGCAATTATAATAATTTTAAAAAAGAAAATATTGATACTGTAAAAAATCTGATTGAATTTACTAAAAACACAAATATTATTTTAAACCACATGTCTACTACTAATGTTTGTGGAAACTTCTTAGTTGATAATGATATACAATATGATTTTACAGAAAATGATTTATATATAGGTCAAAATTACGAAGATAATGTATATATCCGAAGTAAATTCGAAGCTGAAAAATTAATTATTAATGCAGAACACAATGGATTAAATGCTAATATTTTCAGACTTGGTAATTTAATGGGAAGATATAGTGATGGAATTTTCCAGAAAAATAAGTTTGATAACGCATACTATACAAGGCTTCTTGCACTTGCAAAAGTTGGTTATTTGCCAGAGAATTTGAAAAATCAAAATTTAGAGTTTTCTCCAATTGATGATGTTTCAGATGCCATAATTAAATTATTAAGTATTCCTAATTTGAAGAATAAAATATTTCATATTTTTTCAAACAAATTAATTAATATTTCTGTACTTTTGAATGTATTTAACAGTTTTAATATAAATTGCGAATTTACTTCATATGATGCCTTTATGAAAAAACTAAGTAAGCCTGAAAATGAAAAGATATTGAAATATATAATAAATGATGTAAACAGTAAAAAAGGAATTAATTACGATTCTGGAATTACAGTGAATAATAATATTACAAATCAATACTTGAAAAATGTAGGATTTGAATGGAGTACAATTGATGAAAATTATTTAATAAGATTTTTTAAATCTGCAAATTTCATATCTGATTTAAATTTATAATTTTAAAAGGGGGTTTTTATGCAAAAAGTTCAAAAAATTCATGTAAAAGAAAAAGTAATTTTAACTTATATTGTGGCAATTGCTATTGCATGTATTGTATTTTATTTTATAATTCCTAGTCTTTTAAACTATGGTGAAGGAACAATAAATACAGAATTTGATAAAGAAATTTCAGGAGGACTTTATTATTATCAGCAAATACTATTGGCAGCTAGTGCATTAATTCTTATAGTTTCGATTATATTATTAGTTTTTTTAAGGGATTTAAATAAATATAGAACATATCTTAAAGAATTTAAAAAAACTAGAAATAAAGAAATAGGAATGAAAATAGAAAGAATAAAAAAAATATGCTTAGGTTTGCCTAGTAAATTACTTTTAGTATTTATTATTGTACCACTTGTATGTTCTTTACTTGTTTTGTTTATGCAAACTTCATATTTAACTTCTTCTGATTTTAAATTGGTATTAGTTATATTTATTTTATCTACTATAACTATATCAATTGCAAATACATATGTAAGAAAAGTATTTACAAAAGTACTTATTGAATTAGAAAATACAAGCGATTGTAACATTAGACATTTAGGAATAACAGAAAGATTACTTACACAAATTATTCCTATCATTGCAGTATGTATTGTTTTTACATATTTAACAGTATCATCTATTTATGAAAAAAATAATTCTGAATTATTAAGAAATTATTATAATACACAATTTAGAAATGATACTAGAAGTAAGATAATAAATAACGAAACTGAATTAATAGATTTATTAAATAGTGTTAATTTATATGCGGATAATCATATATTATTTATTGTGGATAATAACTTTAATTTTACATATCAAACAGGGCCACTAAGTGATTTTTTCAAAAAATATACTGCTGAAATAGCAACTTCAAACAATAATCATATTTATGATTATTATGGAACAGCTGGTCAAGGTACAATGTATCCTGTATTAGTAGGAAATGAGACATATTATATTGGAGCATATTATCTAATTTCTGAAAATGATTCTTTATTTAATATAATAGTAGTACTTGTATCTCTTACATCATTATGTACATTGATAATATATGCATTTGCAAAAGAACTTTCAGATAATATTAAAGCTGTTTCTCATTCATTACAAGAAATTAGTGAAACAAGTGATTCTGTTGTTAACTCAAAATTATATATTACATCACTAGATGAAATCTCAGATTTGAAAGAGCAATATAATCACATTCAAAAAACAACTGCTGATTTGTTAGATCAAATTCATAATAATCAACAAATTCTTATGGAAAGAGAACGTTTAGCCTCACTTGGTCAATTAATTGGTGGTATTGCACACAACTTAAAAACACCAATAATGTCTATTAGTGGTGCCACAGAAGGTCTTAATGATTTAATAAATGAATATGATTCTTCTATTGAAGATCCAACTGTTAATTATGAAGATCACCATCAAATAGCAAAAGAAATGAAAGATTGGACAGAAAAAATTAAGACTCATACAGCATATATGTCTGATATTATAACAACAGTTAAAGGTCAAGCAGTAGTTTTATCAGAAGATGAAAATAATTCATTTACAATTGATGAACTTATTAAAAAAGTAACAATTTTAATGAGACATGAGCTAAAAAATGCACTTGTTTATTTAAAAACAGATATTAGAGTTCCATTAGATTTTACACTTAAAGGAAATGTAAATATATTAGTTCAAGTTATAAATAATATGATTTCCAATGCTATACAAGCATACAATGGAAAACCAGATATGGAAATATTATTATCTATAAATCAAAATAACAATTATTTATATATAAATATTATAGACAATGCTGGCGGTTTGCCAAATAAAGTAAAAGAAAAATTGTTTAAAGAAATGATTACAACAAAAGGAAAGAATGGAACTGGACTTGGATTATTTATGTCTTATTCTTCAATAAGAGCTCATTTTGATGGAGATATAAATTTTGAATCTGAAGAAGGAAAAGGAACTACTTTTACAATAAGTATTCCATTAAATTAATATAATGTTAAAGAGAAGAATTAAATTAATAATTCTTCTCTTTAATTTTCTTACTAATTTAGACAGATTCCGACTTTATATATTGACTTTTTATATAAATTTATGATATTATTTTTTAATAAGTATTTACATACTTATTAGAAGAGTAAAATTTAGGAGGTAATAAAATGTCAAGATTAAAAGGAACAAAAACAGAAAAAAATTTAATGGAAGCGTTTGCTGGTGAGTCACAAGCTAGAAATAAATATACATATTTTGCAAGTAAGGCTAAAAAAGAAGGATATGAGCAAATAGCTGCAATCTTCTTAGAAACAGCTGATAATGAAAAAGAGCATGCAAAAATGTGGTTTAAATTATTACAAGAAAATGAAGATATCGCTTCAACAGCTGAAAACTTAGCTGCTGCAGCAGAAGGTGAAAATTATGAATGGACAGATATGTACGACAGATTTGCTAAAGATGCAAAAGAAGAAGGCTTTAATGATATAGCATATCTTTTCGAAGCTGTTGGAAAAATAGAAAAAGAACATGAAGAAAGATATAAAAAATTATTAGAAAATGTAAAAGATGGATTAGTATTTAGTAAAGATGGAGATGCAATTTGGAAATGTAGAAATTGTGGACATATTGTTATAGGAAAACAAGCACCTGAAATATGCCCAGTTTGCAAACATCCAAAAGCATTCTTTGAATTAAAAGCTGAAAATTATTAAAATATAAGCGGAAATAAATTCCGCTTTATTTTTTTATGAAAACATCAGTATTGACTTTTATTCTTTTATGTTATATATTAATGGCAATTAGAGGTGATTTTATGAGACATTCTGCCGAAAATAATCAAAATTCAGAATACAAAATAATAGTTGTTGATGATGAAATTGGTATAATCGATTCTTTATCAATTTTCTTAAAACGTTCTGGATATAATTTTACAGGTGTTACAAATCCATTAGAAGCTATTGAAAGAGTAAGGAATGAACATTTTGATTTAATGCTTCTTGATTTTATTATGACACCTATACATGGAGACCAAGTTATTGAGGAAATTAGAAAGTTTAATAAAGAATTATATATTTTATTATTAACTGGTCATAAAGATTTAGCTCCACCTCTTGAAACAATTAGAAAATATGATATTCAAGGTTATTGCGAAAAAAGTGATAAATTCGATCAATTGCTTTTGTTAGTAGAGTCTGGAATTAAGTCTATTGCACAAATGAAATTAATAAAAAAAATAAATACAGAATTAAAAGACACCTATGAGCAATTAGAAAAATCTTATATGGAAAGTATTGAGGTCCTAAGGCAAACTGTTGATGCAAAAGACCCATATACAAGAGGTCATTCAGATAGAGTTTCTGATTATTCTGTTCTTATTGGTAAAAAATTGGGCTTAGATGAAAGAGATATAAGAACTTTAAAAATAGGAGGTCTATTCCATGATATTGGGAAAATAGGTGTTCCTGACAATATTTTATTAAAACCTGGCAAATTAACAGATGATGAATATTCTGAAATTAAAAATCATCCTTCAATTGGTGCTCATATACTTTCTACTGCTACAATTTTTGCAGATTTAATACCAATTGTAAAACATCACCATGAAAGATATGATGGAAATGGATATCCTAGTAAATTAAAAGGTAACGAAATACCTTATTTGGCTAGAATTGCAGCTGTTGCTGATACGTATGATGCAATGACTTCAAAAAGACCATATAGAGATGCCTTATCTCTTGATGTTGTTAAATCAGAAATTAAAAGATGCTCTGGAACTCAATTTGACCCAGAAATTGCCAAAGTTTTCTTAGATTTATTAGAAAATAATTATGATGAAATAGAAAAAATACAAAATAGCTATTATTAAAAATCAATACATAGATTATTCTCGTTTTTTGTCGAAATATAATCTATGTATTGATTTTATTATGCATATTGGATATAATTAATATATATTAATTAATAAGGGGGATTTTATGAAAGCTAAGAATTTTAGAAAAATTGCTCGTGATAATTTAGAGGGCAAATGGGGAAAAGCCGTTTTAATTGGTATTGCCTATCTTATAGTCATTTGGCTAATAGGATTTGCAATGGCATTATTTTCTACTACACCACTTGCAATACTAGGGTCTGTAATTTATTTATTAATACTTCCACCACTTGGTTTTTCTATTTCAGCCCAATATTTAAAACTTACTAATGATGGTTCAACAAAAATATTTGCATTTATTGACTGGTCAACTACAAATTTTGCTAAAATATGGAAAGTCACTCTTCATATAGTAAAAAAATTAATTGTACCTATAATTTTAATTATAGTATTTGCTGTTCTTGCTGTGTTTTCAACTACTGCGGGAATTGTAGGTCTAATTGCAGAAGGTCCATCTATTTCAGACTCAATTTTATCAATGGGATTTGCAACAATAGGTTGGTTAGGCTATATTATATCTGCAATCTGGGGAGCTGTTAGAGCATATCTTTATTTGTTAGTTCCATATTTGCTTGAAGATAATAATGATTTAACACCAAGAGAAATTGTAAATAAAAGTGAAGAATTAATGAAAGGTCATAGATGGAAATTTTTCTGTTTAACATTATCTTTCTTAGGCTGGGTTATTCTTTCTGCATTTACATTTGGAATTGGCTTATTATTTGTAATACCATATATGCAAATGGCTTTTGTAGCATTCTACAAAGAAAGAGCTCGGACTTCTTACAGAAAGTGAAGTTAAAAATTAGAAAAAAAGAAGATATCTTAAATGCAAGATATCTTCTTTTTGTTATATTTTCATACTTAATTTTACTTTTTGTCTATCTTTATCTATTCCAATTACTTTAACCTTTACAATATCCCCTACTGAAACCACTTCTGATGGATTTTTTATATATCTATCTGACATTTCTGATATATGCACTAAACCATCATGTTTTACACCAATATCCACAAATGCACCAAAGTCTATTACATTTCTAACTGTGCCAGTAAGAATCATTCCTTCTTGTAAGTCCTCAAATTTTAATACATCTGAGCGCAATATTGGTTTTGGTAAATCTTCCCTTGGATCTCTTCCCGGTTTTGATATTTCTGATATTATATCTTTTAATGTAAGTTCTCCTATTTCTAACTCTTTTGCTAATTCCTTAGTATTTAGTTGCTTTAATTTTTCTTTTATTTCTTCTAACTTGTTTTTATTTGTTAAATCTTTTTTATTATACCCTATTTTTTCAAGTAATTTTTCTGCCGCTTCATAGCTTTCTGGATGCACTGCTGTTATTTCAAGTGGATTTGTTCCATCGAATATCCTTATAAATCCTGCACATTGCTCAAAAGCGACTTTCCCAAGTTTAGGCACTTTTAACAATTCTTTTCTAGATTTTAATTTTCCATTTTCGTCTCTATATTTAACAATGTTTTTTGCAATTGTATTGTTTACACCAGCTACATAAGATAAAAGTGATGGTGTTGCTGTATTTACATCTACACCAACTGAATTTACTGCATCTTCAACTACTCCTGTTAAACTTTCATTAAGTCTTTTTTGATTTACATCATGTTGATACTGTCCTACTCCAATTGCCTTTGGATCTATTTTTACAAGTTCTGCAAGTGGATCTTGAAGTCTTCTTGCTATTGATATTGCTCCTCTTAATGATACATTAATATCTGGATATTCTTCTGTTGCAAGTTTTGATGCAGAATATACAGAAGCTCCGAGCTTCACTAACAATTGCATAATATACCTCATTTGGAATTTCTTTTAAAGTATCTGAAACAAATATTTCAGATTCTCTAGATGCAGTTCCATTTCCTATTGCAATCATATTAACATTATATTTATTAATTAATTCTATAAGTTTTTTTCTAGAACCTACTATATCATTTTGTGGCTCTGTTGGATATATTGTTGTTGTATCTAAAAGTTTTCCTGTACTATCTATTACAGCTATTTTACATCCAGTTCTATAAGCTGGATCAAATCCTATTACTGTCATTCCTTTAATTGGAGGTTGAAGTAATAATTGTTTTGCATTTTGTCCAAATACTTTAATTGCCTTTTCTTCTGCTTTTTCTGTTAAATCTGCCCTTAACTCTCTTTCAATAGATGGTTCTATTAATCTAGAATATGCATCTTCTATTGCTTTTTCTAGCAATAATTTATATTGACTATTATTATCTTTTATTATGTCTTTTTTTATAAAATAAAGAATTTTTTCATCTGGTTTTTCTATTTTTACTTTTAGAAATTCTTCTTTTTCTCCTCTATTTATAGCTAAAATTCTGTGACTTGGTATTTTTAATATACCTTCTGCAAAATCATAATACATTTCATATGGCGATTTTTCTTCTTTTGTTGCTTTTGATATTATTACCGCTTCTCTAAAACATAATTTTTTTATTTTCTTTCTATAATCTGCATTATCTGAAATGTTTTCTGCAATTATATCAAGAGCTCCATTTATTGCATCGTCTACACTTGTTACCCCTTTTTCTTCATTTATATATTGTTTAGCAATTTCGAATATATCTCTTTTTTCCATTTGCATATAAATAATTGTAGCAAGAGGTTCTAAGCCTTTTGCCTTTGCAATTGTTGCTCTTGTTTTTTTCTTTTGTTTATAAGGTCTATAAATATCTTCAAGTTCTGCAAGTGTTATTGCATTTTCTATATCTGTTTTTAATTCTTCCGTTAATTTTCCTTGTTCTTCTATTAATCTTGTAATTTCTTCTTTTCTGTTTTCTAAATTTCTTAAATAATTAAGTCTATCTCCCAAAATTCTTAATGTTTCATCACTTAAATTTCCAGTTACTTCTTTTCTATAACGTGCTATAAATGGAATTGTATTTCCATCATCTATTAACTTTACAGTATTTTCTACTTGACCAAGCTTAATATTTAATTCATTTGCAATTGTCTCTAATATATTTGCCATTTTATTTACTCCTTTTTTAATCATTATTTCTTGTAAATGCTTTTCTAATTATGTCTCCATTTGTTGCATCTATTGCATATTCTGCTATATCTCCATAACTATTTTGTATAGTTACATTCCAAGCATTTCTAATCTCACGCGACTCTTTAAATTTTTCCATATATTCAAGAAGTTCAGATTTATCTACAATTTCTAACTCATCTCCCAAATAAATTTGTGAATCTACGTCTTTATTTATAATTTGCTCAATACTTCTCTCTACTTTAATTTCCACAATATCTTGTTCTCCATATGTACTTTCAGCTATTTTAGAAGCTTCATTTTCTGTGATTTTTATTTCATTATTTGTATATTCATAATCTCTATATGTCATTACTATAACTCTTTTTATTTCTGGTATAAAATTAAATTCTACTTGTTTATATTCATTAAAAATTCCATTTTCTTTTTTGCAAAGTTCTGCATACCACAAACAATCATTAAATTCATCTTTTTCTAACAGTCTAAGTTCATATTCTTCTGGTATATTATATTTTTGCAAAATTTCCTCTAATGCTTTTTTAGCTTCTTCTTCTGTTTGTTCATTTTGTATTTGTGTTATGTCATAATTATCTTTGTAATATATTACTTTATTATTAAATGAATTTATTCTTATTAAATAATTATCATCTCTTACTTCCCAATATGGTTCTCCATCTTTAATAAATTGAGTTAGTGTTGCATTATCTACTGTGTATTCTCCATTTGTAAAAGCATTTAAAAGAATTGTTGCTTTTTGTTTAGCATCATTATCTGTAAATGAATTTTCAATTTGAGATTTTTTTATCTCTCCATTTACAATTGTATAGTATGTTTTATCTTCAAATATTAATTTATACATTCCGAAAAAAACTAAAACTATTATACCTAAAATTATTATTATTTTTACTGCATTTATACTTCCATTTTCTTTTTTCATATTATTCCTCCTATCGCTTGTTTTCTTAGTATATCAAGCGTTTAGACTATATTTATAATATCATAATTTAATGCTTATATCAAGTTTTTTTAAATATTTTATAAAATGTATTGACAAACTCATGTTCGTATTGTAAAATAATACAAACGAAGGTTCGGTAAATAAAAAGGAGTTGTTAATATGAATTTAATTAAATCTAGAAATAATATTATTACATATACTGTTAATAAGTCTCAAATATCTAATTGTTATATTTCTGTACAAAATGGAGAAGTTGTTGTTTCTGCACCATGGTATCTAACAGCAACTCAAATTCAAAACATGGTAGAAGAAAAAAGACAATGGATTTTAACTAAATTAAAAGAATACAAAACTCCTACTAATATAAAAACAAATGATACAAAGCAAACAATAAAAATATTAGGGAAAGATTATTCTATTTCAATTAATTACAAAAATATTAAAGGTCCTAATATCAGTTTAGAAAACAATGTCGTTAATATAACTCTTCCTAATAAATATAAAAAAACAGATTTAAACACTATTTTGAAAGTTTTAACAGAAAAAGTATATCTAACACTTGCTGAAAAAGAAATAGATCTTGCAATGGAAAAAGCAAGAATTACACTAGGTTTTGCCCCAGAAGAATTTGAAATACGCAAAATTGATGGCATGCTTGGAAAATGCACAGCAGACAAAAAAATAATTATTAATCCTGATATAGTTATGTTTAATAGACAAATAATTGAATATGTTGTATTTCATGAATTTTGTCACTTAAAATATAAAAATCATTCAAAAAAGTTCTATGAACTTATTGAAAAACATATTCCTAAGTATGTTAAATATTCTAAATGCATTAATAATTATCAATATTAAAAAAACTCCTATTAAAGTATATATAGCTACTTTAATAGGAGTTTTTTCTAATTATTCCATTTCAAGATATTCATTATATGTTCCTTCTTTTATTATAACTTTATCTTGTTTTAAATCTATTATTTTATTTGCAACAGTTTGAACCAATTGATGGTCATGTGATGTAAATAATATTATACCTTTAAATTTACTCATTCCCTCATTTAATGCAGTAATAGATTCCATATCTAGATGATTAGTTGGTTCATCAAATATAAGTAAATTTGCACCAGATAACATCATTTTAGATAATACACATCTTACCTTTTCTCCTCCTGATAATACATTTACTTTTTTTAATGCTTCTTCTCCTGAAAATAACATTCTGCCTAAGAATCCCCTTACAAAAGTTTCATCTGGATCTTTTGAATAGCCTCTTAACCAATCTACTATTGTTAGGTCTGAATCAAATAAGTAATTATTATCTTTTGGAAAATAAGATTTGGTAATAGTTGTTCCCCATGTTATCTCTCCTTCATCTGGTTCTAATTCACCTGCTAAAATTTGAAATAACACAGTTTTTGATATTTCATTATCTGCTAAAAATGCTACTTTATCTTCTCTTGTTATTGTAAAAGAAACATCATTTAAAACTTTTTCTCCATCTATTGTTTTGCTTAAATTTTTAACTGTAAGTACCTCTTTTCCAGGCTCCCTATCTGGTTTAAAGTCTATATAAGGATATTTTCTATTAGATGGCTTAATTTCGTCTAATTCGATTTTTTCTAATGTTTTCTTTCTAGATGTAGCTTGTTTTGATTTTGATGCATTTGCACTAAATCTTGCAATAAAGTCTTGTAATTCCTTTATTTTTTCCTCTTTCTTTTTGTTAGCTTCTTTCATTTGTTTTAATGCTAATTGGCTAGATTCATACCAAAAATCATAATTTCCACTATATACTTTAATTTTTCCAAAGTCTACATCTGCTATATGTGTACATACTTTGTTTAAGAAATATCTATCATGTGATACTACAATTACTGTATTTTCAAAATCTATTAGGAAATCTTGTAACCAATTTATGCTTTTTATGTCTAAGTCGTTTGTAGGCTCATCTAGTAATAGTACATCTGGATTTCCAAATAAAGCTTGTGCTAAAAGTACTTTTACTTTCTCTTTTGCTTCTAATTCTTTCATGTATTTATAATGTTTTTCTGTATCTATACCAAGATTATTAAGCAAAATTGCTGCATCAGATTCTGCATTCCATCCATCTAGTTCTGCAAATCTTTCTTCTAGTTTAGCAGCTTTCATGCCATCTTCTTCTGTAAAATCCGGTTTTGCATAAATAGCATCTTTTTCATTTTTTATTTTATATAATTCTTCATTTCCCATTATTACTGTATCTATTACAGTATAGTCCTCATATGCAAAGTGATCTTGTTTTAACATAGATAATCTTTCACCTTTATCCATTGTTACTTCACCTTTGCTAGGTTCAATTTCACCTGCTAATATTTTAAGAAATGTAGATTTTCCGAGCTCCATTTGCTCCAATTAATCCATAGCAATTTCCTTTTGAAAACTTTATATTAACATCTTCGAATAAAACTCTTTTTCCATATCTAAGTGTTACTCCTATTGCATTTATCAATTTAAATACCTCCACATTTTAGTTTACAAAATATATAATAAGTGCACCTATTATGCAAAATACAAAACCAATCATTTTCATTCCAAGTGTTGCTTCATTTTGGTCTCCAAATCCAAAAACTCTTGAAGTTATTGCACGTGCATCATACACCAAAACAACACCTGCCATTGCAATTAATGCTCCAATTAAACTAAATATAGTACTCCACATAATAATCATCTTCCCTTATTTTTACTTCTTATTATATTATTATGTTTTGCCCAAAATGTCAAGCTCTTTTAAGGCTTTTAGGTTATATCTTGCATTTTTTGTCTTTATATGGTAATTTATATACAATAATATATTTTTTTGGAGGCTATTATGTCAAAAGAGAATAAAAAGGTTCGTCTTTCTCCTGAAAAAAGATTTAATAGAATTATGACACTAGTTGCAATTATATTTTTACTTGTTCTATTTTTTAAATTTGGTTATACACCAGCAAAAGATATGATTATTGGTAATTCATCTGTTCAGTTTAATATATCGGATTTACAAAATTCAATAGATAATGTAACAGATCCAGTAGAAGAAAAACCAAAAGATATAACCATTTCCTTGGCAGTAGTTGGAGATATTATGTGTCATGATACTAATTATAGAGATGCTTATAATAGTGAAACCAAGACATATGACTTTTCTCATGTTTTTTCTAATATAGCAGACAAATTAAGCTCAGCAGATTTAACTATTGGTAATTTGGAAACAACCTTTGCAGGTTCAGATAGAGGTTATAGTGGATACCCTACTTTTAATACACCAGATGCCCTTGCAGCTAATTTAAAAAATCTTGGATTTGATGTTCTCTCAACTGCAAATAATCATAGTTTAGATAAAGGATTTAGTGGTTTGACTAGAACAATTGAGGTATTAGATGAAAATGGAATTTCACACATGGGAACATATACATCAGAAGAAAGCAGAAACGAAATTCTAGTAAAAGATGTAAATGGAATTAAAATTGCTTTTTTAGCGTACACTTATGGTACAAATGGAATTCCTGTTCCTAGTGGTAAGGATTTTTGTGTAAATTTAATTAATAAAGACCAAATTAAAGCAGATTTAGAAAAAGCAAAATCACTAGATGTAGATTTAATTTCTGTTAATATGCATTGGGGAAATGAGTATAGATTAAAATCAACAACTGAGCAAGAAGAATTAGCAGACTTTTTATTTGAAAATGGGGTAGATATAATTTTAGGAAGTCATCCACATGTTTTAGAACCTATGGAAAGAAGAACTATAACACTTGAAGATGGTACAGAAAAAGATGGATTTTTAATTTATTCACTTGGTAATTTTGTATCTGGTCAAACTAAGCAATATACCAATCATTCCATAATACTTAATTTAAAAATAACCAAACATGGAGATGATGGTAAAATTACAATAGATGATGTAACTTATACTCCAATTTATGTAGATAACAGAGGTTCATCAGCAGATGAAAGATTTAAAATATTAGATATAAAACAAGAAATAGCATCATATGATGCAGGTGACGCAAATATTTCAAAATCTTTATACAACAAACTAAAATCTGCATTAGAAACAACAGATAAAATTTTAGCGGGAGATATTTAATATAAAGCAAACAAAAAAAGAATAAATTAGCTTTTATTCTTTTTTTGTTGGTTTTAATAAATTATTATAACATACCTTTTCTTTTTAAGAAAATTGCTACTATTATTGATACAACAATAGAAAGGCCTATTATTATTGCAAATGCAAATGGATTATTTGTAAGCGGTAATCCTATAACATTCATTCCCCAAAAACTTCCAATCATTGTTGGAATAGATAGTACAATAGTAACAGATGTTAAATATTTCATTACAGAGTTTAGATTATTTGAAATAATTGAACCATATGCATCCATTGTTCCATTTAAAATATTACTATACACTTTACTCATTTCTAGCGCCTGTTTATTTTCTACTATGGCATCTTCTAGTATATCTTCATCTTCTTCATACATTTTTACAATCTTGCCTCTTAAAGTTTTTTCCATTACAGCTTCATTTGACCTTAATGATGTTGTAAAATATACAAGACCTTTTTCTAATGTTAATAATTTTATTAATTCTTTATTTTTCATTGATTTTTGCAATACATTTTCTGCAATTTCTGTTTCTTTATTTATTTGTTTTAATAAGTTCAAAAAATGAGATGAATTATAGTATAGAATTTGTAATATAAATCTTGTTTTTTTATAAGTATATAAATTTTTAATTATTCCTGCTTCAAAACTTTCTATAACTTTACTCTTTTTTAAACATATTGTTATAAAAAAGTCATCTCTTACTACAATCATTCCAAGTGGCATTGTTGTATATTCTTTATTTTCATTGTTATATTCTACTGTTGGAACATCTATTACAAATAACACAGCATCATCTTCTTGGTCGATTCTGGCTTGCTCTTCGTAGTCTAGTGGATATCTTATAAATGCTTCATCTATATTTACTTCTTCACATACTCTTTTTATCTCTTTTTCTGTTGGATTAACTAAGTTTATCCAACATCCTTTTTGAATTGTATCTACTTTTTCTGTTTTTTGTGTTTCTAAATTTGTATTATATATTTTTATCATTATAAACATCCCCTTATATTTCTATTTTATTATAATTAATATTTAAATTATTTAAAGCTTTTTCTTCTCTATTACTACATGTAAATATTAAAATTTGGTTTTTACTATATTCAGTATTTAAATAGTTTAATATATTTTCCATTCTTTCATCATCGTAATATGCAAAAGCTTCATCTAGAATTATTGGGAGCTTTTCTTCTACTATTTCTGTAATTGAATTTATTCTTAATGCTAAATACATTTGATCTATTGTTCCTGTACTTAAATTTTCTGCTGAAATATAATTTCCATTTTTAAGTTCAATTTTTATTCCATTTTCATCACTGAAATTCACATTTTGGTATTTTTCTGTGGAAATCTCTTTTATACATTCAGATAATTTTGCAGAAAATTTAGGTGTAATATTTTGTTTTGCTTTTTCATATGCAATTTCTAATGCTTCTTTTGCAATTTTAATAGAATTTTCCAATGATTTTATTTTTTGTTTTTCTATTTTACATTCTATTAATTCATTATTTATTTTTTCTATATTTTCATCATCAATTTTCAAATTATTTTTTTCTATATTTAATGTACCTTCTTTTAATTTTAAATTTGTAAAATTATTTTCTTCTTTTTCTAATTCCATTAAAATTTCTTCATATTTTTTATTTAATAAATTTTCTATTTCATAAATTGTTATTTTATTAAATTCATTTTTTAAATTAATTTTTTCTATATCTTCTTTTTCTCTTTTATCTTTATTTATTTCTTTTATATTTTTTTCAATTTTTTCTTTATTTTCTTCTATAACTTTTATTTGTGATTTCTTCTGTTTTATTTCTTCTTTTATTTTATTTTCTAATTTATTTTTATTAATAATTTCAATAGATAACGAACCTATAATTGAAATTAATAATATTACAGAAATAAATAATAATATATCATTTTTAAAAATAAAAAATAAAGCAAATAAAATTATATTAATTATTATAAATATTAAATATTTAATTTTACTTATTTTTTGTTTTTTTATTTTTTTATTGTCTATTTCATTTTTTATTTTATTTATATTTTCTTCTAATTCATTTTTTATTTTATTATTTGTATTTATTTTTTCTAAATTTATTTTTTCTTCTTCTTTTATTAATTTTATTTTTTTAATTAAATTAATTTTATTTTCTTGCTTTTTTATTTCTTCTTTTATTTTATTTTTTTCATTTTCTAAATTTAAAATTTCTTTTTTATTATTTTCGATATTTATTTTCTCTTTTTCTAAATTTTCTATTTTTTCTTCAATTATATTTATAGGTCTTTCTGTTGTTCTTTCTGTACCTACTTCCTCTATTAATTTTTTATTTAATTTTTCTATTGCTTTTTTATAAGAAATATTATCATTTCCTGTGGAAATTAAATTTGTTATTTTTTGAATTAATGTATGTTGTTTTGTTTTATCTAATTTACTTTCTCCTTGCTCTACAAGTACTGTACTTTTAAATAATTCTTCGTCTATTTTTGTTTGTTCATAAAAAAATTCTATTCCTTTTGTTTTATTTATATTAAATGTTTTAGATATGTCTTCTAATTTTTCATTATATATTTTGGGATTTTTTTTACTAAATTCTCTAAAAATTTCATATTTTTCTTTATTATCTAATTCATAATTTATTTTTCCAGAATATTCTGCTGCTGTCCATGGCATAAATTTTTCAAAATCAGATATTTCTTTTCCATTTTTATTTTTAGATGCCCCATATAATATACAATAAATAAATTTTAATAAAGTAGATTTTCCGCGATTCATTTTTTCCATAAATTAAATTTATTCCATTTTCTAATTTTATTTCTTTATTTTCTAAATTACCAAATCCATTTATTTTCAAATTATTTATTTTCATTTTTTCACCTCGCTTTTATAATACTTCTAAACCTATTTCTATTGCCTTTTGTATTTCTTCTTTATTTTCAGCATTTTTTTGTTTTTCTAATAATTCTTTCACAAAATATCCTTTTATACTATTTTCTTCTGCTATTTTTTCTAAATTAAAATTAAATTCTGTTTGATCTTTTATTTTTATAATATTTTCATATATTATAGATTTATTTAATTTTTGCATATCTATATTAAATTTTCTATTGCCTACTAAAATAATTTTATAAAAACTATTTCCATTTATTTTCAAATTATTTATTTTTTCTATTATTTCTTCTGTTTTTTCAATTTCTGTTATATCTATTTTTTCTTCTATAAATTTATTATTATCAAGTACTATAAACTCAGTCTCTATTTTCTCTTTTTTTATATCTCCGAACCACCATTCCATGCTCTCCTATTTCATCAAAACCTAATGATATAAGAGATCCTGGGTAAATAATATTTTCATCTTTTTTATAATTTGTTTTATGAACATGTCCTAATGCAATATAGTCAAATCCTAAATTTTTTAAATTTTTATAGGAGATAGGATTATATGTTTTTTCTTGTTTTTCACTTGTATCTAAGCTTCCATGTACTAATAGAATATTACATTTTTCATTATTTTCTATTTTAATATTTTCTACATTTGAATTTTGAATATAAAAATCATTAAATCCATATCCATATATATCTACATTTTCATATGAGTATTTTTTAATTTCATTATTAAAAATATGTACATTTGTATTCCAATTATATGTTCTATAATATGAATTCTTTAAATATGGATCATGATTTCCTGGTGCTATAAATATTTCTGTATTATCTATTTGTTTAAATAAATTATTTATATATACAATTGTTTTTTCCTTTACATATTCGTTTTCATATAAATCACCAGAAATAAATAAAAATTCTACTTTATTTTCTTTTATATAATTTATTACTCTTTCAAATACATTTAATTGTTCTTCTCTTCTTTTTTCACCTAATCTATTATTTGCATTTAATACACTAAATGGAACATCTAAATGCAAATCAGCAATATGTACAAATTTCATATTTTCACCTCTTTTTATATTTATTTATTATATCAAATGAATTTAAATTTTTATAGTTTTTTTGCAAAATAAATCGAAGCACATCTTTTGTGATGTGCTTCATCTTAATTTTAGAAGCTTTTTAATTATACCATTCAAATTCCCAAATTACAAATTTAACTGTATCTCCTTCCTTTATTCCCATTTGCTTTAATTTATCCTCTACTCCCATTGCTTTAATTTGTTTTTGGAAATAATATAATGATTCATTATCTTCCATATTTACTTTTCCGAGTAATTTTTCAATTGCAGGTCCATCTACTATATACATGCCATCTTCTATTCTTATGTTAAATTCGTTTTTATCTTCTTTTAATGTATACACAACTCTTTCTTCTTTTTCAATTATATCTTCTTTTGGTAATTCTTTTAAAACTTCTGCTACTCTATTTATTAATTCCTTTAAGCCTTGTCCTGTTGCAGCAGATATTTTAAATATTTCTATATTATTTTCTATTGCTAGTTTCTCTAATTCTTTATATCCAGTATCATCTTGCATTACATCTATTTTGTTTGCAACAATTATTTGTTTTCTTGTACTTAATTTTTCACTATATTTTTTTAATTCCTTATTAATTGAATAATAGTCTTCTATTGGTCTTCTTCCACTAGCTTCAGATACATCTATTATGTGTAATAAAAGTCTTGTTCTTTCTATATGTCTTAAAAATTGTATTCCTAGCCCTACTCCTTCGCTTGCCCCTTCAATTATTCCTGGAATATCTGCTATTACAAAGCTTTCTCCATATTCTGTTTTTACAACTCCTAAATTTGGTACTAATGTTGTGAATTCATAATTTGCAATTTTAGGTTTTGCAGATGTTACCATTGATAGTATTGTAGATTTTCCTACATTTGGGTATCCTAAAAGTCCTACATCTGCTAATAATTTAAGCTCTAATATTACTTCTTTTTCTAATCCTTTTTCACCCTCTTGTGCAAAATTTGGAGCTTGTCTTGTTGATGTTGCAAAATGAGAATTTCCTTTTCCTCCTCTTCCGCCTTCGAGTATTAGTTCTTTTTGTCCATCTTCTGATAAGTCTGCTAATATTTTTCCTGTTTCTGCATCTTTAACTACGGTTCCTTTTGGTACACCTATATATAAATCCTCTCCACTTTTTCCATAGCAATGTCCACCACTGCCATTTTTTCCGTCTTCTGCTTTATATTTCTTGTTATATCTAAAATCTATTAATGTATTTGAATCTGGATCTACTACAAAATATATGCTTCCACCTTTTCCACCATCACCACCGTCTGGTCCACCTGCGGCTACATATTTTTCTCTTCTAAATGTTTTTGCACCATTTCCGCCATTTCCAGATTTTATTGTTATTTTTGTATAGTCAACAAACATTTTCTCCCTCCGATTTTTTATTTATCTTACTCTTCAAAATAATCTAATTTCATAGCCTTTCTTACTTTTTTCATTGTTTCTTTTGCTTCTTTTTTTGCTTTTTCTGTTCCATCTTTTAATATTTTATCCACAATTTCAGGATGTTTTTCGTAATATTCTCTTTTTTCTCTAATAGGTTTTAAATATTCTGTAATATTTTTAGCAAGTTGTTTTTTGCAAGCCACACATCCTCTTTTTCCTTCTCTACATTCTTTGCAAACTTCATTTACCTCTTCTTCTGATGAGAATAATCTATGATAATATGATACCATACAAATATCTGGATTTCCTAAATCATCTTTTTTTATTCTGTTTGGGTCAGTAACTGCGCTCATAACTTTTTTTGTTATTTCTTCTTCTGAGTCTGATAAATATATTGCATTTCCAAGTGATTTTCCCATTTTTTGATTTCCATCTAATCCTTTTATTCTCTTTTCTTTTGATAAAACAATTTGTGGCTCTACTAGAACATTTCCATAAATGCTATTGAATTTTCTAACAATTTCTCTGCATTGTTCTATTAATGGTTCTTGGTCTTCCCCTACTGGCACTAGTTCTCCTTCTAGTGTTGTTATATCTGCTGCTTGGCTAACTGGATATCCTAAAAAGCCATATGTTACACTTTCCCCAAATAAATCTTTTTTCTGTGCTATTTCTGTTTTTACTGTTGGGTTTCTTTGAAGTCTTGCAATTGTTACTAAATTTGAATAATATACAGTAAGTTCAGCTGTTTCTGGTATCATAGATTGAATATAGATAGTTGATTTTTCTGGATCAATTCCAGCAGCTAAATAATCCATTACTATTTCTCTAACATTTTTTCTAACTTTTTCTGGGTTATTAAAATTATCTGTTAATGCTTGCACATCCGCAACTAATATATATATTTCATATTCTCCACTATTTTGCATTTCCACTCTCTTTTTTAATGAACCAAAATAATGTCCAATATGTAATTTTCCTGTTGGTCTATCCCCTGTTACAATTCTTTTTTTATTATGCATTTTAAAAATCATCTCCATTATACAATTTGCTTAAAATATTATACTATATATCCACAGTTTTTACAACGTTTGTGGAAAATGTACGTAAAAAAATGGAATAAAATTATTTATTCCATTTCTTATTTCTTGTTAAATAATCAATTTTATTCTGTTAATAATGGATATATTTCTTCATCCATTATTTGTTTTAATAGTTTTGCACTTTTATCAAACTTTGCTTGTTCTTGTTTATTTAAATTTAATTTTAAAATTTCTTTTACTCCTCCATTATTTATAATAGCAGGAACTCCTATATACATTCCGCTTTGTCCATATTCTCCTTCTTGAAGTGTTGATACTGTTAATATTGTATTTTCGTCATCTAATATAGCAGTTATTAATCTACTTAAAGCT
This sequence comes from uncultured Clostridia bacterium, assembly GCA_944389425.1. Taxonomy (GTDB): domain Bacteria; phylum Bacillota; class Clostridia; order TANB77; family CAG-508; genus UMGS1864. The sequence continues at coordinate 34,089 of CALXMH010000007.1, forward strand.
ATTCCTATTCCATAATATGTTGCTTTTTTCTTCTCTATTATCTCATAAGCTGCATTAATTACTTCTTGATGAACATCTTCTAGTTCTTCTACTTTTTTACCATGCTCTTTGTACATTTCCACAAGTCCTTTACATCCTGCAAAAGCCTGTGACCATGGTACAAATGATGAATCTCCATGCTCACCCATTACATATGCATGTATATTTTTACTAGAAATATTTAATTTTTGACTTATAATATAACGAAGTCTTGCTGTATCTAATAATGTTCCAGATCCAATTACTTTTGATTTTGGAAATCCAGATACTTTTTGAACTACATGACTCATTAAATCCACAGGGTTACTTGCTACTACAAATACACCATTAAATCCACTTTTTACTATATTTTCTGTTATATCTTTCATTATTTTTGTATTTGTTTTAGCTAATTCTAATCTTGTTTCTCCACCTTGTTTTTGTGGTACACCTGCTGTAATTACAACAATATCTGCATCTTCACAATCTTCGTATTCACCTGCTTTTATTTCTATTTTTCCTGGTGCAAATGGAACACCATGTGCTAAATCCATTGCTTCTCCAATTGTTTTTTCCTTGTTAATATCAATTAGTACAAGTTCGTTTATTCCTCCTCTATTTACTAATGAATATGCCATACTCATACCGACCATTCCTGCACCTACTAGTACAACTTTTCTCTTGTCTCCCATTTATTTTTCCTCTTTTCTTTATGTTTTATTTTTAAATTATTATATATTATTTGTGTGCTTATTTCAATAAAATTATGCTTAATTTTTTTACTTTTTATCCATTTTTTAAGTTATCAACAGACTATTTTTTTGTATAAATTTTTTTATTAATATTTTTTATTAAAATTGGTTCATTCTTTATTTTATCTTAGTATACTTGTTTTTTAAATATTTATTTTTCTTACTCTCTCATGCTTTTTGTCCATCAGTATAGTTATCCACAGCTAGCAATTGTTTATATTTTTATTAATATAATTATCCACATTTTTTCTTTAATTTGTCATTTAGCACTAGCTAATTTCATACTATAAAGTAAGGAGTGATTAATTTGAGTTCAAAAGGATTGTGTTTAGCAGGAGGTGGCATAAAAGGAGCAGCACATATAGGTGCAATTGAAGCATTAACAGAGGAAGGTATTAAATTTGATTATATTGCAGGTACATCATCGCGGAAGTATAGTAGCCGCACTATATGCAATGGGATATTCACCAAAGGAAATGCTAGATATATTTAAAGAATATTGCGGAAGCATAACATATTTTGAAATATTAAATATTTTAAAATTATTAATTTGTAGATTATTTAATAATAAAGTAAGGGTAGATGGATTAAATAGCGGAAAGGTAATAGAAAAAAAAGTAAGAGGAGTAGCAGCAAAAAAAGGAATATATAATATGTCTGATATTTCTATTCCATTGTTTATCCCAAGTGTTGATTTAAATACTGGTAATTTAATCGTTTTTACATCGGAAAATAAAAGGAAAGACTTTTCTGATAATATTATTTATTTAAATAATATAGATATTGCAAAAGCGGTAAGAGCAAGTTGTAGTTATCCTGGTATTTTTTCGCCTGTTAGAATGCGTAATTTTGTTTTAGCAGATGGAGGAATAAGAGAAAATGTACCTTGGAAAATTTTAAAGGAAAGTAATTGTAACACCGTTTTTAGTGTTATTTTTAAAGAAAATCCTTCTTCAAAGGAATGTAATAATATATTAGATGTATTAACAACATCATTTGATTTAATTTGTCGTGAACTTTCAAATTATGAATTAGAAGGAGCAGATTATTTAATAGATATTCAAACACCTCATGTTTCTATTTTAGAATGTTCTAAAATAGAAGAATTATATATCTTAGGTTATAGACAAACAAAAGACTTTATAATAAAAAACAGACTAGTGTTTAACTAGTCTGTTTTCGTTATTATTTTACATCATTAACAATATAGGCTACTGAATTCTCAGGTAATTCATTTTCATTGTTATTTAAATTTTGTTTTGCAACTTGAAGCCAACCAAATATTGTTGCTGCTAATAATATTATCACAGATGCTACTAATACATAAAATGTCCATAAGCTAATTTTTATCTCTTTTTTCTCTTTTTTTCCGTTTTTCTCTTCCATAATTTATCCTCCTTAGTATTTTTTTATTTTATGACCACATTATATACTATTTGACATTATTTTGCAACATTTTTTAATTTTTTATTCTATAATTTAGTCTATGAGTATATTTCCAAGTTTTGTTCTTTATAGAATATTCTACTAGTATAATTTCATAAAAAAAAGTAATTAATTATTAAAATTAATTACTTTTATGGCGGAGAAAGAGGGGTTCGAACCCTCGCGCCCCTTACGAGACCTAACAGTTTAGCAAACTGTCCCCTTCACCACTTGGGTATTTCTCCTTTTTAAATATGAGATGTTATTTTGTAACATCTCATATTGTTTGGCGGAGAGGGTGGGATTCGAACCCACGGTAGGGGTAAACCTACGCCAATTTTCAAGACTGGTGCCTTAAACCAACTCGACCACCTCTCCATATATTCGGTAACTTTGCTGTCAACGAATATATATTAACACATTTTATATGCATATGTCAATAGTATTTTTTTACTTTTCAGATATTTTTGCTTTTTCTATTGCTTCTTTTTCTTCATTAGATAGTGCATATGTTGATGTTCCATTAATTACAGGCTTTGCATATATATTAGATGAATCTGATGCATAAATTCCATTTAGTACTACTCCATTATTTTTAGCATCTAACAATGCAAGTGTAAAGCTTAAATCACTTCCTACATCTGCAAAAGCTGAATATCTAACTATCCCAATTTTTTGTATACATTCTTTTAGATTTGTATTTAAATTATTTGTATATTCTTGTATTTCTTTATTTTCTTTTTGCACTTCTTCTACTTTTGCTATAAAGCCTCTTAAATCTTCTTCTATGTTTGTATTATTCCCCAATTTGCTCATAAATTGTGAATAACTATTTTTTATTTTGCTTAATTTAATAGTATTTATTATAAATAATATTATTAGAACTATTATTGCTATTATCATGCCTATTAAAACCATATCTGATTTTAAAAATTCTAACATATTTCTTTTGTTCCTTTCTTTTATTCTTTAATTAAGTCTAAAATTCTCTCTAAATCGTCATTATTTGCATATTCTATTATAATTTTTCCTTTTTTCTTTCCAGCATCTAATTTTACTTTTGTTCCAAAAAATCCTTGAAATCTATTTTCTATGTCCTTATATATAGCATCATATCTTTTTTGCTCTTCTACATCCATTTTCTTCTTTATTTTCATTTGCTTCATTGTTTGAGCAACATTAGAGCCTCTTTCTATAATATTTAATGCCATTGCATATTGTTTGTCTCCATCTTCTGTTGATAAAAGAACTTTACAATGTGCTTCTGTTAGTTTGCCCTGAAGTGCTAAATCTATTACTCTTTGATCCAAATTAAGTAATCTTACAGAATTTGCTATACTACTTCTTGCTTTTCCCAATATTTCTGCCACGTTTTGTTGAGTTAAGTTATATTCATCCATTAATGTTTTAATTCCTCTTGCTTTTTCTATTGGGTTTAAGTCTTCTCTTTGAATATTTTCAATTAAAGAAATTTCTTGATTTTTTCTTTCATCATCTTCTCTAACAATTGCTGGTATCTCTTGAAGTCCAGCTTTTTTAGCTGCTCTCCATCTTCTTTCTCCTGCAATTATTTGAAAATAATCATCTTTTTGTGTTACTATAATTGGTTGAATTACTCCATAATTTTTTATAGATTCTGCTAAATCAGATAAAGCTTCTTCATCAAATATTTTTCTTGCTTGCTCTCTGTTTGGCTCAACTTCTATTATTTTTAAGTTTCTTACAACTTCATTTTCTTTTATTTCTTCCTCAAATGGATTTGAACTAAATAATGCATCTAAACCTTTACCTAAGCCTGTTTTTTTTGCCATTTTATATGCCCCCTTTATTTCATATGTTTTGCTTTTGAATCTGCCTCATTAGTTTTTAAAAATTCTTTTGCTAATTTTTCATATGACTTTGCACCTTTTGACCTAGAATCATATTCTGTTATACTCATTCCATAGCTTGGTGCCTCACTAAGTTTTACATTTCTTGGAATTACTGTTTTATAAACATTATCACCAAAATATTTACTTACTTCCTTAACAACTTGGTTTGATAAATTTGTTCTCATATCATACATTGTTAATAATGCACCTTCTATTTTTAAGTCTTTATTTAAATGTTTTTTTACTAGATTAATTGTATTCATAAGTTGTCCGAAGTCCTTCCAATGCATAAAATTCGCACTGAATAGGTATAAGTACACTATCTGCTGCTGTAAATGTATTTAAAGTAATAAGCCCAAGTGAAGGCGGACAATCTATAATTATATAATCATAATTATCTTTTACTAAATCTAGTTTTTCTTTAAGTCTATGTTCTCTTGACATCATTGATACTAGCTCAACTTCTGCTCCTGCTAAATTAATTGTAGAAGGACATATTTGTAAGTTTTTAATTTTAGTATTTTTTATTGCTTTTTGCATATCAGTTTCATTTACTATTACATCATAAACTGAATATTCTAAATCTTTTGATATTCCAAGTCCACTTGTAGCATTTCCTTGTGGATCTGTATCTATTATTAATACTTTTCTTCCTTTTTTTGCTAATGAACTGCTTAAATTAATTGAGGTTGTAGTTTTTCCTACCCCTCCTTTTTGGTTCGCTATTGCTATTACTTTTCCCAATATTATCCCTCCTACTTTTGTCTAATAAATATGATATAAAATTTAAGGGCAGATGTCAATAATATTCACAAAAATATTACATTTTTCTACCCATAGTATATTTTTTATTTTATTGGATTTTTACTAGGTTTTCCAGGCTTTCTTGGATAAGCTTTTGGAGTGTTTTTTATTTTTTTGATTATAATTATGTTTCTTTCCATATCTTCTTCGATTTTAATATTTTCTATTTTTTCTAATTTCCCACCTAGTATTTCTATTGCTTTTTTACTTTTTTCAATTTCTTCTAATGCCTTTGGTCCCTTCATACATATACAAATTCCATTTACTTTCACATATGGCATTAAATATTCAAGCAATGTTGGAAGTTCAGCTACTGCTCTTGATACAGCTACATCATAGCTTTCTCTTTTATCTTTTACAACATATTCTTCTGCTCTTGAATGTGCTGCTTCGATATTTTTTAAATTTAATTTGTTTATTATTTCATTTAAAAAATTAATTCTTTTATTTAATGAGTCCAATAAAGTTATATTTAAAGTATTATTTACAATTTTTATTGGAATTCCAGGGAATCCAGCTCCTGTTCCCACATCTATTATATTATCATTATTGTTTAAATATTTTGTTATACTTAAACAATCTATAAAATGTTTTTTTATAATTTCATCTGGCTCAGTTATAGCTGTTAAATTTATTTTACTATTCCACTTTATTAATTCTTGCATATATGTATAAAATTGCTGTATTTGCTCGTTACTTAGTGTAATATTAATATTACTACACTCTTCTTTTATTTTATTTTCAAAATTAATTAAATCCATTAATATCTCCTTTTTTGTATGCCTATATATTTTTACAAATTATTCTTGTTTTGTTCTAAATATATTAAAAGTACAGATATATCAGCTGGTGAAACACCAGATATTCTAGATGCTTGTCCTACTGATGATGGTTTGTAGTCATTTAGTTTTTGTCTTGCTTCTAAGCTAATTCCTTTTATGTTATTATAGTCTAAATTTTCTGGTAAAAGTTTTTTCTCTAACTTTTTAAATTCTTCTACTTGTTTTTCTTGTAATTTTATATAACCTTCATATTTAATTTGTATTTCTACTTGTTCTTTTTCTGCACTTTTAAGCTGTGGCCTATTTTCATCTATTACAGCTAATTTTTCATAATTTAATTCTGGTCTTTTTAAAAGTTCAGCAAGTTTAACACCTACTTCTATTTTTGATGTTCTTATTTCTTCTAAAAATTTATTTACCTTTTCTGTTGGTTTTATTGTTGTTTTGTTTAATCTTTCTATTTCTTTTTCAATATTTTCTTTTTTCTTTTTAAACTCTTCATATCTTTTGTCTGAAATTAAACCTATTTCATGTCCTTTTTCAGTTAATCTTAAATCCGCATTATCTTGTCTTAATAATAATCTATATTCTGCTCTTGATGTCATCATTCTGTATGGTTCATTTGTTCCTTTTGTTACTATATCGTCTATTAAAACACCTATATATGCATCTGACCTATGTAGTACTAATGGTTCTTTACCTTTTAGCTTTTGTGCTGCATTTATTCCTGCAATTATTCCCTGTGCAGCTGCTTCTTCATATCCAGATGTTCCATTTATTTGTCCTGCAAAAAACATTCCTTCTATATTTTTTAATTCTAGTGATAATTTTAATTGTGATGGTTCTATACAATCATATTCTATTGCATATGCAGGTCTTGTAAATTCAACATGTTCTAGTCCTGGTAATGTCCTATACATAGCAATTTGTACATCTTCTGGAAGTGACGAACTCATTCCTTGAACATACATTTCTTCTGTATCTAATCCCATTGGTTCTATGAAAATTTGATGTCTTTCTTTATCTGCAAATCTTACTACCTTATCTTCAATAGATGGACAATATCTAGGCCCTGTTCCCTCTATTTCTCCTCCATACAGTGGGGATCTATGTAAATTTTGTCTAATTATTTCATGTGTTTTGGCATTTGTGTATGTTAAATAACATGGTTCTTGTTTTTGTGGCTTTATTTCATTTTCAAATGAAAAGGCAACTATTTTTTCATCCCCATTTTGTATTTCCATTTTAGAAAAATCAATACTTCTTCTATTTACTCTTGCTGGCGTTCCAGTTTTAAATCTAACTATTTTAATTCCAAGTTTTTTTAAAGTTTCAGATAATTTATTAGCCGGAAATACTCCATCTGGTCCACTTTCAAACGAAACTTCTCCTATAAATATTTTTCCTTTTAAATAAGTTCCAGTTGCTAATATAACCGCTTTTACATTATATATAGCTCCAATATTTGTTTCTACTGATTTAACCTTTCCCTCTTCTACTTCTATATTTACAATTTCTGCTTGTTTTATATCTAAGTTTTCTTGTAATTCTAATGTATGTTTCATTTCTCTTTGATATTTTTTTCTATCAGCTTGTGCTCTTAAAGAATGAACAGCAGGCCCTTTTGAAGTATTTAGCATTCTAGATTGAATAAAAGATTTATCTATATTTTTACCCATCTCTCCACCTAGGCTATCTATTTCTCTTACTAAATGTCCCTTAGAAGTTCCTCCAATATTAGGGTTACATGGCATATTTGCTATTGTTTCTAAACTTATTGAAAAAAGAACCGTTTTCATTCCAAGTCTTGCTGCGGCAAGTGCGGCTTCACATCCTGCATGTCCAGCTCCAATAACTGCAACATCATATTCTCCTGCATTATATTTCATTTATTCTACATCTCCTATTTCCCCGTTTTTTAAAGAACAGAAAAGCCTGTTCCGACAACCTATTTGACAATTTTTCTTATGTATTTAGCTATTCTACTAGTATATTTTTTATTTTCCTAGACAAAATTTCTTAAAAATTTCATTAATTATATCCTCTGTTGCATTTTCTCCTGTAATTGTATTTAAACTTTCTATTATTTCTTTTATATCTATTGCTATAATATCTATTGGCATATTATTTCTTATAGTATCTTTTGCTTTAATTGCATATTTTTTAGCATTTTTTATAAGTTCTAAATGTCGTATATTAGTAATTGTTATTCCATCATTTAAATTAACATCATTCAAATCAAATATTTTGCTAATTTCATTATATAGCTCATCTATCCCCTGTTTATTCAATGCTGATATTTCGATAATTGGCTTATTATATTTTTCTAAATAATCTCTTTCAATTTCGTTTTTTCCTAAATCTATTTTATTAATTATGATTATAGCTTTCTTATCTTTAATAATTTCTAAAATTTCTTTATCTTTTTCATTTAATTTTTTTGTGCTATCAAAAATAGCTATAACTAAATCACTGTTTTCAGCAATTTCTTTTGATTTTTTAATTCCTATTTTTTCGACTTCGTCTTGTGCTTCTCTTATTCCAGCTGTGTCTATTATTTTTAAAGGAATCCCATTTACAGTTATAAATTCCTCAATTGTATCCCTTGTTGTTCCAGCAAATTCTGTAACTATTGCCCTATCTTCTTTCAGTATAGCATTTAAAAGCGAAGATTTTCCTGCATTTGGTGTTCCTATTATAGCTGTTTTTATTCCCTCCCTTATAATTTTTCCACTTTTAAATGAGTCTTCTAACTTTTGCAATTTTTCTTGTATTTCATCTAGTTTTAAAAGAGCCTTCGTATTAGTTACTTCTTCTATATCATACTCAGGATAGTCTATTGAAGCTTCAATATCTGTCATTATTTCTAAAATTACTTGTTTAATTTTATTTATTTCGTTTTTCAAATATCCTTCCAATTGATTTAAAGAAGCTTCTGCCTCTTTTTCTGTTTTAGAATTAATTAATTCTATTACTGCTTCTGCTTGTGATAGATCTATTCTACCATTTAAAAAAGCTTTTTTAGTAAATTCTCCGAGGTTCAGCCATAACAGCACCATTTTCCAAGCAAAGTTCTAATATTTTTCTCATTACAACAGATGAGCCATGTGAATTAATCTCACACATGTTCTCCTTTGTATAGCTTTTAGGTGCACAAAAATAAGAAACTAGTACTTCATCTATAATTTTTCCAGTTTTAGGTTCAATTATATGTCCATATTTTAAAGTATATGGTTTTATTTCATTATTTCCTAATGGTTTAAATATTTTTTCTAATATTTCAAAAACATTTTCACCACTCATTCTAACTATTCCAATTCCTCCAACTCCTGGTGATGTTGAAATTGCTGCAATTGTTTTCATTTTTCTCACTCCTAAAAATTAGGCAGGAAAAACTCCTGCCTAATTACACTTTTTATTTTTTTAAAGATATAACTATTTTTCTGTAAGGTTCTTCACCCACACTATGTGTTCTTATTTTTGAGTTTTCTTGTAGTTTTGAATGTATTATTTTCCTTTCATATGGTCTCATAGGGTCTAGTGTTATAGATTTTCCTGTTTTTACTACTGTTCCTGCAACTCTTACTGCTAAATCCTCTAATGTTTTCTTTCTCTCTTCTTTGTATCCACATATATCTAGTATAACTCTAAGTCCAGTTTTCATTTTATTTTTTAATACAGAATTCAAAATTGTTTGCAAAGAGTTTAATGTCTCTCCCCTATATCCTATTAAATAACTAATATTTTTACCATTTATATTAACTTCAACAAAATCATCTTTTGTTTTTACATCATATATTAACTTTTCCTTTGGCAAATTTTCTACAAGCTCTTTTACAAAACTTTCAATTATTTTTACAGCTTCAATTCTTTCGTTTTCATCTATTTTAACTTTTTCTCTTTTAATAGTTTTTTTATCCTCTTTTAAAGTCATTTCAACTTTAACAACTCTTGGTGTTAATATACTAAAAAAACTTCTTTTATCTTCTTCTAATATTTTAATATCAACTTTATCTTTTGATACTTTAAGCTCTTTTAATCCTTTTTCTATTGCTTCATTAGAAGTTTTTCCTTCAAATATCATAGTTTTAGGCATCATTCTCACCCTCTGTTTTTAAAAATTTATTCATTGCCAATTTTTCTACTATCATTAATAAATTGTTTACAAGCCAATATAAAGCAAGTCCAAGTGGTGCAATTAAAGCAATTGACAAAGACATAACAGGCATAATATACATCATGTTTTTATTAGCTTGTGTAATAGCATCCAATTCGTTATTTTCAGTCTTTTCACTATTTTCATTCTTCTTTTTATTCATATTAAGAGATAATCTCATAGAAATAAGTGAAGAAATTACATATAATCCTGGAATTATAAATGCTCTATAATCTGTTGAATCAGATAATGGAACCATACTTAAATCTAATCCTAAGAAATCCATATTAATATATACTGTTTCATTTTCTTGTCCATATTCTTTTATAATTCTAATTTCTGGATAATTTAATCCCCCTACACTTTCTCCTTGTTGTTCAATCCTAGTTTTATAATCATCAATAACTGCTGTATCAACTTTTCTCATATAAGTTAATGGACTTTGTACTAAGAAAAATACAGATAATAATAAAATTATTTGTATAATTGAACTAAAGCATCCACTAAATGGGCTCATATTTTCACTTTTATATAAAGCCATGGTTTCTTTATTTAGCATCTCAGGATTATTTTTATATTTAAATTGTAGTTCCTTCATTTTTTCCTGAATTTTAACAGATTTTTTCATTGTTTTTTGTTGTTTGATAGATAATGGTAATAATACAATTTTAATTATTATACTAAAACATATTATTGCCACTCCATAATTATTTACTATCTCATATATAAAATTTAATAAGTAACCAAACATATTAGCAAAAAAAGCAAACATATATTATACCTCCGTTTTTTATTTTAATGGGTCATATCCACCTTTTGAAAATGGATTACACTTTAATATTCTTTTAATAGAAAGTATCATCCCTTTTAACAATCCATATTTTTCAATAGCTTGTTTAGAATATTCAGAACATGTAGGATAATATTTACAATGAATTCCCCTGCTCCCTAACCATGGAGAAATTCCTTTTTGATAAATTTCTATTAATTTAATAAATAACTTTCTCATTATTCCTCTTTTATAAGTTTTGCTTTTTTAAAAATTTTGTTAATATCTTCTTTAATATTATAGTAATTAGCCTCTTCTACATTTGCTTTTTTCTTCCATAATATTACATAGCTATTTCCTTCTATGATTTTATCCTCAATTTGTCTGTAATTTTCTCTAATTAATCTCTTGATCTTATTTCTTCTAACACTATTTGCTGATTTTTTGCTAACAGCAATCCCCATATAATTAACATTTTGTTTATTTTTAATTACAAACATTTCTATATATTTTCCACCATAGTAATTTTTTTTAGCAAATACTTTTTGGAATTCGTAATTTTTTTTTAACATTTTTGTTTTCATAATACTTCACTCTGTTTTTTGCTTTTAAAGAAAAAAGGCTACTTAACTTGCAGCCTCTAACATTTTATTAAGCACATAATTTTTTTCTTCCTTTATCTCTTCTAGCTTTAAGTACTTTTCTTCCAGCTCTTGTTTTCATTCTTTTTAAAAAACCATGTTCTTTTTGTCTTTGTCTTTTTTTTGGTTGATATGTTCTTTTCATTTTGCACCTCCTAATATATTTAAACAACTATTGTTTTTAACCTAAATCATAAGTATTAAAATTATACATTACTTTTTAGCCATTTGTCAATACTTTTTGCATTTTTTTAAAGTAATTTTTTTTTTATATTGACTATACTTTTAATTTTTGATATTATAACGTAATAATAGGGGAATAAGGCTTATTTAGCAACATACTGGCTTTTTTTGTCATTTAAGAGGGGTACAAAGTGGACAAAATAATCAAAAAAATGCCGGTTTATCAACATGTGTGGATAACTCTGTGGATAACTTTTGTTTTTTCCCTTGACTTATAAATATACTTAAAGGGGCTGAATTTTATAATGCAGATGGAAAAAGAAGAACTTTTAATTAAAGCAAAAGAACTTTTAAGAAGTGATATGACTGAGTTAACATACGATTTGTGGATAAGAGATTTATCATATGTTAGTTTTTCAGATAATGAAATCGTATTTAGAAGCGAAACTAAGTTTATTCAGGACCTTATGCAAACACAGTATGCTAGTTTATTACAAAAAACATTTGCTTATTTAACTAATAAATCTTACAATATATCTTTTGTAGTAAATAAAGACCAAACTGAAAACCAAAATGAAAAAGCTAGTATACCAAGTACACCTATTGAAAATAGACTAGTTTATTCCAACTCATCTTTAAACCCAAGATATACTTTTAATTCTTTTGTTGTTGGTAATAATAACAGATTAGCTCACGCTGCTGCATTAGCTGTAACCGAAGCACCTGGTGCCTCTTATAATCCACTTTTTTTATATGGTGGAGCAGGACTAGGAAAAACGCACTTAATGCATGCTATAGGTAATGAAATATTAAAAACATACAAGAATTTAAAAGTTTTATATGTTACTTCTGAAACATTTACAAATGAATTTGTTAATGCAATAAAAGATAATACAAATGAAAAATTTAGAAATAAATACAGAACAGTAGACGTTCTTCTTATAGATGATATTCAGTTTATAGCAAAAAAAGATGCTGTACAAGAAGAATTTTTCCACACTTTTAATACTCTTCAAGAAAATGGTAAACAAATTGTAATTTCTAGTGATAAACCACCAAGAGATATACAATTACTTGAAGAACGTTTAAAGTCAAGATTCGAGTGGGGATTAATAGCAGATATATCTGCACCAGATTATGAAACTCGTTTAGCAATACTAAGGAAAAAAGCTGATTTGGATAATATTATAATAGATGATGAAATTTTATCTAATATAGCAAGTAGAATAGATTCAAATATTAGAGAATTAGAAGGTGCTCTAAATAAAATAGTAGCACATGCTTCTTTATCTAATATCCCTATAACAAAAGAAATGGCAGAAGAATCAATTTATGATATTGTTTCAAAAAAAGAACGAGTAATTTCAATTGAATATATTCAAGAAGTAGTCTCTAAATATTTTGGAATAGATGTTAAGGATTTAAAGTCTTCGAAAAAATCTAATGATATTGTTTTTCCAAGACAAATTGCAATGTACTTGTGTAGAAGTGTAGCAAGTGCTTCATTTCCTAAGATAGGGGATGAATTTGGAAAAAGAGATCATACAACAGTAATGCATGCTTATAAAAAAATTGATAAAGAAATGAAAACAAATCCAAACACAAAATTAATTGTGGATAATGTGAAAAAGAATCTTACATCTTAATTTTTATTGATATAAATAAATTAATAAGACTTTTTCAAAATATACGTTTGTAGGAACAAATTTTTAAAAAAATTAATCAAATTCTTCTTACGGAATTAATTGATTAGTTACCCACAACATGGGTGTGAATAACCTGTATATTGTTTGTTAATAACCATGTTATACACATCTTATTCAAAAAACTGTGTATAACTCATATGAATTATTAACAATTTTATAAACAACTTAATCCCTACGCGTATAAAAAGATAAGGTAGTTTTCCACACATTCCACAACACCTACTACTATTACTACTAATATTATTTATTTATTATTAAAAAAGGAGTTTTTGAAAAAATGAAAATTATTTGTGAAAAAGAAAAATTACTTAAAGGTATTAATTCCGTAGTAAAAGGAGTATCTTCAAAAACAACAATGCCTATATTAGAAGGTATTCTTATTCAAACAAATGATAATGATTTAAAACTAACAACTTATGATTTAGAAATTGGGATAGAATACATAATGGAATGCGATATAAAGGAACAAGGAGCAACAGTAGTTAATGCTATTATGTTTAGTGAAATAATAAGAAGATTACCAAATACAGATATTAGTATTACTTTAAATGAAAAAAATTTACTTGTTATAGAATGTGAAGGTTCTTTATATAAACTTGCAACAATGAACCCAGAAGAATTTCCAGAACTACCAAAAATAAATGTTGATAATTCAATAGAAATAGAACAAAATGCATTAAAAAGTATGATAAGAAAAACAATATTTGCAGTTAGTTTGGAAGAAAATAGACCTATTTTTACAGGATGTTTATTTGAAGTTAAAGACAATAAATTAAATGTAGTTGCAGTAGATGGTTTTAGATTAGCATGGAAAAGTATGTATTTAAATACAAAATATAATGATTTTAGTGCAGTAATACCAGGCAAAACACTAAATGAAGTAAATAAAATATTAAATGATTCGTTTGATACTATAAAAATAGGAATATCTAAAAATCAAGCTTTATTTGAAATGAGTAATTGCAAAATAGTTACAAGACTATTAGATGGAGAATTTTTAAATTACAGAAATGCAATTCCTCAAACATGGGAAACAAGAATAAGAGTTAATAAAGAGGCTCTTCAAAATTGTTTTGAAAGAATTAGTTTAATATCTTCATCTAGTATAGAAAAGGAAAAGAAATATCCAGTAAAACTTTCAGTAGATATTGGAAAACTAATAATTTCATGTACAAACCAAACAGGTGATGCAAAAGAAGAAATATATTTATCAACAGAAGGGAAGAATCTAGAAATAGGATTTAATCCAAAATATTTCTTAGATGCATTAAAATCAATAGAAGATCCAGAAGTATTTTTAGATTTTGGGACAAGCATTTCCCCAGCTATTATACAATCTGTGGAAGAAAATGGGGATTATATATATATGATTCTTCCAATTAGATTAAAGGACTAATATAAATGATTATAAAAAACATTAAATTAAAAGATTTTAGAAATTATAATGATTTAGATTTAAATTTAGATAGTGGGATAAATATATTATATGGAAATAATGCACAGGGAAAAACAAACATAATAGAAGCTATATTTTTAAGTGCAATAGGTAAATCATTTAGAACAAATAAAGATAGTGAATTAATTAATTTAAATAAAGAAAAAGCTATTATTAATGTAAAATATGAGGCATCGGATAGAGATGGAAGTATTAATATAGAAATAAGTGATAAAAAAAGAGTAAAAATAAACGAAATTCCACTTAAAAAATTAAGCGAAATATTAGGTAAAATATATGTAGTTTTATTTACACCAGATGATATAAATATTCTAAAAGGAAGTCCTTCAAATAGAAGAAAATTTCTAAATATTATGATAAGTCAATTAAGACCATTATATATGTTTGCATTAAGTGAATATACACAAACAATGAACCAAAGAAACACTTATCTAAAACAAATAAAACTAGAAAATAGGCCAGAAGACCTATTGGATATATGGGATATGAAACTTTCAGAATTAGGAATGAAAATTTTTTTATACAGAAAAGAATTTATTGAAAAAATATCAGAAAAAATTCAAGCAGTTCATTCAAAAATAACAAATAATAATGAAAAAATAGAAATTATATATAATTTTAATTGTAGCGGAAAAAAAGAATATTTAGAAAATTTAAGGAAAAATAGAAGAATAGATATAATAAAAGGCAGTACTACATATGGAATTCACAAAGATGATTTTAATATAAACATCAATAATAATTTAATTAGTGCATATGGCTCACAAGGGCAACATAGAACTGCAATTTTATCACTTAAAATATCTGAGCTTCAAATAATATATGATGAAGTAGGGGAATATCCAATATTATTATTAGACGATTTCATGTCTGAACTAGATAACCAAAGAAGAACAAATTTACTAGAAAACATAAATAATAATCAAGTTATTATAACTTGTACAGAAAAGAACTTTTTTGAAGGGGTAAAATCAAAGCTATATAATGTACAAAACGGAAAAATAATATAATTTTGATTTTATAAAGGATTTGTGATATTATGTATTTGCATATTGGAAAAGATTATATATTAAATAATAATGATATAATAGGAATTTTTGATATAAATACTTTAAAAAAATCAAATAGTTATGATTATATTTTAGAAAATTTATCAGGAAAAATTACCGATATTTCAGGTGGAAAACCAAAATCTCTAATTTTAACTAATAAAAATAATAAAACAAATGGTTATATTTCAAATATTTTATCATCAACTATTGGAAATAGAGTTAACATAAAACAATAAATAGGAGGAAGTTATGGACAAATTTGAACATGAGTATGGAGCTGACCAAATTCAAGTATTAGAAGGATTGGAAGCAGTAAGAAAAAGACCAGGAATGTATATAGGAAGTGTTTCAATAAGAGGGCTTCATCATTTAGTATATGAAATTGTGGATAATAGTGTTGACGAAGCATTAGCGGGATACTGTACACATATAAAAGTAACAATAGAACCAGGAAATATTATATGTGTAGAAGATGATGGAAGAGGAATTCCTGTTGGAAAACACGCAAAAACAGGAATATCAGCAGCAGAAACAGTATACACAGTTCTACATGCAGGTGGAAAATTTGGTGGAGACAGTGGATATAAAGTATCTGGTGGACTTCATGGTGTTGGTGCATCTGTTGTAAATGCTCTATCACAATGGGTTGAAGTTACAATTCAAAGAGATGGTGGAATATATCAAATGAAATTTGAAAGAGGAAAAACAGTTATGCCTCTTCAAAAAATAGGTTCATCAGAAAAAACAGGAACAAAAGTTAGATTCCTAGCAGATGATACAATATTTGAAACACTTGAATATCAATACGAAGTATTAGAAAATAGATTTAGAGAAATGGCATTTTTAACAAAAGGACTAAAAATTTCAATAGAAGATCTAAGAGAAGAAACTCCAAAATCTGCAACATTTCATTTTGAAGGAGGATTAATTTCATTTGTTGAATTTTTAAACAAAAACAAAGAAAAAATAAATGATAAACCAATATATATAGAAAAAGGTGGAGATTTTCCACTAGAAATAGCAATACAATATACAACATCTTATTCAGAAAATATATATTCTTTTGTAAATAACATAAATACAATAGAAGGGGGAACACATCTAGAAGGATTTAAACGTTCTTTAACAAAAGTATTTAATGATTATGCTAAATCTCATAATATATTAAAAGAAAAAGATGGAAATCTTCAAGGAGAAGATATAAGAGAAGGTATAACAGCAGTTATTTCTGTTAAAGTAAAAGAGCCACAATTTGAAGGACAAACAAAAACAAAACTTGGAAATAGTGAAATAACAGGAATAGTACAATCTACAATGAATGAAACCTTATCTGCATTCTTAGAAGAAAATCCTAATATAGCAAAGGCAATACTTGAAAAATGTATTAGCGCATCAAGAGCTAGAGAAGCAGCAAGAAAAGCACGTGAACTTGTTAGAAGAAAAAACGCACTAGAAAGTTCAACACTTCCAGGAAAACTAGCAGATTGCAGCGAAAAAGATGCAAAAAAATGCGAAGTTTACATAGTAGAGGGAGATTCAGCAGGAGGAAGTGCAAAACAAGGAAGAGACAGAAGATTCCAAGCAATATTACCACTATGGGGAAAAATGCTAAATGTTGAAAAATCAAGAGCAGACAAAATATATAATAACGATAAATTACAACCAGTAATATTAGCAGTAGGTGCAGGAATTGGTAATGACTTTGACATAAACAAAATAAGATATGGAAAAGTAATAATAATGGCAGATGCCGATGTAGATGGTGCACACATAAGAACACTATTGTTAACATTTTTCTTCCGTTACATGAGACCACTTATAGAAAACGGAAATGTGTATTTAGCACAACCACCATTATATAAACTATCTAAAAGAGGAATGCAAGATGTATACTGTTATTCAGATGATGAACTAACACAAAAACTAGAAGAAATAGGAAGAGATGGAATAAATATACAAAGATATAAAGGTTTAGGAGAAATGAACCCAGAACAATTATGGGAAACAACAATGAACCCAGAAACAAGAATTTTAGTCCAAGTTAAAATGGATGATGCAATAAAAGCAGACGAAACATTTACAGTATTAATGGGAGACGAAATTGGACCAAGAAGAGAATTTATAGAAAAAAATGCAAAATATGTTAAAAATTTAGATGTCTAAAATAAAAGCATAATAGCTAGTAGGAATTCCCTACTAGCTATTATGCTTTATAAAGCTAATATTAATTGCTGCTAAAACTAATACACATAATTTTCTCAACTAATATATATTGCTATATAAATAATCAATAAACCACATATATTAATCATTCGCTCGACTACAAATACACCAAAAGTAACTAAATTCATCCCAGAGGGACTACTAATAATCACTCCATAAATTGTTAATTAAATATAAAAAACAACTTACTTAGATATAAATGTAATCTTAACTAGGCTATAATACCTATAATTTAACCACATAATATATAGCTTACATACAAACATTATAACCATAACTCCGACATATAATAATCCGAAATAAAAGAACTATTATAAATCTTTGCTCGAATAATATTAAACTTAAAATAAATTATAAATCTAATATTACTCTTCGTTTAACTAATAAAAACCTTACGATTATATTATGTGAAAAAATATTTTTAATATACTGTTATTTTTTACTAATTTAAAAAATACAATTAAACAGGTGATTTTTTGAATAATATAATTAAATTAAATAAAAAATATTCTTACAATAATTTAATAAACGATTTATATTTTTTAAATTATTTATATAAAGATTTAATAATAAATAATATAGGTTTCACAAATTTAAAAAGAAAAATATATACAATAAAAATAGGGAATGGAAAAAATAAAATATTAATAAAAACAGCAGAAAAAGCAAATGAATCAATTTTATCTTCATGTATTTTAAGTATTATAGAAGAAATAATACAAAAAAACATAAAAAAAGAATTATATAAAGGTTATGAAATAGAAAAAATATTAAATAAAAATACTATATATTTTATACCAATGGTAAATCCGGATGGAGTAGGACTAGTATTAAGAGAAAAAGAAATATTATTAAATAAAAAATATAAAAATATATGGGAAGAATATAATCAAATTTTAGAATTATGGAATTCAAATATAAGAGGTGTAGATTTAGAATATAATTATAAAAATATATGGGAAAATAATTCAAAAAAATTATTTGAAAAAGAATTTATAAAACCAAATTATAAATTATATCCAGGAATAAATTATTTATCAGAAATAGAATGCATTAATATAGAAAAATTTATAAAAATAATGAAAATAAAAAAAATAATAACAATTAAATTATATGGAAATAAAAAACATTTATTAAATAATAAAAAAATAAAAGAAATGGTAGAAGAAAATATTTTAGAATTATTAGATAAAAAAGAAAATGTCGAAAATTGTAATACGAAATTTGTTGACTAAAAAATAAAAAAATATTATAATAAAAATAATTTAAATTCAAAAAGGAGACTACAATGAAAAAAACAAAAACAAATTCTTTGCAAAAGTGGTTGCCTTTCATAAAGATTTTGGACAATGGTATTATATTACTTAAAGACTTTTCTTATATAAAAATTCTAAAAGTAACACCAATAAATTATAATTTAAAATCTAATTTAGAAAAAGAGGCAATTTTAAATTCTTATAAACTATTTTTAAAAACTTGTGATTTTAATATTCAAATTTTAATTCAAAGTACTAAAAAAGATTTATCTAAAAATATTTCCAATATTAGAAAAAAAGAAAATGAAAACGAAAAAATAAAAAAATTGAGTGAAAAATATATTAATTATATTCAGGAATTAAATAATAATAAAAAAGTATCTTCTAAAAATTTTTATATTCTAATAAAAAATTCTCCAATAAATAATAAAGAAAAATATAATTTAGAAAAAGAAAAAATAATAATAAATAATTTAAATGAACAATTTTTTAAAATAAAAGAATGTTTATACAGATGTGAAAATAATGTACAAGAAGTGGAAAACAAAAATGAAACAATAGAAATATTGTATAAATTTTATAATATAAAATAGGAGATAAAGTATGAAAAAAAATAAAAAAGAAAAAATAGAATTTTATGAGGGGTGTTTTTCTGTAAAAGATATAATATCACCTTCATATATAAATATTACAAATCCAAAATATATAGAAATAGATAATGTATATTATAGTGGACTTATAATATCTAATTATTATAGAAAATATACAGATTTAATTTTAAAAAAATTAATGGATACAAATTGTAATATTAATATTTCAATATTTTATGAAAAACAAGATACATATAAAACAATAAGAGATTTAACATACCATATTGGAAATGTGGGAGTAGATTTAAAATCAATTAACGAAAATAGACAAGATATGGATATAGCAGCATTTACATATAATGATGCCAAATATATAAGAAAAGAAATTCAAGTAAATAACGAAGAATTATATTTTTTATATATTTATATAAATATTCATTCAAATAATATAAAAGAATTAAATTATTTAATAAATAAAATAGAGGGAATATGTCAAAGTAATGGATTACAAACTAAAAAAGCAAATTTTAGACAAGAACAATTATTCAATAGCTGTATGCCATATATGATAAATAATGAAGATTTAAAAATAACAGCCAAAAGAAACATATTAACAAGTAGTTTAGTAAGTACATATCCATTTATTTCATCATCCATCTTTGATGATAATGGAATTTTTATAGGAACAAATATATATGATAATTCATTAGTATTTATAGATAGATTTGAAAAAGAAAAATATAAAAATGCAAACATGTGTGTATTTGGAACAAGTGGAGCACGGAAAATCTTATTTTATTAAACTAATGATATTAAGATATAGAATTTTAGGATTAGATCAATATGTTATAGATCCAGATAGAGAATATGGAAATTTATGCAAAGAATTAGAAGGCAGTATAATTAAACTTGGCCCAACATCTGAAACATTTATAAATATTTTTGATATAAGAGAAGAAAGTATAGAAGAAGGACAAGGATATTTGGCAACAAAATTAAATAAATTAATGGGATTTTTTAAATTAATATATACTAATGCAAACGAAGAAGAAATGGCAATTTTAGAAGAAAAAATTATTGAGTGCTATAAAATTAAAAACATAACATTTGATGACAATACTTTATACAAAAACGAAAGCAATAAAATAAATATAAAGCCAATATTTAAAGAAGCAAAAGATATGCCAATATTAGAAGATTTATATAATTTATTAGGAAAGGATAAAAAAACAAAAAAATTACAAACAAGATTAATACCATTTGTAAAAGGCTCACTTAAATTTTTAAACAATTATACAAATATAAAATTAGATAATAAATTAATAATTGCGGATGTCTATGAATTAGGAGAAGATAATTTAAAATATGGAATGTATATTTTTACAGAATTATTTTGGGACAAAATAAAAAAAGATAGAAATATAAAAAAAGCAATTTATTTAGATGAAATATGGAGATTAATAGGGGTTACATCCAATAAAGATGTTGCAAGTTTTATATATAAAATATTTAAAACAATAAGAAAATATGGAGGAAGTGCTGTCGCAATAACACAAGATGTAGAAGATTTATTTAGTTTAGAAAATGGAACATATGGAAAAAGTATTTTAAATAATTCAAGTATAAAAAATATATTTTCATTAGAAGAAGAAAATATTTTAATATTAGAAAAATATACTAATTTAACAGAAAAAGAAAAAATTGAAATAAAATCATTAAAAAGGGGAGAGTGTTTAATGTTTGTAGGTGATAGTCATATATTAACAAAAATAGAATCAGCAGATTTTGAAAAAGAAATTATATAAAAGAGGTAAATATGAAAAAAATTTTAACTGCAATTGCAAATCCAAAATTAAACGAAAAATTAAAACAAACAAATGAATTTGAAATTAATTATAATGATATTCAATATCAAGATGGGGTTTTAGAAATATTAAAAAAAGAAAAAATAGATATTTTAATATTAAGCGAAATATTACCAGGAGATTATAATATTAAAGATTTTATTTTAGAAATAAAAAAATACAATAAAGAAATAGAAATAATTATTTTTTTAGAAAATAAAAAAGAGAATTTAGAAATATTTTTAAAAACAAATGGAATCTATAATATTTTTTATAATAATGAAATTGAGTTTGAAAAAATAATTAATAATGTAAAAAAAGAAAATAAAAATATAGAATTAATAAATAATTTAATTAAAGAAAATTTTTTAATTAAAAAAGAAAAAATAAAAAATAATAAAATTAAAAATAAAATAAATAAAAATATTAAATTTAAAAATACAAAATTAAAAAATGAAAATAAATTAAAAAGTAATAATAAAATAATTACAATAAGTGGAAACAATGGAGTAGGAAAAAGTATTTTTACAATCAATTTAGCAATGAGTTTTAAAAATAAAAAAATATTAATAATTGATTTAGATATTTTAAATAATTGTATTCACACTATATTAGGTTTAAAAAACAAAGAAACAAAAAATATAAAAAATATTAGTAATTTTATAATTAAATATAATAAAAAAATACATATAATATCTATTTCTGAATTAATAAATAATAAAATGTTTGAAAAAGAAAACTTTCAAGATTTTTTTAATAATTTACAAAATAAATATGATTATATTTTTATAGATATTTCATTAGAGTGTTTAATTAATCAAAATAAAAAAATAATAAAAAATAATTTTTTAAATATTTTTTTAATTGAACCAAATTTAATAGAAATAAAAAAAGCAAAAAGAATTTTAAATATTTATGAAAAAGAATGGAATATAAAAAAAGAAAAAATTAATATTATTTTTAATAAATTTAATATTTATTCTATTAATATTGAATTATTAAAAAATATTTTTTGCGATTATAAAATAATAGGAAAAATTAATTTTAATATTAATTATAATTTATTAATTAATAAAAATTTAAAATGTAGAAAAGAATTTAGAAAAATAAAAAAAGATTATTTAAATATTATAAATAAAATAGAAGGGTGATTTTTATGGAAAATTTATTATTAGAAAATAATGTAGTAAATAATTTAGAATTAGAAAAACAAAATGAGGTTACACTTGAAAGTCAAAAAAGTTTTTTTGAAACAGGTATTGGAAAAGCTGTAAATAGTGGTATTGATATTGGACTTAGATTAATTTTGCCAGACTTAATTGAAGATCAAATTATACAAGTAAAGGATGTGTTAATTGAGCATGGTTTAAAGGAAGGAATAAAAACAATTACTAATTCGGTGGTAGACTTTGGTAAAAGTGTGGCAGGGGTTTTTACAGGTAAATTTGAAAATATTACGCAGGTGGAAAATGCTATAAAAAATGGAGGAATAATAGATACTACTTCTAATATTTTGGAAAGTACAATAGATTTAGCTAAAAAGAATAATCTTATTAATTCTTCTACTGCTAATTTAATTAAAAAAGGAAAAAATGCTATTTTAGATAGTATTAATAATAATTTGGAGGATATGCTTACAGAGCAGATAAGGTCGATAGAAAATTTGGATAAGTATATTAATAATTGGGAGAAGGCTTATGAGAATAAGGATTTAGAGGAAATGAAGAAGGAGTTTAAAAAGTTAGAGACTGAGATAAATAAGGTGGTTCCACTAGAAAATACTATTAAAAGTGCTAGGAGGATTGAAAACTTGCATAATTTGATTGTGAGCAGAGGTGGGGATTTTAATTTGACACAGGAAGAATTGGGGGTGGCTGAGAAATTGGTGTGAAAAGGTATTGCAAATATTGTGTGGTTATAATATAATTGTTGCAGATAAACAAAAGAAAGAGGAATGGTACAGATGAGGATAAGTGCTGAAAGCCTTGTGTTTGTACACACACACACACACACAGGTAGTTTGTTAGAGAAATTGAATAGGAGAAATATATAGATTATTAAGGCATATGGACTTAGCTATTGTTGAATAGCTAGGTTTATGTGTCTTTTTGTTTTGCTTGTGAGTAAGTGAGGTGGTTTTAAAGGTAGCCGCCCTTAGAGTTCATATATATTATTTCTTGCCTCACATGGCTTCGCGGGTAAAAGCGTACGACGTATAACTTCCTCGGACTTCAAAATAATATATATGAACTCTAAGGGCTACTCTACTACTTAAAATTATTCACTATTCATTATTCATTAAATTTACAAAATAGCGATGTATGGTTAGTAGTTTTTGAATGAATGAAATATGTTAATATAAAAGTATGAAGATTGGAGTGATATACATATGAAAAGAAA
>CALXMH010000008.1 GCA_944389425.1 uncultured Clostridia bacterium
ACATCTTTAAAGGCAAGACATAATATTCAGGCGATTCTGCCAGAAAAATCAAATTAAACAAAACAATTAAATAATGAATAGGTGGTGATAAATTATACTCTAGGACGAGTATTGTTAAAAATATTGAAATAAAATATATGGGGGTGATATAATTTATGAAAGGAGCAATTTAATTTGACAAAACAAGAAATTTTAAAACCCAAGAATGATGTAATATTTAAAAATTTATTTTCTAAAAATGGAAATGAAGAAATGCTAGCAGAAATAATAGAAGAAGGACTAAAAATAAAAGTAGAAGAAATAGAGGTAGAAAAAGAAGTAGAGCTAAGTAAAATGCATGTAAATGAAAAATACGGAAGATTAGATTTAAGAGTAATAGTAAATAAAAACATAATGGTAATAATAGAAATGCAAAGGACAGATAATTGTAATATGACAAAAAGAGCATTATTCTATGCTGGAAAGATAATAGGAAGTAGCTTAAAGAGTAAAGAAACATATGATAACATAAAAGATATATATATGATAAGTATATTAAATTACAATATATTAGAAACAGAAGAATATAGTACAGATACAGTAATAGTAGATAGTAAATATAGAAAATACATAATAATAGAAGGAATAAAATTTTATTTTATAGAGCTACCAAAGTTTAGAAAGCAAGTAAAAGACCCAAAAACAAAATTAGAACAATGGTTAGCATTTATAGATTATGAAAGTGAGGAGATGTTGAATATGGCAATAGCAAGAAATAAATTAGTAGAAAAAGCTCAAAAGGATTATGAATATCTAACAGGAGATGCAGCAACAAGGAGATTAGAGGAACTAAGAGAGAAAGCAATATATGATGAATATTTTGCATATGAACGAGGCGAGGAGATTGGTATTGAAAAAGGCGAAGCACGTGGCAAAATAATTGGAGAAAAACATGGCAAGATAATTGGAGAAAGAGAAGGAAGAATAAAAACTGCAATAGAGATGATAAAAGATAATGTAAATTTAGAAACTATAGCAAAATATACTGGATTAAATGAAAAAGAATTAGAAGAATTGGTTTTGGAAAAAGTGTAGACAATTTTCCTTCTTTTGTATATAATGTTTACATTAGATAGAACAAAAGAAGGAGTTGTATTAAAATGGCTGAAAGTCGCTTTGTTGTACACACACACACACACAGGTAATTTGTTAGAGAAAATAAATAAGAGAAATATATAGATATATAAGGCATATGGACTTAGCTATTGTTGAATAGCTAGGTTTATGTGTCTTTTTGTTTTGAGTGTGAATGAGTGTGCGGTTTTAGTTGTAGCCGCCCGAGAAGTTCATATATATTATTTCTTGCCTCACATGGCTTCGCGGGTAAAAGCGTACGACGTACAACTTCCTCGGACTTCAAAATAATATATATGAACTTCTCGGGCTACTCTACAAAATAAAATTATTTAATATTTATGTAATTTAATAAATACCGGTATAAGGTTAGTGGTTTTTGAAGATAATATGATAAGATAGAAAAAGTAGAAAATAAAACAAAGGAAGGTAATGAAAAAATGCATGAAGAAAATTTAGAAACAAAAAAATTAATGAGAGATAAACATCGGAATAACATTAATAGCATTAGTAATAACAATAATAGTGCTATTGATACTAGCCGGTGTAGCATTAGCTATTTTAACAGGACAAGGAAATATAATAGGAAATGCGGAAAACGCAGTAGGTAAATACAACAATAGTGTAGCATATGAACAACAATTATTAAATGAAATAGAGAAATACTTTCAAAACTACCTAGAAAGAGGAAATGAAGACAACCAACCAACTCCACCAGACCCAGTAGAGTCACCAAAGGTCAATGAAGATGGACTAGCCACAGAGAACACAACAATAAAGCCAGATTCCAATAGTGATGTGCAAATAACAATACCAGCCGGATTTGCGCCAGCCATATTAGCCACAGGAACAACACAAAGCTTGCCCGGAGAAGATGGAAGTGTAGCAAGTATAATGCCAGCTGACCAATGGAATAGTATAACAGTAGAAGCTATAAACAAAGGAATAGTAATAGTAGACAATCCTATAACATACGATGGAGGAAATCAAACTGGAACAACACCAGATTTTAACGAATACGTATGGATACCAATACCAGATTTTGAAGAGGATTTTAGGAGAACTGCATGGTACGGACCGTATTATACTGAGAGTTATCAGGTAGGGAAGCATCCTATTACAGATGAAGCAACATCTAGTTCTTATTGGGAAGAAATTAATACCACAGAGTATACTGATATGAAATCAAGTATAAAAAAATTTAAAGGATTTTATATTGGAAGATATGAAGCAAGTAATAATGGAAATAATATCCCTCAAAGTAAATATAATCAACATCCGTGGAATAAAATATCACAAATAAGTGCAATAGAAGTTTCAAAAAATATCGACATTGAAAATGCTCACCTTATGTATGGAATAGAATACGATATGACATTAAATTGGTTATTAGAAAATGCAGAAATAGCATCAGAAACAAATGAAAAAAATAAAAATATGGAAATAGACGATGTGCAAATTAATAGTGCTAGCTGGGGAAATTTTAAAAATTCAGTTGGAGATGCGGCAAATGGGTGCGGAGTACTAAGAAATACAGGAAGTAATGAGGCATGGAAAGCAAATAATATATATGATTTTGCAGGGAATGAATCTGAATGGACACAAGAAAAATATTCAACAGGAACAATAAGAGTTGGAAGAGGTGGATCATATTACTATAATGGAGAGACAGTACCAGCAGTATACCGTAGCATAAATGTAGCTAGTTATACAGGAGATGTTGTACGGATTTAGAATTAGTTTTTTTATAACGGAGGAGCCACAGACAGATATATAATGAAATATTGTTTATTAGCAGACAATGCTTTCGCACTGTAAAGTGCGGAAGCCAATTGTTCTGCTGTTTCTTTTTTATAAAAATGTTGTGCAAAAAAAACATATATGATATAATAAAATTCAAATGAGGTGTATGATTTTATGAATCAAATTTTATATATACAAAAAGAGAAAAAGAAGGGAAGTACTGTTGAAATTAATAAAATAGTTTTATTTTTTTCGATAGCTATTATTGTATTTGGACTTGTAATGCTTGGATAGGGTGTGTATTGGGGGTATAAGAGCGGAGTGATGAGAGAGGCTATTGAAAACGCAGCACCATCTGCTTCGATAGATAGAGAAGGTCAGCAGCTAAAAATATATGCAGCACATATAAGGGCAATTGCTAGAATGGAATATAATTGGAACAATGATCCTGATACAGCTAATTCAATAGATGGAAATGGAAGAAGTACTATAACACAAAGAATAGATCTTCCAGCAGGTGATAATACTTTTAATTTAACAATAACAGATGTAAATGGAAAAACTGCGACATATTCAAAAGAATTTTATACAGAAACAGGCAAAGATATAACAAAACCTAAAATAGATCTTTCAGTAGTAGGAAATTATGTGAAAATTACAGCAACAGATGAAACAGCACTTTCATATATAACATATAGATGGAACGAAGAAGATGAAACAAAGGTAGAACCAGGAGAAACAGAAAATGCCAAAATAGAAACAAATGTGGAAATACAAAGAGGGCAAAATACTTTAACAATAATAGCAGTAGATTCAAGCAATAATACAACAACAAGAGAAGAAATTTTTGAAGGCAGAGTAAAACCAACATTGGAAGTATATGTAGATGGTGGATATTTAGTAATTACAGCAAGACATGAGGTTGGAGTAAAACAAATAGATTACACAATAAATGGTCAAGCATATAGCGTGCAATACCCAGAAGCACCAGAAATGACATATAGACAGGCATTAGATGTAGGTTACAATAGAGTGTCAATTACAGCATACAGTGTAGAAGATACACAAGAAACATTTGAAGGAGAATGCACATATACACCATAAAATAGGAGAAAAATATGATACAAGAGATTTATATTATTGATAATAAAAACACTACAATTCAAACACTAAAAAAAGTTTTTAAAGAAGAAAAAGAATTTTGTTTTAAAAGCATAAAAACAGAAAATTTGGAAGATGCATTAAGAAATATACCTTCATTAATTATAATTAATGAAGACAATATAGATACAGACATTTTAGAATTATGTGCAACCATAAGGAGTAATGAAGATAATAGTATAACACCAATAATAGTATGTTCTTCTAGTACAGATAGAAAACACAGAATAGATGTACTTTCAAAAGCAGTAGAGTATTATATAATAAATCCATTAGATGAAGGATATATATATTATACAGTAAAAAATATTATAAGATTAATGCATACAAATAGAAGAGTAAGTCCGCTTACTGGCTTACCAGGGAATGTACAAATTCAAGCAGAACTAAAAAAGAGATTACTAAACCATGAAAAATTTGAAGTGTTATATTTAGATTTAGATAATTTTAAAGCATATAACGATACATATGGATTCTTAAAAGGAGACGAAATAATTAAATTTACAGCAAGAATTATTTCAAAACATGTACACAATGGAGAATCTACAAATTGTTTTGTAGGACATATTGGAGGGGACGATTTTGTTGCAATAGTAGATGGAAACGAAAACTATGAGGATATTTGTCAAAACATAATAATAGAATTTGATACAAGAGTATTAGATTATTTTAATGAAGTAGATAGGCAAAGAGGATATGTAGAAGTACCAAACAGAAAAAATATAGTGGAACAATTCCCATTAACATCAATATCAATAGGAGTAGTTGTAGTGTATGAAGGAAGATTCAAAAATACACTAGAAATAGGAGAAGTAGGAGCACAAGTAAAACACCTAGCAAAAATAACACCAGGAAGTGCATATGTTATAGATAAAAGAAAAGAATAATAAAAATAGAGGGAACAAATGATCAAAGAAGATTTAAGAAGCAAAATTATTCCAACTACTGTTTATAATCAAGATGAAAATGAAAATTTAGATAACAAGAGATTTGACACAAAAGACTTAATTTATTTAGATTTTGGAGATAGTAATTATGATGAAGAAAAAACAGAGGAAGAACTAAGAGTTTCTGCTACTGATTATGCTATAATGAATGGCATACAAATGAGTGAGTCATATCATACTCAAACTGGAAAAGAAGCAATACATTCAATATTAACAAGATTTTCAGGTGATATAAAATACAAATATATAACAATATTTATGGATTTGGGCGTGGCAGCAGCAGACATGAATTGCATGAAAAATCACGGAATTTGTCCAGCTTTACATTATAAATTAAGTGAAAATGAGAATATTAAAGAGGTAAAAGATAAAAACGGAAAAACAATATATCATACTATAAATATAGGAGAATATCCCAAAACAAAAGTAAACAAAGAATTAGAAGAATTATTAGAAAATTTATATAATAGAGGAAAAGTAAAAGAAGGATTAGAACCTACTGGAAGATGGTTTAGTGGAAATGGTTCTCAAATACTAGCAACACCATATGCTGGAAAACATAGTCCAGAATTTGAATATGCAGGGAATAAATATGTTAGAGTTATATCATATCCTAATGACAAAGAATACAAATATTCAAATGGAACAATTGCAGGAGAAAAGGGGACGACTAATTGGGTAGAAGTTAAACCAATGTC
Organism: uncultured Clostridia bacterium; assembly: GCA_944389425.1. Classification (GTDB taxonomy): domain Bacteria; phylum Bacillota; class Clostridia; order TANB77; family CAG-508; genus UMGS1864. The sequence continues at coordinate 5,663 of CALXMH010000008.1, forward strand.
TTTTATTATAAAAAATTGGGATGAAATGCCTAAGAGTATAAATCCAAATGGAACTGGAAGAGCAAAATATTTTGATTTAAGAGCAGAAGAAGCAATAATTTCGGGAATTATGTTTCACCCAGGAGAAATGGGAAGCCAAGACCAATATACTACCATGTGGCAAAATAGTACAGTAAGAGGTTTTTTAAATGGAATAGATGTAAGAAACATAAAAGAAAATGGCGCCCCAGAATATGGTGTAGATGGTGGTGGAAACTATACAGGAGAATGTAATTTCTTAAATGAAGCATTTAATTTAGCAAGACAGCCAATTATGGAATATGCAATACCAGATAGTGAAATAGAAATACCAGATGATGCGTTTAATGGTTGTATAACACTAAAAAAATTAATAATACATGATGAAGTTAAAAGTATTGGTAAAAGAGCTTTTGAAGGATTAGACTTTAAATTTGCATATAAAACAAAAAATGGAGAATTAATTTTTGATAGTAATATTCCGGAAAATATAGAAGAATATACAGAAATAATAGAACTAGATAAAATTAAAAAGCCATATGAGAAATTTGATTATAATATATTAATTACTAAAAATTTAGAAGGAATATCAAATTTATCAGATACACTAAATAAAAATAAGTTTAAAATTCCATTTATTTATGCATCTGAATTAGTAGAAAAAAACAAAACTGATATTTTAACTAAAAATTCTGATTTTAGATTTTTTAAAAATGAACTTCCAGATATAAATAAACAATTATTAAATCTTCCAGAAGAAGAAAAATTAGATTTTTATAAATTTGCAAATTCAATAGGATGCTTTAGTAAAGAGAAAATGCTAGACAAACAAGGGAAAGAAACAAATATTGAATTAGCACAAAAGGCATCTTCTCTTATGGCAAATATTTTAAAAACGGATAGAATGAAGCTTCGGCAAATATCACGGATTATTCGATTCACTTCCACTAGATACTAAACCAAATCAAGAGTTTGTAAAATTTATTTCAACACCAGGCGAAAAAAAGGAACTTAAAAATTTAGAAATGGTTTTAAATCTAGAAAAAAATCATCCAGGAATATTTGCAAATGCAATAACAAATTTTAACGATGTAAAAGCTGCAAGAGAAAGTTTAGATGAGAATGGAAAGCCTAAAAAAGTATCATGGGAAGAGGCTTTTTTAAAATTTTATTACAAAAATCAATATAAAGGTGTAACAAAAGAAAATGAAGACATAGCAGAATTATTTTCTAAAAAGGGACTTTCACAAAATACTTTTGAAATGGCAAAAAGTTTAAGAGAAGAAGGAAAGCAAAACAATATACCAGAACATATTTTAGAAGAACCATTAAAAGAAGATACTATTTTAGAGAGTATAGAAAAATTAAAAAAACAAACAGAGCAAGAATTATCAAATGGAAAAGAAATTATAGAAGAATTATATGAAAAACAATTTACCTTTGAATGGCTAAGTAAAAATGATCCACATAACAGTATAATGGGGTTATTTTGTAGTTGCTGTGGAAGTATAACAAGCTCGGCTTATGGAAAAGATATTGCTAAATCAAGTATTATTGCGCCAGACGTACAAAATATAGTTGTTAGAAACTCAAATGGAAATATAATATCAAAAGGTACAATGTATTTAAATAAAGATCAAGGCTATGCAGTCATAAATGACTTTGAACTCAATGATCAATACAGACATCACGAAAAAAGTGAAGGAAGATATGACGTAGAAGAAAACAGCAAAGATGAAAAAGAAAGAGAATTAATATTTAAAGCATTTCAAAGGGGATTAAAAGCATTTACAGAAAAGTATGACCAAAAAAATCCAAATAAACCAATAAAGCAAATAAATATAGGAATGGGTTATAATAGATTAAAAAAACAAGTAGAAAGATTTAAAAAAGAAACATCTAACTTAACAATTCCAGCTGAATACAGCTTTAAAGATGCAGAGAGTATGCAATATATTCTTTATAAAAAAGATGAAAAACAAATAGAGAAAGAAGGAGACCAAAGATGAAAATGGATTTAAATCAAACAAAATTAGTAGGTCTTACAATGGAGCTTGATTTAAAAACAAGAGAATTTAAAAAATTATGTAATAAATTAGAACAATTAAAAAAAGAAGATATAGAGCCAAATGATGAAAAATTATCTAATTTAAAAATACTATTTCAAAAAAATCAAGAAGAAATAGTACAAATAAATAAGCAATTAAAAGAAATTAAAGAAAATGGAGAACTAATAGAAAAACAAAATAAAGAAAAATATTCATATGAAAATCTTTTCAAAATAAAAAATAATATAACCAAAACAGATGAAAAAGAAGAATTAAGTCTAAACCTAATGAGTACTAAAAAGAATATATTTGTAAGAATAATAGATAAAATAAAATCCTTTTTTATAAAAAAATAATCCAAACTGCGCTATTTAAAATTACTAATAGCGCAGTTTTCACTTTTTTACAAAAATCGACATATTATATAAAAGAAGCAATAGACAAAGTGTGAAGAGGTGAAAAAATGAACTTAAAAAAAGGATATATGGTAGCTAGAAAATCTTATGGAGAAGATGTTATTTTTGTAATTGATAAAATTATAAAAAGAAAAGATAAAATAGATTATGCAATTTTAAAAGGTCTTACATTAAGAATAAAAGCAGACGCACCAGTAGATGACTTAGTAATAGTGAGTAAAGAAAAAATAGAAGAAAATTTAAAACGACAAGAAGAATTAATAAAAAAAAGGGCAAAAAAAATAGATAACAAGGAGTTTTCAAAATTAAATAATTTAATATTAAAAAGATATAGAGAAATAATATATACAGGTAAAATTCTGCATTTAGACGGAGATAGAAAATACATGGAAAAATCGGTAAAATATTATAAACAATTAGGATTAAATGCAATAGTGCGTAATGTTCCAGAAAGTAGACAACCAATGGTTATTAGAAATTTACTTCAAAAATATAAACCAGACATATTAATAATAACAGGACATGATTCTATGATAAAAAATGGTTCAGAATATACTAATTTATATAATTATAGAAATTCAAGATATTTTATAGAAACTGTAAAAGAGGCAAGAATATGGCAGCCAGACATGAATAAACTTGTGATTTTTGCAGGTGCATGCCAAAGCTATTTTGAAGCAATTATGATGGCAGGTGCAAATTTTGCATCATCACCTGGAAGAATACTAATAGATTTTGTAGACCCTTTAATTGTAGCAGAAAAAGTCGCTACAACAGATAAAAATAAAATTGTTACAATTTCACAAATAGTAGAAGAAATAAGAGAAGGTGGAGAAGGAATAGGTGGAACTTCTGCAAAAGGAAAAATGGAAAAAGTAGTGATAAAATAATTTTTTGATAGTTTTTGCTAAAATTAATAAAATCTGGAAAAAATAGAATTAAATACAATTATAAAAACTAAATAATCTTTTTTAAAACACACATAATATTTATATAAAAAATAAAAAAGGAGGAAAAAAAGTGAAAAAGATATTTAGTATTATTTTTTATGCAACAACAATATTTTTACTAATGTTTTCAATAAATTCAAATGCAGACAGTTTAGATTCAATAGATATAACAACAACTAAACAAACAGTACGCCCAAATGAAGAAGTAACATTAAATATTGAATTTGGAAAAGAATTAGGAAGTTATACATTTAATATAGCATATGATAATAATTTATTTGATTTTGTAAAAGTAGATGGAGGTAAAGAAAATAACACAGGAACTAAGGTTATTGTATTTTTCTCAGATGAAACAGGAGGAAGTGCACCTAGAAGTAATATGAGCATAACTTTTAGAGCAAAATCCGATATTACAACTTCAAATCCTACCGATTTTTCTATAACAGCAGAAGGATTAGCTAGCCCAGATGCAATGACAACATATGATGATATAACTGTTCCAATAGTAAAAAATGTGGTAGTAGAACCAGAATATAAAGATTATAATATAACACTTTCATATACAGGAGAGATATATCCAAATGAAGAAAAAAATATGGAACTTAATATTTCTTCGACAATGGGTAAATATTATGAGCATGCAAGAATTATAGGAGAAGCAACTACACCAGATGGTGCTACTGCAAAATTATTAGGCACAGATGAACAAAGTTTAGAACATGACATAATACAAAGTGGATGGGGAGATGCTTCAGGATATGAAATTGGAGGAATTGTTAATCAAACATTACATTTAAGAGGATTATTTAGTGAAGTAGGAAAATATACAATTACTATTAAACTAATAAACAGAGACGATTCAGACTCAATTATAGCAAGTAAAACTTTTGATATAAATGTAGTAGAAGAAAATATAACACCACCAGAGGAAGAAACTCCACCAGAAGAAACAACACCAAAACCACCAATACAAACACCAGAAGACAATACACCAAATACAGAAGAACAAAAACCTGAAACTAGTCAAGATACTGAAAAAGAAGAACTACCAGAAAAATTGCCACAAACAGGGTTTAATATATATATGCTTGTAATTCCATTAATACTGGTTCTAGCAGGTGTGTATATTGAACTAAATAAAAAAGATTAATTAAATATGATACTATTTAATTAAAAATAGTATCATATACATAGAGGTATAAAATTGGGAAAGAGGTTTAAAAAGAATAGTAAAACTAATAAGATATTAAAGCTATGTATTATTTTAATATTTATATATGTAATATATAATTTTATATATGTAACACAAAAAGAGGCAAATATTAAAATAAAATCAGAAGAGATACAAAAAATAGAATATGAAACTAATATTGAAAATTATAAAGCACAAAAAAACAAAGAAATAATACCAGGAGAATATGAAGGCTATAAGGTGGCCGCTTTTATAGAGATACCATCAATTAATTTGCAGACATTTGTATTAGATGATATAAGCGGATTAGACATATGTGTATCTAAATTTTGGGGAACAGAAGCTAATGAAATTGGGAACTTTTGTATAGCGGGGCACAATTATCAAAAGCCCAATATGTTTAATAATGTTTATAAATTAGAAATAGGAGAATACATTTATTTAACAGACAATAAGAATGGCAAGTTAAAATATAAAATATATGATATGTATAAAGTAAAACCACAAGATACAGAAAGCCTTTCCCAAAAAACAAATGGAAAAAAAGAAATTACTTTAATCACATGTACTGCTAATGCAAAAAATAGAATAATTGTAAAAGCAACTCAAATATGAATTTTTTTTATTTATATGCAAATAATACAATTAAAAATAAATGCTTAAAATGGAGGAAAACATGAAAAAAATAACATTTATTTTAAAAACTATTATTTGCATTTTTTTTATTTATATTTGTATGGCAAATAATACATATGCATCTACTAAAAAAGAAGGCATTGAAAATTTTCCGGAAAGTTATAAACCATATTTAATTGAACTTCAAAAAAAACATCCTAATTGGAAATTTACAGCACTATATACAAATTTAGATTGGAAATATGTTATAGATAATGAAAATATATTTGGGAAAAACTTAGTCCCAATTTCATATACCGATTCATGGAAAAACACAAAACCAGGAGAATACAATGTAGAAGTAGATAGTGGTTGGGTAGATTGCTCAAGACAAGCAGTAGAATATACAATGGATCCAAGAAACTTTTTAAACGAAGTAAGAATATTTCAGTTTGAAAGATTATCTTATGAAGAAAGCTTAAACAATAAAAATGGTGTAGAAAAAATACTATATGGAACAGAATTTTACGATAGAATTGTTGAATATAAAGACCAGTCACTAAATAATATAGTAACTACAGATAAATATTCAGACTTAATATTAAAAGGTGCTAAAATATCGGGAGTTAGTCCATATCATTTAGCATCTAGAATAAAACAAGAAGTAGGACCATTTTTATCTCATAGTTCAATTAGTGGAATAGTTGCAGGATATGAGGGCTTATACAATTTTTATAATATTGGTGCAACAAGTTCAGCAGAGCCAATGGGAGCAATTATAAACGGACTAAAATATGCAAGAGATGGAAGAGGCGCAAGTAGCGAAACAAAGGCAAAATATAATATACCTTGGAATACAAAAGAAATAGCAGTAAGAGGTGGCGCAATATTTATAGGATCAAGTTATATAAATGTTGGACAAGATACAGTTTATTTGCAAAAATTTGATGTAAATGATGAAAAACCAGGCGATTTATTTTGGCATCAATATATGACAAATGTTTTAGCACCATATAGTGAATCTAAATCTATATATAATGGATATTTAAATAGTGGATTACTTGATTTATCTATGAATTTTGTAATACCAATTTATAACAATATGCCAGAAATACAAGTTCAAAGCCCTAGTATATCGGAAGATGAATATACTCAAGACAACACAAAAGTATATGCAGATGTAACAACAACATTAAATGTTAGAAATGGACCACGGAACATCATATGAAGTACTAAAAACTATTAATAGAAATGAAATTATGACAAGGATAGCAAAAGGAAAACAAAAAGGAGAACTTTGGGATAGAGTAATTCTTTCAGACGGAATGGTACGGATATGTGTTTCAAAGTTATTTAAAAGAGTATGAAGAACCTCCACAAATACAAGTTGCTGAAATTAAATTATCATTAGATAAACAAGTTATAAACAAAAATGAAAGAATAAAACTAAATGTAGAAATATTACCAGAAGAAGCTAAAAATGAAGAATTACAATTCTCATCTAATAATGGGATTGTTGCATTAGTAGATAATACTGGAACTATATTAGGAGCAAGTTCTGGAACCGCAACAATTACAGCAAAAGCAGCAAATAATGTGCAGAGCAGTATTGACATAACAGTATATAGCCCAGTAACGGATATTAAGCTAGATGCACAAAATTGCACATTACAAATAGGTGATAAATTTAAATTAAATACAATTATATATCCGGCAGATGCAAGTAATAAACAAGTGGAATTTATTTCGTCAAATGAAGCTATTGCAAAAGTAGACAATACTGGAAATATTACAGCAATAAGTGAAGGAACAACAACAATAACAGCAAAAACAGTAGATGGTAACAAAACTGCAAGTATAGAAGTTTTTGTTATTGATAAAATAAATGATACAGAAATAGTTATTGATGATTCTTTAAAATTAAATGGGAACGAAATATCTGGTCTAGATTATAAAAATAATACAGTAAAAGATATAAAAAATAAAATACAAACAAATTACAATGTTGAAATATATAATAGCAAAGGAGAAAAAATATCAGATGAAAACAGAGTAGGAAGTGGAAGCATAATTAAGATAACTGATGAAAATAACGATATAATAGTTGAATTTGTTGTAATACTATATGGAGATGTAAATGGAGATGGAAAAATAAACAGTGTAGACTCATTAGTTTTGCAAAGACATATATTAGAAATACAAAGACTAGAAGGAATATTTTTAAAATCTGGAAATATAAACAAAAATGGTAAAATGCCATCATCTGTGGATTCTTTATTAATACAAAGGCATATATTAGAAATAAAAATAATAGAACAATAAAAGGGGGATATATGAAAATAAAAAATATAATTATAATTTTTATAGCAAGTATTTTTGTATTAATTTTATTATCAAACACAGTTTTAGCAAGTGAAATAACAATAACTCCAAACACTGAAAAAGTAGAAAAAGGAGAAATATTTAAGTTTTATATAAATTCAAATAATTTAGATATAGCAGCACTAACAATGCAAATGTATTTTGATAGCACAAAAATGGAATATATAAAAGAAAATGAAAATACAAATCTTTTAGAAAATAGTATATTATATACATGGGTAGATGAAAATGGAGGAAAACAAAGGAAACAAACAGAACAAATAATAGAACTTAAATTTAAAGCAAAAGAAGCGGGAACAGCTAATATTTCTGCTAGTGGAGAATTTTATAATTCAAATGGAGAAGATATTAAAATACAATATGGAGAAGGAAATGTTCAAATAGAAGAATTAGATACAACACAGGAAGAGCAAGAAATACAATCTAACAATAATATAAGTAGTGATAATGCTTATTTAGAAATATTAAGACTAGATAAAGAAGGAATTACACCTTCATTTAATAAAGAAATAACAGAATATTATATAACAGTAGACAGTACTGTGAATAATTTGCAAATAACTGCTATACCAGAAAACATAGAGGCAAATGTTGAAATAAAAGGAAATAATAATTTAGTAAATGGAATAAATAAAATAGAAATTATAGTTACATCTAAGGATGGAAGCAAAAAGAAAATTTACAATATAAATGTGACCAAAACTTCTAATATAGCAGCTTCTAATACTAATCTTGAAACATTGGCAATAGAAAATGTAACACTATTTCCGGAATTTTATGAAAATATTCTAAACTATAAAGCAGAAGTTTCAAACGAAACTAAAAGCTTAAATATATTAGCAATTCCACAATCAATCTCTGCGCAGGTTGTTATTGAAGGTAATACAAATTTAAAAGAAGGAAAAAATATTGTAAATGTAAAAGTTATAGCAGAAAATAAAATATCTGAAAAAAATTATATTATAGAAGTATACAAAAGAAATTCAAATGAAGAAGTAGAAGCATTAGAAGAGCAAGAAATAAAAATAGAAAAAGCAAATGAACTAATAGAAGAAAAAGAGCAAAATCAAGAAGAGGCACAACAATTAGAGTATGAAATTAATACGCAAAACAATGATAATGATAAAAATAATAATATAATAATTATTATAATAACAATTGTTATTATATTGGGAAGTATTACTGCTTTTATAATATATAGAAAAAAGAAAAATTATAATGATTAGTCAAATTTTCCTGTTAGAAAATAAGATAAAAAGCGTTAAAAATTACTGAAAATAAGAGAAAAGAGCAAGAATATTACAAAGATGTAATATTCTTGTAATATAAATGTAATATTAGAGAAAAAGAAGCTTAAAACCTTACAGTATCAACAGATGCATCGAAACCGCAAGAAAACAGTTTTTTTGACATTTTTTGTAATAAATGATATAATTTGCCTATCAAAAAAAGAGAAGGTGATTTAATGATTTGCAAAAATGATATTACTACATTAAAATCTAACATAGGAGAAATGATAGGTCAAAAAATTATTGTAAAAGGATCACTTGGAAGAAATAAACCTTTTGAAAAAGAAGCGACAGTAGAGTCTGCTTATTCAAATATTTTTATTGTAAAATACGATGAAACTGAAAGAAATGCATCTTATACATATACAGATGTATTAACAAGAAATGTAGAAGTACAAGTATACAATGGAGAAACATATTCACCACTAATTCCGCCAGTTGATCCAAAAACTCTTGGAAAAAAACATAGATATGTTCAATCATAATAAAAATATCTTTTTGGCATAATTTAATATATAATAAAAAAATTCCTATTTAATTAGGAATTTTTTTTATCCCTCATAATATACATATATTAATGAAAAATAAGGAGGGATAATAACCAATGGTAATAGATACTAAAAAGGAAAGCTTATGTATAAATCAAATAATTGGTAAAGAATCAAAAAGTGTAGTTGTAGAAGGAGATGTAATAATACCAGATGTTAAGCCAGATATTTTAAATGCTATAAATACAAATGGGACAGTGTGTATTTATAAAAAAGAAATAATGGATGGAAAAGTAAGATTAGATGGAAGTATAAATTTATACATAATGTATTTGCCAGACAATGAAACTGAATGTGTAAGAAGTATTAATACAAGCTTAGATTTTACTCAAATAATTGATATTGAAGAGGCAAAAGAAAACATGACATTTGATGATGACATTGTAATAAAAAGCATTGAATGTAATGTTTTAAATGGAAGAAAAGTTAATATAAAAGTAAATATGAATATTACCGTAAAATTATACTCTAATGAAAATGTAGAAATAATTAGTGAAATAGAAAATAATCCAGAAATGCAATTATTAAATAACAAATTCGAGGTAAATTCACTGATTGGAAGTGGAAGTACAAAAGTATATGCTAAAGAAAATATTAGTATAGATACAATAGACGAAGTAGCAGAAATAATGAAAGTGAATTTAAATATATGCAATAAAGACATAAAAATCAGTTACAACAAAGTTTTAGCAAAAGCCGATTTAAATGTAAAAATAATGTACTTAACAGAAGATAATAGAATAAATGTTACGCAAAGTCAAATTCCTGTTATGGGATTTGTAGATATAGCAAATGTAAATGACGAAAATATATGCGACACAAGATATAGTTTAAAAAATGTAGTGTTAAAACCTAATAATAATGAAACACATGGAATATATATAGAAGCTCAAATTGAGTTAACATGTTCAGCCTACGAAAAAAGAGAAATTAATATAATTCAAGATTTATACAGCCCAGAAAAAGAAGTAAAATTTAAGCAAAAAGAAATAAATGCTATGACTGTAAAAGAGAACTTAAAAGATATGACTCAAATAAGCCAGCAAATACAAATTCCAGAGATAATTGGACATAGATTATATGATGTAGAAGTAAATCCAAGAATAGAAAGTGAAAATATTTTAAATGATAAAATTGTATATGAAGGAAATGTAGAACTTAAATTTATGTTTGAAACTGAGCTTTCTACAATGATAGAAATAAAAACAATAGAATTGCCATTTAATTTAAATGCAGAGGCAAAAGGGATAGATAAAAACAGTAATATAGAATCAAATATAAGTGTATCATCACAAGATTTTATAATAGGTCAAAATGGTAATATAGATTGCAAAATAAATTTAGAGTTTGAAATAGGTGTATCTAAAAGTAGAACTATAAATATAATTGATGATTTAAATATTGAAGAATGCACATCGGAAAAAAATTATAGCATGGTAATTTATTTTGTAAAACAAGGAGATACCTTATGGGAAATTGCTAAAAAATTTAAAAGTACGGTAGAAGATATTGTAGAAGTAAATGGAATAGAGGATGCAAATAAAATAAAGGTTGGACAGCAATTATTTATACCTAAATATAGCCATAAGAAGTTAGCATAAAATGGATAAAATATATTCTAGACCTAGAATAAAATTACCAAAGATTAATATATCATACAAAAGAAATACAAATAAACAAAAGAAAAAAATACAGAAAATATTAATAACTTTATTTGCAATACTTTTAATAATAAAACTATTATTTGATTATATAAATCCAATGTTTGAGGATATGTGTATTACAAAGGCAAAAGCAGTAGCAATACAAATAATAAACAAAAAAACACAAGATTCAATAGATAAAATTGACTATAATGACTTAGTTACAATGATAAAGGATAATAACGGTAATATTACAATGGTGAAAGCAAACGCATTATCCATAAATAGAATATCGGTAGAAATTACAACAGATATTCAAGATGCACTGCAAAATGAAAGCCAAACGCAAATTTTAATACCACTAGGAAGTATATCTGGAAATGAAGTATTATCAAATTTAGGACCTAAAATACCAATACAAATAAATCCAACAGGGGTTGTTACTACTGAATTTAGAAGTGAGTTTGAAGCTGCGGGAATAAATCAAACTTTACATAGAATTTATCTGTATACGGTTTGCAGAATAAATATAATTACACCATATAGAATACTTAGTAATGAGGTATCAAGCGAAGTAATTGTTGCAGAATCAATAATTGTAGGACCTGTACCAGATAGCTATTATAATTTAGAAGGATTACAAAGAAATGATGCAATGGAGGTAATAGATTAAAATCTATTTACCTTCTGCACTTAATAATCCATTAATAATAATGTTCTGATATTCATTATAAAGTTCATGAATATCTAATTCTTTACCTGTTTGGGTTTTATAAACTAAAATAGAAGATGTTATACTAAAAATAGTAGATGCAATAATTTTAGCATTACCAATTGGAAGTTCTCCCTTTTCCATACCTGCTATAATTATATCTTCAATTGTTTTAATATAATCTAAAACATATGACTTGCATGCAATATTTCTAGATTCTGTTCCCCAAAACTGACTAAGTATAATTGTTATTATATGCTCATATTTGGCTAAAACCTTAATTTCAATTAAAATTATAGCTCTTATTTTATCAATAACATTGTCAAATTTAGAAGTTTTAATTTCAATGCTGTTTTTTAAAAGTTTCATACCCTCTTCAACAAGAAAATTAAAAATTTCTTCTTTACTAGAAAAGTGATAATACAAAGTACCTTTCGCAACACCAACAGTTGCAGTTATTTCTTCAATACTAGTAGCATCATATCCCTTTTCTGCAAAAAGCTTCATAGATGTTTCAAAAATTTTTCTTTTAGTCTTATTCATAAAATCCACCTACACATAATTTTTTATATATTATATATTTATTTAAAGGAAAAATCAATAGAAAATTATGTTGAATGTCCTCAAAAAAATAGAGAAAAGGTGTTGCAAATAGTGTATAGATATAATATAATTAGTTAATAAAAACGAAAGAAAGAGGAATGGTACAGATGGGAACAAACGCTGAAAGCCTTGTGTTTGTACACACACACACACACAGGTAATTTATTAATTAAGATTAAAAAAATGAATATATAAATAGGAGACATATGAGCCTAGGAAAGTAGCCTAGGTTTATGTGTCTTTTTGCTTTGATTTTAAAAGTAGCCGCCCGAGGACTTAATATATATTATTTTGAAGTCCGAGGAAGTTGTACGTCGTACGCTCCCACCCGCAAAGCCATGTGAGGCAAGAAATAATATATATTAAGTCCTCGGGCTACTCTACAAGATTAAGGAAGGAGATTAAATATGAAAATAAATAGGCGGAATAACATTGATCGCACTGATAATTACAATAATAGTTCTATTAATACTTGCAGGAGTAACATTAAATTTAATAACAACTGGGAATATATTTGGAATAGCAGGATTAAGTGTGGAAGAATATAAAAAGAGTCAAATAAAAGAAAATATAGAAGTAAGCATACAAGATACGCAATTGGAAAAAGGAAGAGAAGTAACACTAGATGAAATAATAGATGGATTAATAAAAAATGAAATAACAACAGAAGCAGAGAGTGATAGAGAAAGTGGAACAGTAATTACCGAAGAAGGATATACAGCTACAATAATAGAGAAAGAAGAAGGCGGCTGGGAAGTAATAATAGGAGAAAAGGGAGAAAAAAGGACATCTTTAACATGTACAGTTGTGCCAACCCAATTAACAAGTAAAGTAACAGTAAAAATAGAAGGAATGATACTAGGAGAGGGAATAAAGGAATTAATATTACCAAATGGAGAGATAAAAACATATGGAAGTGGAATAAATAAAATAAGTGAAGAGTGTGAAATAAGTGAAAATGGGAAATATACAATAAAAATAATAGGAAATAAAGGAACAGAGTTAGAAAAAGAGATAGAGATAAACAACATAGTAGAAGGAATAATATCAATAGTAGCAAATCCGAAAGAAGCAAGCAAAAAAGTAACAATAGAAGTAATATATCCAGAAGGAAGTGAAAGCTTAACAAAGGAAATAAGCATAAATAATGGAAATACATGGACAGAATATACAGGACCAATAGAAATAACAGAAAACACAACAATACAAGCAATATTAAGAAATGAAACAGAAGTAATAAGAACATCAACATTAACAATAAGTAATATAGATACATTAAAACCAAAAGAGTTTACATCAGTAGCAACAGCAACAAGTAATAGCATAACAATAAGTGGAAATACAACAGATCAAGAAGCAACACAAACAAGTAGTAGTAGTGAAATACTAGAATATTATTTTAGTGTAAACAATGGAACGACATGGGTAAGTAATGAAAATAAAACAAGTACAAGCTATACATTCACAGGCTTAACCCAAGGAACACCATATACAGTGCAAATGAAAGCAGTAGATGAAGCTGGAAATGAGACAGTAGCAAAAGCAATAGAAATAACAACAACAAGCATAGCAGGAGAAGAAAGTATAACAATAACACCAAGTACAACAGGCTGGACAAGTAAAGATATAACAGTGACTGTAACATGGCCAAAAGATACAGCAGGCGTAACAAAACAGATAAGTATAAATAATGGAGATACATGGGAAACATATACAGAGCCAGTAATAGTAAGTGAAAACTGTACAATAAAAGCAAGATTAATAGATAGTACAAATCAAACAGGAACATCAGCAAGCTTAACAATAAGCAAAATAGATAAAACGGCTCCAATTGTAATAGCTAAACAAAGCAGTGTAACAATAACAGAAGGGGACAGTAATGAAATAAGTAGTTACTTTACTTATACTTTAAATGGAACAGCACCAATATTATCTGTAAAATATATAGATACAAGCAATGGAAATGAAGACGTGACAAACACAAATATCTTGCCAGTAGGAACTCATGTTGTAAAGTGCATAGTAACAAAACAAAATGGATTAACTAGCAGTAATAATATTAGTATTATAATAAATTCAAATTTGCCAAAAGAAAAAACGACACTTTGGTATGCTGCTACAGCAGAACGGAACATTAGAAGGATGGGATTGGTGTGCTGGAACAGATGCTCCAATATATCAAATAAAAATACCTGATGGGGTTACAGTTGTTGAATTAGAAATGTCCATTCCAGGTGTTGGCGCAAAACCAGATAATACATGGGGTTCTGGTTTACATTCGACTTCTGGAACAGAAATGCCAGATCCAGATGAAAATTGGGTGTTTCCTGGAACTGTTACTTGGGGATGGTGTCAAATTTTTCATAGTATTACTACTTATATACGGTGTGACACCAGGGGAAACATATAATTTGTTTTTTGATAATTGGGGAACGGACCAATGGATAAGAGTATCTTATTCACAAGAAATAAATCAAAAGGAACCAGTTGTTTTGGATTACAAATAATTTAATTATATTAAATGCTTTTGAAAATAAAGAAAGGGGAGTGAAAATGACAAAATTCGAGGTTGCTTGGTATCAGATTATTAATTTGTGTTCTACATTAATAGTAATTGTGTATATAACAGTTTTTTTAAAAGTAAGACCTAAAAAGTATGCTTTTTATACTAGTATAATATGTGCAGTGATAGGAATCGCAGGAACACGAATATTATGGATATGTTCAGATATAAATAGAAGATTGAATTATGAGTCTATATTTGATTTTAAATATGGTTCTATGGATTTAGGAGGGGCCTTTATTGTTCTCCCAATAGCATTATTTATAGTTCATAAAATATTTAATATAAAATATAAGGAGTTATTTGATGTTATTATAGAAGCTTTAATATTGTCAGCAGCAATTGCAAAATTAGCTTGCTTCGTTAATGGCTGTTGTTGGGGAAAAATATGTGATTTGCCATGGGCGATTCAAACGATTCATACTAATTTTTTAGTTCACCCTGTTCAACTATATGAAACAGGAATTTGGATAATAATTTTCATAGCTACAATATTAACCAAAAATAGAATGAATAACATAAATAGAGTTTGTTTAATTACAATTGGATGTATTGCTATGAGAATGCCCATTGAAACATTAAGATATGATGCAGAATTTTTTATAGAAGGTGGATATTGGTTAGCATATAAAATATTGTTGGTTGTAGCGACTTTGGTATTAATAATAAATAATAATAAAAAAATAAAATTATGGTTTAATAAGGTGATAAAAAATGATAAGTCAATTAGAGGATAAAATAATTAATAAAAAAGGTGGAAATAAAGCAACAAAATTACAAATATTAATTAATAACAATTTTAATGTTCCGAATGGGATTATTATTACTAATGATATTTTACAAAACATAGATAAATATGTAGAAGAAATAATGTCAAAACTTAATGAAAATAAAGCGTATGCTATAAGAAGTAGTTCTACAAAAGAAGATATGGAAGACCTAGCATTTGCTGGACTATATAATTCATATTTAAATGTTATAGGAAGAGACAATATAATAGAAAGTATAAAAAAATGCTATAATTCAAGATTTAATAAAGAAAATATAGAATATTGCAAAAAAAATAATATAAATACTAGCGACTTGGATATGTCTGTAATAGTTCAAGAAATGGTGGAAGCAGAGTATAGTGGTATTGCATTTACAATAAATCCTATTACAGGTAATGATAAAGAGTTTGTTATCGAAGTTGTAAGAGGTTTAGGAGAAAAAAATGTAGGTGGAAAAGCAAAACCAAATAAATATATATACAATTGGTATGATGAAAGATTAGAAGAAAATAATAATCCTTTTCTAAAAGAAAATGTATTAAAAGAGTTGAACAGGGAATTATTAAAAATACAAATTTTATTTGGTTATCCTGTTGACGTTGAATTTGCGCTAAAAGACGATAAGATATATTTTTTACAAGTTAGACCAATAACAAAAATAGTGTTTAGTAAATTAGATCAACAATGGACAACTGCTAATTTCAGAGATGGAGGAGTTTCAGCTAAAGTATGCTTACCACTTATGGCATCTATTTATTCGAAAGCATTTACTGAAAATGAGATAAATGCTTTTACAAGAGCAAAGTTTTTGAAAATTGAAGAAATGAATGAAGAGATTATAAAATATATTTATGGTAAATTATACTGGAATGTAAGTATTAATAAAAAAGTAGTAGCAAAAGCTCCTCGGATTTGTTGAAAGAGATTATGATACAGGATTGGGAATTCCGATTACTTATGATGGGGATGGCGAGACTACAAAAGTAACTTTTAAATATTTGAAACAGTTACCAAAGATTGCCATTGGGGTTAAAAGAGTAATTAACGACCAAATGAAGAATATAGATCAATTTAGGGAGAAACAGTTAAAAAAATATGAAATATATAATAGTGAACATCTAGAAAATAAAAACATAAAACAAATTGAGAACATTTGGAAAGAGTTTATGATAAAAGAATTTTTTATTAATGAGGAAAGATATTTACTTCAAGTATACATAAATACAATAAAAGAAAATGATTTAAAGAAGGAATTATTAAAAATAATAGATTATGGAGAATATTTAAATGTTTTGAGTGGAATACAAAATTTATCTCATACAAGACCTTTGAAAAAAGAATGTGAAATAATAAAAAAAATAATGAATAATAATGAAATTTTGAAATATTGGAAAACTACAAATGAAAGCCAAATATTAATAGACTATATAAAAAACAAAGAAGGAAAGTATTTTGAAGGTATAAATGAATATATAGATGAATGTGGATATCATTCTAACAGTGATTTAGATTTAACAGTAGCTCCATATTATTATGACATAAAAAGTATAATTGTAAGATTTAAAAATAACATAACATCTGAAAATATAGAAATCTTATTAAAAAATGATTTAGAAAAAAATAATTTATATAATAATGTAATAGATAAATTAAGAAAAAAGTTACCAAAAGGGAAATTTTTAAGAATAGAAAAAAAGATTATGGAATTAAAAAAATTTTTGTGGTGGAGAGAAGAACTTAAAGACTTGTCTAACCGCTATTATTCATTAGTAAAAAAATATACTCATGCATTAGCACAAAAATATTATGAAGAGAAAATTATTAAAGAAAAAATAGATATTCATTATTTAAAATATACAGACATATTAGACTATATAGATAAAAAAATTACAAAAGATGATATATGCTTTATTGTAGATAAAAATAGGAAATATTGCAAATCATTTGTTAATTTTAAAAATCCAAATGATATAGGTAGAAGGTACGAGTTTGTTGAAAAAGTAAAAAATAAAAATCACCTTAAAGGAATTGGATGTAGTGAGGGTATAAAAACTGGAAAAGTACGAATTGTAAAAGATATTTCTGATATTAATAAGGTAAAAAAAGGAGAAATCTTAGTAACAAAGTTTATTGATACAGGCTGGATAAGTAGATTTGGTATACTGAATGGTGTAGTCAGTGAATATGGAGGAACCCTATGTCATAGTAGTATTGTAGCAAGAGAATATGGAATACCTGCTATTGTAGGAGTGGAAAATGTAGAAAAAATATTTAACAATGGCGAAATAATAGAAATTAATGGTGGTACAGGTGAAATTAGAAAAATATGAAAAATGCAATAAATAATAATAAAAAGAATATAGAATTAATTGGTGGAAAAGCATATAATTTAAATATTTTAAAAGATAATAATGTAAATGTTCCAAAGTATTTTGTTATATCGTCTAAGATGTATGAACTTTATTTAGACAAAAGATTAGATTTTAATTATATAAAAAAATGTATAGATAAATATTGCAATGAAAATTTTAAAAAAGGAACGTTATTTGCCATTCGTTCATCGGCAAATGTAGAAGATTCTAGCAATATGTCCTATGCAGGACAATTCAAAACATATTTAAATATAGAGCAAAAAAGAATTTTTGAATATATCATAAAATGTTGGGATTTTGCTAGTCAAAAAGATAATATAAAAATGGGTATTATAGTACAAGAAATGGTGAAATCTGAAGTGTCCGGTGTGAGTTTTACTGCGAATCCAGAAGGAATATTAAATGAAGCGGTTGTAACAGCAGGGCAAGGACTAGGGAATAATGTTGTTGAAGACAAAATTCCTACAATTACTTATTATTATAATTTAAATGATGATATATATTACTTTGAAAAACAAGATGGAGCAATAGAATTAAATAAATCGGATTTTAAGAAAATTATAAATAATATAAGGCAAATTAATAAAATATATAAAAACTACATGGATATAGAATGGGCAATTAGCAATAACAAATTATATATATTACAAGCAAGACCAATAACTACAATAGAAAAAAATGAAGTTATAGTTTTAGATAACAGCAATATTGTTGAGAGTTATCCTAATATAAGTTTACCACTAACTCAAAGTTGTGCAAAAATCTTATATTCATTAACATTTACAGAAATTTTCAAACAATTACTAGGTGAAAAAGAAATAAAAAAACATGAGGCTGTTTTTAATAATATATTGGAAAGTGTTAATGGAAGAATTTATTATAGAATAAGTAATTGGTATACTTTTTTTAGATTTTTGCCATTTGGAAATAGAATAATAAAAATCTGGCAAGAGATGTTAGGTGTTACCGATAAAAAAGTAATATATAATAAAGAAAAAATAAATTTTATTGTAAAAATAAAGCTTCTGTTTAAATCAATATTTTTATTAAAAAGAAATAACTCTAATATGATTGTTGTTGAAAGCAAATATAAAAAAGCGGAGAATGTTTATGATATTACAAGAAAATCTAAAGATAAATATTCGAATTTGGAATTGCTTAGTATGAATAATAATCTTGCATTAGATACAACTAAACTGGCTGCTTTGGCATTAGTAAACGATATGTATACATTTATTTTTACAAGTATGATTAAACAATTAAGTAAAAATAAAAAATATTATAAAGATATAAATAATTATATTTCAAATATTAGTAATCTTCAAAGTATGAAACCAGTAGAATGGTTAAATAAAATTACTAGAAATATTAGAATGGATGAAAAATTTTACATAGAGTTTATTAAGATAAATAACAATACTGAATTTTACCAATTTATAGCAAAATATAAAGATAATCAAAATGTAAAAGACATTAAGGATTATATAACCATGTATGGAGATAGGGTTTTAGAAGAATTAAAATTAGAAACTAAAACATTTAAAACAGATCCCATATTATTAGTAAAAAAACTAACAAATAATACAATAGATAATGAGAATAATAAAGAAATTGATGAAATAAAATGTAATTTTATTTTAAAATGGCTTATAAAAAAAGCTATAACAGGCATATCACAAAGAGAAATAGCTAGAATACATAGGACAAAAACTATTGGAATAGCAAGAGGAATTATTTTGAAAATTGCAGAAAATTTAAAGAAAACAGGAGATTTGAGCTCAAAAGAAGATATTTTTTATTTAGAGTATAAGGAATTAGAAGATTACATAAATAATGAAAAGATAAATTTAAAAAAAATTGTAGAAAAAAGAAAAATTGAATATAAAGAATTTGAAAAAATACCAGCTTATTCTAGAATTATATTTGGAGAAAAAATTTTTAATAAAAGAATTCATGGAAGCACAAATCTAAATTATGAAGAGACTAATTTATTAAATGGGACTCCTGTTTCAGCAGGAATTGTATTAGGAGAATGTATAATTATAGAAAATATAAAAAATATAGAAGGAAATATAAAAGATAAAATACTAGTTGCCAAAACTACTGATCCAGGATGGGCTTTTTTAATCAAAGATGCTATAGGAATAATTTCTGAGAGAGGCTCATTATTATCTCATACAGCTATTATATGTAGAGAATTAGGAGTACCTATGGTAACAAATATTAAAAATGCTAGTAAAATATTAAGAAATGGGGATAAAGTAAAATTAGATGCAATAAATGGGAAAATAGAAATAATAGGAAGGAATAATACTTGTGTATAAAATAATAGAATTTAATAATGAAGAAGATTATATAAATGATTTTATTAACTTAGCACATCGTTTATATTCTAAGAAAGAGTTAATGCAAAATGATGATGAGCTAAAGCAATTGTTAACTAATAATCATATATTAAGTAAATATTTCATTTTAAGAAAATTTTTGTTGTACAAAAATAATGAAATTGTTTCGAGAGTAGTAATAATTTTTTATGAAAAGGATAATAATGTTTACTTTGGTTTTTTTGAAACAGAAAATGATTTACAGGCTGTAAAATTTTTATTTGATAAAGTCTATGAAATTGCTAGAAAAAGCAATAAGAAAAAAATAATTGGACCTGTGAATGCAAGCTTTTGGATAGGATATAGATTAAAAATAAATAATTTTAATGAGTTGCCATATATAGGTGAGCCTTATAACAAAGAATATTATTATTCTTTATTGCAACAAATAGATTTTTTAGATTATGAAAAATATTATACTAATTTTTATAACAAACCAAATAAAAAATATTTTGATTATAAAGCTAATAAAAGGTATAATTATTTCAAACAAAAAGGATATATAATTAAAACACTAAAAGATTTTAAAAATAAAAAAGAACTATGCTATATTCTTTATGATATGATAATTGAATTATATAAGGACTTTCCGATTTTTCAGTGGATTGCTAAGGAAGATTATTTTAATTACACAAAAAACAATTATAAACTTTGTGATTATGAAATGCAAAAAATCTTTTATTATAATAATGAACCAGTATCATTTTGCGTAACATTTCCTAATTATTCAAACTTATTACTAAAAAACACAAAAATTTCTAAATTTAAAATTTTAAAAAGAAAATTTAAATGTAAACAATATATTATATTATATATGGGAGTAAAAAAACGACATTTGGGATTGGGATTAGCCATGATTAACGAAGTAATAGATAATATTAAAAGTAAAAAGGCATTACCAATAGGAGCCCTAATCAAAGAAGGAAAAGTAACTTCAAAATATTTAAAAGAAGAAATAGTAAAACAAAATGAATATGTATTATTATACAAGGAAATATAGAAGGGAAAGATATGAAAAATAATTTTAATATAGTTTATGATAGAAATAAGAAAACATATTATCAGGAAGAAATCTTTGGCTTTAGAAAATTAAATTTTTACTACAATACTTTTTTAGGAAGAGTTTTTCTAAAATTTATAATATTAAAATTCTTTTCTAAAATATATGGTTGGTATATGAATTCAAAATTGTCTATTAAAAAAATTAATAAATTTGTGGAGAAAAATAAAATAGATTTAAAAGAATATGAATCTAAAAATTATACTAGTTTTAATGATTTTTTTACTAGAAAAATTAGACCTGAAAATAGGATAATAGATAAAAATAATAATAATTTAATAGCAATATCAGATGGAAAATTGAAATATGTTAAAATAACAGATGGTATGGAGTTGAATATAAAAGATACAATTTACTCTTTAGATGAACTATTAAAAAATAAGGTACTTGCTAAAAAATATGCAAAAGGTGATTGCTTAATTATTAGATTAACCGTAAGCGATTATCATAGATACTGTTATTTAGATGATGGTACAAAAGGTAAAAATAAAAAAATTAAAGGAGTATTACACACTGTAAATAGCATATCTCATGGAAAGTATAAAATATATGCTCAAAATTCAAGAGAATATACAATTTTAAATACTAATAATTTTGGACAAGTAATTCAAATGGAAGTAGGAGCATTATTAGTTGGAAAAATAAATAATTACTGCAAAAATAAATTTATTAGAGGAGAAGAAAAAGGTTATTTTGAATTTGGTGGTTCTACCATTATTTTATTATTTGAAAAAGGCAAAATAAATATAGATAAAGACATAGAAGAAAATTCTATAAGAAATATTGAAACAAAAGTCAAAATGGGCGAAAAAATAGGTGGAAAGTATGTTAAATAGGATAAAAATATATTGTAGAGAAATGTTTTCAATAACATTAAACTGTGTTATTGCATTTATAGCTTTTTTTGAAATATATTTTATATTATTATTAAATTATGATATTACAAAATTCAATATAGGCATTCAAGAACTTGTTGGAGGAATAACTCTATTTTCATTTTTGTTTTTGCTAAGAATAGTAGATGATTTTAAAGATTATAAAACTGACAAAATCTTATTTCCTGAAAGGCCTTTACCATCAGGTAGAGTGAAAAAAATAGACTTAACAGTATTAGGAATATTTATATTTAGTGTCACAACAGTATTAAATCTAATTTTCATGAATAACATAATATTTTATATATTTGTAATTTTATATGGAGTATTTATGACAATATGTTATATGAGCAGTATGAAAATGAGAAAAAATTTTATGTTAGTAATGTTTTATCATACTCCATATTTATTTTTTATGAGTATTTATGTAATATCTTTTACTTATATAAAATATGGACTTGAATCAATTAGCTATATAATACTTTTTCTATCAATCGCAATATATATCATTGGTTTTATAAGAGGCATTGCAAAACAAAGTGGAATGTTAAAACAAACATGGTATTTAGCGATTTTAGGAGTGATTAATACAATTGTGAATATTTTTTTAATATCAAATATAAATTTTACAGCAATATACATGTTAATTATTAGTTTAATATATTTTTTAATTAAACTAAAACAATCAAAATTGAAAATTTTTGATGTAGCTTTTTTATATGTTTTAGTACAGGAAAGTATTATTGTAATAAGTATAATATTGTATTTTATATGATAGGAGGATTATATGTTTTTAGGAATATATAATATAGCAACGCTAATTACATATCTAGGATTAATTTCGGCTTTTGCATCTATGTATTGTGCATTAAATAATAGATTAGATGTAAGTTTAATATTATTTATATTGGCACGGAGGATTTGATTTATATGATGGAGTAATAGCTCGAAAATTTAATAAAAATGAAGAGGAAAATACTTTTGGAATACAGATTGATTCAATAATAGACACTATAAATTTTGGAATGACACCAATAGTTATAGCAATATCATTAGGAATGGACACAGCTATAGATATGCTTTTACTTTTTATGTATTTGTGTGCTGTTACAATGAGATTGGCATATTTTAATGTTTATGCATTAAAAAAAGAGACTAATAAACCATTAAAATACTACAATGGATTGCCAGTAAGTTATGTTTCATCTATATTGCCGTTAATTATATTAAGTATGAATACATTGTTTAATCAAAATTTATTAATATTGAGATTGACTTTTATAATATTAACTTTATTATATATATTAAAAATTAGAATTCCTAAGCCAAATGGAAAATGGTATTATATAATTCCTATAATTGCATTAGGATTAATGGCTTTGATATTATTATTTATATAAGGAGAAAAATTATGGATTGGATGCTAAATTATATTATTTCTGCCATGCCTGCAATTGTAGGACCTATAATAAATGTTGCAATTTTAAGTCGCCCTAAAATAAAAGAAACCTTAATAATGCCTATTGATTTTGGTAAAAATTTTATAGATAATAAAAGAGTTTTCGGAGATAATAAAACATGGAAAGGATTGATATTATCATTAATTTTATGTGGTCTAATATCAGCTTTGTGGGGGATTATCTGTAAGTATTTTTCTAACATAGGTAACAGGAATTTACTCTATATTTATTATGATAATACATTACTATTTAACATTATTATAGGAATGTTATATGGATTAACTTATTCATTATTTGAGCTACCAAATAGCTTTTTAAAAAGAAGGTATGGAATAGAAGCTGGTAAAAGTAGTAAGATAAAGGGAAATAAGAGGACTTTTTGGGTTATGTTAGATCAATTAGATTCTGGATTTGGTACGGCATTAGTGCTATGGTATTTTGCAAAATTAACTGTTTTTGAATATATAAAAGCTGTGTTATTAGCTGGAATTTTACACTATTTAATAGTAAAGGTAATGTGTTATTTTAAAGTAAAGGAAAATGTATAATAATTAAGTAACTACTCATTATTAGAGTATATCAAGGTTCAAAAATGAAATATTTAAGATAAATAAAAGATTACAAAGCATAGGTAAATAGGAATCTTAGAAATCTAATGTTTATGGTTAATTGAATGAAAAAATGAGTTTATGATAAAAGTATGAATATATAATGTATATAAACTTAGTCAGGAGGCTTGGGGTATGTGATTTTCTTCATCTAGTAGAATGAGAAAACTAAGATAGTAGTTATCGAGATGAAATTTATATTTGTTTATTAAATTTCTTGATAAACAAATATAAATTTCATCTCGATAACTACTAGTTTATGTTATATATATCCATGGCTTGAAAAATATGAGTGTAAATTTTAAGCTCCTAATAAGTCTAAATATTTCTCTCTTTCTGACCATGGAATCGTATTTACGTCATAATTTTTAAATCCTTCTAATATGGTTGAGTCAATCGTATTTTCATCATTTAAAAATACGATTAGTTCACTATTGCTATCTCTAGTTTCTTTTGTATCATTCCACATAAAAATAGTATTTTGAAAATTTTGTTTATTAGGGTTATTTATAACTTTACATAATCTTTCGGGCTTTTCTTTTGTTCTTTGCAAAAGATATTCATAAGAATATATAAATCCTGATTTTCCGACGAAACTTACATCTTTACTGTAAAATATATCTCTACTATTAAGAAAGTCAGTAACATCTTCTATAAAGATTGAAGCTATTTTGTTTTGAGAAAGCATAAACATATCATCAATATTTAGCATAGCCTGCATTAGGAACAAAATTTTTTGAGGAAAATCTTCTATACCTGATTTAATGACCAATGCGTTTTCTTCTAGTTTTACATGATATTTATTTAAAAAACTTTCTAAAATCTGTTTTCTTTTATTACTACTTATATCAATACCAGACATTTGTAAATTATTAATAATATAAGCATCATCTGTTAAAATAATTTCATTACCATTTACAAGCTTGGCATAAACTTGTAAATAATCATTGTATCTGTCTAAAAATGGACTTGTAATTTCTAAATATTCATCAATTTTATTAACAGATATTTCTTTTTCAAGCCAATTTACATATTGCTCTTTTAATTTAATTGGATCTAGTGAATTATTCATGATATTCCCCCTATAATTCCGTTTGATATAATATATCAAAATTATCTTGTATAATATTAAATTTTTTAAAGAACTCTATACAATAATCATATAAATTTTCATCATCTATATTAAAAGGAATTGCATCTCGCATTTCAGTTAAGTCATTATATATATGTAAATGATTTCCGATAATTTTTGTTCCGTCTGAATTTATGTGAAAAGAGTTTGTAATATCTAATCTTAGTAAAGGAATATTATTAAAATAGGTTCTACCTTGGTAAGTACATTTATTTTTATTAATTTTTCCTCTGCTAATACTTATAATAAATTTGGTTCCTTCTATTTTTGCGTATACATCAAATTCTAATTTATTACCTATTTTAGGAAATACTAGTGCTGTTTCTGAGATTTTTTCTTTTAGCATATTAATTAGTTTGATTGCTTCTTCAGTTGTCATTTTAAAATTTAAATTATTGTTATTTAGGTTTACTTTATTCATGATAAAACTCCTACTATTTTGCAATTGATAAAATACAATAATTTATAATATTATATAACATTATTTGCATTTTTTTATTACAAATATATTTATTTTTCATTACAAGTATATTACTATTTGCTTGAATTATATATATTATATAAAAGTTTTTACAAAATGTCAATATTGAAAAGCCAAACAATTTTTGTATAAGTGTTGACATTTGTGAGAAAATGTAATACAATATAATACGCTAAAAAACGAATGTTATATAAAACGAAGCTTCTCCCCGGTAGCGAAATTTTATATTTCATATATATAAAAAATGAATGGAGGATTATATTTACCATGAATAATAAAACATATAGTGCAAAACCAAGTGAAATCGAAAGAAAATGGTATGTAATTGATGCAGCTGGAAAACCATTAGGTAGAGTTGCAACAGAAGCCGCTAAACTTTTAAGAGGAAAACACAAACCAACTTTCACACCAAATATAGATACTGGTGACCATGTTATAATTGTAAATTGTAAAGACGTTGTTTTTACAGGTAAAAAATTAGATCAAAAAGTTTACAGACATCATTCAGGATATATTGGAGGAATGAAAGAAGTAGCAGCAAGAGAAATGATGAATAAAAAACCAGAAGAAGCAATGTACTTAGCAATAAAAGGTATGCTTCCAAAAAATAGTTTAGGAAGACAAACTTTGAAAAAATTAAGAGTATATGCTGGAAGCGAACATGAAAATATAGCACAAAAACCAGAAGTTTGGAATTTTTAATAAATCAAAGAATATGGAGGGAAAGTTAAAATGCCAAAGGGAGATAAAACAGAAAAATTAATGTTTAATGGCACAGGAAGAAGAAAAAAATCAATTGCAAGGGTTAGAATAGTTGCAGGTAGTGGAAATATAACTGTTAATCAAAAATCAATTGACGAATATTTTGGAACAGATATATTAAAAGTTATTGTAAAACAACCATTAGTAGCTACAAACACATTAGATAAATATGATGTAATTTGTACAGTTACAGGTGGAGGATTTACAGGTCAAGCAGGAGCTATTAGACATGGAATTGCAAGAGCTTTATTAGAAGCAAATGCTGAATATAGACCAGTATTAAAACAAAACGGATTCTTAACAAGAGATTCAAGAATGAAAGAAAGAAAAAAATACGGTCTTAAAAAAGCAAGAAAAGCTCCACAATTTAGTAAGAGATAAAATTTATCAAAGCTCAAAAGTTTTTTTAAAAAAACTTCTGAGCTTTTTTAAAATCCCAAGATATAATTTAAAATTTGTATTTTAAAAAAATATCCGCCAGATATTGACATTTGTGTAAAAATGTAGTAAAATATTTTTGTTAGTTAAGAAGAAGTTATCCACTTCTCACCTTTACTGCACAGGAAAAGGTTTTGAGATTTAATATAAATGTATGTTATGTTATTTGTGTGGATTGACTTTTTCAAAAGTCAATTTTTTTAATTTGGAGGTGTTTTTTATTAAACAAGAATTGGAGATTAATGGACAAATTAGATTAAAGGAAGTCCAATTAATTGATGAAAATGGAGCAAAATTAGGAGTAATGTCATCTGGGAAAGCTATGGAAATTGCAGAAGAAAAGAATTTGGATTTAGTGCTTGTAGCACCAAATGGGAATCCACCAGTTTGCAAGATTATGAATTATGGAAAGTATAAATTTGAGCAAGCTAAAAAGGAAAAAGAAGCTAAGAAAAAACAAAAGGTGGCAGAACTTAAAGAACTTAGAATAACACCAAATATAGATGAACATGATTTTAACTTTAAATGTAAAAATGCTAGAAAGTTTATTGAAGATGGAGCAAAAGTTAAAATAACAGTTAGATTTAGAGGTAGAGAGCTTAATTATGTTAAATTAGGCGAAACTACTTTAAATAGATTTTCAGAAGCACTTGCTGATATTGCAAATATAGAAAAGAAACCTATTCTTGAAGGTAAAAATATGTTTGTTATATTAAGCAAAAAAACTGAAAAATAATTTTGAAATTAAGAAAGGAGCAATATTATGCCAAAGTTAAAAACAAATAAAGCTGCTAAAAAAAGATATTCTTATACAGCAACAGGAAAGGTAAAAAGAACAAAAGCAAATAAAAGACATCTTTTAGCAAATAAAACATCAAGAGCAAAAGCAAGAGGAAGAGTTCAAGATGCTTATGCAGATAAAACATGTGAAAAAGGAATTAAAAGAATGTTACCATATGGTAACTAAAAAGAAATAGGAGGAAATATAAATGGCAAGAGTTAAAACAGCGAGAACAACTCGCGCAAGACATAAAAAAGTTTTAAAACAAGCAAAAGGTTATTATGGGGCAAAATCAATAAGATTTAGAATGGCTAACCAAGCTGTTATGAAATCTTTAAGATATGCATATGTAGGAAGAAAAGATAAAAAGAGCAATTTTAGAAAATTATGGATTACAAGAATTAATGCTGGTGCTAGACAAAATGGAACAACATACAGCAAATTAATAGCTGGACTTAAAAAAGCAAATGTTTCTATAAACAGAAAAATGCTTTCTGAATTAGCTATAAGTGATCCAAAAGCTTTTAGTGAACTTGTAGAAGTTGCAAAAAAAGTATAAAAAATAAAAACCTATTAATTTAGGTTTTTATTTTTTATGCTTTATTGTTTTTTTATTTTAGGTTTAGACACAAGTGACGCAATGTAACCAAAGAATATTGCGGCAGCAATACCCGCAGCAGCAGCTTTTGTCCCCCCAATAAATGCTCCAAGAAGACCATTTTCTGTAACACCTTGAATTGCACCTTTTGCAAGAAGATTTCCAAAACCAGTTAAGGGAACTGTTGCACCGCTACCTGCAAAATCTACTAAATGCTGGTATATTCCGAAGCCCGCCTAATATAGCGCCAGTTGTTACAAAAATAACTAAAATTCTTGCAGAAGTAAGTTTTGTTTTATCTATTAAAATTTGACCAATAATACATATAATTCCACCAACAATAAATGCTTTTATGATCATTGAATAATCTAATGTTTGAAAAAAATCCATTATTGCATTTGCCCCCTTTTATTTAAATTTCTATACTAACAGCATGTGCTATTCCAGGAATAGATTCGCCTTGCTGAGCAGTTGTTGAATTTGTAAGTGCACCTGTTGCTATAAGTAAAATCTTTTTATATTTTTTTGCTCTTAACTGATTAAATAAATATCCAGAAAAAACAGTTGCAATACAAGCACAACCTGAACCACCTGCATGAGTATCTTGTGTTTCTCTATCAAAAATTAGAACACCACAGTCATTATAATTTGATTTTACATTATAACCATTTTGTTTTAATAAATCTATTAAAATTTCTTTTCCTATATGACCTAAATCACCAGTAAAAATGCCATCATAATAACTAGGACTTCTTCCAGTATCTTTAAAATGAGTAATTAAAGTATCAAAAGCTGCTGGAGCCATTGCAGCACCCATGTTATTAGAATCTTTAATACCTTTGTCTACAATTTTTCCAGTTGTCATACTAGTTATAAAAGGACCTTTGCCAGTTTTAGATATAATTGCAGCACCTGCACCTGTTACTGTCCATTGAGCACTTGGAGGACGTTGATTTCCAAGCTCTAATGGAAATCTAAATTGCTTTTCAGCACTACAAAAATGACTTGAAGCACAACATAATATATTATTTGCTCCACTTGCTTCTGCAAATACAGCTCCCAAACCTAAACCTTCAACAAATGTTGAACAAGCACCAAATATTCCAAAAAGTGGGATGTTTGAATCTCTTAATCCAAAACTAGATGAAATAGATTGATTTAGTAAGTCGCCCGAAAAACAATAATCTACTTCACTACCAGATAAACCAGCTTTACTAATTGCTGCATTAGCTGTTTCTTTTACTATTTTACTTTCTGCTTTTTCCCAAGTTTTTTCTCCCCAAAATTCATCTTCTAAAACTTGGTCGAAATATTTTGCAAGTGGACCATCTGATTCTTTTGGACCGACTATGGAAGCAGTTTCTAAAATAGTTGGTGGATTATCAAATAAAATACTCTGTTTTCCAATTTTTCTCATATATACCTCCTACTAAATTATTAATAAATGCTTATACTAATGTTATAGATTGAGTATTAAAAATTAAATATACAATACCTACTAAAATAGATGTTGATATACCATATACAAGTACAGGACCCGCAACTGTAAACATTTTCGCTCCAACTCCCATAACATAGCCTTCTGACTTATATTCCATAGCAGGTGAAACAATGGAATTTGCAAAACCTGTTATTGGAACAAGAGAACCAGCACCTGCAAACTTTCCGATTTTATTAAAAACATTAAGAGATGTTAAAAATGCACTAAGGAAAATTAATATAATAGAAACAACACTGCCAGCTGCTTCAACAGATAATCCTCTATACATACAATAACTAGATATTAGTTGACCAAGTGCACATATAAGCCCACCAACCCAAAATGCATTAAAACAGTTTTTTAAAATAGGTGAATTGGGAGATTTTTTATCTACATAATTTTGATAATCTTTATTTGTTGATAATGGACTGTTCATTTAAAACCTCCTTTAATCTTCTCTTTCTCTGTCAACAGTAAACACTAAGTCAAGTGTTACATAGTATTCGACAATTTTTTTGCCATTAACTTTTGCTGTTTGCTCTAATACCTTAATTGAATTAATATAATCAATTGTTTTAGAAACCTCAGCTACTGATTGCACAATAGCATCTTTCCAAGAAACAGTTGATGTTCCTGTAATTTTAATATGTTTTTCAGTAATCATTTATAAACCTCCATAAATATTTTGATATACATATATTGCCCTAAAAAATTTACAAATATTCAAAAATAAGGAAAAAATATATTACAAAAGTATTACATTTTTGTTACAAGTGTGTTAAACCTATTGACTTTTAAGCTTAAAACTATAAAATATATATATCAAAATCGTGAAAAAAATGTAGATAATTGTAATTTACAAAATATTCAACTAATATTGCAAAGAAAAAAGTAAAAAATATAATCAAGATAGATTACAAAGGAGAATATAATGGCTGAATGTTTAGGAATATATTTAGAAAGTAATTTAATTAAATACGCAAAAGTCTCAAAAGACCACGATAGAGTAAAAGTTGAAGCTTTTGGAATAAAAATGTATGAGCAAACAGAAGAAGCAATAGATCAAATTGTTAGAGAAACATCTAGTACAAAAACTCCAATTAGCATAAATCTATCAGATGAGTTATATAATTACTTCGAAATTTTTGCAATGTTAAATAAAAAAGATATAGAAAGAACAGTAAAAACTGAATTTGAATTCTTATGTGATGAAAGAGGACTAAAACAAAACACAATTGAAGCAAGACACTTTTTAATTCCAAGTAAAGAAAGTACAGAAAAAATAAGAGCAGTACACATATCTGCAAACAGAGTAGAAATTGCTAAAAAGACCCAACAGTTACAAGGAAAAATGTTAAGATGTATAAGCCCACTACCAATAGCACTTCCTACTTTAATTGATGTTGACCCAAAAGAAAATTTTGCAATAGTAAATATAGAAGAAAAAACAACAATAACACTAGTTATAGATGGTCAAATATATAAAGTTCAAGTACTAGAAGATGGAATGAAAGATATATTTGACAAAATTAGCGCAAAAGAGAACTCATATGCACGTGCATATGAAATATGTAAAAATACAACTATATACACGCTAGACACACCACAAACAGAAGTAGATGAATATCTAGAAGATATTATGCCAACATTGTACAATATAGTTGAAAAAACAAAAGATGTTTTAAAAGAATCTGTTTTAAGTGTTCCAAAAATTTATATTACAGGTTCAGGAGCTGTTATAAATAATATTGACCTTTATTTCCAAGATAATTTGTCAAAAGTAAAATGTCAAATATTAAAACCATATTTTATAGATGCAGACAAAGCAAAAATTGGAATTAAAGACTATATAGAAGTAAACTCAGCAATAGCATTAGCTTTGCAAGGACTTGGAGAAGGAATAAAAGGTGTTAATTTTAAGGAATTAGCATTATCAGAAAAGATTCCATTACCCAATATAGAATTTTCAGGCGGTGTAGGAAGCAAGTTAAAAGATATTTTAGGAAAAAATATTTCGCTTGATTTAAGCTTTAATAAACAATTAGATAGATTTGATAAATCATTATTAAGAATTGCAGGAAGTTTATTATTAGTTGTTTTACTATATTCAGGATTTTCATATGTTGTTGGAAATCAAATAAAAGAAAAAGAAACATTAGCAGATGAAACAATTACAACTACAAAACTTGAAATTGCAAAGGCAAATGCAGACTTAGAAAAAATTAGAACAAGAACTTCTGAGTATACAACAAGAATTAATAATTTAAAAGAGTCAAATGATAGAGTAACAGAAAAAAATAAAAATAGAAATAGTATACCAAACTTGTTAAATAGAATAATGTTTACAGTACCAAAGAGTGTACAAATAACATCAATAAAAAACACAACAGACAAGCATATTGTAATAACAGCACAATCAGAAAAATATGAACAACTTGGATATTTAAAAGGAAAATTATCAGTAGATGGTATATTAACAAATGTAAAATCAGATAGTGGAGTTAAACAAGATGGTATTGTTAAAGTTACAATAGAGGGAGATTTGCCATGAAAAAAGTATTAATATTAATAATTATAATATTATTGATTGTACTGTGCTACAACACTATAAATGATGGATTTCAAATAGGCAATGTTTCTGTTTTAAGTATTGGACAAATACAACAAGAAAATAACAATTTAGATAATAAAATAGCAGAAATTGAAGAACTAAAAGAATCACAATATCCATCAAAATTAACTGAAATTAGTTCAGAAGCAAAAAAAATGTTAAGTAACAAAAAAACTTATGAAGAATTGGTAGCATATAGTAGTGAACAGGATGTTTTAAATGCAAGTCAAACAGAAATGTATGATATAGAGGTATTATGGACAAGAATTGGTAATCATGCAACAAGTAATGGAGTAATTACAAAAATGGAACTTGTATCAAGTTCAAATAATACTCCAAATGCAAATGATTTAAAATTCACAGCAACTGGTAATTATATAGCTATTACAGATTTTATAAGAGATATAGAAGAAGACGTAAAACTAGGATTTACAATAGAAGAGTTTGAACTTGTTCCACAAACAGAAGGTGATGGTTCAATCCTTCAAGCAACATTTAGAGTAAGAGATGTATTTTTAAATTCTGAAACAATTACAACTACATCTACAAATAATTATACAAATAACAATACAGAAAAAACTACAAATGAAACAACTGATACTTCAAATACGGAAGACACAAATAAATAAAATAATTTGGAGGTTACCAAGAGTGAAAAATGTTTTCAAAGAAATATTTATAATGGTATTACTATGTATAGCAATTGCATTAGTTTTGGCAGTAGTATTCTATGAGTACAATCCAATAAATAAAGATATTCCAACTCCAATAGCATACCAATTGCCAGAAAACTTAGATGAAGTAAAAGAAGAATTAGAAACACCATTATCAAATGAAAATGAACAAATTATACAAACATATGAATTAACAGAAGATGACCTAGAAGCATATGAAGAACTAAATTATGATGCAGGAAAAGTTAATCCTTTTGAAAAATATACAGAGGAAACACCAAGTGATGATACAGATTCAAACACAGTAGATACAGACAAAACAGATACAGATTCAACAGGAACTTTTTTTGAAAATGGATCTACAAAATAGGTCATGTAATAAACTAAGGTTATATTTATAAAAATAAATATATACAAAAAATTAAAAAGGAGGAAGTATAATTATGTTAAAAGGACAAAAAGGTATTACATTAGTAGCACTAGTTATAACAATTATAGTACTATTAATATTAGCAGGTGTTGCTCTTGCAACATTAAGTGGACAAGGTAATATAATTGGTAATGCTGAAAATGCTGTTAACCAATACCGAAACACAGCTGGTGCTGACCAAAATATAATCGACGCTGTTGATAACATGCTACAAAAATATCTAGAAAACTATCTTAAAGCACAAACAACAGGAAATTAAATATTCAGCATTATGAGAGCATATGCATTATAAATGTATATGCTCAAATTTATATAAACAGGAGGAAAAATGGTAGAAATAATAGCAGCAATAATTGCATTTATTATAGGAACATTTTTAGGAAGCTTTTATACATTAGCTGTATATAGAATACCTATAAAACAAGATATAACACATGAAAGATCTTACTGCCCAAAATGCAATCACAAATTAAATTTTCTAGATTTAGTACCTGTATTTAGCTATATTTTTTTAGGTGGAAAATGTAGATATTGCAAAAATAAAATAAGACCTAGATATTTAATTTTAGAAATAATTTCAGGTTTTGCTTTTATGTTTTATATTCTATCTTTAAATTTAGATTTATATAATATACAATTTGGGGATATAATTAAAATGTTTTTTGGAATGATATATATAAGTATATTTTCAATAACTGCTGGTATAGACTTTGAAAACAGAAAAATAGAAAAAAGTATGATGGTATTTACTGCCATAACAAGCATAATATATATGCTATATCTATATATACTAGGAGTTAATATGTATAGATATGTTATATATTTTATGATAATAATATGTTTGCTTGTAATAGATAAAATAAAACCAAGTTATACAATTGATATTATAACATATATGCTTTTAATATTGCTTTATATGGGAACAGATGCAACTCTTGGGGTTATTGCAATAACTTTTATAGCAATAGCAATAAAAAGTATTATTAATATTATAAGAAAAAAAGAATTTAAACCTGCAATAGGTGCAATATTTTCAATTGTTTCTGTATGCATATTAATTGTACAAAATTTTATTACAGTATAGGGTGAAAAATATGAAAAAAATAAAATCAAATGGAGGTTATAGTGGAATAGAAATTGCTATTTCACTTGGAATAATATCAATTACTCTTTTAATATTATCTGCATTATATTTTAATATGTATATAGGAAATATTGAAATAGAAAGAAGAACACAAGCTTTAAATTATGCTTCACAAATTTTTGAAAAAGTATCTGAATATTATTATGCAGATGTAACAGAAGAAAACTTTAAAACAACTAAAAATTCAAGTGGGAACAATGAAATAGCTGGTATAGAAATACCAAAATCATATGAAGTAAATATAGACATACAAAATTATAAAAATAATGAAGCAACAGATGTAGTAAAAAATGTTAAAATAGAGATTACTTACAAAGTAGGAAATAAGGATAATACTATAACATTAAATAGATATAAAACAAAAGAAGTATTAATAACACCTAACAAACCGGAACTTAAAGAAAATATGATAGCAATTAAAGTGCAAAAAACAAATGAGACATCTACCTATAAAACTACAAATTCATCTGATACAGATTGGTATAATTATAGACAGAGAAAATGGGCACTTGCTAAAGACAATCAATCAGGAAATGAAATACAAGCATCTGAGTTATATGTTTGGATACCAAGATATGCTTATTATATAGATTCAGAGCAAAATGTAAATATTGAATTTTTATATGCTGATAAAAATCAAAAAGTAGATTCTTATGGAAATTTGGAAAACATATCTTCTGAATATATTGTAGACAGTAAATTTTCAGGAGATAACAAAAATGGCTATTGGATTAAAATATCAGAAATAAAAAATGATGAAACTGCAAATAGATTAAATAACTCACAATATGGAAATTTTATTTATTAAATGGAAAATAAATGTAACTTAGGAAGAAGTATTTATTACACACATAAATTATTGTATAATTTATATTATAGAAGGGAACAAAGGTGAAGATACATGGAAAATAGAAATAGGTTGCCAATAGGTATAGAATTAGTAAAAAGAGGATTAATTTCAGAAGACGATGTAAATAAAGCAATTGAATATCAAAAATCTAATCCAGGCAAAAAATTAGGAGACATTATAAAAATATTACATTTATGTGATGAATATAAATTAATAGAAGCAATTGGAGATATATTAGGAGAAAAAGCAATTATTCTTTCTAAAGCTGATATTTCAATTAATATAACAGATTATATATCATTAGATGTTGCAAAACAATGTATGGCAATACCATTTGAAATATCAAATGGCAGAATTAAAGTATGTTTTGCAGATACATCAAATAAAAAATCAACAGATATAGTTAGACTTTTATTGCTAAATAAAGGATTAATAATGGACAAATATATTACTTTTGCAAGTGATATGGAAGATATATTTGAATCTTTAGAAGGAAAAGCAACAGACAAAATAGAAGAAGGAAGAGATGTAACAAGCTTAATAGACAATATTATAAAAACAGCTATGAGCAAAAGAGCAAGTGACATACATATAGAGCCACAAGAAAACAATATAAGAGTACGTTATAGAATAGATGGTGTTTTATTAACAGTTGCAACACTTTCAAAAGAAAAACAAAACCAAATAATAGGAAGATTAAAAGCAATATCTAATATGCACCAAGAAAAACAAGAATCACAAGATGGTAGAATACTTTTATATCCAGATTATAATATACGTGTTTCATCACAAAAAAATGTATATGGAGAAAAATTTGTTTTAAGATTATTAAAAAGGAAATCAGATATTTTAACATTAAAACAATTAGGATTTCCAAATAGCGATGAAGAAGCAATGAAAATATTTGATAGAAAAAATACAATAACAATAGTTGCAGCACCAACAGGAGAAGGAAAAACAACAACTTTATATAGTATTATAGATATGCTAAATAAAGCAGAAGTAAATATTACTACAATTGAAGATCCAGTTGAAATAAGAATTGCAGGACTAAATCAAATAGAAGTTGACCCAAAAGCAAGTTTCTCAGATTCTTTAAGAACAGTATTAAGACAAGACCCAGATACAATATTAGTTGGAGAAATAAGAGATTTAGAAACAGCAGAAATAGCAATGCAATCAGGACAAACAGGACATTATGTATTATCTACAATTCACACAATGGATGCAGTTGAGGTAATAACAAGATTAAGAAAATTAGGAATATCAAATTACGATATAGGAAGTACATTAGGATTATCTGTATCACAAAGATTAGTAAGAAGAATATGTCCAAAATGTGCACATGAAAGAGAATTTACAAAAGACGAAATAGAAATTATAAATAAAATAGGAGAAAAATATAATGTAAAATTTGATTTGTCTAACAAGAAAACATTTACATCAGTTGGATGTGAACATTGTGACCACACAGGTTTCTATGGAAGAGTGGCAGTATTTGAATTATTAGACATGACAGAAGATTTAAGAGAAATGGTAATTAATGATGAATCAACAATTGAAATTAGAAAAAAAGCAATTGAGTTAGGCTATAAACCATTAGTTGTAGACGGAATACAAAAAGTTATAGATGGAATAACTACTTTGCAAGAATTAAACAAAAAATTGCTTATATACTAAAGATTGGGGGAAAATAAAAAATGTTACAAATGGAAAAAATTTTAGATGAAGCATTAGAAAAAGATGCATCAGATATTCACTTAATAAATGGTTTAAAACCTATGCTTAGAATATCAAGAGATTTATCAAGTATAGATACAATGGATGTACTAACAGAAGATGATATGTGGGAAATGTACGACTTTTTCATAAGAGGAAATGTAGAAAACGATGAATTATTTAGAAAAAGTAGAAGATTAGATACTTCTTATGAATATCATAATATTCGTTTAAGAGTAAATATTTCATTATCAGACGACATACCTGTTGCAACACTTAGAATTATAAAAAATGAATTACCTAAATTCGAAGATTTAGGAGTTCCTGATATTGTAAGAAGAATGACTTATCAACCACAAGGACTAATATTAGTAACTGGTAAAACTAACTCTGGTAAAACTACAACATTAAATGCCTTAATAAATGAAATAAATGAAAAACAAAATAAAAAAATACTAACATTAGAAAATCCAATTGAATATAAGCATACATCAAAAAAATCTATAATAGTACAAAAAGAAGTAGGAATAGGAAAAGATGCACTTAATTTTAGTGATGGTGTAAAAAACTCTTTAAGAGAAGACTGTGATATACTAGTAATTGGAGAAATAAGAGATAAAGAAACAATGAATGCCGCTATTGAAATGGCAGAATCAGGACACTTAGTTATAGGAACATTACACACAAAATCATGTGCAGAAACAATAGATAGAATGATAAACTTTTATCAAATAAGTGACCAATCTAGTGTTAAATATTTAATTTCTTCACTTTTAAAACTAGTTATTTCTCAAAGACTATTAAAAGGTACAGATGGGAAATTAGTATTAGTACCAGAAGTAATGGTTGTAGATAATGTAATTGCAGGATATATAAGAAAAGAAAAATTAAGTGTTTCTGAAATTGAAGATGCAGTACAAACAAATATTGATAAAGGAAGTATAAGTTTAATAAACTCAATTGCAAGACTATTTGTAGATGGAAGAATAACCTTAGAACAAGCAAAAGCTCAAATAGAAGAAAAGAATTTAGACACTTTAAATAGAACTATAATGCAACTTAAAATAAGACAAGCATAAGGGAGGAGGGGAAAACATGCCTTTATATGTATATAGAGCATTGACCAAAGATGGACATATAGTAAGAAATAGAATTGAAGATTCCAGTAAAAATTCAGTAATTAAAAAAATAAAAAGAAATGATTTAACACCAATTAGTGTAGTACAACTAAAAACAAAAACACAGAAGAATAAGAAAAACGTAAAAAATGTCGAGGAAATGCTTGAAAACTTAAATAATGGTAATGTTATTAAAAAAACAAGAAAAAGAAAAGTATCAACAAAAGAGAAAATTTCTAATGCTTTAATTAGAACAAACAAAATAACACCAAGAGACATAATAGTTTTTACACAAAAATTTTATCTGCTTAAAAAAGCAAATTTTAATAACATACATGCTCTAACTACAATAATAGAAAGTACAGAACATCCTAAACTAAAAGAAATTCTAGAAGACATGTTGGCAGGACTTGAAGCTGGTGAAAATATGTATTCAACTATGGAATACTATCCAGATGTATTCCCATATATATATGTTAATATGATAAAAGTTGGAGAACTATCACGGTTCACTAACAACTTCACTAGAGCAAGGAGTAAAATATTTAGAAGAATTAACAACTGTAAATAAAAGAATAAAAAAAATATTATTGCCAAACATAATTCAATTTGTTGCAATATTAGTAATGCTTATTGTTGGAACAATATTTGTAATTCCAATAATTCAAAATGTTTTCGACCAAGTAGGAACAGAAGATAAGCTTCCACCAGTAACACAATGGTTCTCTGGATTTTTAGATGACTTAGTAGAATTTTGGTATATTCCAGTACTTGTAATTCTTGCAATAATAGGATTAATAGTCTTTTATATAAATACGCCAAAAGGCAAGTATAATTGGCATTATTTTAAATATACAATGCCTATATTTGGTCAACTAATATATGCATTAGACTTTTCAAGATTTATGAGAGCTGTTTTATTAAATGTAGAAAATGGAGTTAGAATACAAGATGCCTTAGAAGTAAGTAAAAATGTTGTTCACAATTATGTTTTACTATCTGTAATAGAAACATCTATAAACAATATTTTAATTGGTCAGTCTTGGATAGAACCATTTGAAAAGACAGGATTATCATCACCAATGATAACAGAAATGCTTAAAATAGGTATGCAAACAGATTTAGCAGAAATGATGACAAAATTAGTAGAATATATGCAAATAGACATAGACAATATAATGGAAAAAATAATGAAAGCACTACCAGAATTAGTATATTCAGTAGTAGGAATATTGTTAGTATTCTTCGTACTAGTAGTACTTGTACCATTAATTCAAGTATACATGGGTTCATTCCTATTTTCAGCATATTTATAAATTGCATAAAACAAAAAAGGATGTATCTATTACATCCTTTTAATTTACTCTAAAAAGAAAGGAAATAAAATATGAAAATTGGTATAGATTTAGGCGGAAGCCATATAGGAGTTGGAATAATTGAAAGTGGAAAAGTAGTATATAAAGTGGAAAAAGATTTAAAAGAAACAGAAAAAGGAGAAGAAAATATTTTAAACTTAGTAATTTCAGAAATAAAATCAATTATAACTGAAAATAATTTTGAAAAAGAAAATATAGAAAAAATAGGAATAGCATGTCCTGGTATCATAGAAAATGGAACTATAAGAAAAGCCAAAAATTTAAAAATAGAAAAACTAGATTTAAAAAGTAATTTAGAGAAGAAATTCAGAAATATTAAGATACAAGTAAGAAATGACGCAAAATGTGCAGCTCTTGCAGAAAAAGAATATGGAACATTAAAGGGATATGATAATTCAATTATGCTAACAATTGGAACAGGGATAGGTGGAGCTGTTTTTTATAATGGACAATTATTAGAAGGTAAAAAAAGTGAAGCATTTGAAATAGGACATATGATTATAAATAAAAATGGAGAAAAATGTAGCTGTAAATCAAAAGGATGTTTTGAAGCATATGCATCTATTGGAAATCTAAGAAAAAGAGTTAAAAAAGAACTAAAAATAAATAATGAAATTACAGGAGTAGAGCTTGTAAAAATATTAAGAAATCCAGAAAAAGATGAAAAAATAAATAAAATATTAGAAAATTATATAAATGATTTAGCAATAGGCATTGCAAATTTAAATAATATTTTTGAACCAGAAATAATTTCATTAGGAGGTAGCATAGTTTATTATAAAGATATAATACTCGAAAAACTAGAAGATATTCTAAAAAAAGAAGAGTATATTTTCAACAAAAACGCTATTCCAATTATAGTTATGGCTAAATTAAATAATGATGCTGGAATGATAGGTGCAACAATTTAATAAATATATTGAAAAAAAGAGTAATTTGTGATATAAAATAGTAAACCAAGCTATTTGGAGGAAACAAGACCTTGAAGAAAAATATCAAAGATTTTAATTTAGAAGAGCTAAAACAAGAATTTATAGAATTAGGAGAAAAGCCATTTAGAGCTGAACAAGTTTTTAAATGGTTATGGCAAGAAAACATTACGGATTTTCAGAACATGACAAATTTATCGAAAGAACTAAGACAAAAATTAAACGACTTATACATAATAAAAAATTTTGAAATATTAAAAAAACAAAAATCCAAGGATGGAACAATAAAATATTTATTTGATATTTTAGATGGTGGAAATGCAATAGAAACTGTTTTAATGGAATACAAATATGGAAAAACATTATGTGTATCTTCACAAATTGGATGTAAAATGGGATGTAAATTTTGTGCATCAACAGGAATTCCATTTGTAAGAAGCTTAACAAGTGGTGAAATTGCAGAGCAAATATTGGCAGTACAAAGAGATGAGAATATAAGAATATCTAACATTGTGTTTATGGGAATTGGAGAACCCCTAGATAATTACGAAAATGTAGTAAAAGCAATAAGAATATTAAACAATCCAAAAGGATTAGCAATAGGTGCAAGACATATTAGTGTATCAACAAGCGGAATAGTTCCTAAAATTTATAGTTTAGCAGATGAACAAATACAATGTACATTATCTATATCTCTTCATAGCCCAACTGACGAGCAAAGAAGCGAAATAATGCCAATAAATAAGGTATATAATATAGAAAAACTAATTCAGGCATGTAAATATTATATAGAAACAACAGGAAGAAGAGTATCATTTGAATATGCATTAGCAAAAGATAATAATGATAATTTAGAAGATGCAAAAAAACTTATAAAATTAATAAAGGGTATGAATTGTCATGTGAATTTAATACCAATAAATAAAATAGAAAATGGAAAATTTACAAAAAGTACAAATGAAAATATAATAAAATTTAGAGATTATTTAAACAATCATGGAATAGTTGCAACAATTAGAAGAGAATTAGGTTCAGATATAGATGCTGCATGTGGGCAATTAAGGAGAAAGAACCTAAAAAAATAGAGGAGGAAAAATGAGAGTTTTTGCAGGTACCGATATAGGGAAGGCAAGAGAAAAAAATCAAGATTTTTATTATATATCCCATAACTTAGATGAAATTAAACTCTGCGTTTTAGCAGATGGAATGGGAGGTTATGCAGGAGGAGAAATAGCAAGCAATTTAGCAGTTATTTCAGTAAAAAATTATATATATAATAATTATTCAAAAATAAAATTAGAAACAGATGAAATTATTAACCTATTGAAAGATGCAACACAATATGCTAATATGGTAGTATATGAAAAAACAAAACAGACTACGGAATTAGAAGAAATGGGAACAACACTAGAAGTTGCACTATTAGTAGAGGACAAGATGTATATAAGCCATATAGGAGATAGTAGAGTTTACAAAATAAAAAACAATAAAATAAAACAACTAACAAAAGACCATAGTTATGTAGAAAAGCTAATAAATGATGGAAGTATAACAAAAGAAGAAGCAAAAACGCATCCACAAAAACATATGCTTACAAAAGCATTAGGATGTACAGCTTATGTTGAACCGGATTTATTAGTTGAAAAATTACAAAAAAATGATACAATATTAATTTGTTCAGATGGATTAACAAATATGTTAAATGAAGAAGAAATAGTAAAAATTATTAATAATAATCCTGAACAACCAAATAAAGAGTTAATTGCTGCTGCTAATAAAGCAGGAGGTTGCGACAATATAACAGTTATAATTATTAAAGATGAAGATTAATAAAAAAATTAAGGAGAGATGCAAAAATGAACTTAGAAGGAAGATTAATTGGAAATAGATACGAAATCCTAGAAAAAATAGGAAATGGTGGTATGGCAACAGTTTATAAAGCTAGATGCCATGTTTTAAACCGTAATGTAGCAGTAAAAGTTTTAAAAGAAGAATTTACAACAGATGCAGAATTTATAAAAAGATTTAATATAGAAGCACAAGCTGCTGCAAGCCTTAGTCATCCGAATATAGTTTCAATATATGATGTTGGAAGTGAAGGAGAAATTCACTATATAGTAATGGAACTAGTGCAAGGAAAAACATTAAAAGAAATAATA
Source organism: uncultured Clostridia bacterium (assembly GCA_944389425.1). Classification (GTDB taxonomy): domain Bacteria; phylum Bacillota; class Clostridia; order TANB77; family CAG-508; genus UMGS1864. Next base: position 48,853 of record CALXMH010000008.1, read on the forward strand.
ACAGATGATGGTATTTTGCCATGGAAATGGACAGTTAATATTGCAATACAAATAGCATCAGCATTAGAAGTAGCACATAGAAACAATATAGTCCACAGAGACATAAAACCACATAATATAATAATAACAGAAAATGGAACCGCAAAAGTAACAGACTTTGGAATTGCAAAAGCCGTATCTAATTCTACAATAACATCATTTGGAGCTACAATAGGTTCAGTGCATTATTTTTCTCCTGAACATGCAAGAGGGGGATATACAGATGCAAAATCAGATTTATACTCATTAGGTGTTGTAATGTATGAAATGCTAACTGGAAAAGTTCCATTTGATGCAGATACACCAGTTTCAGTTGCATTAAAGCATATGCAAGAAGTACCAGAAGAACCTAAAAAACTAAATTCAACAATACCAGAAAGTGTTAACAAAATAATAATAAAAGCAATGCAAAAAGACCCTAATTTAAGATATTCATCTGCAACAGAAATGCTAGTAGATTTAAGAGAAGCAATTAAAAATCCAAATGGTAATTTTGTTGTAATGAATAGAACAGAAATAGATGAACCAACAAGAGTAATTAGAACAGATGGAGAAGAACCAAAAGAAAATAAAAAACAAAGTGTATTTAAAAAGAAATGGGTAAAAGTTTTATTAATATTATTAATATGTGCTCTTGTATTTGGTGGGGCAATGTTTGCAACATTTAAAATGCTAACAGGAAGTGGACCAAACGAAGTACAAATACCAAGTTTAGTTGGATTAAACATAGATGAAGCAAAAGGTAAGTTGGATGAATTAAACTTAAAATATGAAATAACAGAAGAATTTTCACCAGAAGGAAAAGAAGTAGGTTTAGTATTAGCACAAGAACCAAAATATCAAGACAATTTTAAAATTAATGAAACAGAAGTAATTAAACTTACTGTAAGTAAAGGAATAGAAATGGTTGAAATACCAAAAGTTGCAGGAAATACAAAAGAAGAAGCAATAGAAAAATTAGAGGCTGCGAACTTAAAATATGAAATAACAGAAGAAATAAACGATAAAATAGAAGAAGGAATAGTAATAAGACAAGAACCAGAAGCAGGAGAAGAAATAGCAAAAGACAGTACAATTAAAATATATGTAAGCTTAGGTAGAGGAATAAAAGAAGTAACAGTACCATATGTTATAGGTAAAACAGAAGAAGAAGCAAGAAAAATGATAGAAGATGCAGGACTAACAATAGAAACAGTAAGATATGAAACCGACACAACAAAACCAAATGGACAGGTACTAAAACAAAGTATAGATGCAGACAAAGTAGTAGACGAAAAAACACCAGTGACATTAACAGTAAATAAATTAGAAGAAATTAAAACTGGTACATTAAACATTAACTTAAAATCATTACTTAGATATCAAAAAGAATATGATGATGAAGGAGAAGAAATTCCAGCAGAAAGTGTAGAAGTAGAAGTAAGAGTAACATCAAATGGATCAGAAGATACAGTTTACAAAAAATCACATAAAGAAGATACAGAAAAAATAACAGTACAAATTGAAGGTGTGGGAACTGTTACAGTAAAAATATTTGTAGATGGTGTTAGAGAAAAACAAGAACAAATGGATTTATCATCAGGAAGTGCAGTGCTTAATATAGACTAAAAGAGAGGTCCCTTTTGGGACTTTTCTTTTTAAAAAAGGAGAGAAAATATAATGGTAGAAATTTCAACTTCAATATTATCAGTAGAGGAAGAAAACTCAATAAAAACATTTTATAATCTAGAAACTGCGAAAACAGATTACTTCCATATAGATGTTATGGATGGAAAATTTGTAAAAAATAATACATCTAATTTAATGCTAAAATATGCTGAAAATATAAAACAAATATCAAACTTACCACTAGATGTACACTTAATGGTAAAAGATGTAGACAATTTTATAGAACAATACATACCACTTATGCCAAGTTTTATAACAGTACATTATGAAGTTTTTGAAAACAAAGAAGATTTATTAAAAGTAATAAATAAAATAAAACAAAATGGAATAAAATGTGGCTTATCTATAAAACCAAATACAAAAATAGAAGAAATATATGAATATTTGCCATATATTCATATGTGCTTAATAATGACAGTAGAACCTGGTAAAGGCGGACAAAAATTAATACCAGAGACAATAGAAAAAATAGATAAATTGAAAAAATATATTACTCAAAATAATATAGATATCTACATAGAAGCAGATGGTGGAATTAATTTGGATACAATAGAAGATTTAAAACAAGCAGGAATAGATATAGCAGTTGTAGGAAATGCAATAATAAAATCAGATAATTTTAAAAATACAATAGAAAATTTAAAAAAATAATAAAAAATAGCACTCTGTAAAAGAGTGCTATTTTTATATATATTATTCAGCTACTTTTTCTGTTTTTTCTTTTTTATTTATAACTGAAAGTATAAGCATACCAAAACCTGCTAAAATAACAACGAAAGTAATAACTAATCCTGCATATGGAATTAGTGATAATAACCATAATACAATTGTTACTAAAATAACTGCTAATAAATTATTTAATTTAGCAAGTGCTTTTACTTTACTAGCTAATTTAGCTGCAATACTCATAACTGCCATTGCAAAAGATAATACAACAGCAATCATGTAAATAGCAAGTAGAGCTAATCCTACTGGAATACCTACAATTGTCATCATTAATAATGCTGCTACTAATGGAGTAATAATTAATGCAAGTAATCCAACTAAAATAGATAATGCCATTTTCTTTGGAGCCATAGTTGTTAATCTACCATAGAATTTAGGTGCAAGTTTAGAAGCTACAAGCCATACAATTAATGTAAATACTAAAATTGTTAACAATGAAATTACATATCCTAAAACATTATTACTAGATGTAATAGAAAGTTCACTGTAATTTGTATCACCTTCGATTAAACCATCTGCAATATCAATTTCAGTTGGTGCAGAATAGTTTAAATTACCATAAATAAAGCAATCAGATTCAATTGTTAGAGATTCTCTTGCCTCAATATTTACATCTTTACCAATAACACCATTAATGCTTGCAGTGTTACATGTAACTTTTAAATCTCTATATGTAAGACCATCGTATGCTACTGTTAAATTGTCACAAACTGCATATAAATCATAAATTAGTCCATCTAGTCTAATTGTATCAGAAGCAAGCGCAAAAACATTACCATATATTTGACCACCATCAACATTTAATGTATTTGCAACAACAAAAAGGTCACCACCTATTTGTCCTCTTATTGTTACAGTATCACCAAAAAGAAAAGCATTACCATTAACTGTTTCATCAGCTTCAACTGTAATGTCAGTACCAGTTACATAAAGGTCATGATTGGTACTAGGTTCTTCTGTTTCAGTATCACCTGTGGTTTCACCAGTAGTTTCACCATCTGTTCCTTCTTCAGCAGTAGTTCCATCGGTTGTTTCCTCACTTGTAGAAGCAGAATTCTCTTCAGATGTAGTTGTAGCTGCTGAATTGGTATTATCAGTAGCTGTTTCATCTGTTGCAAAACTAAATGTTGAAACTAGACTTAAAATTGTTACTAAAACAAGTAAAATTTTTAAACTTTTTCTTGACATAAAATTGTCTCTCCTTCCATATTTTAATATTACTAATAATATAGCTTTATTTTAATTTTGTCAATTAAATACACAAAAAAAACATATAAATTTATGTGTTTTTTTGCTTGACTTCTCTATTAAAAAAATATGCACAATTAACCTGTGGAGTCAAAGTCTTGCTTGAAATTTCATCCAAAGAGCATTTACCGTCTTTTTGATAAATACAATCACAAGTACAATTAATATTAGTCAAGAAATCACCTCGCGATAATAATTAGTATAAATAATTTTTACAAAATTATACTATATTTTTATCACATAAATTATTTATAGGGCAAATTTCACATTTTGGTTTTCTACTATCACATATTTTTCTACCATGATAAACAAATAAATGATTTACATCTTTAATATACTCTTTTGGAATTAGTTTTAATAAATCTTGCTCTATTTTTTCTGGGTCAGATTGTTTGCTTAAACCGAATTCTATTTGAAACTCGTTTTGCATGTGTATCAACAGCAATACCAACTGGATTATTAAAAGCTTCAAGCATTATAACATTTGCACTTTTTCTTCCAACACCAGGAAGCAAAATAAGTTCTTCCATAGTTTTTGGAACTTCGCCACCAAAATCTTCTATTAATTTTTTGCTACAAGCAATTATATTTTTGGCTTTATTTTTATAAAAGCCACAAGGATGAATTAAGTCTTCTAATAAATGTACATCCATGCTAGCAAAATCTTCTGGTTTATTATATTTAGCAAAAATTGCAGGAGTTGTTTTATTAACTCGCTCATCTGTGCACTGAGCAGATAGCATTACAGAAATTAATAGCTCAAAAGGAGAGCCAAAATCTAAACTACAAGTAGCTTCTGGGTGTGCAATTTTTAATTTTTCGATTAATTCTACAATTGTTTCTTTGTTTTTTTTCAAATTAAATCCTTCTTTCAAAATAATTTCACGTTTTTTAGTTTAAATAATATAATATATTAAAAGGAGGTAATATATTATGTTAGGCTTGCTAAAAAAGACATTGGGCGTATGTTTAATAGGCTTTGGTATAGGTATTTTAATGGTCCTATTACTTCCTATAACAGGATGGTTATTTATAATCCGGAGTTGCACTATGCATTATCGGTATAGCGTGGCTGGCATGCTAATAATAAAGGAGAGTGTTAAAAGTGAAAATTGTTGTTAAAAAAGTACCCAAATTTCTAAGGGGATTTGTAAAATTTATATTTGGTATTAGAGATTAAATACATAAGAAAGGTGGAGTATAACCACTTTTCTTTAATTTTTTATCTTATATGTAATAAAAAGAATGCCTTAAATAAAAAGACATTCTTTAATATTACTAAACTCTCTCTACTTTTCCAGAACGTAAACATTTAGTACATACATTAATTCTTTTATGTTCTCCATTAACAACGGCTTTAACTTTTCTTAAATTAGGTTTCCAAGTTCTTGTTGTTCTTTTACTAATATGAGAACGAGTAATACTTAATTTATTACCAAAACTAACTGATTTATCACAAATTTCACATCTAGCCATAGTATAAAGCACCTCCCATATGTTTATTAAATACGACTACATCATAGTTTACCATATTTAAACAAAAATTTCAATACTTTTAGCAAAAAATGTGGAACAGAAAATTCTAAAAGTATATATAAAAGAACCAGAGCAAGAATTTGGAATAATGGATTTAAAAACAGAACTAGAAGGAGGAGTTAAGTGCAATATAGAAGTACAAATTGAAGAAGTAGGTAAAAAAATACAATAAAAAGAGAATTTGTATTGGGGGGAATAGGAGAAATTACAGGTTTATATAGGAAAACTTTGAAAAATTTAATTAAAAAAGAAAAAGAAATACATTAAAATTCATATAAAAAACGTACATAATATGGACAAATTCGCAATTATTTGATATTAATATATAATAAAATCAAAAAGGGGCGAATTTTATGAGAATTATATTAGCATCAAAATCTCCAAGGAGAAAAGATTTATTAGGAATGTTTGTGCCTAAGTTTGATATTATTGTTAGTAATGCAGAAGAAACATTAGAAGATGGATTAAGTATTATAGAACAGTCTAAAAAACTAGGGTATATTAAAGCAAAAGCAGTGTTTGACGAAACAGACGGGGATAGAGTTGTTATTGGCTCTGATACTATGGTTGTAAAAGATGGAAAATTATTTGGAAAGCCAAAAGATTTTAAGGAAGCTGTTTCAATGTTAGAAACTTTAAGGAATGATAAACATCAAGTTATAACAAGTATTGCTATTTTATCACAAGATGGAGATAATTATGCTGAATATATAGATTATGATATAACAGATGTATATTTTAAAGATATTTCAAGAGAAGAAATTGTAGATTGGATAAATGAAGGCAAATGCTTCGACCAAGCTGGTGCATATGCAATACAAGATAAATTTGCGGTATTTATAGATAAGATAGATGGGAATTATTCAACAGTAGTAGGGCTGCCAATTCATAAAGTTTATGAATACATAAAGAAATGGATATAGACAAACAATTTGACAAAACATTTCAATTAACACTTGCTTTTTGACAAAAAATAATGTATAGTTAATAAAGTAGAAAATGATAATAAGCAGATGGGGTTTTGCCACTTGATTTTACGGTATGCCGTAGGAGAGGTGGTGATGTTTATGGTTAAAATGATAGTATTTATGATTATATTATTAATATTATCTTTAACATTAAACGTTGCCTTGACAGCAGTTCTGTATAAGAACTGGATTGATAAGCAACTACATAAATAAAAAAGAACTCACATCTGTTATTGGCTAAATAGGTGTGAGTTCAAAAACCTATATTGGGCAAAACCACGTTTGTGGAATTGTCATTTTCTACTATTATTATAATATACATGAACCCAAAAAGTCAATAAAAATAGTAGACAAATTTATTGATTTTGTATATAATAAGTATTAGAATATATATATATTAATTATTTAGTGCAATGTATGATTTATATATAAACAAAAGAAAGGAATTAAAGAAAATGATAACAAACGCTGAAAGCCGCATGGTTGTACACACACACACACACAGGTAGTATATTAGAGAAATTAAATAGGAGAAATATATAGACATATGAGACATATGAACTTAGCTATGTAGCTAGGTTTATGTGTCTTTTTGTTTTGCTTTTTTAGGTAGCCGCCCGAGAAGTTGATATATATTATTTCTTGCCTCACATGGCTTCGTGAGTGGGAGCGTACGACGTACAACTTCCTCGGACTTCAAAATAATATATATCAACTTCTCGGGCTACTCTACAAAATTGAAGAAAATATGAAGATTGGAGTGATATACATATGAAAAGAAATAAGCGGAATAACATT